>JBGAVE010000030.1:0-34460 GCA_044228295.1 Nitrosomonas sp.
TTGACAACAGAGGTTCGTATCATTCGCGATACTGGATCGGAAGCAAATCTGAACGAAATCACGGTGTTTCATTTGGCACCGCAAGTATATCCATCAGCCTCAATCAAAGTTGAACATACCTTTCCAGAGAAAGGTAAGTTTGTAGGATTGGTGACGGTAACAGGTGGCGCTCAGGATTATGTATCGCGCTTTCCGTTTTCGGTTGGAGAAGGACGCCCTACACCGAAGGCAGCGATCATTGCTCCAGTGGTACTCGTTATTGCAGTTATTGCTTTCTTCTTGATGCGTAAAAAGAAAGATCAAAGTACACAAGCTTAAAGCAGCAATAGCTAATATTTAATAGCGTTTGTTTAATAAATTAAAAATTTAAGCTTTTGGGCAGGTGATGAAAATGGGTGTCTGCCAGGGTGGGGGCGCGTCTCGAACTTTGTGTAAACGGTTTTTAGGTTACCGGATAGGCATGCACTCCTGAAATAGGATAGTCAATCTGTTGAGAGCTGCTTTCCAGTTTTGCAGAGGCATGGTCCATTTCTGGTTGATGTTCATCAACGCCAGATAGAGCGTTTCAGTACGACTTGATCACTGGGAAATGATCCCGATTCTTGGTAACCTTGCGCAGTGACCAGCTTATTGACTCAATGGCATTGGTGGTATAGATGATTCTTCTGATTTCTGACGAATAGACAGAATTCAGCCGATCGGATTTGACTCGTATCAACAGTGGAGGCAGCGTATAAATCCGATGCAAATCAGTAGTAATCGTCTTTTGTTGCTTCCAGCTAAGGTAGTTCAGGCTATCACGCATCAGATGTACGATGAGCTAAGCAGCCGTCTTGAGGTAAACCCCGCTTCGATGGCTTCAGGAAATCCCTTCAATCCATCCATGCGGGCGATGGAGATATCTTGGACGCCGCGATTCTTGAGTTCGGCTACTACCCTGCAGCCAGGACTTGGTATTCTCGGATTGGGCAATCCAGATAGGGAGCAATTACTGTTCGCCAGACAGATGGGATATCCGGGGTTAGATAGACGATAGAATATCGCATCCAGCGGTCGGGATTGCCATGCGTGTGATCAAGGTGTTCAGCTATCCCGACTTCCAATACACGTTCGACCAATTTTTTGGTGAGTTGCTTGAGAAAGCCATGCTCACAATCAAATCCGGGGTTTCTTGTAATCAGCCAGCAGGCTGTCGATCAATTCGGTACTTACAGTCATTTCTTCTCCTCGAAGAAGATTGACAGTTTCCCGCCAAATGACCGTTTAAACAAAAATTCTTACATCCTCACCTGCCAAGAAATGAATTAAATTATTTCTGAAATTCGTTTTACTTTAATTTAACTACCCGCTAAATGCGGATTGCGCGGTCTGTAGCTAAAAATCCTTTGCTTCTCGCTGAATTGCTAACAGTTCTGAAGTTAAATGTGGGGCAATGATTTGAATGAGTTGCGAAAATATTTTCGGATTGGCTGTAACAATTTGTCCACTTTGTAGATGTTTGTCATTGCCTTCCAAATCTCCAACCAATCCTCCTGCCTCGGTTATAAGTAGACTACCAGCGGCCATATCCCAAGGTGCTAAACCTATTTCCCAAAAACCATCATAACGTCCGCAAGCGACGTAGGACAAATCCAGCGCAGCGGAGCCAGGCCTTCGTATTCCTGCGACACGAGGTACGATTGCTTTAAGCATTCCGAAATATGCTTCGATATGAGTTAAATCGCGAAAAGGAAATCCAGTGCCGATCAGGCATTCGTCTAATCGAGTCCGTTTACTAACACGAATACGACGATCATTTAAAAATGCGCCAGCTCCCTTACTTGCAGTAAATAATTCATTCATCACTGGATCGTATACAACCGCATGAATCAAGGCTCCACGATAAGACACACCGATGGATACTGCATATTTTGGGAAACCGTGCAAAAAGTTAGTTGTGCCATCTAGCGGATCAATAATCCATAGATAATCGGATTTTTTTCGATCTCCTTGTCTTCCGCTTTCTTCTGCCAGTATGGCATGATCAGGATAAGCTGCTCTTAATATCCCGACGATTGCGTCTTCTGCGGCTCGGTCAACTTCGCTAACATAATCGCTGTGAGACTTCTTAGTAACAGACAATAAATCGACGCTCTGGGAAGCCTGGTTAATGATTTGACCAGCACGGCGCGCGGCTTTAACCGCGATCGTAAGCATGGGATTCATAATTATTTAAATAATAGAGAGTTAGATTTTTAGTTGTTCATACAGATTCAAAGCACATAATACTACTTGAATCGAATGCTATAGAGCTTAATCGTTTAGAAATTCGTAAATATTTTATGCGATTAAGGTTTACTTAAATCGCAAGTGGTGTACCTGTATTTGTTGTTTGTTAATTGAAGCAAAAAGTTTTCCAATAACAATTGTGGCGCTGTCTACATTAACCTTAATATGCAGAGTTTTCATATCAGATTACCAGACGCAACCGATAATATGTAGTTTTCAGGCTAACCGAACTGATTTCACACGCGAGTTGTAATAATTCCTTGCTCAGATGATTTTTAGGTCCATAGCGGAATGTCGGGAACGGAAATAGTCACAAATGAAAATTGTTTTTCTTCACAAAAAGAATTCTACCTAATATACAGTGGATCTGCTACCAATGAATTTTGATCCTCTAGTAGAAATTTTATCGTCTTGTTTGATTGAAGCGGACTGAATCGTCCCGGTTTTTCCGGAGATGAGATGATTTGAGAGGAGGAAGCGATGAAAAATCAAATCAGTTATTCACGGGAATTACGAGAGCGAGCGGTAAGATTGGTATTTGAACAGCAAAAAGAGCATGGGTCGCAGTGGTCGGCGATCAAATCGATTGCCCCAAAGATTGGCTGCACACCTTTCCAATTAATCCTTGTTGTTTGCAAACCAGGCCGTGGCCTTTGCCAATAGGCCACGTTCCATCTCCACACGCTTGAGCTTCTTACGCAATTCCACAGCAGCTCTTGCCGCTCGCTGGTATTCAAGGGAGCACCACTTAATACCGAAACCGGGGCAGTTGTCTGGCTTGACCTAATCGGTACTCTCGCTGCTCAGCACCAGGCCTGTATCGATGTGTAGTGGCAGACAAATTCCTTGGATAATTGCTTCGGACTTTTGCCTAGTGCTACCAATTCCACCATTTGTTGGCGAAACTCAGGCGGGTAAGCAGGCTTATAGTTTTGTGTCATCTTTCTTCTCCTTTAAACAGAACGTAATGTGTCTGTTCAAAGGGGATAACTCCATCACTGAATTACATTAGTCAATGAAGTTTGAGCAAAACTGGTTTATGGCACAGTTGAAAAAGACCGCATATATAAGACCGTTAAGATGTACGATTTACCGGGACAAGGTCATTAGCAGTTTGTTGATCAAATATGATTGCAACCATGCAAGGGCCTCTTCTCCTTATTTGATAAGAATTGCTGGTTTCGGCTAGATTAAAACCGAAACCAGATTTACAACGAAATAAAATGGCTTCTTTTTTAAATATCGTTTTTAGTTATTAGATTGTTTTAAATGTATCAAAGCTTCTTTGACATGTTGTGTGCCTTCGTCGGGATGGTCTTGTTTTGCATGCTCAATTGCTTCATTCAAATGTTTTACGGATTCAGAAACATGCTGTTTATTAGCACCTGACAGCTCATTTTCTGCCGCTTTCGCATGTTTTAAACTTTCTTCGGCATGTTCTAGCAATGCTTTGGTATGCCCAGCTTTTCCATGTATTTGTGCATCTTCTGCGTGCTCAATAGCCTCGGCTCTATGTTTGTTGCTATTATCAGAGGCTGCCAAAGGGAAACTAATAAGAAGCGCGATAATGCCAATTGCCAAAGTTGATTGGTTGTGTTTCATAAGTCAGTCCTTTCTTTTATAAAATTAATTTTTATTCGCTACAAAATCCACAAACAATTTTCTATTTATTAATCGTGTGAATCTATCAAGATGGACTGTATGCATAAAAAGTAGTTCAAAATTTATTTTATTTAACTCTTTCAATTTTAACCATTATTTCAGTAGTCCTTTAAGCTCATCGTAATCAATCCACTGCTTCGTAAGAGTTTTTCCACTGATTGATGTAAAAGGTTTGTCTGGTTCACCCAAGTCTGACAAAACAGCTCGCGCACCCGCAAAATCTTGTGAACGGGTATAACTACTGATCGTGATCAAAGTGGGCAAATTTGCGGCCAACGCTGACTGTAACCCATTTTCTGAATCTTCTATGGCAATACATTGCTGCGGATCGAGATCAAGCTCTTTTAACACCCAGTGATAGATATCCGGAGCAGGTTTTTTCTTTGCTACAATATCACCAGCACCAATGACGTCAAACCAATCGATGGATTCTGTTCCAAGCGTCGATTTGAGGAGCGCCGTGACATTTTCCATCGTTGTCGTGGTAGCGATAGCAAGGGTTATTTTTTTATTACGCAATTCATGAATCAGTCTTGCAACGCCAGGACGTAAAGGAATATTACCTTTCTCCATCAGCGCTTCATAAAAGCCAGTCTTGGTTTTATGTAGATAAGCAATCCAATCTTTCAAATCCACTTTACCTAACATATCAGGGGCATATTTTTCAATATAATAGCGAATACGCTCTTTGCCCCCGGTTACTTGTAATAACTCTCCGTAAAGATCGATGCTCCATTGCCAATCGAGATCATTTTCTTGAAATGCTTGATTAAACGCGATGCGATGACCGTCTTGTTCGGTATCTGCGAGTGTTCCATCGACATCGAACAAAACGGCTTGTAAAGTGTTACCGGAATTCATGGATTACCTCAAGATTAAATTCTAGGAGAACGATGACTTGCTCGTTGCAGACGATCTTTAATCGCCAGCCAATTTGAATTATCGGGTACTGCTTCGACCAAGATGTAATCGAAATCAGCTTGGTCTATTTCATGTAGGATGGCATACAACCGCCGACCGTATGTTTCAGCATCGATAGGCATCGAAGATTGGTGTAAATATGGGTTTTGTTGAAACAGTTGTTGGTGTTTTGACCACGTGATTACCATCGTTTTTAATTGCTGATCAGCCAAATCCTGCGCATGCTGCCACAATCGTTTTGTGTCGCATAATTCAAGCGGGGTGGTTGGTGCATAATGCGAAGCCAATGATCCAGATACGCGAATAGTGGGAGCGTTCGTTACATGCGTAAGATTCATTGAATGCCCCAAAACCAATTCGAGTTCATTTAAAGAAATCCCGCCTGGTCTAAGAATTTTTGGGTATTCGTCTACGAAACTTACAATCGTACTTTCCAAGCCAACGGTACAAGAACCTCCATCTAAAATCATATCAACTGCTGCTCCCAAATCTTTTTGCACATGCGCTGCAGTAGTCGGACTGATGCGACCAAAACGGTTAGCAGAAGGTGCCGCAAGCGCTTTTCTGGGACCCATTTCTTGCAACAACAGCAACGCCATTGGATGCGATGGCACGCGTATTCCAACCGTATCTTGGCCACCTGTGACGACATTGGGAACCCTCTGGTTTCTTTTCAAGATCAGAGTCAATGGACCAGGCCAGAACCGATCTGCAAGTTTTACAGCAGCCTCAGGGATTTCTTTCGTCCATTCATGAAGATAGGCGATATCGGCAATATGGACAATCAGAGGGTGGCCAATGGGTCTCTGCTTTATCCGATAAATTTTACTGACTGCTTCAGTATTCGTTACATCTGCGCCAAGACCATAAACCGTTTCAGTTGGAAAGGCAACCGTACCGCCAGCATTTAAAATATCTACTGCTTGAGAAATTTGCTCACGATCGCGTGCCGTGACAACCCAATTATCCGACGACATAGAGACCACTTCCATGTTACTAGCGTGCTAGCGAAAATTAAGAAATCTTTAGCATGCGATCCAAAGATAATTTGGCAAGCTTGGCTTCTTCTTGTGGCACTGTAATCTGATTAACCACATTGCCATTGACCAAATTTTCTAATGTCCAAGCCAAGTGCTGCGGGTCAATTCGCGCCATGGTTGAACACATACACACCATAGGTGACATGAATTGAATGATTTTTCCCTGTGGCTTAAATTCTTCGGTAATGCGACTCACCAAATTGAGTTCGGTACCCACTAACCAGCGGGTATTACTCGGCGCTTCAGCAATAGTTCTGATGATATATTCCGTAGAGCCGACAAAATCGGATGCTTTACATACTTCAAAGCTACATTCCGGATGTGAAATCACCAATCCATCGGGGTACTGATTTCGGAATCGAATAATATGATGCGGCTGAAACATTTGATGAACCGAGCAATGTCCTTTCCACAGTAGAATTTTAGCCTTTTTGATTTGCTCTGGCGTTAATCCACCTAAAGGTTCATCAAAATTCCATACGACCATTTCATCTAAAGGGATACCCAGTTGATGCCCACTCCAACGCCCTAAATGCTGGTCTGGGAAAAACAACACTTTTTCTCTTTGCTTGAAAGACCATTGCAATACTTTGCTGGCATTACTAGAAGTGCATACAATTCCACCGTGTTCGCCACAAAATGCTTTCAGATCCGCAGCAGAATTGATATAGGTGACAGGCGTAACGGTTTCATCCGGATCCAGTACTTCCGCTAATTCACGCCATGCTCTTTCTACGTTAGACAAGCTCGCCATGTCAGCCATCGAACACCCTGCCGACATATCAGGAAGGATAGCGATTTGTTGTGGGCTGGAAAGGATATCCGCAACTTCGACCATAAAATGTACGCCGCAAAAAACTAAGTAATCGGCCTCAGTTTGTGCCGCTAAAAAAGAGAGCTTTAAAGAATCCCCGGTCAAATCGGCGTGCCGGTAGACATCCGCGCGTTGATAATGGTGTGCCAAAATGACCGCGCGTTTACCCAGCTTCTTTTTTGCTTCGATGATGCGCTGAGCGCACACTTCATCTTGCAATAAATCATAATGTTCAAAATCGATTGCTTCAGATTGCATAATTATTAGTTAATTCCAGTAATGGATAGAATAATGTACATTATCCTATTAAGATATAGGTTCAAGTAAGCTATTTAAAGTTGTTTTTTATAAAAAATACGACTCAGATCAAAAAAAGAGAATCAGATACATGCTAAAAGTATAAATTCCGTTCTGATATAATCATACAATGCAAAAACTTGAATAAATTAGGTTGTGTCTAGTCAATTCACATCAGTGCGATCATTAACACAACTGTCCGCCTATCTTCAGCTAATATGATTAAATATTCGCATATTAGTTTTCCGT
Source organism: Nitrosomonas sp. (assembly GCA_044228295.1). Classification (GTDB taxonomy): domain Bacteria; phylum Pseudomonadota; class Gammaproteobacteria; order Burkholderiales; family Nitrosomonadaceae; genus Nitrosomonas. Next base: position 7,252 of record JBGAVE010000030.1, read on the forward strand.
TAGCGGTGTTTATTTTCTTGGCGCTCGTAGCGTTATGGTTGGATCAAATTTCGCGCCCTTATGAATCCGTAAATGGTAAATTTTTTCATAATCCTGATTACATTATCGAAGGTGTATCGGGTATTCGAACAGATCATGTTCAGGCCATCCGCAAGAATTTTTCCGCGCAAACGCTCTCACATTATTTCGAAGAAAATACCACTCGCATGCAACATATTGATTTTAAAAATTTGGCCGAAAATAAACCGACTTTTAGAATTCAAGCAGATACCGCAGAGATTAAAGACAAAGGTAAAAACATTTACTTAAAAGAAAATATTACGGCTGTTCGAGGCGTTGACAATGAAAAAAATAAAATCACTTTGACAACTGATTTTCTGCACTTGATACCCGATGAAAGTATGGTGCTTACTGACCGTTTTGTCACAATCACGAAACCAGGCTCCGAAGTCAGTGCAGTCGGTATGGAATTAAATAATCAAACTGGAATTTTGCAACTCTTATCTAGTGTAAAAGCCATTAACTTCAAACCATCATCAAAAAAATGAAACCATTCTTTGCACTCTGTTTCTCGTTATCTTTTGTTGCAACTACTGCAATTGCTGAGAAGGCCGATCGAAATAAACCGATACAACTTGAATCAGACCGAGCAACAGTTGAAGATGTTAATCGCAAAGAATCGACTCGTATCAGTACCTTCACCGGAAATGTCATTCTTACGCAAGGCACGCTGAAAATTAAAGCAGATAAATTGGTGATGAAAGAAGATTTAAATGGTTTCCGTCACGCTACAGCGACCGGAAATTTGGTAACTTTCCGGCAAAAACGCGACGGTCTGAATGAATATGTTGAAGGTTGGAGTGAACGCGCAGAATATGATAGTAAAGCTGATAAAATCGAGCTATTCCGTCAAGCTCGATTGAGACGCGGCTCAGATGAGGTCAATGGCGATTACATTTCTTATGAAATGGGTACTGAATTTTTCAAAGTGATTGGAAATAATGACCGAGGCGTTGAAACCAATCCTGGCAAAAGAGTACGCATTACTATTCAACCCAAGAATAAATCAGATCAATAGCCTTGTACTATACCGAACTACTAACGTTATCCTGGCATGAGCGAATTAAAAGCAAGTCATCTGAAGAAAAATTATAAATCACGTACTGTTGTTAAAGATGTGTCATTTTCATTGCATAGTGGTGAAGTAGTCGGGTTGCTTGGGCCAAACGGAGCCGGGAAAACCACTTGTTTTTATATGGTTGTTGGGCTTGTACCATTGGATAGCGGAGAGGTGTCGCTGGATGATACCGATCTTGGCCGATTACCGATACATCAGAGAGCTAAGCTTGGCCTTAGTTACTTACCGCAAGAAGCTTCTATCTTCAGACGGCTGACTGTTGAAGAAAATATTTTAGGCGTATTGGAATTACAAAACTTTGAAGAAGCAGAAAAACAAAACCATTTAGATAGTTTATTAAACGATTTACATATCTCACATTTGCGCAATAATTCTGCTATGAGTTTGTCTGGTGGTGAGCGCCGGCGTGTTGAGATTGCTCGAGCCCTGGCTTCACAACCTAGATTTATTTTGCTGGATGAACCTTTTGCTGGTGTTGATCCAATTGCCGTGATGGATATTCAAAAGGTGGTTTCTTTTCTTAGAAGCCGAGATATCGGGGTTTTGATTACTGATCACAATGTTCGAGAAACTTTAGGTATTTGCGATCGAGCTTATATTATTAGTGAGGGACATGTTCTAGCGAAAGGCAAACCAGAAGAAATCATTCATAATGAAAAAGTAAGAGAAGTGTATTTAGGTGAGCACTTCCGACTATAACGTAATGAATGAATTCTATGAACTCAATGAATTCTTAATTACGTCCATTATGTATAAACATGAAACCGACACTGCAATTAAAGTTATCACATCAACTTAAACTGACTCCGCAACTGCAACAGTCCATTCGATTGTTGCAGCTTTCGACCATTGAGCTCAATGAAGAAATCGAGCGGATTGTGCAAGAAAATCCATTGCTGGAGATGCAAGAGGATTCTTTTGTTTCTGTAAATGACGATTCTTCGTCAGAAAACCATAATGACATCCATGGTGAAAATGAAGTTTTGCGGATCGACGATTCAGAGGACTCCGTTACATTTGAAGAAGAATATGCGAATAGAGAAGAAACGCATCGAGATGAGTTTACCGCGCACAGTACTTTCGAAGGCAGTGATGTTGATCCGCAGATTGCGGCCAAACCAATAACTTTGCGTGAACATTTACTTTCGCAAGTAGCTTGTTCCCAAAAAATTACGGAACTTACTAGAAAGATCCTTAGCTTGCTTATCGATAGCTTAGATGATGATGGTTATTTGACCCAATCGCTTGATGAATTGCATGCTTTCTTACCAACCGAATTAGATATTAGTCGAGATGATTTAGTAATTGCATTGAAATATCTACAAAAACTTGATCCTTCAGGAGTAGGTGCACAAGATTTGCAAGAATGCTTGGCATTGCAATTACAAAGCATGCCTGAAAAAACCCTTTATCGAAGTGAAGCCCATAACATCATTTCAAATTATTTGCATATTTGGGCTGCGCATGACTATGGTCAAATTAAAAAAATACTCGGTTACGGTGATAAAACGCTTCAAGGCGTCCAGAAGCTTATTACACAATTAAATCCTAAACCAGGTGAACAATTTAACGGATCGATCGAACGCTATGTGATACCGGATATTGTTGTCAAAAGAAAAAATGGTGCGTGGGTCGCAGAACTCAACAACGCGGCATTGCCACGACTAACTATCCATCATCTGTATGCTAACATACTAAATCAAGTACAAGGTGATTCGGGAAATGGCTTATCGAGTCAATTGACTGAAGCGAAATGGATCATCCGAAATGTTCATCAACGCGCACAAACAATATTAAATGTGGCTACTGCTATCGTGACTAGACAACAGCAATTTTTTGAGCATGGAGAGGTAGCGATGCGCCCTCTAGTGTTGCGGGAAATTGCAGAAGTATTGAATCTGCATGAATCAACCGTTTCGCGTGTCACAACACAAAAATTTATGCATACTCCACGAGGTATTTTTGAACTCAAATATTTTTTTGGTAGTCATTTGACCACCGATTCTGGTGGTGCGTGTTCAGCCACAGCCATTCGCGCATTGATTAAAGAACTCATTCAACAAGAAAATGCAAAAAAACCTTTAAGTGATAGTAAAATCGCAACAATTTTGACCCAGCAAGGAATAATCGTAGCGCGCAGAACTATCGCTAAATATAGAGAGATTTTACAAATCCCGCCAGCGAATCTTCGTAAATCATTTTAATGGAATAAGGACATCTATGAATCTAAAACTTACCGGCAACCACGTAGAAATTACTGATGCGATGCGGGAATATGTCAGTTCAAAAATTGGCAAAATCACGCGGCATTTTGATCATGTTATTGATGTCAGTGTTATTTTGTCAGTCGATAAACTAAAACAAAAAGCAGAAGCGAATATTCATATTCGCGGCAAAGATATTTTTGTCGAAACAGAAAGTGAAAACATGTATGCATCTATTGATGGTTTAATCGATAAATTGGACAGACAGATACTCAAACACAAAGAAAAAAATCTTGAAAAACGCAATCATGGCGCACTAAAAGATCAGGAATTTGATGCTTAAGAAATAATAAAAACTTGTTCAGAGCAAAACACATCAAATTCAACATCAATTCTAATAATTAAGAAGTAACCTTTAATGAATCTTATTTCAAAACTCCTTCCTTCTTCAAACGTCATCGTTGATTTAGAAGTCGCAAGTAAGAAAAGAGTCTTCGAGCAAGCAGGATTATTATTTGAAAATACGCATCAAATTGCACGCAGCCAAGTATTCGATAGCCTGTTTGCACGCGAAAAGCTTGGTTCCACTGGTTTAGGGCAAGGTGTAGCGATTCCACATGGTCGCGTTAAGGGTTTACGTGAAGCTGTTGCAGCACTGGTTACGTTGAAAGAGCCGATTCCTTTTGATGCACCCGATGGGCAACCGGTTAGTATCGCGTGTATTTTACTGGTACCCGAAAAAGCCACCGATCAACATTTGCAAATCCTCAGTGAATTAGCACAAATGTTTAGCGATAAGAATTTTCGTGACAATCTCCTTCGCCACAAGGATGCCGCAGTCATTCATGAAATGATCGCAAGCTGGAAATCAGATGTCACAAATTAGTATCTCACAGCTATTTGAAGATAAAAAAGAAAAACTCAAATTAAGCTGGGTTTCAGGACACAATGGCCGGAATAAATTACTGACGGACGAGTCAGTATTAAATACTGGCAAAGAAGCGATAGGCTACTTGAATTTTATTCAACCGGATTGGATTCAAGTATTAAATAGTGACGGGATTAATTATTTAAACAGACTCGATGCGCAAGCATTAGAGAAGAAAACCGATCAACTGGTACAAAGCAATATGGTTTGTATCATCATCGCGGATAATGCCGAAGCACCCCAATCTATTCTCGCATTGTCAGATAACGCTAATATTCCGCTACTTAGTTCACCCTATCCCAGTTCTGAAATTATTTGGGTAATCCGTTCTTATCTCAATAGCGTGCTCGCTCCTTCCTGTGTTTTGCACGGCGTTCTTTTGGATGTACTGGGCATGGGGGTATTAATAACCGGTGAAAGCGGTGTCGGTAAAAGTGAATTAGCGCTTGAACTAATAAGCCGCGGGCATGGTTTAGTCGCCGATGATATCGTGGAATTGCGCCGTATCGCTCCAGAAACGTTAGAAGGCCGCTGTCCTCCGATGTTACGGGATTATCTCGAAGTTCGAGGATTGGGTATCTTAAATATCCGCACTATTTTTGGCGAAACCGCAGTACGACGCCGCAAGAACATGAAATTAATTGTGCATCTGCAAAATGGCGGCTCCGGAGATACTGTTATGCAAGAACGCCTGCCGTTGAGCAATTTGAATCAAAGCATCATGAATGTTGATATCCGCAAAGTGATTATTCCGGTTGCAGCGGGTCGAAATCTGGCTGTTTTAGTAGAAGCTGCGGTACGAAACTATGTGTTGCAGTTGCGCGGTATTGATAGCACCAAAGATTTTATCGAGCGGCAAGAACGGGAAATGCTCAATGAAAATGATAAAAAGTATGATCAGTAGAATATTCTCATGGGAATATTTTTTTGAGTCTCGAGAAATTTGAATCTTATTGATCAAGCGGGATTTTTGACGTATGTCTGATCAAAAGACCATCACGCTTGCTTTGACCGGCGCGTCTGGCATGCCTTATGGCATTCGCTTATTAGAACAATTACTGTTGCATCAGCAAAGAGTTTATTTGCTGTATTCACAAGTTGCTCAAATCGTTGCGCGCCAAGAAATGGATTTAAGTCTGCCCTCAAATCCTAAGGACGCTGAGTCTTATTTTAACCAACGTTATCAACTTCCTGAAGGTCAATTACGCGTGTTTGGCCGAGAAGAATGGTTTGCACCGGTGGCTTCTGGCTCCAATCCTGCCGATGCAATGGTGATCTGCCCTTGTACCATGGGAACGTTGTCGGCTATCGCAATAGGTTTAAATCAAAAGCTGATTGAACGTGCTGCTGATGTCATGTTGAAAGAAAATCGCCCATTAATTTTGGTGCCAAGGGAAATGCCTTTTTCCATGTTGCATCTCGAAAATATGCTCAAATTGGCGCGCAGTGGTGCCATTATCATGCCAGCTAACCCTGGTTTTTATCATCATCCCCAAACCATCGGAGATATGGTGGATTTTGTGGTGGCCCGTATACTCGATCATTTAAAAATAAATCATTCTCTCATGCCGCGTTGGGGAGATGAATTCCCGCCTCGGTAACAATATAATGCATTGGAATATCATGCGGTTGAGGATAGGTATCGGGCAGTCGTTGTAATTCAAATGCAATACCGATCGCCATTGGCAACGTATCATAGTTCGCAAGTGTCCGGTCGAAATATCCGCTGCCATAACCTAAACGATAACCTTGCGAATCAAATCCAACCATAGGAATCAATAGCGCATTAGGTATAACACTGGGAGCATCCGCAGGTACAGGGATATCGTATTCTCCCTTCCTCATAGCACTCTCAGGAGTCCATTTTCGGAAACACAATGGTTCATTACGCTGCACTACTTCTGGCAATGCCAGTGTCACTCCCTGTTCTAAAAAATATGGTGCAACTAAGCGTGGATCATATTCATTGTGAAATGGCCAGTAAATTCCCAGCACGAGTTTGTTTAGTTGAGGAAAATCTTTCTGCAGAAACGCCGAGATATTTGCACTCCATTGCTGATGCACTTCTTTTGGAATGGCTTCACGAGCGGTAATGAGCTGCTTTCGTTTTTCTTTACGCCATTCTTTCCAATCGTTTTTCATCGTTTATGGATAAAGTTAGTTGCTTTAATGACGCGAAAGTGTGTTTTATTATCTTTCTAACCGGTGTCGGAATGCCTTGTTGCAAAGCATCGAAAGGATGAAGCCAAATTGAATCGTGTTGTAGCGTCCATCCTACTGAAGTCGTAGTTAACAATTTCGGATAAATACACAATTTAAAATGTGTGAATTGATGGTGCAATGCTGGCAACTCACATAGAGTATCGATCTTGATTTCCCATTTATCTAGACAATATGCCGAAACATCTACTTCCATGCCGATTTCTGGGAAACACCATAACCCTCCCCAAATACCGTTAGCAGGTTTTTTTTGTAGCAATAGCTTTTGTTCGTGCAGCAAAAGCAAAAAAACGGATTCTTTTTGTGGTAACTGCTTGCGAGGTTTCGGTGTAGGAAGCTGGTTGACTCGATTTTCTTTTACAGCGATGCAATGACGATTCAGTGGACAGATTACGCATGCAGGTGTAGTTCGCGTACAAACGGTTGAGCCTAAATCCATCAACGCTTGTGTATATGCTTCAATACGTCCTTTTTGATAGTCATTCGGGAGTGCATCTTCAGCTTTTTTCCATAACTTCTTTTGTATGCCAGATTCACCTGGGAAACCGCTAATACCGAAATAACGTGTAAATACTCGTTTGACATTTCCATCCAGGATTGCTTCGCGGTGTCCAAAAGCAAAAACTGTAATAGCCGCTGCGGTTGAACGTCCAATTCCCGGTAATCGTTCCAATGCATGCCGGTCAGCAGGAAAATGTTGTTGAGAGTATGAAACGATTTCTTGCGCCGCTACGTGTAAATTCCGCGCACGCGAATAATAACCGAGTCCGCTCCATAGCGCTAAAACAGAATCTAATGAGGCGTTTGCCAAGTTGAATACTGTCGGAAAAGCCTGCATAAACCGCTGAAAATACGGAATGACGGTATTGACCTGCGTTTGCTGCAACATGATTTCAGAGATCCAGATTGCATAAGGATCGCGAGATTGTTGCCAAGGCAAGTCGTGACGCCCATTATCGCGTTGCCAATCAATTAAGAGCTTGTCGATGGATGACATAAGCTTTTAACAGACAAGCTTTATCAATCAAATACCACTTCTTGAAATTTAGCATTCGGCGTCAATACCTGCATTTTAGCCAACTCCGTCAAATCGATCTGTTGACAAGTATTATCCTCACTAGCAATGACTAGGCATTCTCTTTTTTGTGAAGAATTCACAATATCAATTGCTTTGCCTTCGATTGTTTGGTCGTTTTTTAGTGTTAGTTTCAGTCGGTAGCCGTACATACAAGCAACCTCAATGAAATCATGCAATTCGCACGAAATAACTTCTTTGTTCATTATTAGCTTCTTCTTTATTAAGGCGAGAATAAAAAATATTTTTTATCTCCTAGTGTTAGTTTTTTGATTTCTTCTTTAATTTTTCATTTGCTCATTCATTATTGTTCTATGTGTCATCGCTCCAGGTGAAAAGAATCGGCAATATATTATATTGATAATCACCATCAAGCTGTTGGCGTTAACTAAAAAGACCAATCATTATAGTGGGGTAGTGTGGTCCTGCTGTGGATAAATCGACCAGGTTGATTGGCTTTTTCTCTTATGAATTTTGTTGAACGCGATGGTGGTGGATTAGAGGTCAGTGTTTTCTTCTTGTAACAAGAGTTGTGCCTTTTCTAAAGATTGGATTTTTGCTACTTTGCCTAAGCGGAAAGACTCGGTACCGGTTTTGATAACGGGATGGTGCTGGTTAGCGTGATTCAGAACGCGGTGGTTATTTTGGCGTCGATAAAAATATTAATCCACATTCTGCAAATGCGGAACTGGTCGTAACCATCATGCCGATTTGCTCATAAAGCTTGGAGACAAGTGAAGCAGTAAAGCTCTTGCCGGCCTGAAAGAAAAGTAAATAGCCAAAGCTCATCATGCATAGCCAAGTCAATCTGTGTTTGAATTGAATTACTGTTGTTTTACTTCATTCGGATACGAGGGCGTATAACTTGTACGATGACAACGCTTTATGATGTATGCTGCCGATCACTAAGCACTCCTCCCCTTAACCAAAACCCCAGCAACACATATGTCGATTTACTTGGATTGACTGGATTGCGTGAGTTGGACAAAAAATCCCAAACAATCGTATAAACGCCTCTATAGCCTTCATCCAATATCGCTTTTCATACACAGCCTGGTAATCAGATTCTTAGATCCTTCCGATTAGAGTTTAAGCCGAATAAATGAATTAGGTGATCTATTTTTAATCGCTGTCAACAGAATGCGAGTATTGAATGCAACAGACTCAGCGAAATTTATGGTTACATGATTTTATTGATCCCTTAAGGAACAATATCAAACTTCATTTTATACATGCAAATCGTCTTATATCTATCTTATTTTTCTATATATTTTTGATTATTCCATAGATTGCTTAAGTTATTGTCGAATATACGATTAATGTCCCAATAATATCTTGACTAGGCCACTTTTTTTGATTAAAGTGGATATTAGTGGGGAAAAGTGGATATTTGTGTTTTTATTCACTTCCGAAATCTAAGGGGATGTTATGTTTCGTGGTGTTGCGCAACTTAATCTAGATGCGAAAGGCAGGATGGCGATACCTGCCAAATACCGTGACGAGATCCTGTCCTTTGGTTATGAAAAAGTCGTTGTGACCGCAGATCCCTCAAAATGCCTTCTGATTTATCCGATGCCTGCCTGGGAACCCATCGAACAAAAATTTAATAACCTGGGTCTTGATGAACGATCCAGAAACCTTCAACGATTAATCATAGGTATGGCCAGTGATGTAGACATGGACGGCACTGGACGTATCTTAATTCCAGCGCCATTGCGTGAATTCGCAGGATTAAACAAAGAGGTCGCTTTGGTCGGCCAGGGCGCCAAGTTCGAGCTTTGGGATGCTGCACAATGGAAATTCAGAATCACCAATACTACTTTTGATGGGGGAGATATACCACCCGAATTGAAAGGTTTTTCGTTATAAGCCAGAAATAAATGCATGCTCCGGTATTGCTGGATGAGGCGATTGAGGCATTAGCGATTAAACCAAATGGTATTTACGTTGATGGAACATTTGGACGTGGCGGGCATAGTCAGTTGATTTTGTCGAGACTCGACGAGCAAGGCAAGTTAATAGCCTTCGACAAAGATGTAAGTGCGGTAGCGGTGGGAAAAATGATTCAAGACAAGCGGTTTTGCATTGAACACGCGAGTTTTTCTCAATTGCAGCAGAAGTTGCAACAGATCGGAATTAGAAGTATCGACGGAATATTACTGGATTTGGGAGTGTCTTCCCCGCAACTAGAAGATGCCTCTCGTGGATTCAGTTTTCGCGCGACTGGACCTTTGGATATGCGCATGGATGTAACGAAGGGACTGTCTGCTGCGGAATGGATTGCAACGGTGAAAGAAGATGAACTGGAATGGGTGATTAAAGAATATGGCGAAGAACGGTATGCTCAGCAGATTGCAAGAGCGATTATTGTGGCAAGAACGCGGCAGTCTATTACTACCACACGGGAACTTGCCGAAATTGTCGCAGGGGTTGTGCGCTCGCGTCAGCGTCAGCGCGAAATTGTGCGGCACCCGGCGACGCGCACTTTTCAGGCGATACGGATTTTTATCAATCAAGAGCTTGAGGAGCTGTCGCTAACATTGCCGCAATGCAGTGAATTGCTGAATATAGGAGGAAGACTGGTGGTGATTAGTTTTCATTCGTTAGAAGATCGGATGGTAAAGCAATTTATGCGACAACAGGCACATGCGCCCTCAATACCTCGGCAAATACCGCTGAAACTCGAAGAATTGCAACGCCTAGGAAAACAGCAATTAAGATTAATTGGAAAAATACGCCCTGGAATCACTGAAATTGACAGCAATCCTAGGGCAAGAAGTGCAGTAATGCGTGTGGCGGAAAAACTTGTCTGATGGGAGTGATGACATTGTTCAAACTCAATCTTTTCTTTTTGTTGCTATTAATTGTGTCGGCGTTAGGCGTGGTCGCTGCGCAGCATAACGCGCGCAAGTTATTTATTGCGCTAGAAAATGAGCGGCAAATAGAACGCAAACTCGATATCGAATGGGGAAGATTGCAAATCGAACAAAGCACTTTGATCAGGCACGGACGTATTGAAGGAATCGCGCGAGAACGTCTAAATATGACCGTTCCATCGACCTCAGCCATACAAATTGTCACGATAGACACAGTGCCGTCAGGTTTAGACTCGAGATCGAAACGTGATTAGTAACCCAGTCAAGCCAATTACCTTATCGCCTTGGCGTTCCAGGTTGATTTTGTCTGTTTTGTTATTAGGTTTTATTGTACTAATGGCGCGCGCCGCTTTCCTGCAAGGAATGCATCATGATTTTTTGCAAGAAAAAGGGGAATCTCGCTATAGCCGGGTAGTTGAAATGAACGCCGACAGAGGCATGATTACCGATAGAAATGGTCATGTGCTCGCGATTAGCTCTCCCATTGCTTCTCTTTACGCTGATCCTCAGTTAGCGGAAATAACTTCTGAGCAATTGAAAAAATTATCCACTTTGCTTGAAATGCCTTCAGAAGAAATAAGCGAGCGGTTAAATCGCAAAAACAGCCGTTTTGTTTATTTGAAACGTCAATTGGTGCCAGACTTAGCTGAAAAAGCGATTCATTTAAAAATACCTGGTATCTATATCAGCTATGAATCCAAGCGCTATTATCCAGAAAAAGAATTTGCTGCACACATATTAGGTTTCACCGACATTAACGATGAAGGTCAAGAAGGTGTTGAACGCGGCTGGCAGGATGTATTGGATGGCGAATTAGGCAGTCGTAAGGTGATCAAGGATAACAAAGGTAGGATTATCGAGGATATCGAAAGAATTCGCATGCCTAAGGAAGGTCGCGATTTAATTTTGTCGATTGATCGCCGCATCCAATATCGTGCTCATAATGAGTTAGCACATGCGGTACAAATCAATAAAGCTAAGGCTGGCAGTATCATTGTGTTAGATGCGCAAACCGGCGAAATTTTAGCGCTTAGCAATTTACCCACTTATAACCCGAATAATCGATCAACCATTTCCAACGAGAGAATTCGTAACCGTGCCTTGATCGACACATTCGAACCAGGTTCTACTTTAAAGCCTTTTACTGTCGCGATTGCTATGGAATTAGGTCGTATCAATGCCAATACACTGATGCAAACAGCACCGGGCACATTGCAAGTGGGTGGACGCACGATTCGTGATGTCAGCAATAAAGGCACTATCAATGTCGCGCAAGTGATCCAACAGTCCAGTAATGTCGGAACCGCAAAGATAGCGCTATCGCTGAAACCTCAGACCATGTGGGAAATGTTTAATCGTTCTGGTTTTGGCATGTCTACAAATTCTGGATTCCCAGGTGAAGTCAATGGAAGATTGCGACCTTATAATACCTGGAAGCCAATCGAACAAGCGACGATGTCCTATGGACACGGCATATCCACTAGTCTAATGCAGCTTGCACGCGCCTATACTATTTTCACCGCTGACGGCGAACTAAAGCCGATTTCACTTTTAAAACAAGACATGTCGGTAATGGGTCATCGCGTCATTTCACCTAAAACGGCAAAAGCCATGAGTACGATGCTGGAAATGGCGACAAAACCCGGCGGCACGGCCCCTTTAGCTCAAATCAATGGTTATCGCGTTGCCGGAAAAACCGGTACTGCACATAAACTAATCGACGGTCAATATGCTAAGAAACATTACATTTCCACTTTTGTAGGCTACGCTCCTGCGTCTAATCCGCGTCTTATAGTTGCGGTGATGATCGACGAGCCTTCTGCGGGAAAATACTTTGGAGGAGCTGTCGCTGCGCCGGTTTTTAGCAAAGTCATGGCAAACGCTTTGCATATTTTAAACATTCCGCCCGATGCGCCGGCGAATAATGTCGTGAATTTTACAGCCGTCCCTGAAATTGATGAAGAAGGATAGCTAATGACCGCCAAAAAGAAATCCGTCAAATTGCTTGACTTAGCTCGATTACACGAGCTTGGCGTGTCGATTACTAATCTCGTTTCAGACAGCCGTAAAATAAAACCTGGAGACACTTTTGTAGCCTATTCGGGAGAAAAAAGCGACGGAAGAAAATTTATTCCCGATGCCATTTCGGCTGGCGCCAGTTCGATCCTGTGGGATCCGCATGATTTTTCTTGGAATTCCGCATGGCGTGTTCCATCTTTGTCTATCCCTGAGCTAAAAATAAATGCAGGTTCGATCGCTAATCACGTTTACGGAAATCCATCGCAGCATTTATGGACAGTAGGCGTAACTGGTACCAATGGCAAAACATCCTTTTCCCACTGGTACGCGCAAGCGATGCTTCACTTCAATAAAAAAGTAGCGGTCATGGGAACATTGGGAAATGGCATTTACGGCGATCTTACACCCACTGATAACACCACACCAGATGCATTAGTGCTACAACATTTACTTGCCGATTTTGTACAGCAAGACATCAATGATGTGGTTATGGAGGTTTCTTCGCATGGCATCGCACAAGAGCGTATCAATGGAACTACTTTTTCCGTCGCCGTATTGACAAATTTATCACGCGATCATCTCGATTATCACCGCAACATGGATGCCTATGCGGCAACCAAAGCACGTTTGTTTTTTTGGCCTGGATTGAAATACGCTGTGATCAATTTAGATGATGTGTTGGGCGTCGAACTATCGCGTCAACTTAAAAGTACCGCAATACAAACTATTGGCTACGGCTTCAAGCATTCTAACAATGCTCGTCAGGAAAATGATTGTCGACAAATGGTTCTCGGCTCAAATTTTCAAGCGGATACCAATGGCATCGAACTGGATATTGAATACCAAGGCGTTTGCGAACATTTGAAAGTAGCCGTTTTGGGAAAATTCAATGCTTACAATTTATTGGCTGTCACAGCCTCTTTATTGGCCAGAGGCATTAATTTATCTGATGCGACAAAAGCATTGCAGCACGTTCGAGCTATTCCGGGACGAATGGAAAGATATGCCAGCGAAAGCCAACCAACGGTTATTGTAGATTACGCACATACCCCTGACGCGCTGGAAAAAGTATTGAGCACGCTACTTGAAATATTGCGCTCCAGCCGGCAAGCTAAAAGACATCGTCCGTCGTTGCACTGTGTGGTCGGTTGTGGCGGCAACCGCGATAAAGGTAAGCGTGCGTTAGTCGGTGAAGTGGCTACGAGGCTTGCAGATAACGTCATATTCACCAGTGATAATCCGCGTAATGAAGATCCGCTCGCCATTCTCAAGGACATCACATCCGGTGTTTCAAGAAATAATTATCACATGGAAGCAGATCGCGCACTCGCTATCTATCAAGCCATAGTTAATGCCCATCAAAGCGATATTGTTTTGATTGCAGGCAAAGGGCACGAGCAATATCAAGAAATAAAAGGACAAAAGATTCCTTTTAGCGATGCAGATGTGGTGCATCAAGTGTTACACGACGTCAGTAAAAAAATACAGGTGCTGCAATGATGACGATTCGACAAGCCGCATCGGCATTACATGTTGGATGGAATGGAAAAGATGTCTTATTCACTGGGGTTAGCACTGACAGCCGTACGGTGAAAAAAGGAGACTTGTTCATTGCGTTATCAGGGAAAAATTTTGATGGTGGAGAATTTGTTGCGAGCGCAGTCAAACAAGGTGCGGTTGGTGCCATCGTCAACGAAACTACCGCGTTCAAATCATTGAACTCAGAGGTTCCTGTTCTTTCCGTTAACAATACGCTGAAGAGTTTAGGCCAATTGGCAGCTTTCTGGCGCGATCAATTCAAATTGTCAGTAATAGGAATAACGGGAAGCAATGGTAAGACTACCGTTAAAGAAATGGTTGCCTCAATCCTTCGCCAGGCCGCGAAAATAAGCAATGATTCGACTGACCAATCAATCGATCCGGTACTCGCCACCGAAGGCAATCTTAATAATGATATTGGTGTTCCATTGATGTTATTGAGGTTGCGTGCAGATCATCAGTTTGCGGTGTTTGAAATGGGCATGAATCATGTGGGAGAAATTGCCTATTTGACGAAACTAGTTAAACCCGATGCGGCGTTGATCACCAATGCCGGTAACGCACATATCGAAGGTCTCGGCTCGGTTGAGGCCGTTGCACGTGCAAAAGCAGAGATTTTTCAAGGCTTATCCAAACAAGGTGTTGCGATCATCAATGCCGATGATCCTTACAACGCTATGTGGCGTGATTGCGTTGGCGCACGCGCAGTGATTGATTTTGGTCTACAGCAAGCAGCGCAAATCAACGCAACCTATCAAATGAACGCTTTAACCAGCCAGTTGCAGCTAAGACTACCGGACGGTGTGATCACCCTACAATTAAAGGTTCCCGGCATACACAACATTTACAACGCGCTGGCCGCCGCCGCAGCGGCCGTTGCTTTGAAAATCGATAGAACCACGATAGCTTCAGGTTTGGAGAAATTTACCGGCGTCAAAGGCCGAATTCAACAGAAACGCGGTTTGAATAATGCTTTGCTGCTTGATGATACGTATAACGCTAATCCCGATTCTGTCCGTGCAGCGTTGGCTGTACTTGCAGCAGCTCCTGGGAAAAAAATATTGGTGCTGGGTGATATGGGCGAATTGGGGGATGCAGCTATCAATCTGCATCAAAAAATTGGCCAAGATGCACGGAACGCCGGGCTTGATCAATTGCTGACACTGGGTAAGTTATCAGCTTATGCGACGGAAAAATTTGGCAAAGGCGCACGGCACTTTGACTCGATAGATGCTTTGTTGAATATTGCGCGTAATTTATTAGCAGATGATGTGGTTGTATTGATCAAAGGTTCGCGGTTCATGCAAATGGAACGTGTTGTTCAACATCTTGAGGTTCATGACGCATGAATTTTTTCAATGACAACGAATTGAAGATGCCTTCGCAATGGCAATGGAGAGCAACATGCTGTTAGCGTTGTCTCAATGGTTAGCTCAAGACATTCGCGCCTTTAATGTCTTTAGTTATCTTACGTTGCGCGCAATGCTAGCGGTAATCACTGCGTTGATTATTTCCTTCATTATCGGACCACAGATGATACGTAAGCTCACCGCTTACAAGATCGGTCAATCGGTGCGTGATGACGGTCCGCAAACGCATTTGATCAAAGCTGGCACACCAACGATGGGCGGCGCTTTGATACTTACTGCTATCGCATTAACCACTTTGCTGTGGGCCGATTTAACTAATCGCTATATATGGGTTGTACTGTTTACCACGATCGGTTTTGGGATTATTGGCTGGATCGATGATTATCGCAAAGTAGTCCATCGTAATTCCAAAGGGCTACGTGCTAGAACAAAACTCCTCTGGCAGTCAATTATTGCAATCATCGTTACATCTTACCTGGCTTTGACTGCTGAAATACCGGCACAGACTGAAATGATTGTGCCGATCTTCAAAGAAGTGGCCATTCCGCTTGGAATCGTTGGGTTCATCCTATTGTCATTCTTTGTCATCGTAGGAACGAGCAATGCAGTGAATTTAACCGATGGACTGGATGGCTTGGCCATCATGCCGACTGTCATGGTCAGTAGCGCCTTAGGGATTTTCGCTTATGTTGCTGGGCATAGCGTTTTCGCGAAATATCTAGGCATTCCATATATTCCCAATGCGGGAGAACTGTCAATATTTTGCGGCGCTTTAGCAGGTGCTGGCTTGGCTTTTTTGTGGTTCAACGCTTATCCCGCTGAAGTATTCATGGGCGATGTTGGGGCACTGGCGTTAGGCGCAGCTTTAGGCGTCATTACCGTGATTGTGCGCCAAGAAATTGTGTTGGTCATCATGGGCGGCGTTTTTGTGGTTGAGGCGTTATCGGTTATGTTGCAAGTGGCTTCATTCAAGATGTTTGGTAAACGAATATTTCGCATGGCTCCGTTGCATCATCATTTTGAGTTAAAAGGCTGGAAGGAAAACCAAGTCGTAGTGCGATTCTGGATCATTACGCTCATCTTGGTATTGATTGGCTTATCGACACTAAAACTTCGATGAATTTACAGGGGAAAAAAGTGCTGGTTCTGGGGCTCGGTGAAACGGGGTTATCGATGGTGAAATGGTTGACACGCCAAAGCGCTAACGTGCGGGTTGCCGATACTCGCGCCGATCCGCCAGGGTTGAAAACCATTACCACGTATTTTCCTGAGTTAACGATTCATACCGGTCCTTTTAGCGATGCTATCTTTGATAACGTAGATCTGATTGCCATCAGCCCCGGAGTGCCATTGGCAGATCCTCATGTGCAACAAGCGATTCATCGTGGCACGGAAATAGTGGGTGATATGGATCTGTTTGCCTGGGCGTTGCAGCAAGATCAAAGATCCAGACCAAAAATTATTGCTATTACCGGATCAAACGGAAAAACGACCGTGACCGCAATGACCGGAGCGCTATTGAAAAAAGCGGGTTGGAATGCGGCAGTGGCGGGCAACATCAGTCCATCGGTATTAGATACCTTGATGCAGCGGATGGATGCCAATGATTGGCCTCAAGCTTGGGTTCTAGAATTATCGAGCTTTCAATTGGAAACCATGCGTTACCTAGATCCGGATATCTCGACCGTGCTCAATATCAGCGAAGATCATTTAGATCGTTATGTGACCATTACCGAGTATGCCGCAGCAAAAGCGCGAATTTTCATGCATACGCAAAATCGGGGAGTACAAGTGTTAAATCGCAATGATCGAATGGTATGCGACATGGCATTGCCGGATCGCAAGCAATTTTCTTTCGGTTTGGACAATCCGCTTACTGCAAACGACTTTGGATTGATCTACGAAGATAATGGCGATACTTGGCTGGCAGAAGGCAATATGCGCTTAATGGAAAGCGCAGATTTGCCAGTAGTGGGACTACATAATGCCGCTAACGCTTTGGCAGCTTTGGCAATGTGTCGTGCCTTAGAGATCGAGATTGAACCGCTTGTATCCGCTTTAAAAGAATTTCGCGGTTTACCGCATCGGATGGAAAAGGTTGCCACCATCAATGGCATTACTTTCTACGACGATTCGAAAGCAACCAATGTCGGCTCAACGATAGCTGCATTGACTGGTTTGAATGGAAATGCTGTGGTAATCGCCGGTGGCGAAGGCAAAGGACAAAATTTCTTGCACTTAAGAGCGGCTATTTCAACAGGTGCTCGCGCGGTGATATTGATGGGTCGTGATGCCCAAATTATCGCTACTGCGTTGCAAGGATGCGGCGTACCACTTTATTTTGCTGATACTTTGCCCGATGCGGTGCAAAAAAGCTTCTTATTAGCGCAAAAGGGTGATTTAGTGTTGCTATCCCCCGCATGTGCGAGTTTAGATATGTTTCGCAATTATATTCATCGCGCGGAAGTTTTTGTAGCTGCTGTCAAAGATATTGCGCAGCATTTCAATCAACTATCTACAACAAGACAGTAATAATGATCTATCAAGCACATAATTCATCCATTCCATACAAAGTCGATAGAGACTTTGATCAAGGATTGATTTGGTCGACATTGTTGCTCATAAGCATTGGCTTGATCATGATTTACTCAGCTTCGATTGCGATTGCTGAAGCCCAATTCGGGCCTGAGAAATCAGGTCATTATCTGATCCGACACGGTGCTTATCTTTTGGTAGGTGGTATATTGGGTGCAATTGCCTTTCAAGTGCCTATCGCATTATGGCAAAGATTCAGTGGTTACCTATTTATGATCGCCGTTTTCTTATTGATTTTAGTGTTGCTGCCAGGTATAGGGCACACGGTTAATGGTAGCCAGCGCTGGATTCCGCTTTACTTGGTGAATTTTCAGCCTTCGGAGTTGATGAAATTAGCGATAATCCTATACACAGCGGATTACGTGAATCGTAAAGCGATTGATTTAGATCATTTTTTGCGAGGATTTTTACCAATTACGGTGATGTTAGCGATAGTAGGATTTCTGCTATTGATGGAACCCGATTTTGGTGCATTTTTTGTCATAACCGCATTAGCGATGTCCATTTTATTTTTAGGGGGCGTCAGTCTCAAAATATTTATCGGCCTGATTATCATGTTAATGGCTGGTTTATACGCCTTGATTATGTTTTGGAGCTATCGCTTGACTCGCGTTGTGTCATTTTTGGATCCTTGGGCTGATCCCTATGGAAAAGGCTATCAATTAAGCCACGCGTTGATCGCATTTGGACGCGGTGAATGGCTCGGCGTGGGATTAGGTGGTAGTGTCGAAAAATTATTTTATCTTCCAGAAGCACACACTGATTTTTTACTCTCTGTTTTAGCAGAAGAATTAGGTTTTGTTGGTGTTTCAGTAGTGATTGCTTTGTTTATTTGGCTTATCATGCGTGCTTTTATTATTGGTCGATTAGCGGCAAAACTAGAATTACCTTTTTCGGCATTAGTAGCAAAAGGCATAGCTATCTGGATTGGCTTGCAAGCGATCATCAATATCGGTGTCAATATGGGTGTTTTACCAACAAAAGGTTTAACGCTACCTTTGCTAAGCTTTGGCGGTAGTAGCATTACCGCGAACTGTATTGCATTGGCTGTTTTGTTACGAATTGATTGGGAAAACCGGAAAAAATTACGTGGATTGAGCGTATGAATAGGGAAAATCGCGTGATTTTAATAATGGCAGGTGGCACAGGCGGACATGTATTTCCAGGATTGGCCGTGGCAGATTATTTAAAACAACTCGGATGGCGCATTGTATGGTTAGGAACCGAAGCAGGAATGGAACGTAAATTAGTGTCACAACAAGGTTACGACATGGAATTGATCGATTTTTCCGGCTTACGCGGCAAAAAATTGACCACCTGGTTGTTGCTGCCTCTACGTTTGATCAAAGCATTCATGCAAAGCGTGCGCATCATTCGAAAAGTAAAACCGGATGTGGTGTTAGGAATGGGTGGATATCCTGCGTTCCCTGGCGGCATGATGGCATCGTTGTTGAATAAACCGCTGGTGATTCACGAACAGAATTCACTGCCTGGGCTTACCAACAAAATTCTGGCGAAATTAGCCGATAAGGTGATGCTTGGCTTTCCTAATGCTATCGATACCGATAAAAATAAAATTGTTTTTTGCGGTAACCCAGTGCGTTCAGAAATCTCTCAAATTGCATTACCACAAGATCGCTACAGAGATCGTCAAGGAAAGCTCAGATTATTGGTGGTTGGTGGTAGCTTAGGTGCACAAATCCTTAATACCGTTGTACCACAAGCACTAAAACAATTACCAGAAGGTTTGCGGCCAAACGTTATTCATCAAACGGGCGCGACGCATCGTGAATCGGTACAAAAAACTTATACCGATTTGCAATTAACAGCGGATGTGATGTCTTTTATCGATAATATGGCGGAACAATATTCGCAGTGCGATATCGTCATTTGCCGTGCAGGCGCATTAACCATTGCTGAATTGAGTGCAGCAGGTGTTGCCAGCATATTGATACCTTATCCCCATGCCGTTGATGATCACCAAACGAGCAATGCGAAATTTTTATCCAGCCAAGGCGCGGCTATTTTATTGCCGCAAAGCGAATTGACCGTCGATAAACTGACCGAATTACTCACCAATGTTACTCGCGAGCAATTACTCAATATGTCTATCAAAGCCCGTAGCTTAGCGAAACCGCAAGCTACTCGCGTTGTTTCTGAAACTTGTATTGAACTCAGTCGGAGAGCCGCATGAAACATAAAGTTAAGCATATTCATTTCGTCGGTATCGGTGGCGCGGGAATGAGCGGTCTCGCCGAAGTGTTTCTTAATTTAGGGTATCGCGTCAGCGGTTCAGACTTGGTCGATAGCCCAGTGATTGATCGACTGCGCGAACTGAATGCGACGGTTTATATTGGCCACGAAAGCAGTCAAATTAACGGTGCGAATGCAGTTGTTACCTCGACAGCCGTCAAAGCCGATAATCCTGAAGTCATTGAAGCTAAAAGCAGAAATATTCCTGTCGTTCCACGGGCATTAATGTTGGCGGAATTGCTCAGATTGCGCGGTGGTATCGCGATTGCAGGAACGCATGGTAAAACTACCACCACCAGCTTGGTTGCCAGCATCTTGGCAGCCGCAGACATGGACCCAACTTTTGTCATCGGCGGGCGGCTGGAAGCTTCGGGTTGTCATGCCAAACTGGGCAAAGGTGAGTTTATCGTAGTAGAAGCAGATGAGTCGGATGCATCATTTCTTTACTTGCAACCGATACTGGCAGTCGTAACCAATATCGATGCCGATCATATGGACACTTATGGACATGATTTCAATCAATTGAAGCAAACTTTTGTCGAGTTTATTCAACACTTGCCTTTTTATGGCATGGCTATGTTATGCCTCGATGACGCCAATGTGCGTGAAGTGATTCCTGCTATTACCAAACCAATCACTACCTATGGTTTGTGTGAAGATGCGCAAGTGCGTGCGACCAATATTAAGCACGTTGGTAGTCAAATGAAGTTTACGGCGATTATCGGTGTCAATGGCACCGCGCGAAACATAGATATCCTATTAAACATCCCAGGTTTGCATAATGTACAGAATGCGTTGGCTGCAATTGCAATCGCCAATGAAATTGGCGTTGCGGATAGTGCCATTGTTAAAGCGTTAGCAGAGTTTCGCGGGGTTGGTCGGCGATTCCAGCAACATGGCGAAATTCAATTGCCAGGATCAGGCAGTTTCTTATTGATAGACGATTATGGCCATCATCCAGCAGAAATGGAGGCCACTATGAAAGCCGCGCGTGGTGCTTTTCCTGACAGACGCTTGGTCGTAGTGTTTCAGCCGCATCGTTATACTCGCACGCGGGATTTGTTTGAAGATTTCGTGCGAGTTCTATCGCAAGCGGATGCACTACTATTGACAGAGATTTATTCCGCAGGAGAAGAATTTATCGTTGCCGCTGATAGTAAATCACTAGCCCGTTCGATTCGCGTACTGGGTAAGGTCGAACCGATTTATGTCGAAGAAGTGGATGGCTTGAAAGATGCAATTATCGATGTAGCGCAAGACGGTGATGTAGTGTTAGTGATGGGCGCCGGTTCGATTGCGAAAATTCCACCGGCATTGGCACGAATGAAAAACAAGCTGTTGGTTGTCAATGGTAATCATGGTTAGAGAATACGCATTGATGATGAATTTATCGTCCATGAAGAATTGGGTGCTGTGCATGAATTTAACGATGCCCAGGGTTAAAGTAATGAACAATGAATCGCAACAATCACAGCTGCGTGGCGAATTGCTACTCGATGAACCAATGAGCAAGCATACCTCCTGGCGTGTGGGTGGAGACGTGAAACAATTCTATAAACCGAAGGATCTAGACGATTTGGCAGCATTCTTACGTTCTCTGCCAGCCCATGAACGTGTTCATTGCGTTGGTTTGGGAAGTAACCTGCTGGTTCGCGATGGCGGCATAGCCGGAACCGTAATCGCAATGCATGCACAGCTTGATGATTTGCGCGTCGTGGAATGCAACGAATCCAATGGATTGATTTATGCGGGTGCCGGCGTTGCTTGTGCAAAATTGGCACGATTCGCAGCAAAGCATGGGCTGGTTGGCATGGAGTTTTTTGCTGGCATTCCAGGAACCGTTGGCGGTGCGCTTGCTATGAATGCAGGTTGTTTTGGCGCAGAAACATGGCAAAAAGTTGAACGTGTAGAAGTCATTGATCGCAGCGGACAAACCTATCAACGCGATATGAGTGCTTATACGATTGGCTATCGTCACGTAAAATTACGCCTAGAAACTGATTTCAGTTCAGAATGGTTTGTCGGCGGATATTTTAGGTTGCCTCGAGGCAATACAATTGAGTCGCAGCAGAAAATAAAACAACTGCTGGCGCAACGAATCAATAGTCAACCGTTGAATCAACCCAACGCGGGATCAGTGTTTCGTAATCCGCCGGGTGATCACGCCGCACGCTTGATTGAATCGTGCGAATTGAAAGGTAAAACTATTGGTGGTGCGATGGTGTCGCCTAAGCATGCCAATTTTATCGTGAATACCGGTAATGCCAGCGCGGCTGATATTGAAAGGTTAATCGAGTTGATCCAAGAAACAGTGATGAAAAAAACAGGTGTGGAATTGATTCGAGAAGTCCAAATTGTGGGCGAATCCGAGGAGCATCATTAAGTGCAAACAAATAACTTTGGCAAAGTAGCTGTATTACTGGGTGGACGCTCCGCAGAGCGTGATATTTCTTTGCAAAGTGGTCAGGCTGTTTTGACGGCTTTACGTGAAGGCGGCGTTGACGCGCATCCGTTTGATCCCGCATTGGATTCATTGGAAGAACTGCGCCGGCAAAAATTTGATCGAGCGTTTATCGCATTACACGGCCGCTTTGGTGAGGATGGAACAGTTCAAGGCGCATTGGAATTGATGGAATTGCCTTACACCGGTAGCGGCGTAATGGCCAGCGCATTGGCAATGGATAAATGGCGCACAAAATTGATTTGGCAAGCAGTAGGCATCCAATCGCCACGTTTTGAAATTTTAAATGCGCAAAGTAATTTTTTGGCGGTAGCCGAAAAATTGGGTTTGCCATTGATTGTAAAACCGGCGCGCGAAGGTTCTACGATTGGACTCAGCAAAGTACATAAGGCACAGGATGTCGCGGAAGCCTATCGGTTAGCAGCGAAACATGATTCGTTGGTGCTGGCCGAAGAATTTGTCAGTGGAAAAGAATTAACCGCGGCAATTCTCGGGGATACAGCGTTACCTTTGGTAAGAATCGAGGTTGTCGGTGATTTGTATGACTATCATGCAAAATATTTATCGAATGACACGCGCTATCACTGCCCAAGCGGTTTAGTCGACCATTTAGAAAAAGCCATCCAACAACAAGCGTTGAGCGCATATCAAGTGTTAGGGTGTGCAGGTTGGGGACGTGTTGATTTGATTGTTAATGAACACAATCAGTTTTATTTTTTGGAGGCTAATACTTCGCCTGGTATGACCAGTCATAGCTTGGTGCCGATGGCTGCAAAAGCTGCCGGAATTTCTTTTCAAGAGCTAGTGTTAAAAATATTGGCATTAACACATGTGGAATAATCATCAATTTCTGAATTTGCTGTCGAATTTGTTGTATGTCGCAGTTGCGGCGGCGGCAGCTTATGTGATTGGCTTAAGATTGAGCGAATCGCCTTATTTTCCCATTAAGGAAATTAATATCTTTGCGGCTCATGCTGAAAAAAATGCCGGCACTCGGTTGATTAATATCAGTGAAGAACAAATTCAAACGCTTTTTACTGAGGGAATCAAAGGAAATTTTGTGTCCGTAGATTTAACCGAGGTACGTAATGTATTTGAAAAATTACCGTGGGTACGCGAAGCTAAAATCAATCGAAAATGGCCCAATGCTTTGGATGTTATTGTAGAAGAACATCAAGCGTTAGCTCGTTGGGACAGCCACGCGTTAGTCAATACTTTTGGTGAAGTATTCCGAGTTTCCAGTGAACAACAATTACCTGTTTTTTTGGGGCCGACTGAAGAAAGTGCTCAAGAAGTGGCAAAGCAATTCCATCAATTCAATCAGATATTGAAGCCGCTCCAGCAAAATACAGTGGAAGTTGTGTTGACGCCTCGTTATGCCTGGAGAATACGACTCAATACTGGTACGGTATTGGAGCTGGGTCGTGAGGATATCAAAGAAAGATTGGAGCGTTATGTCTTGGTGTACGAGCATAGTATTGCCCGGCTAAGTCAGGATAGCCCGCTGGAGTATGTTGATCTACGCTACCCGAATGGTTTTGCTGTCCGCTTAACGGAACAGAGGCAACAAACGCCTAAAAAATCCAATTTGAAAAAAGAAACTTGAGGCCAGGAGATAAAGGGAGATGAATAAGGCTAAAGAAAATCGAAACTTAGTGGTTGGCTTGGATATCGGTACTTCAAAAATCGTTGCCATTGTAGCGGAAGTTTTGCCAGAAGGCGGATTTGAGGTAATCGGTTTAGGCAGCCATCCATCACGCGGATTGAAGAAAGGCGTCGTTGCTAATATCGAAACGACTGTCAATGCAATCCAACGAGCCTTGGAAGAAGCTGAACTCATGGCTGATTGTAAAATTAATGAAGCTTTTACTGGCATTGCAGGAAGTCACATCAAAGGATTTAATTCCGATGGCATGGTTCCCATCAAAGACAAGGAAGTCACTGAAAAAGACGTGGAACGCGTCATGGAAGCCGCCAAAGCTGTCAATATTCCTGCGGATCAGCAGATTTTGCACATCTTAAACCAAGAATTCATTATCGATGGTCAAGAAGATGTGCGCGAACCCGTCGGTATGAGCGGCATTCGTTTGGAAGTTAAAGTACACATTGTTACAGGTGCAGTATCCGCAGCGCAAAACATCATGAAATGCGTACACCGCTGCGGCCTTGAGGTGCGGGATTTAATTTTACAACCTCTGGCTTCAGCCATGGCAGTGTTGTCGGACGATGAGAAAGACTTAGGCGTATGTTTGGTAGACATTGGCGGGGGAACAACGGATATCGCCGTATTTGCCAACGGTGCTATTCGCCATACAGCGGTGATTCCTATTGCTGGCGATCAAGTCACGAATGACATCGCGATGGCGCTACGCACGCCGACAAAAAGCGCTGAAGACATTAAATGCCGCTACGGTTGTGCGCTGAGAAGTTTGGCCGATACCCGGGAAATGGTGGAAGTCCCCGATGTTGGCAACCGAGGCTCGCGGCAATTATCGCGACAAACATTAGCTGAAGTGATCGAACCGAGAGTAGAAGAGCTTTACAGTCTTGTCCAAGCAGAATTGCGTCGCAGTGGTTTTGAAGAGTTGCTGTCGTCGGGAATTGTGATCACGGGTGGGTCGGCATCGCTGCGTGGCATGGTGGAACTGGGCGAAGAAATATTTCACATGCCGGTTCGCCTGGGTTTACCCAATTATCATGGCAATTTAAAAGAGGTGATTCATACGCCACGATATTCAACAGGTATTGGTTTAATAATAGCTGGAATTCAACAAATGCAACATCAACAGGGAGCGAAGTTACAGGGTGGGTCTGCAAAACAGATTTTTTCGAGAATGAAAGGGTGGTTCCAAAAAAATTTTTAAAAGAAATTTTTTCAGGGAATGGGTTTGTGTGATTTAAATTTTTTGTTACAAAGGAGATGCTATGTTTGAAATCATCAATAACGAATCGCAAGAAGCAGTCATTAAGGTAGTCGGTGTAGGAGGATGTGGTAGCAATGCGGTAGACCACATGATTCAGCATGGCATGAAAGGCGTCGAATTCATCAGCATGAATACCGATGCGCAAGCATTAAAAAGCAATAAAGCGCCGACAATACTTCAATTGGGTACTGGTATTACTAAAGGATTGGGTGCCGGTGCCAATCCAGATGTAGGCCGCGAAGCTGCATTAGAAGACCGCGACCGTATTGCTGAGTTGATTCAAGGTGCGGATATGTTATTTATCACCGCAGGCATGGGCGGCGGAACTGGAACAGGTGCTGCTCCGGTCGTCGCTCAAGTCGCTAAAGAAATGGGCATTTTGACAGTTGCAGTTGTCAGTAAACCTTTCGCGTTTGAAGGTAGACGTTTAGTCGCAGCGAAGGCAGGGATGGAGGCGCTTGCTCAACACGTTGATTCATTGATCGTCATTCCTAATGACAAATTGATGATGGTATTGGGTAACGATATTTCTATGCTGGATGCTTTCAAAGCAGCAAATGATGTGCTTTACGGTGCGGTCGCCGGCATTGCCGAAGTCATTAATTGTCCTGGCTTGGTCAACGTAGATTTTGCTGACGTTAAAACAGTCATGTCAGAGATGGGTATGGCCATGATGGGTTCGGCAATTGCTGCGGGCGTTGACCGCGCTCGCGTTGCGGCTGAACGCGCAGTTTCTAGCCCATTGTTAGAAGATGTTTCGTTGTCGGGTGCACGCGGTATTCTTGTCAATATCACGGCAAGTTCTTCGTTGAAAATGCGCGAGGTACATGAAGTGATGAGTACCGTGAAAAACCTTACGGCTGAAGATGCCACGATTATTGTGGGCACGGTGATCGACGAAGAAATCGGTGACGATCTACGCGTAACTATGGTTGCCACTGGTTTAGGTAGTCCTTCGCAAAGCCAAAGCACGCCGTTGAGTGTGGTACATAGTCGCACAGGAACTGATGACCGTGATTCAATATTTTCTGCCGAAGAACCTGCAGTGATGCGTACAGGTAGAAGAAGTAATGCAACGGTGGCTGCAATGCGTCAATCAGGGGTTGATCCAATGGATATTCCAGCTTTCTTGAGAAGACAAGCTGATTAGTTACAATAATAAATAAGGCTCTAAACTAGTGGAAAGTATCTGCTAGTCTAGAGCCTAATAAAGTAAGTAAAAGTCTTTGATCTATTTCACTTGCTAACCAGCCATCACACGTTGAATTTTCTGTCAATAAAATTCCAACGATTAAATGCCTTCGTTAATTCTCCTCACAAACAATCTTCGATATCGTTCTCTTCACTTTCATGCGAAGATTGTGCTTGTTATACGTGGCTTCTTGAAGCAAAATCTTCCCAAGTTTCAACCATAGCTGCATTATTGAGCGTCAGTCGAGCATCGTAAAATTGTCTTATTAGTAGTATAGGGACTCAATGTTATGAGTTTTTCTATTTCTATTGAATGCTGATCTTCAATTATCAACATATGCTAGGGTCTGTTGACATTTTGTGGTAATTATTTAATAAATATAGACAAACTCGTAATATTGAGGTTCCTATACCAC
>JBGAVE010000031.1:0-34239 GCA_044228295.1 Nitrosomonas sp.
CTTCAATGCTATTGTTTTAAATAGCCATTGTAGCAGTTGACTGACCAATCATGATTACAATCGTGCAAAGGTCTCACAGTATTTTGGTATTGAACCAGCGTGCCTGAATTGCAAAGGTTCGTTCTACCACATATCGGACTTTTGTAATGAGGCGATTGCGTTGTAATTGTCTTGGTGACTTTAGGTTTGCGCGGGCTCTGTGTAATGCTCGCGTCAACGTGACAGCCCTGCTTAACGGTGATGTTATAAACCTGGATCTGCCAGTTGATTGGGTTTAGTAACCTATCCCACGCACCCGCCGCTGTTAACCGTGTTCTGAAGCGCGACAATACTGAGTGGTCTGGTACATCGTCTTCCAGCGACAAACCCAGAAACCGCATCACGCGCAGATTCGAATTCGCTATGTCTTCCACCGATTCATCGCTTAGACCACCGTTCCAAATCCCGACTAACAGCATCTTAAACAACAGCAACCCCGAATAAGCGCCGTCCCGCTGCATCGCAAACCGGTGCATAATTCACCGCGATTGCTTTCTCTATAGAGTTTCAGTCAATTAACTGATCAATCTGCTTCAGAAAATTCCCTTTCCGGGTCCGGCGGGTTCATCAAATTCGGAAAAACTCATGCTGATCACTTCAATGCTATTGTTTTGAAAAATAATCATAGCACCCAGCTAATCAGTTTTTGATTACAACCGTGCAAAGGTCTCTTGGGGGGATGATCTGCGGCTCAAAGTTGTCGTGGCGACGC
Source organism: Nitrosomonas sp. (assembly GCA_044228295.1). Taxonomy (GTDB): domain Bacteria; phylum Pseudomonadota; class Gammaproteobacteria; order Burkholderiales; family Nitrosomonadaceae; genus Nitrosomonas. The sequence continues at coordinate 752 of JBGAVE010000031.1, forward strand.
GGGGCCGGGGGGCGATCGATAATTTGACAAACCCGAGCCCTTGAGCGTCTTCTTGCTCTTGCAGTTACGGGTGTTTCTGGCAGGGTTGGCAACCGCCTCGTTGCGGGCGTGGCCATCACAAGCAAGTCCTCCGATTTCTTATAATCGGCTAGCAGGTCGTCGATCATTCGTTGCTTATAGTCATCTCTTCTCTTCGAAGAATAATAGCAGTTTCCTGAAAAATGACCGTTTACACAAAAATTCTTACACACTCTTTCAATTTAATTGTTATTGATACATCCAAAATCGAGCCACAAGCAATTTTAGGGTTGTTAGTTTGTAGCCCGATTATTCAAAATATACGCGTTGAATCTATTTCTTTGTAAACTCAACAAGCTTTTGGTAGGTGAACATATAATCTTGAGCTTTTAATGGTGTATGGCATTGTACGCAATTTAAATCATTGCTTTTTGCCGTTCCATCTGGATTAAAAACAGCAAAACCCCAATTTTCAGTGCGATCTTCTTTGTTAAACGAAGCATCCCAGTTATTTCTATTTTCCATGACGCCCACAGCGGCTAAAGAATCAATTTCGAACAGTCCATCCTTGCCAACGACGGGCTTTCCCTCAGCATTTTTTTTGGTATTGTAGATTTCCATGACAACTATCGAGCCGGACGTACTTTTGCTGTCTTTAGCAAAGCTGTTTACGGCTGTTTCGTTGGCATAAAGTTTGGCGACCTGAGTTTGATTGGCGCGGTTCATCGTGGCGTACTGTTTAAAGTTTTTTTCATAATCTTGTGGAAATTTCACATGATCAGGGTTACCGCCCGCTTGAACATAGAGAGGAATTGCAATTAGTCCGAGTGTTATTGATTTAATAATATTTTTCATATTTTCTTCCTTTTTGAAGGTGTTCATGGAAAAGCAATTGAATGATTATGATAACGCATTCGAGTCGTTTTATTGACCGAATGATTGGTGGATTTCTATAAAACCGATTAATCGATTATTGAGCAAGATCTGAAACTAACCGGATAGACAAGTATATAACAAGCAATGAAACCATTAAATGAAGAATAAAATTTACCGGGTTTTGTTTGAACATATCTATAAAAGTTTTGTGTTCTCCTGCTTGTTTCAATCTGTTCATTTCATTTTTTACCTGCATGGAGCGTTCACTTTGATAGGTCTCTAATAATACTTTTGCCTTGTCGAATTGTTCCTCTTCTTTTATCCAGATGGCGGGCATTGAAATACCCCAGTTTCCTGGTGGTGTTTCGTAAAAATCGATATCATGTTCAGTTAAGAGCTCGCGAACGTCTTCAATCTCATCTTCGGGAACGCCATTTAATCGGAATAATATTTTTGACATAGAAATTTTTTTGATGCTATTTTCGCGGAGAGAAGGACTATTTATCTGTTTCATCTAATTGCTACAGTATAGGCAAGATTACGTTGTGAAAGAAGTAGCAATATCAATTATCGAAATCTATTATCCATTTAAAGTGAATGAAAAAAACAATCTTAATAACAGGATGTTCTAGTGGGATCGGCTACTGTGTAGCAAAAGGATTGCAGGCACGGGGTTATCGTGTTTTTGCCACGGCACGAAAGCAAGCGGATGTGGAGATGTTGGAAAAGCAGGGATTGGAAAGCTTTCGCTTAAATTTAACCGATTCCAATTCCATTCATTTTGCTTTTGAAGAAACGCTGCGCCGGACTAACGGAGAGCTTTATGCGTTATTCAATAACGGTGCGTTTGGATTACCCGGTGCCGTCGAGGATTTGAGCCGTGACGCGCTACGCGAACAATTTGAAACCAATGTTTTCGGCTGGCAGGAATTGACTAATTTGGCAATACCAGTGATGCGCCGTCAGGGTTATGGGCGGATTATTCAAAACAGCTCGGTATTAGGTTTAGTCTCATTACCTTTTAGAGGTGCGTATAACGCTTCCAAGTATGCAATCGAGGGTTTAAGCGACACCATGCGGCTTGAACTGCGAGGCACAAATATTTATATCAGCTTGATCGAACCGGGTCCCATTACCAGTCGGTTTCGCGTGAATTCAATGAATGCACTGTTGAAATACATCAATATTGAAAACAGCGTTCATCGGGAAAAATATCAAGGCGTGTTAAATCGATTGAACAAACCAGGGCCGGCAGCCGTACCGTTTACACTGCCTCCGGAAGCTGTGCTCGATCGTGTGATTCATGCGTTAGAAAGCAAAAAACCGCAACCACATTACTATGTTACTTTTCCAACCTATCTGTTTGGCATCTTAAAAAGGATATTACCGACGCGAACATTGGACTATCTTTTGGCGAAATCGGGTAATAACAATTAAGGAATTTAAGCTAGAGACCGAGGAAATAAAGAACCTTTTAAGATGTTTTAATTTGTAAAAGCTATCTTTCCCGCCGCATAAGCGGCGGGGTTCTTTTTATATGCCTAAGAGTACTGAAAGGTATGATTACAAGTGGAGACTAAAAAGCAAATCTATTAACCGAGAGCAATGCGATTATTGATTTGTCCTAATGATTGTTCAACCTGATCGACCAATATAAGACAAAGCTCTCCCTCTTCGAGATTCGACAAAGCGGTATCAATGGCAATAGCTTCGCCAAAAATTTCGCTGATGTTTTGCGTACGTCTGGCATTACCCAAGCCTTCTCTTAACAAAGAAAGGACTTCACCATCAGCACGGCCACGCTGGCACTGGTCTTGGTACAACACCACCTTGTCAAAAGCATCACCAATGATTCTGGTTTGTTGACGAATGTCTTCATCACGTCGATCGCCTGCAGCACTTATCACAACTGAACGCTTTTTCGATGGGATATTATCTATCGCGGATACTAGTGCTTGAATCGCATCAGGATTATGGCCATAGTCAGCAATTAAGGTCGCATTACGATAATTGAATAAATTGAAGCGACCAGGAGCAGTTTGTGCATCGCTAACAAAACTTTTTAACCCTGCACGGATGACTTTCCAATCTATTCCCAAGGCCCAAGCAGCACCAATCACGGCCATTGCGTTTTCAACTTGAAAATGAATATTGCCATTTTGAGTAAGAGGAATGCTTTTCAGTGCTATTTTATGCACCCCATTCGAGTCCGCAGCAACGATATAACCATTTTCCAAATAAATAACGCGCTGGCGTTTAGCATGATGCGTTGCTAATACCGGATGATGAAGCGTATCGCGAGCGAAAAAGATTACTGATCCAGGGCAGTGTTCTGCCATGCCAACCACCAAAGGATCCGAAGCATTTAAAACGGCATATCCGCTTGAAGCTACATTCTGAACGATAACTCTTTTAACTGCCGCTAACTCTTCCGCGGTGTTGACATAACCCATCCCTAAGTGATCACCCATCCCTATGTTGGTTACGATTGCAACGTTACAGCGATCGAAACCAAGCCCCTCTCGCAACATGCCTCCACGCGCTGTTTCTAATACAGCAGCATCGACATCCGGATGAAAAAGTATATTGCGTGCGCTGATCGGGCCGCTGCAATCACCGGTATCGATACACTGACCGTTGACATAAACACCATCTGTACAGGCAACACCGACACGTTGTTTATTTTTTTCGAACAGATTACCCATCAAACGAGCCGTAGTCGTCTTACCGTTCGTTCCGGTAACCGCAACGATTGGGATGCGTGCATCCTCTCCCTTGTCAAACATGTAATCAATGATAGCTTCGCCAACATTGCGAGGTTTTCCGGCTGACGGTTGTAGATGCATACGCAGACCAGGAGCGGCATTTAATTCAATAATGCCACCACCTTGTTCTTCTAATGAGTACATAACGTTATCACAAACAACGTCTACCCCACAGATATCCAGTCCTACTACTTTTGCAGCGGCCACCACTTGCGCAGCTAGTTCTGGATGGACGTCATCGGTAACATCCGTAGCGGTTCCGCCGGTTGATAGATTTGCATTGTGCCTCAAAATGATACGTGCTCCCTTGGCAGGAATAGAGTCAGTCGTTAATCCTTGAGAAGCTAACAGTGATAGAGAAATTTCATCCAAACGAATTTTTGTTAATGATGTAGCATGCCCACTACTGCGCAGCGGATTCTCATTAATTTTGTCTACCAATTGTTGAATCGAATGAATGCCATCGCCAATTACTTGCGGGGGGTCACGTCGAGCAGCAGCAATCATTTTGTTGCCAACTACCAGCATACGGTAGTCGTTACCTGGGATATAGCGTTCTACCAAAATACAACTACTAAATCCTGCCGCAATTGCATAAGCTGATTCCACTTGCTGCTGGGTAACGAGATTGACCGCAACACCTTTACCTTGGTTACTGTCTTGCGGTTTTACAACCACCGGCACACCTATTTCGCAAGCCGCCAACCATGCATCAGATGCGCTATTGACTTCACGTCCGAGCGGCACTGGAATACCTGCCGCATGCAGCAAAGTTTTTGTCAGATCTTTATCCTGCACAATAGATTCTGCGACAGCATTAGTTTTGTCGGTTTCAGAGGCTTGAATACGTCGTTGTTTGCTGCCCCAACCGAATTGCACCAAACTACCTTGAGTTAAGCGGCGTACAGGAATGTTGCGCGCAATAGCAGCATTGACGATTGAACCGGTGCTTGGCCCAAGACGGATGTCTTCATAAAGTTCTTGTAAGCGCGACAGTGCTTGCGTCAAATCAAATGGTGTATCATCGATCGCAGAAAGGCATAGCTGTTGAGCTAATTCAAACGCGAGCTTACCAACCTTTTCTTCCGCGTATTCGACGACAACACGATAAGTACTCAGCTCTGGCGTGTTAGCCGTGTGACTAAACGTTACTGGACAACCAATTTCGTTTTGTAAAGTCAGCGTAGTCAATTCAAGAACGTGTGCTAGAGTAATTGCATTATGGTGGCCTGCGGGCTGTAACAAAGGGATTTCAGGAAGGCGTTCTCGCAAGCGCGTTTCGAAACCATCGATTAAATTAATATTGTTTTCAGAACCGTTACAAAACAGAGTTACTTCGATAGAAGTATGTTGACTCCATAAATTAGGGCCACGTAATGTTCTAATTTTTAGCACTTTCATAATTATATTCCTTGAGTTTGCAGATTAATTGAAAGATCTTGATTGCCAGCGTTGACTTTTTGCTGCGATAAGCCGAAAGATTCAATCCCCATTCGGATGAGATCTTTTTCTAAACCTAACGCCCAAGCCGCAGCAACAGCGGCCAAAATATTTTCTATTTCATGGATATTGGATTTCTCAGAAAATTCTGAAGATATCTTTGGTATCTTGATTAATGGAATTTCATGCGATCCGTCGACAAGAACGATCGTATTCTTTTGGAAAATGACAGCACGCTTGCCTTGTGTCGACCCAGTACCATTCTGACAGTGCTGTGCAATGATGGGTGATTTCGGTTCGCTACTGAAAAATATGATTTCACCATGACACAGTTCGGCCATGTCAGTTGCCATTTCATCCATGGCGTTGAGAATGCCGGTGCCTATCGGTAACTGAATATCTTTTTCCACGTCGCTGACCGCAGCAGCAGTGGGTGTCACAATATCCATTTGCGTACGAAAAACAGTGAAAACTTGTTTTGGCGTCTCAATATCGTTACGACCCATGTGGCGATTAGGATCTATATTCGTAATAACGCCAATCTGACAACTGTCATAAACCAATCCTTCATTCAGAAGAGCTTCAAAACCATTTTCAAATACCGCTGCTTCAATAATTGGATTCATCAAAGTACGGTTAGCAGAAATCCAATTGGCGCTGTCTTTTTTGTCGATTGCCCGATGGTCGAGATAAAGTCCGTCACTACAGGCTAAGCCAGTGTGTTTTCCTGAGAGAATGAGCAATTTAGCTATGAGGGTAGAAACCGCTGTTTTTCCATAACTGCCAGTGACACCCACAACTGGGATGCGGCCATTTTCTTGATTAGGAAACAAATTCTCCACGATTGCTTTGCCAACAGGTCTAGGCGTACCAACTGCTGGTTTTATATGCATCAACAAACTTGGACCGGCATTGACTTCAATGATAGCACCGCCCTGTTCACTTAAAGGCCGAGAAATGTCATTGACCACCAAATCGATGCCAGCAATATCTAAACCGATGACCCGCGCCGCTAAAGATGCAATCGCTGCAGTACTTGGATGCACTTCATCGGTAACATCGAAAGCATGATTTCCATTGCGCTGAATTAGAATCTGCATGCCGACAGGAATGATTGAATCACTATCATAACCTTGATGAGCAATTTCCATCCTTGCAGCACTATCGAGACGAATGAGATTGAGTGGATGATCTTCAGTGTTTCCACGCCGAGGATCAGAGTTAATTTGAGATTCAATGAGTTCGGATACGGTAGAAGAACCATCTCCAATAACCGAAACTGAATCACCTCGAGTAGCAGCAACCAATTTTCCGCCGACAACTAGCACGCGATGTTCGATTCCAGGAATATATTTCTCAACCAATACTTCGCTGCCTTCATTGAGAGCAACGTGATAGGCGGATTTGATTTCTTCCTGTTTCGATAACTCAATAAAAACACCGCGACCATGATTGCCGTCGCAAGGTTTTACCACAACAGGCAATCCAATATCTTCAGCTACTTCCCAAGCTTCCTCTTCGTTGGAAACAATGTACCCTTGTGGTACGGGAACGCCGCATGACTGCAACAGTGTCTTGGTTAAATCTTTATCGCGCGAAATACTTTCAGCAATTGCCGGAGTGCGATCGGTTTCAGCCGTCCAGATATGGTGACATTTGTTGCCATAACCGAGCTGCACAAGATTGCCTTTGTTGATCAATCGAATAGTAGGAATATTTCTCGCTTTGGCAGCATCTACGATACAAGCGGTAGAAGGTCCCAACCAAAGCGAATCTACCATGTCTCGAATTTTACTGATGGCACCAGCCACATCATACGAAGGAGATGCCAATTGCTCGAAATTCATCGCAGCTAAAATCAATTCGCGAGCTAAATGCATTGCTGTTTTGGTAATGTCGGCATGCCAAGCAGTAACAGCGACATGATAAACGCCCCGGATTGATGTTTCACGCGCACGGCCAAAACCGCCTTTCATACCTGCGAGATTTTGCAATTCTAGCGTTACATGTTCGAGAATATGGCAAGGCCAAGTCCCGTCTTTGACACGCCGCAAGAAACCGCCTCTTTCTTCATAGCTGCAACGATGTTCAATCAATGATGGCAACCATGCCGATAAACGCTCATAAAACCCGGGGATCTTGTCAGAAGGAAAGTCTTCCAATTCGCCGATATCGATAAGGGCTTCTAGTGCTGGATAATAAGTCCAACGATTAGGTCCATTCAAATGCTTGATATCTAAAAATTTAAGATCTTTTGTACCGTTAAGATTTGAGCTTACGCCTTCAGACATATATAACCATTTCGAATGAGAGATAACGTATTAACGTTGTCTCAATCGATAGGTTTACAACGAAAAGAAATAATTTTTAGCTTTTATTCTTAGATTACAGAAAATGATCTAATAATTTTCGACTATGGCGATCCAGTTTTGAGCGATCGCTAATCAGAAAATGAATCCCGTGTTGATCGGTAATCATGACAGATGAAGGACTTAATCGACGGATTGCTTCTTCACCTTTGAGAATAAAATCAGTTTTGCCCCGATCTGTTTCAACAAACCAGGTATTAGGAGTAATGAGACTCGACAGTTCGATGATGCGCTTAATTTCAGGAATAAATTCTCGACTGGCTAGTTCTTCCTCAATTAATTCACGAAAACTTTGCGGCAAATCATTTAAGCGATCTATCCAGATCTGTTCATGGCCATGTAAATCCACCAAAGCGATGCCTTCCGACGGATCAGAAATAGGAAACGCGCGCACCGGAACAATTTCTTTTTCTGTCGAATCCGATGGAGAGGTGAGAATCATTCTTCCAAAGGCATTACGGCTCAAATGAAAATCAGGCATAGGAATCACTCTTTTCCTCTGGAGAAATAGCATTGAATTCAGCAGCAACAGGAGATTTGTCTTCAGTATCGATATTTCGCGCTTGCGCTTGGTACAAACGATAGTAAAAACCCTCTCGCGCCATCAAATCATCATGATTGCCAATTTCAACGATCTTGCCGCGATCAAGCACAATGAGCCGATCAGCTTTTCGCAACGTTGATAAGCGATGCGCAATAGCGATAGTAGTACGACCCCGTACTAAATTCTCAAGCGCTTGCTGAATTTCTTTTTCGGTCGTCGTATCGACGGAAGATGTTGCTTCATCCAGAATCAAAATGCGCGGATCAATCAACAATGCTCGCGCAATCGAAATCCGTTGTCTTTCTCCACCCGACAGTGCTTGCCCTCGTTCTCCTACGATAGAGTCATAGCCATGAGGCAATCGCAAAATAAATTCATGTGCATGCGCAGCGCGAGCAGCAGCGACTATTTCTGAGTGCGTGGCAGTAGGTTTTCCATAAGCAATATTGCTCGCAATCGTACCAAAAAACAAAAACGGTTCTTGCAGCACTAAACCAATATGCTTGCGATAATCAGCAATCGGCACAGAGCGCACATCATGACCGTCAATCAAGATAGCGCCTTCTGCGACATCATAAAATCGGCATATTAAATTCACCAAGGTGCTTTTTCCTGATCCACTGTGACCAACAAGCCCGATCATTTCGCCAGGTTGAATCGTTAAGCTGACGTTTTTTGTGATGCTTCGTGTGCCATAACGAAAGCTGACATTTTCGAGCTTTATTTGTCCTTGAATACTCGGCAAATGAACAGGATTTTTGGGCTCTGGGACATTTGACTGGTGATCCAAAATATCAAAAATGCGCTTGGTTCCTGCCGCAGCTTTTTGCGTAATGGATACAATTCGGCTCATGGAATCAAGGCGGAGATAAAACCGACTGATGTACGCTAGAAACGCCGTAAGCACACCCACTGTAATTTCATCTTGAGATATTTGCCAGATACCGAATACCCAAACAATCAACAAGCCGATTTCGGTGAGTAATGTCACTGTTGGCGTAAAAAGTGACCAAATTTTATTAACTCGATCATTGGTTTGCAGATTTCGCTGATTGGCTTCACGGAATCTTTCCGACTCTCTTTTTTCTTGCGCAAATGCTTTGACTACGCGAATGCCTGGAATAGTATCTGCTAGTACATTATTCACCTCTGCCCAGATGCGATCAACTTTTTCAAAACCAATGCGTAATCGGTCTCGAACCAAATGAATAAGCCATGCAATGATGGGTAATGGAACCAGTGTTACTAATGCTAACCACGGATTTATCGACACTAAGATTACTGCCGTCATGGCGATCATAATGACGTCGGTAGCAAAATCCAATAGGTGCAGGGATAGAAACAGATTGATTCGATCAGTCTCGGTACCAATTCGCGCCATTAAATCACCGGTACGTTTACCACCGAAATAATCTTGCGAAAGACTCATTAAATGCTCGTAAGTAGTCGTTCGTAAATCAGCGCCGATGCGCTCCGAAACCCTTGCCAACATATATGTTCGTGTCCAACCAAGAATCCACGCAACAATTGCAGCGACTAACAAGCCTGATAAATAAAAAGTCGCCAATTCAGCATTGATCGGCTCACCGTTCTGGTAAGGAATTAACACGTTGTCCATCAACGGCATTGTCAGATAAGGCGGCACCAAAGTCGCAGCAGTACTACATAAGGTCAATAAAAATCCAAGCAGCAATCGGCCTTTATAGGGTTTTGCAAAGCGCCAAAGCCGCAACAGGGTCCATGTCGAGGGAGTTTCCTCGGCTGATTCATCGGAAGAAGACGTCTCTAATAGACTTTGTGCCGATTCGTTACTCTTTTCTTCTGGCACAATGAAAGGTGACGAAAAATCCGTGCCATTCTGAATAAAATGATCTCGTTGATAATTAAAGGATTCTATGAAATCATTGACCACTGAATGATCGCTAAGGCGATAGCGCCAGTATGCGAGCCGCTTGTGCGTATCTTGTAGTTCTAAAAAGCCAATTCCCGCGTGATCACGTTGTATCAATTTCAGATCTTCGCGGAAAAGCCACTCTTGCCAGGCTCCTTCACCACGCATTTTTGCTATCAGACGTTTGCTAGTCATCACAATAATGCCATCAGCAAATTGCAACTGCGTATTAAGATCAACCTTAAGATAAGCCAGCGTGCTTTCGTTATTGTCCAGCAATGACGATAACTCGTCATTCCAATCAATTGGCAAACTATTCAAAGATCTCATGGAATCCACGAAATAAAGTCAAAATCACAAAAATCATTCTTTAAAATGAAAAATCCAATGAATAACATAATTGGATTTTAAAGGAATAGGTCAAAAAGATACCACTTAGCAGATACAATCTAGAGAATTTGCTAATGTTTATCGGGTAATTTGTTTAAAATTACCCGATAAGGCGCTATATTTTTCTTTGAAACTTGATACAGCGAATATTTTAGCAATTATTCAGCGTCCAGCCATTCATCAAATTCATTATCGATGTAAGCGTCTATTGGCAAATCATTGGTCAATATCAATTTATTCAAAGAAAAAGAGTTTATATCGCCGCCATTAAATTGAGCATAAATTGTGCCCATGAGTGCCAGCAACAAAGCCACTAATACCAGCCATTTACCTCCACTCAAGTGGTGCTCATGCCCACCTAAAGCAGAAGTGGCATTTCCAGCGTTAATTATTTTTGTTGCTGACTGAAAGTTTTCCAATGCTTTCAATCGGTTAATCTGCAACTGAATTAGAGTACTTTTTTCAATATTCTCATCAGCACTCATATCAAGCATTAGAGCAATTCTATTACCGAAGTCGCGTTCTTTCGGATTCATAATGTAACCCCTTTTTCCTTCAACAGTATGGCTAATGCATGAACAGCTCTCGAACAGTGTGTTTTAACACTTCCTTGAGAACAATTCATGATCTCCGCCGTTTCAGCTAAATTCATCTCTTCCCAATAACGCAATATAAATGCTTCGCGTTGACGTGCAGGTAAAGTTTTTATTGCATCTTCTATAATCTTAATTAACTGTAGCCTTTCTAATTGCGTTTCTGGCGCATTCCAATCTTCCTTTAGAACAGGTAATAAGCTGTCGAGGATATCGAAATCATCTTGGCTTCCATCGCTATCTTCCGGAATAAATGAAGAAAATAGCGTCGTCCATAGAGATCTGGTTTTCTGCCTGCGATAGTAATCGCGAATGGTGTTTTGTAGAATAGTCTGGAATAAGAATGGAAATTCTTCTGGGGGTTTGTCGCAATATTTTGTTACAAGCTTAGTCATTGAATCCTGCACAATATCTAACGCCGTATGTTCATCTTGCACCGCAAATAAAGCTTGTTTATACGCACGGCGTTCTGTTTCAACCAGAAAGTCCGAAAGTTCTTGTCGAGTAGCCAGAGCGTAGCCTTTATTTTTTATTCAAAAAAACTTGAAACTGATTCAATTCAGCATCATGCCCGTTAATTATGAGCCAAGAATTAAATTTATTCTACGCAAATTTATTTGAATAAATGGAAGCTTATTTGCAGAAAGATCGATCTAAGAATCAAGTTCTTCAAATGCAGATACTTTAGCGATACCAAATCCTTGCGCGTAATCAACGCCAATTTCTTTTAGTTTCGCGACAATCTCATCCGTTTCAACAAATTCAGCAATTGTTTGGATTTTACGTTCATGTGCTAGCTGATTGATTGCAACAACTTCGTTAAAATCATCGTCATCTCGCAAGATGTTACAAACCAAACTACCATCGATCTTTATATAGTTTACCTTCATTTGATCGAGCAAAGTGACCAAGTCTGGCGTTTGTGTAAAGCTGCATAATGATATTTGGCATCCTATTTCGCTGACTTTTTGAGTGAATGCGGTAATCTGTGTTTTTTGATCTTGCACATCCATCGCTTCTATCTCAAAGCAAAGACTGGATGCAGGCACGTTCATTTTTTGCAACTGTATTTGTACAAATCCGGGAAAGCCTCCGTCATTGAAAGTATCTTTGGCGATATTTAAACAAAAAATGTGATTTGAAGCAGTCCGAGTCGATAACCATTTGATAATATGATTTACTACCCATCGATCTAACTGGGGCATCAGTTTGAATTGTTCAACAAATGGTAAAAAAGAGCCCGGCGGCATAACACTGTTTTCTTCGTCGCCCATGCGTATCAAAATCTCATGATGTACAGGAGAATCGATTGACTTGATTGATTTTATATCTTGGAAAAAAAGATTGAATTCTCCTTCTTTGATTGCCTGTGCAATTCTTGCAGCAGTCGTGGTAGTTTCTGCGGCGGATGATGGCGCTGAAGGTGGTGCCTTCTGAACATTATTTTTAATAGCTAACTGAGAAGCGCTATCAACCTCCGATTTTTGAAGATTGGGTTGATTCTTTTTGAGTGAAACACGGCTTTTTTCTTGTGCAAGCGGAGTATGTATCGTATAGAAACCGGCGATTTTTCCCTTGTGATCGAGATGTGGAACATATTGTTCCGTGAAAATATAAGGAAAGCCTTTGGTTGATTTAAGGGTACGTTCGTTATGAATAGTTTTCCCGGTCAAAATTTCTTTGATGCAATTGCGAATATCCAAATAAAAACTTTCGTTCGAGAAATCAGTCAGCAATTTACCGTCAATTTGATCCGCATTTAATCCAAACCAACGGCGAAAAATCCGGTTATGGTACCGACATCTGAGTTCTGTATTGAAATAAGCCAGCATCACGGGAAAGTTTTCATCAATGTAAATGGACTTAACTTTGCTTTCAGACGCATTTTTTTCGGCCCACAACCGGTGTTTCATTTCATTAGTGAGCCTTTCTTTGGTAAGCGATAACTGTTCAAAACAATTGTCAGCAGTTTTTTCCTTGCTAACGATTTGATAAATAACAATTGCTTGAAATAGTATCAAACACCCCCAAAGAATCATCGACCAGTGTTCTTCGATACCATTAATGAAATAAGTAATCGCAATCAGACTACAAGCAAGTAAAAAAGAGATACCTGCAGGTAAGTAAGACTTGATACTATTCATTTGAACAGCTTTTTGCATCAGTACTCCTCGCTATTTTCATCACAGACTTAATAGGGTTAATTATGAGGCGGTTTTTAGAATAGCTGAATCTCATTTAAAGTGCTTTTCTATCGCTATTTCGCAGTTTTAAATAGGGTTAAGCTACAGAAAGAGAAGTCATTGATTTTATTGATCGCCAAAATCTCCATAAATCGGATGGCATGATTCGAAAATTTTGAACTGTGGCATTCGATCTTATAACAGTTAAATCAATTTGACTTATCTTTTTATCTGCAAGTGCACTATATAACGGCGAAAACCATTTTTTCTCCATCTCTTTTAAAGTTTCTCGCCACCCATAAGCGTCTCTATATTTGGCCTTCCCATACAAACTATCCAATACGATCAGATGATTACCAGACGAGGATTTTTTTAGAAAATCATCCCCACTCAAGGGCAGTTCTTCCCATCTTGCAGTGCTGTGAAATGCTAAAACCTTGGCTAAATTATCGTTACACCAGACATGGCTATAGATAGATTCAATTTTTGTTTGTGGCATGATACCGCCCCCCCAAAACCAGACGCTGTTAATAGGCAATTCCCCAACACTTTCTCGTTGTTGGTTTATAGGGTTTTCATGCAAAATCATTTGAATTTCATTAAACAGCATATTCCAGAAAGCACCTTCAGCACCCATTGCTAAGTAATTGTTAATATTTTTACAAGTCACTTTGCTTAGTGTGTGAGTCTCAAGTTTTGGAATCTGTGTACAACGCAAATACCAGCGAGTAGGTTGCAATGCTAATAATTGGATATTTGAATCATTTAAGGAACGATTAATGATTTGTACTAATTGCTGCGATTCTTCTGCGGATATTTTGAAGGCCTGGCTATCGGCGAGAAGAATATGATTTTGTTCGATGCGTAAATGAACTGGATCCGCTCGCATCCAGAAATCCGATCCCGGATAAATTGTATTGCCACTATCGCTTTGCAGCATGATGGGCGCAATCGGCCAATCAGATTGCTGCTTATTAATCGCAAATGAACGACAAAGCCATGCTTCCAATGAATCAGATGAAAAACTATCCTGCTTACTTTTTGATAATATTTTTTCTAATCTCGGAAGCGATAAATCACTATAAATCTCTTGCTGCGAGCTTTCGGGCCAAAAAAGATCTGGTATAACAAGTTGCAAATTCATTGTGATATAAAAAGATAGCGATCACATTGCATAAAATATCACGCCTCTTTGTAGATTAAGTAATTTACTGAAAAAATCAATTACCATGCGTAATGGAATAATATTTCGTTTATACAATATAATGACGAACAAATAAAACAAATTACACAATTACTTTCGATCGATGATAGAGGTAATTACTCTTGTAAATTTCTAAGGCGCTTGCGATGTATCAACATATAAAAATACCTGCCAATGGCAAAAAAATTGAAGTCAATTCCGACAATACACTTAATGTCCCCAATAATCCGATCATTCCTTTTATTGAAGGTGATGGCATCGGTATCGATATTACGCCCGTCATGCGAAAAGTGGTTGATGCTGCTGTCGACAAAGCTTATAAAGGACAGCGTAAAATCTCGTGGATGGAAATATATGCTGGAGAAAAATCCACAAAGGTATATGGATCGGACGTATGGTTACCCGATGAAACACTAACAGCGGCTAGAGAATTTGTGGTGTCCATAAAAGGGCCATTAACGACTCCAATCGGAGGGGGCATTCGTTCGATCAATGTTGCATTGCGTCAACAACTAGATCTCTATGTTTGCTTGCGGCCAGTGCGATATTTCAATGGCGTTCCCAGTCCAGTCAAAAACCCTGAAAAAACCGATATGGTCATTTTTAGAGAAAACTCAGAGGATATCTATGCCGGAATTGAATGGGAAGCTGAATCGGAATTAGCGCGAAAAGTAATTGACTTTTTAGTTAATGACATAAAAGTAACCAACATACGATTCCCCAAAACTTCCGGTATTGGAATTAAACCAATTTCAAAAGAAGGAACGGATCGTTTTGTACGCAAAGCCATTCAGTATGCCATCGACAATCAACGTAAATCCGTGACCTTGGTTCACAAGGGGAATATCATGAAATTTACTGAAGGTGCATTTAAGAAATGGGGATATGATCTTGCTGCAAAAGAATTCGGTGCACAATTACTGGATGGCGGACCGTGGATGAAATTACCCGAGAAATACGGCGGAATCGTTATTAAAGACGTTATTGCTGATGCTTTTTTGCAACAAATTTTATTACGACCGGAAGAATACGACGTGATTGCAACACCTAATTTGAATGGGGATTATATTTCTGATGCTTTAGCCGCACAAGTCGGTGGAATTGGTATCGCGCCAGGTGCAAACTTAAGTGATTCAATCGCTATTTTTGAGGCAACGCATGGCACAGCTCCAAAATATGCGGGTAAAGACCAAGTGAATCCAGGTTCAATTATATTGTCTGCTGAAATGATGTTGCGGCATATGGGATGGACAGAAGCGGCCGATATGATCATTCAATCCATGGAAAAAACAATTCAAAACAAAGTAGTAACCTATGACTTTGCAAGACAAATGACCGATGCGCAAAAAGTTTCCAGTTCATCCTTTGGTGACGCAATTATTAATCAAATGAACTGATGTAGGGATGCTGGTTATTTAATATTAATTAGTTTTAAAAATAAAAAAGCCTCTTGTTTTTTGGACAAGAGGCAGGTTTTTCTGCAAATCTTTATGATCTTTGCGCTAACTTCATTGCATTGATTTCAATTGCTTAAACTCAGTCGACGCCAGCCTTCATATTCGAACAAGCAGTTAAACGGATTGGATATTAGAGGCTTGTTTTCCTTTTGGCCCTTGAGTAACGTCAAAGCTTACTTTCTGGCCTTCTTTAAGTGTTTTAAATCCAGACATGTTGATTGCTGAAAAGTGAGCAAATAAATCTTCGCTACCATCATCAGGAGTAATAAAACCAAAACCTTTAGAATCATTAAACCATTTTACTGTACCTGTTGCCATTTCTACTTCCTATAAAAAACTGGGCCGGAAACCCAAATACTATTTGAATTTCAAGACATTTACGGATGATACGGTGCCGCAGAGAACTTGAAGCCAAACGCCACGTGCTGTTTTACGCAAATTTCATGTTAAAGTCAAGTCATTACGATGTATTTTTTGAATGAGTTGTATCTTTTAGATTATAAAGAGGACTTGAAAATTTTGTCGTAATCATCAAATATGATGACAATAATGTGGTTGATGTCACTTTTTTTAAGTAAATAGCAGGAGTAGGATTGCCTCAAATAATTATGGTGGAAAAAGAATTACAAACTGTTAGACAAAATTTGAAAGAGCGGCAAAAAAAATCTAAAGAAGAAATTCCGCCACTTTATAAAATTTTATTATTAAATGATGACTATACCCCAATGGATTTTGTTATTGAGGTATTAATATTATTCTTTTCAATGAATCAAGAACAAGCAACCCGTGTAATGTTAAAAGTACATACCGAAGGAGTTGGGGTATGCGGTGTCTATACGAGTGATATTGCAAGTACCAAAGTCAATCAAGTGATTGAATACGCTAGAAGAAACCAGCATCCACTAAAGTGTGTAATGGAGAAAAATTGATATGATCGCCCCTGATTTAGAAGTTAGTTTGCACATGGCATTTGTAGAGTCTAGGCAGAAGAGATATGAATTTATAACAGTTGAGCACCTTTTGTTGGCGATGCTTGACAACGCAAGCGCGGCCGAAGTCTTGAACGCTTGTTTAGTAGACATTGCGGATTTACGCGCAGTATTGGTGGATCACGTGGTACGTCACACACCTGTCATTAGTGGCAATGATGAAGTTGATACACAGCCAACTTTAGGTTTTCAACGAGTCATTCAAAGAGCCATACTACACGTGCAATCATCTGGAAAAAAAGAAGTAACTGGTGCGAATGTTTTGGTCTCTATTTTGGGCGAAAAAGATTCGCATGCGGTGTACTTCTTGGAGCAGCGAGGGGTAACACGTTTAGATGTCGTGAATTATATTTCACACAACATTCGAAAAATGCCACAAGAACATAATGCAAAATCAGCAAACGAAAGCGATGGTGATCAAGATACTAACGCAGGGTTACTGGAAAATTACACGGTAAATCTTAACTATCAAGCACTCATCAATAAAATTGATCCTCTCATTGGGCGGGAAAAGGAAGTTGAGCGTGTAATACAAACGCTGTGTCGCCGTCGCAAAAATAATCCCCTGCTCGTAGGAGAAGCCGGTGTAGGGAAAACAGCCATTGCAGAAGGTTTAGCAAAACGCATCGTGGAAGAAGATGTTCCCGATCTACTTTTAAAACATCAAATTTATGCGTTAGATATGGGCGCTTTGCTTGCTGGCACAAAATACCGCGGCGATTTTGAGCAGCGTTTAAAAGCATTGTTAAAGCAATTAACCGATAATCCTTTTGCGATATTATTTATTGATGAAATTCATACCTTAATCGGCGCAGGAGCTGCATCAGGCGGTGTTTTGGACGCATCCAATTTATTGAAACCGGTATTGAGTTCGGGGCAATTACGTTGTATTGGCGCCACAACTTACAACGAATATCGTGGCATTTTTGAGAAAGATCACGCGCTATCAAGACGCTTCCAACAAATAGAAGTGAACGAGCCAAGCGTTGACGAAACAGTGGCCATTTTGCGAGGACTCAAATCACGGTATGAACAGCACCATAAAGTAAAATATACCTCTAGTGCTCTGGTATCTGCAGCAGAATTATCAGATCGATATATTAATGACAGACATTTGCCCGACAAAGCCATTGATGTCTTGGATGAAGCTGGTGCTGCGCAACGAATACTGCCTAAATCTAGGCAACGTCGCATAATTAGCAAAGCTGAAATTGAAAATATCGTGGCCAAAATTGCCCGTATTCCGCCACAAAATATTTCTTCGAATGATCGCAATAAATTAAAAACATTAGAACGCGATATGAAGTCGATCGTTTTTGGCCAAGATAAAGCGATCAGTTCATTGGCAGCGGCAATCAAGATGTCACGAAGCGGGCTAGGAAATGCACAGAAACCGGTAGGCTCATTCCTGTTTTCAGGGCCAACCGGCGTGGGAAAAACCGAAGTTGCTCGACAACTTGCTTATGCACTCGGCATACATTTGCATCGATTCGACATGTCTGAATACATGGAACGCCACGCGGTGTCACGTTTGATTGGTGCTCCTCCGGGTTACGTAGGTTATGATCAAGGAGGGTTATTGACTGAAGCCATAAACAAGCAACCTCACTCGGTCCTTCTTTTAGACGAAATTGAGAAAGCGCACGCCGATATTTTCAATATCCTTTTGCAAGTCATGGATTATGGAACTTTGACAGATAATAATGGACGCAAAGCCGATTTTCGTAATGTCATCATCATCATGACAACCAATGCTGGTGCGGATGCATTGACTAAATCTACTATCGGATTTAAGCAATCGAAACCTACTGGCGATGAGCTGATCGACATTAAAAAATTATTCACTCCTGAATTTCGTAATCGGCTTGATGCAATTGTTTCGTTTGCACCTCTGGATGAAGAAATCATTTTACGTGTGACTGATAAGTTTTTGATTCAACTAGAAACTCAATTGCATGAAAAGAAAGTCGAAGCGACTTTTACTGAATCGCTACGTAAATACTTAGCAAAAAATGGCTTTGACCCATTAATGGGTGCTCGCCCGATGGAAAGACTTATTCAAGACACTATACGCAGTGCGTTAGCTGATGAACTTCTATTTGGACGCCTAGAAAATGGTGGAAAAGTTACGGTAGATATCGACGATAACAACAAAGTTGTATTGATTTTCGAAAAAGAGTCTGCGACTATCTGATTACAATCACTATTGCGTCTCTGCATTTTTCATCAATCGACATAGCCAAATGATGCCTATCGTTATGTGCTGTATCGCAGGTCATCATATCGTTTGCGCATTTACTTCAACAATGGCATTCGCTCAAACCTATCACTGGCGTTTAACCATACCCTGACCTGATGGGACACCGATATTCCATAACACTGTCCAGCGCTTTGTTAGTAACGTTGAAAAAATGAGCAATGGCCGTATGCATATTAAGATCGACTCGTCAGGAAAACACAAATCTTCCTTGGGAATTTTCGATATGGTACGCTCCGGAACATATGAAATAGGGCACACCGCATCGTATTATTACAAAGGGACCCTCCCAACTTTCTTTACTGCCACGTCATTTGGTATGACGCCAACTGAAATGATTGCTTGGTATTACTATGGAGGTGGTTTGGAGTTACTAAATGAGGGCCTATGCACCCCCACAATATCGTGACATTTCCTACAGGCAATACCCATCTACAAACGGATGGTTTAAAAAGGAAATTCGCTCGATTGCCGATTTAAAGAGACTAAAAATGAGAATCCCCGGTTTTGCTGGAGAGGTGGTTAGCAAAGTCGGCATGAAACCCATCAGCACTCCCCCTGGCGAGCTCTATACTTCTTTAGAAAGAGGCACCATCGATACGGTTGGGCTTGGCCCCGCTAATGATGAGAAACTATGTTGATACCGGTTCAAAATTGACTACCTGTGCCAGTTGAAAATTGACCAGGGGAAATCAGTGCGTAGGGTACTACGCATCAGTGGATAAGAGAACGGACTGAGTTTGGTTTTTGTCTCCTATTGATAATTTAAAAGGCTCTAGACTAGCAGATACAATCTGTTAGTCTGGTAAGGTGTTAAGAAACAGTAAATTAAGTGATTATTCTATTAAAAATGGGGCTGTAGTAGATTAGTTTAAATGATAAGCTAATTTAATGGAGATAAGTCATTGTAGATTATTAAAGAAAATGTAATTAAGGTTGATGGAATATTTCGTTTTAGGAGTTACAGCGCGATCAGCAGCCGATATACTGGAAATTCAACCCAATAGTACAGCACTGTTTTATCGCAAAATACGCGAAGTAATTGTTCACCATTTGGAGCAAGAGTCTCACAAAATCTTTGATGGCGTAGTGGAAGTAGATGAAAGCTACTTTGGTAGTATTCGTAAGGGCAATCGTGGTCGCGTGCTGCAGGTAAGGTTGCTGTGTTTGGCATATTGAAGCGCCGCGGTAAGGTTTATACGAGGGTTGTTGGAGATACCAAGACAGAAGCGTTGATGCCGCTCATTATTAGAAAGATAGCGCCTGACGGCATAGCTTATACAGACTGTTATCGCAGTTACAATGCGCTCGGCGTGAATCATTTTTACCATGAGTGGATCAACTATTCCACACTATTTGCACAAGGCGAAAATCACATCAACGGCATTAAAAACTTTTGGAATCAGACCAAACGCGTCTTAAGAAAATACAATGGTATTCCTAAAGGATCATTTCCATTGTTTCTCAAGGAATGTGAATTCAGATTCAATTATGGAACACCTAAACAACAATTTTGAAATCTTGGACTCAAATTTAACCTGATCTAATACATCCCCTAATTCAATGTGTTAGCGTTGATATACCAGCCAGAAAAATAGCACTGCTGTTGGGTAAGACTCGTAACACGATTAATTGCTGGTATGGCCTATTCAGGCAAGTGATATACCGCTTCAGACTGCCCTTAAAGACGAGCTATTAGGTAGCGTAGAAGTTGATGAAAGCTATTTTGGTGCAACGTCATCGAGGTTATCACGGCAAACTCAAACGCGCTCGAGTTACATTCAAACAACCTGTGTTCGGAGTGTTCGAGCGGGATGGTAGGTATACGCGAAGATAGCGCTGGATTGTAAGCGTTTGACTTTACAGGCAGTAATACGCGGTAGAGTGTCATTGAAAGTGTTATTTATCGTGATGGCTGGCGTGGTTATAATGGTCTGGTAGATGGGGGATGCTCCAAGCATTTTCGAGTATCGCATGGTAGCAATGAATTTGCCCGAGATGGGCACTGCCACATTAACGGTATTGAATCGTTTTGGAGTTTTACCAAGCGACGATTGGCAAAGTTTAACGGCGTATCAGTTAACTTCGAGCTGCATTTGAAAGAGAATCTAAAGGCGATGGAAAAAACAACCTGATGAACTTGCTGGTGAACTATGGCAACTCATTGGAAAGACTCCTGCACAACCACCCCTGCCAGTGCAATAACCAACTAAAATAGAGGTAATTAAAAGACAGTTGGAGCAAAAGATGCCGATGAGTTTTGGAACGCTGGGATTGGCAGGGCGATTGAAGCGAGACAATGTTCTGATGAAGATTGATGCGCTGATTGAGTTGTGATGAAAACAACTTCGGCACGGTAAAGGTCATTGCCCAAGTCATACTAAAGCGTATCTGCATGAATCTGAAAAAAGCAGTCAACAAAATTTTTGTGGACAAACTAGCGCTGGGGAGCAGTCCGTCCAAATGTTGCATAAGAGGGGAGAAAGCTTTATAAAAAGAGGAAAAAGCTTCATTTTTTACTCAAATGACGCATAACAGCTGTCATTTGGAAATTTTTCTCATTACACACTGTAAATTTACGCAGCTATGCAGAGATCTTTCTGATGTAGCAATACGCTCATAAAGGATAATGGTTTCCATTATCTAAAAACAATGTTTTCCCCAATATACACAGCATATTAGACGCATTATGATTTCACCATAGGAAGTTATTTATGGAGGAATTCATCATGAAAGCAATAAGATATTTGATACTGTTGATATCGTTGACGGTGTTGAGTGCCTGCGCACAAATGGGATCATCCGTAATTTCAAAAGCTAAAATTGCTGAGGATGATCATGTTTCACTGGTAAGTCATTACGAGGGACTCGCAGATGAAGCTAAAAATAGGTTAAAAGCAAACAAGAAAATTTTGGCTGATTACGAAGCTCGCCCGTATTATTATGGCAGACGTGGATTAGATCTTCAATCGCATACTACCGCTAATATACGAGTGTATGAAAAAGAATTGAGGAAAAATGTGGAGCTTGCTGAATTCCATAAAAGAATGGCAGTCAAGCAGGCTGAGCTAAATGGCAATAACGCAGAAGCTCATTTAGAAAATGAATACATTTCTAATAAACCAGTACAGTTTGAAAAAACTAAATTATGAATGATGTTGTTGTCGTAGAAGTAAAAAGTAGTAAATAGTTAAATAGTGTGTGGTTGAATTTTGTAGTGAGTTAAAAATTACCCGTATTCCTCGAAATACGGGTAATTTTTTTAGCACCTTAAAAAGGTAAGACAAAATCGAGTGAAAAAAGAATTTGATCTTTATTGCCAGCAAAAGGGCGATAAGAAGCTGCATGATACGCATCCACTCGATCATATCTAATATTCGGTCTAATCATTAATTTTTTCATCGAGTCCCACTTAACACCTAGTGATTTGGCAGCTTTCCAGTTGATACCGACAGTTGCCACATAATAATCTGCAGGTGTAATTGTCACGGTAGTAAGATCTCCCGCATGACTCACAGGTAAGCCATTAATTACATTTGTTGCTGCGGCAATGCGAAAAGGAGAGGGATTGCGAAAACCATCTCTATCTCTAAACCATTCACCGCGAAATCCCAACGAAACATTTTCGGTAAGATCATAGTAGAGGTGCGTGATGACGCCCATCCATTCTGCATCTTTAGTGACATTCGTATATTTCAAGTTATTTAATAAGACGCCATCGGCAAAACCATGAATGTGATGCAAAACCAGTAAGGTTTTGGGGTTGAAGCGATGCTGGAATACCATGTTGTACATTCCCCACGATTCGTTACTGCGTGCAGAAGCTTCGCTATAAGTTCCAGTCACATTGAAAGAGGTGGCGCGGTTATCACTGGTCCAAGCGATACCGAAAATACCGCCCCAATTGCCTAATTGTCTGTTCCAACCACCATCCCAGCCACCCGTCGCACTACCTGTTATTGCGCTGCTCATAATGGCCCAATTATCATTAATGGTATAGTTTGCTTGTATGCCGGTGTGTGTGAAAGGTTCGCCGGCATTATAAGAATAGGCGCGTGTGTAGAAAAAATTTTCTGGGGCCGGAAAAGTTTCATAACCGGTTGGCGAATAAAAATGTCCCACTTTTAAATTCAAGCCATTTTTACCGATAGGTACGTGTGCTTCGAGAAAAGCTTGGGGTAATGCTATGCCGTAAGTGCGGGTAGAAGCGCAACATAGGTGCAAATCCCAGTCATTGCGTTTAAGTGCTTCACCACTATGAACATCAAAAGCAGGCACTCCGAAAGCTTGTGTATAAATGGCATCGGTGCCGAACATAAAATCAACCCGACCGCCCAAATCCCATTTATTCGTTTCAGAGACGACTGATCGTTGCAAAAATAAATTAAATTGATTCAACTGAAAACGGTTCGCTTGATCCGCAAAAGCTACCGGACCATTATATCCGCCCGACTGACTGGGATTAAATGTAGCACCACCATGAATCCAGCCACCAAACTCTAATCGACTATTTTTTATGAAATTCTTTAGATTGCTGGCCTGTAAATCAACTGAATACGCGAGAAAAATAACTATGAAACTACCAATTGCAAACAACGAGGACTTAAAACAATTCATCTTAGTTTTTAGAAATAAAATATATCAAGCTTAATCATTATAGCTAAGGCGCACAATTTCTAACGTTGTTTGTGGTCTTCGGAAGCATAAATGAATGCGTGCAAGCGTATAAAGCTAATACAGCCTAACTGTCAAAAATTAGAGCGGCTTATATTGAGCCAAACGTTTTAGTTTTCTATAGCGACAATGTAGGATTAGATAATCGGCCAAAGTGAAATGGTTCATTCAGGAAAATTAATGAATAAATTATTTGGTGTCAATCTTTTGCACCCAGTTGTAACGCTCTTTTGCGGGATAATTCTAGTGATTCTTGTGATGTCACAACATCATTCCAGCCTTGTAAGTTTTCACAAGTAATATCAGCCAATGCTTGAATCCAGTCATTCCTCTCGTTGAGACAAGGAATATAGTGATATTCTTGACCCCCTGCTTTGAGAAATAGATCTTTGACCTCGATAGCAATTTCTTCCAATGTTTCTAAACAATCCGATACGAATCCTGGACATACCACATCCACGCGCCGAGTTTTCTGTTTACCTAATTCGATTAACGTATCGGCGGTATACGGTGTTAACCACTGCGCTTTGCCAAAACGCGATTGAAAGCAAATCTGATATTGATCACTGGTAAGTTGCAGCGTTTCCGCCAACAACCGACCGGTTTTTTGACAAAAGCAATGATAAGGATCGCCTTTGTCCAAATTAGCGCGAGGGGTACCGTGAAAGCTGATGATGAGTTTATCGGGTCGACCGTTTGACTCCCAGTAATCGCGCACATTTTTTGCCAATGCAGCAATATAGCCAGGATCATCATGATAATGCTTGATGGTACGAATTGCCGGTTGATTGCGCATTCTTGCCAACACTGAAAACACAGCATCCATCGCTGCGGCTGAGCTACTCGCAGCATATTGTGGAAATAATGGCACTATCAGAATTCGGTCACAGCCTTGCTGCTGCATTTTTTCCAAAACGGTTTTAATCGACGGCTCCCCAATATTCATCGCATATTCGACTATCGGGACATTGTCGCATCTTGTCTGCAAAGCTTCGCGCAGAAGCACTGTTTGGCGTTCGGTATGTACCTTTAAGGGAGAACCTTCAGGCAACCAGATTTTGGCATATTTCTCAGCAGATTGTTTCGGTCTGAATGGCAGGATAAAACCATACAAAATAGGCCACCAAATAATCCGAGGTACCTCGATCACACGCGGGTTACTGAGAAATTCTTTTAAATACGGCCGCAAAGCTTCGGCTGTTGGCGCATTGGGCGTGCCAAGATTAATTAATAAGACACCGGTACGTGCAGAAACACCATGATGGTAAATAGAATTCGAGGCCATGAGTCAGAACTTATAGAGTTATCATACGAAAGAAGTTACTTGGAATAATACAAAATAGCTATTGAAATTAATAAAGTATGAAACGAATTGAACAGCTTATTGCTGTGATAACCCACTAGAAAGTAGCTTGGCAGTAATATCGACAATGGGAATTACACGTTCATAGGCCATACGCCTTGGGCCGATCACGCCGACCGTTCCAACGATTTCACCGTCGATTTCATAGGGAGCAGCGATAACGCTGAACTCTTCTAACGACGCAACATCAGACTCTCCTCCAATAAACACCTTGACACCATGCGCTTTGCGGCTCAATTCGAGCAATTGCAACAGCTTAGTTTTGCGTTCAAATAACTCGAATAATTTTTTCAATCCCAATAGGTTTTCAGTCAAATCATTCACTTGCAGTAAATTTCGCTCACCCGCTACCACAACCGCTTCGCTATTCTCATTTGCCGCACTACCACTCACTTCAATCGCCGCACTCATCAAACTGGTCAATTCACTGCGTAGTTGCTGAAGCTCGATATCAAGACGACTGTGAATCTGGTCCAAAGTACAACCGGCATAATGCTGATTAATGAAATTCCCTGTCTCGATCAAGTCTGCTTGACTATAAGGTGTTTGGGTAAAAATAATTCTATTTTGCACATCGCCATCCGGAGTCACGATAATCACCAAAATACGCTTCTCGGATAGCGCCATGAATTCGATATAACGAAATACCGCACCTTTATGCTTGGGTGTGATCACTAAACCCGCAAATTGTGTCAAATCTGATAATAAATGCGAAGTAACATTAATCAAGCGCGATGGATTATCTGGATGCAAATGATTTTCCATGCGACTTAGTTCGGTTTTATCTAATGCTTGCACGACCAACAACGTATCGATGAAAAAGCGGTATCCTTGCGCAGTCGGAACACGGCCTGCGGACGTATGAGGGCTCGTAACCAATCCCATTTCTTCGAGATCCGACATGACATTGCGAATCGTTGCAGAACTTAAATCTAGGCCAGAAAACTTCAACAGAGCACGTGAACCAACTGGCTGACCTTCTTGGATATACCGTTCGATTAGTGTTTTGAGAAGTATTTGTGCGCGTTCATTTAGCATAACTTTATTTTACACCATCAAGCCGGATTTATTACAGCGATGTAGTGTATCAATACAGGCTTTTAATCTTTCTATGTTAGACTTTTAAAAATACAATCACCGCTTTGTTTGGACCATTGATACAGATATTGTTTTTCAAATATTACGGCTTTTATCATCGTGAGAAATGAATTTGCGCGTTGAATGACATCGGAGAATCCATTCGGAATGAACAATAATATTGCATGAATCTTCTTACAACGATTGATCTATGAATCGCACATTTGAAACCATCGCGCTAATCGGAAAAATTAAAAATGCGGAAATCATTGCGCCACTGTTGAAACTGGCTGATTTCTTGACGAAAAGAGGAAACCAGGTTTTAGTAGACGAATTAAGTGCTACCGAGAAAATTGCACGGGATTACCAAACCTTATCACTCAACAAAATTGCACAACAAGCCGATCTCGCCATTGTCATCGGTGGCGACGGTACCATGTTAAATATCGCACGTATGCTGGTACCGTACGATGTGCCTTTGATCGGCATTAATCAAGGTAGATTAGGATTTTTGACCGACTTATCGTTAGACAATATGCTCGAAGCGCTAGAAGAAATTTTAGCCGGTCAATATCATACTGAAGAACGCATTCTGCTTTCTGCGGAAGTCTCGCGAGCAGGCGTTAGTCAATTTAAAAATCTTGCTTTCAACGACGTCGTACTACATCGGGGCGTCAGTAGCGGCATGATCGAGTTTGAAGTCAGAATCAATGGTGAATACATGAACACCTTACGCTCCGACGGATTGATTATTGCCACGCCAACTGGCTCCACAGCCTATGCATTATCGGCAGGCGGCCCGATTCTGTTTCCGGACTTAAATCTCATCACCTTGGTTCCAGTATGTCCGCATACTCTGAGTAATCGGCCTATCGTGATTGGTGGCGAGGCCAATATTGAAATTAATATGCGCAGCTCGGTCAACGTCGGTATCAACTGCGACAGCCATGCTTATTTTGATTTAGAGCAAACCGATCACATTATGATTAAACGTCATCCTCAAGCGGTACGATTGCTGCACTCAGTCACTCATAGTTACTATCGTATGCTAAGAGAAAAGCTGGGCTGGAGTGAATTTCCCTGATTATTCTGCAATAGCGATTGTATGCTCAAACATCTCAGCATTCGCGACTTTGTTATCGTCGATCATATTGAATTAGATTTTCAATCAGGCTTTACGGTATTGACGGGGGAGACGGGCGCTGGCAAGTCCATTCTAATGGACGCATTAATGCTTGCTTTAGGAGAGCGTGGCGACAATCAGCAAATACGGCCAGGTTGTGAGCGTGCTGAAATTCATGCAACGTTTAATATCCATTCGAAACAGAGTTTGATCGATTGGTTAAATGAGCATGACTTGCAGGGCGATCCGGGAATTTGCCTCATGCGCCGCATCATTGAAACCAGCGGGCGATCGCGTAGCTACATCAATGGGCACAGCGCAACCTTGCAACAATTACGCGCTGTAGGAAATTTTTTGGTTGCCATTCATAGTCAACACGCGCATCAATTGCTATTACATCGTGATTCACAACGGGAATTATTAGATGCTTATGCACAATGCGAAGATTTATCTAAAACTGTTCGTGAGGCTTATCAGGACTGGCAGACGATCGTGCAACAACGAATTGCAACGGAGCAATCTGCACTAGCTTCTCACGCTAAGCGCGAACAATTAGAATGGCAATTACAAGAAGTAGCCGCATTGAATCTAACGGTGGATGAATGGCATCACTTACAAGCCGATCATGCGCGGCTGTCTCACATTGCATCGCTACTTGCGGCCGCCGAGAATGGCATTGAATTGCTTTCAGAAAATGAACAGGCTGCATTGTCACAAATCGATTCGGTACACAGCCAACTACAACAACAATTAGCATATGATTCACAATTGACAGAAATCGTCGATTTGCTCGATTCCACTGCAATTCAGTTGCGGGAAAGCATTTATGCCTTGCGAGATTACCATCAATCCTTGGATCTTGACCCCCAGCGACTGCAGGAGGCGGAACAACGATTGTCAGCGATTCACAGCGTCTCACGAAAATTTCGTGTCCCCCCCGAGCAACTCCCGGAATTTCAGATTTCGTTAGAAAATCAGCTTCAAGTACTCGATGCCGAATCGAACATCGAACAACTCAAAGTATTAGAAAGCAAAGCACAAGCTACTTATTTACAGCAAGCCGAGAAACTGAGTACGTCTCGTATTAAGGCTGCCCAATCGTTATCCACTGATGTTACGTCAGCAATGCAAACACTCGCGATGAATGGCGGAAAATTCGCAGTCGATCTCATACTTTTACCACAGGGAAATGCCAATGGTTTGGAGCAGATCGAATTCCAAATTGCCGCGCATGAAAGCTTGGCACTGCAACCACTGAATAAGACCGCTTCGGGAGGAGAATTATCGCGTGTCAGTTTGGCGCTACAGGTAATTGCCAGCGAAGCTATTCAGGTACCGACTTTGGTTTTCGATGAAGTCGATGTCGGTATCGGCGGAAAAGTCGCCGAGATCATCGGTAATCTGCTTAAAAAATTGGGGCAAGAACGGCAAGTGCTGTGCATTACTCACCTACCCCAAGTCGCTGCCGCAGGTGATCAACAATGGCAAGTCAATAAAGTAGCCTCTACTTTAGGTGAAGGAAAATCGCAAGTACTCAGTCACATTAAAATTCTCGATGCTTCCGAGCGCATCGAAGAAATCGCTCGCATGCTGGGTGGCGTAAAAATCACTGATGCGACACGTCAACATGCCCGTGAGATGCTTGAGCATAGTAAGTTCGAGACTTAAAACGAGGATTGCCTGTCCACATTGTTTCTAAACAACCTTGCCTCAAGTTAGCGATAAAGTTAAATTCTAAATCAATTAGTTAGGAATTATGTTTGGTCAGGATAATCAATGATGACTTATTGTTATTGGGCAATACTTTTGAGTTTTGACAATATTTTTTCATGGATTCCTCCAAAGCCGCCATTGCTCATTACTAGAATGGAATCGTTAGGTTTTGCAAAATGACAAATTTCTTCAATTAATTCGTTCAAGTCATCATAACAACGCGCTTTTTCCCCAAAATTATTCAGAATAGTTTTTGCCCATAATGCTTCACCCGTAAAACAAAAAATCTTATCAGCTTCGTTAAGGCTTTCCGCAAGCTCATCCTTCCAAACACCCATTTTCATGCTGTTTGAGCGCGGTTCTAATACGGCAATGATACGTTTTTCTCGACCGACATGGGTTCTTAATCCGTTAAGTGTTGTTCGTATCGCGGTTGGATGATGCGCAAAATCATCATATAGGCTAATCTCATTAACAGTACCTCGTTTTTCCATGCGACGTTTGACGTTCTTGAAGCGCATCAGTGCTTCAATACCAATTGGGATCGGAACGCCTGCGTGGCGAGCGGCCAGTAATGCTGCCAAGGCATTCATGCTGTTGTGTTCACCCAATAAATCCCAATACAGCGTATCTTGATAATCGTTTTTAAGAAATATTTTGACACCGTTATCCGCTTGCATTTGAAAATGCCAACCGGATTCAATCCCAAATTCCTCGATGGGCGTCCAACAACCTTGTTCAAGGACGCGTTTTAAATTGCTATCTTGACCATTGCAAACAATCAAACCTGAGTTGGGTACGATGCGAACAAGATGATGAAATTGTCGTTCGATTGCGGCTAAGTCTGAAAAAATATCCGCATGGTCGAATTCGAGATTATTCAAAATCAATGTCTTTGGATGGTAATGAACAAATTTCGAACGCTTATCGAAGAATGCGGTATCGTATTCATCAGCTTCTATGACGAAGAAAGGCGAAATTTCGGCAACATCTTCATTATGACGGGGTAATCGACCGATTCGAGCGGAAATACCAAAATTTTCCGGTATCCCTCCAATTAAAAAACCCGGACTCAAGCCAGCATACTCTAAAATCCACGCCAACATTGAACTGGTTGTCGTTTTGCCATGAGTTCCTGCAATGGCTAAAACCCAATATTTTCGTAAAACGTTTTCGAGCAGCCATTGAGGACCTGAAACATACGGTAGATTGCGATTTAAAATTTCTTCCATCAGCGGATTGCCGCGTGTAACGACATTGCCAATCACGTATAAATCAGGTTGCAACGCAATTTGTTCGGGAGAATATCCTGAAATCAACTCGATTCCTTGCGCTTCCAGTTGAATGCTCATCGGTGGGTAAACATTTTGATCGCAGCCCGTCACTTTGAATCCTAATTCACGAGCAATGACAGCAATTCCACCCATAAAAGTGCCACAAATTCCAAGAATATGAATATGCATGTTTAAACTAACGAGATTAAAAGAATTTGATAGATCAATTGGCTATGAAATCGAGTACAACTCAATTATAGTCCATTTATTAAGTGCATTAATGAAGCCAAAAATTTTGCATCATACAGAAAATTTGAATTTTATTACTTCCGATTTTTAGGAAAATGGAAATATTTTTGTAGAGCACCATGCAAGCGATTCAATCAGTATATCGTGGACGATTTGCGCCTTCGCCAACCGGTCCATTGCATCTTGGCTCATTGGTTGCAGCAGTAGGAAGTTATTTAGATGCTAAGTGTAATGGCGGTGAATGGTTGGTGAGGATGGAAGACTTGGATCGCCCACGCGAGGTTCCTGGCGCAGCGGATGCTATATTGCGTACCTTGGAAGCGCTGGGATTAGAATGGGACGGTGAAGTGGTTTATCAAACACAACGGTTAACATTCTATCAACAAGCATTGGAGGATTTAATCAAACGAAACTTAATCTATCCGTGTCGCTGTTCCCGAAAAGAAATTGCAGATTCTAGTATCGTTGGCATTTATGGCCCGGTTTATCCAGGTACCTGTAGTCATAACGTGATCTCTTTGGGAGAGATTCATGATCATAACCATAGTCGTGCGTTGCGTGTTCGAACGCCTCCAGATTGTATAATCTTTGAAGATATTCTCGGGGGGCAATATCGCCAAAACCTTAAGCAAGAAATTGGTGATTTCGTTTTACGTCGTGCTGATGGTATTTATACTTATCAATTGGCGGTAGTAGTAGACGATGCGCTACAAGGAGTCACCCACGTGGTACGTGGTGTTGATTTGCTTGATTCAACACCACGACAAATTTTTTTACAGCAATTGTTAGGATATGCAACCCCGTGCTACATGCATTTGCCAGTGGTAACCAATATCGCAGGTGAGAAATTGAGCAAACAGACACGCGCAGCGGCCATCGAATCATCTGATGGGTTAGCCCATTTGATACAAGCGATTCAATTTCTAGGACAAAATCCACCCCAGGAATTGACGCAAGGCGATATTGCTTCATTTTGGCAATGGGCAAAGGAAAATTGGTGTGCAGCAAAGATTCCGCACGATTCAAACACAAAAATCTATGATTGTGTGTCATGATGGAGAGAGAACGGATTTCTGAATCAAGGAGATGATGTGGCCTTTTTGCCATTTAATATCACAAAACAAAAAAAGCTAAAAGTCGTCATTATCGGTGCAGGTTATGCAGGAATGGCAGCGTTAACAACACTCGTGCGTTTCGCGCCAGACACCAATATTACTATCATCGATCCGCGCCAGCACCATATTAAAACAACACATTTGCACGAAACATTTCGCTGTCCGTTGGAAGATGTTTTAGTGCCTTTTCGTGAAATTGAGACCCGCTTTAATTGCCGTCATATCGCAGCTCCTGTCAATTTTATCAATAGTGATTTGCAGTATTTTCAACAACAAAAACAGCTTCTGGTGCAAGAAAAGGTTGTTGACTTTGATTATCTCGTCATAGCAACCGGTTGCTCAGATCGGTTGACACAGCAATCTGATGATATCTTGCTACTAAAAGAATTTGAAACATCATCCGCCACTGATTTGATCACCAAGCGATTACCCAATAGCGACCCATCGAATCTATCAATTTCGGTTGTTGGTGGCGGTGCGACGGGGATTCAATTTCTATTTGAACTGAAGCATTTTCTGAATCGCACTCAAAGCCCCGTTACATTAAACTTGTTTCATTCTAAAGCGCGTGTTTTGGAATCATTTCCGATGGAATTTAACGATTATGTTCAAGCGCGCATGCAAGAATTGGATATTGCTTTTCATCCCCATTGTTATTTTCAGCAACAACAATCAGGTCACATTCACTTAAAGAACAAATTGACGCAACAACATTCTATAGTACCATCCACGCTGACTATGCTGTTCTTAGGAAAACAACAACAAGACTTATTGTCGGCCAATGCATTTGGGCAAGTCATTGAGAATGATCAAGCATTACCGAATATTTTTACGGCCGGCGATAATTCTTGCTACCAATCGCTGGGAAGTAATGCGCATAGTGCCCAATCTGCTGTACGCAAAGGTAAATTAGTCGCAAGGAATATTTTGCGTCATGCCGGTTTTCCAGGCCTGCTTGAACCCTATGTACATCAGGATTTGGGATATGTGGTTAATTTAGGTCCACACGATGCTGTGGGATGGCTGGGTACGCGAAGCAACATAATGACAGGCATGTCAGCATTGGCTATTAAAGAAATCGTTGAAGCGCAATATGATTTGCTATTGACAGGCGTTGATACTTATCTGATTTGACTTCGAGACAATGTCTCGAGTTATTATGGTCAAATGACTCATTTCAGCGCAACATTCCAAGCACAGTTAGTTTTTTAGAATTTGATGTAACCCGCCGCACCCGGAAAGGGAATTTTCTGAAGCAGATAGATCAGTTAATTGGCTGGAACTCAATAGAGAAAGCCATCGCAGTGCATTATGCACCGGTTTGCGATGCTGCGGGGCGGCCAGCTTATTCTGGATTGCTGTTGTTTAAAATGCTATTGGTCGGAATTTGGAACGGTGGTCTAAGCGATGAATCGGTGGAAAACATGGCGAACTCGAAATTTCCATGTGATGCGGTTTCTGGGCTTGTCGCTGGAAGACGATGTACCAGACACTCAGTATTGCCGCGATTTAGAACGCGACTGACGGCAGCCAAAGTATGGGATGGGTTATTGGCGGAAATCAATCGGCAAATCCAGGCTTACAACATCACCGTTAAGTAGGGTTGTCACGTTGACGCGAGCATCACGCAGAGTCGACCCAAAACCAAAACCAGACCAGCTTATGAAGTAGTCAGCGATCGGGAAGAACGCGATGATGACAGGCATTTAGTGATACAATTTTTGTTTCGTGCCACTGCAAGTAAGCATCCAGATAAGGGGCTCATTGCTCATTCAAATCAAGGTAGTCAATACAGTGCACACGATGACCAGAATTTATTGCAACCATTTGGCATGATCGCCTCCATGACCCGCAAGGCAAACTGCTATGATAATGCGCCGATGGAAAGCTTCTGGGGGTTACTTAAAACCGAACGGGTGCATCA
>JBGAVE010000032.1:0-33709 GCA_044228295.1 Nitrosomonas sp.
AAGAAGGGTTGCGTTTTGCGATTCGCGAGGGTGGTAGAACCGTTGGTGCCGGTGTCGTTGCAAAAATTATTGAATAAGAGATTTTCTAAATAGAAGTAATCTTGTGTTTGTGTACAGGGTCGATTGAATTGGGATACTTAATTAGTATATGCAAAATCAGAAAATAAGAATTCGTCTCAAAGCTTTTGATTATCGGCTCATTGATAAATCAGCATTGGAGATTGTGGAAACGGCAAAAAGAACAGGAGCCGTTGTTAAGGGGCCTGTTCCATTGCCTACTCGAATAGAGCGCTTTGATGTTTTGCGTTCTCCGCATGTTAATAAAACATCTCGTGATCAATTTGAAATTAGAACACATTTACGGTTAATGGATATTATCGATCCTACTGATAAGACAGTAGATGCCTTGATGAAATTGGATTTGCCGGCAGGTGTAGATGTAGAAATTAAACTATAGAATCTGAAGAGAATTTCTAAGAAAAAATCGATAATAATGATTATTAGATTAATCTATTGTAAGTAAAAGGCAAGAAAATGCGTGTGGGATTGATTGGTCAAAAAGTTGGTATGACAAGAATATTTACTGAAACTGGTAATAGTTTGCCGGTTTCAGTTGTAGATGTTTCAAATAACCGCGTAACTCAGATTCGAAACAAGGAAATCGATGGATATGCTGCGGTTCAATTATCTTTTGGAAAAAGTAAACCAACTCGCTTGAGCAAATCCATTCAGGGTCACTACGCTAAGGCTGGTGTTGAAGTTGGAAGCATTCGTAAGGAATTTAAAGTTAAGAATGAGCAAGATTTGAGCTCAGTGTCCATAGGGAAATTGGTGGGTGTTGATACATTTCAGGTTGGACAAAAGGTTGATGTAACTGGAGTAACGATTGGTAAGGGATATGCAGGCGTTATAAAAAGACACAACTTTTCATCGAACAGGGCGAGTCATGGCAATTCTAAGGCACATAAAAAGCCTGGATCTATAGGCATGGCTCAAGATCCTGGGCGCGTCTTTCCAGGCAAGCGCATGTCGGGACATTTAGGTAATGTAACTCGGACGATACAAAATCTTGAGATTTTAAAAATAGATAGCGAAAGAAGTTTGTTGCTGATCAAGGGAGCGATACCAGGACATAAGGGTGGTAGTGTTGTGGTGCGTCCCAGCGTGAAATCTGTATAGATTTAAGCGCAGGTTAATAATAAAGTGAGTAGCGATAAGGCGTATAAATAATGGAACTCAGACTTCTCAATAAAGAGAATCAATCTGCGAATGTTGTTGTGTCAGATATACTTTTCAATAAAGATTACAATGAGGGATTGGTGCATCAATTGGTGACTTCATATTTGTCGAATGCACGCTTAGGAACTAGAGCTCAAAAAGGAAGATCCGACATAGCAAAATCGACCAAAAAACCCTGGAGACAGAAAGGTACTGGGAGAGCTCGGGCAGGTATGGCATCAAGTCCACTTTGGCGAGGCGGTGGGAAAATATTTCCTAACAGTCCTATTGAGAATTTCAAGAAAAAAATTAATAAAAAAATGTATAAGACTGGAATGTGCGTAATTTTGTCCCAGCTTATTCGCGATAAAAGGTTGTTGGTAATTGATGATTTTTTAGTTGAAACTTATAAAACTAAGGATCTGATTGTGAAGCTGAAGGAAAATGAGTTAAATAAAGTATTGATCGTCACTCATGAACTTGATAACAATTTGTATTTGTCATCGAGAAATATTCCTGACGTGTGGATCACAGAGCCAAATTATGTAGATCCGGTGAGTTTATTAAAATTTGATAAAACACTTGTAACTTTGAAAGGAATTAAAAAGCTTGAGGAAATTCTTTCATGAAAAATACACTATTAGAAAATGAGAGATTATTGAAGATAATATTGGCTCCATATGTTTCTGAAAAAGCTACATTTTTGGGAGAGAAACATAATCAAACAGTATTTCGTGTAATAGCAGATGCGAATAAGAATGAAATAAAGTCTGCGGTTGAATTATTGTGGAAAGAACAAAAAATTGAAGTTGAGAAAGTTACAACGATCAATATGAAGGGAAAGAGTAAAAGATTTGGGCGTTTTATGGGAAAAAGAAAAGACTGGAAGAAGGCTGTTGTAAGTATCAAAGATGGTCAGGATTTGAATTTTACTAATTTTACAAATATAGAGATTAAGTAATATGTCATTAGTCAAATTGAGGCCGACGTCACCTGGTCAACGGGCCGTTATAAGGGTTGTTAACAAGGAGCTGTATAAAGGTTCTCCTTATAAGCCTTTAATTGAAAGTCAATCCAAAACGGCAGGACGTAACAATTATGGACGCATCACCACGCGCCATCGCGGTGGGGGGCATAAACAACACTATCGAATTATAGATTTCAAGAGAAATAAAATTGGAATTTCCGGTATTGTTGAACGCAAAGAGTATGATCCGAATCGAACAGCTGCAATTGCTTTGGTGTGCTATAGCGATGGGGAAAGAAGATATATTATTGCGCCAAAAGGACTTAGCGTCGGAGACCGCGTTTCTAGTGGAGATTTTGCTGAAATAAAACCGGGAAATGCTTTACCATTACGTAGTATTCCAGTTGGTACTATCGTGCATTGTGTAGAATTGCAGCCAGGTAAGGGAGCTCAGCTAGCACGATCGGCAGGAACATCTGTGCAGTTACAGGCTCGAGAAGGAAGTTATGCTCAACTTAAGCTCCGATCAGGGGAAATTCGTAAAGTGCATGTTAATTGCTATGCGTGCATTGGTGAGGTAAGTAATGCGGAACATAATTTAAGATCTATCGGCAAGGCGGGGGCTGTGCGATGGCGCGGAATTCGGCCAACTGTGCGTGGTGTTGCAATGAATCCGGTGGATCATCCGCATGGTGGAGGTGAAGGTAGAACTTCTGCGGGTAGACATCCGGTTAGTCCATGGGGTGTGCCTGCAAAAGGTTATAGAACACGAAAAAATAAGAGAACAGAAGCGATGATAGTTCGTCGAAGATATTCAAAAAAAGGATAATCGTTAAATGCCGCGTTCAGTAAAAAAAGGACCTTATGTTGATGTCCATTTATTTAATAAAATAAAAAAAGCGCAAGAAACTAATGATAAGCGTCCGGTAAAAACATGGTCGCGTCGTTCTACAATTTTGCCGGATTTTATTGGATTTACTGTATCGATACATAATGGAAAACAACATATTCCTGTTTTTGTTACTGAAAATATGGTTGGTCATAAGTTTGGTGAATTTGCGCTAACACGCACTTTTAAGGGACATGCTGGCGATAAAAAAGCTACAGCTAAATAACAGAGGCCGTCATGGAAACAACAGCGATTTTAAAAGATATTCGTTTATCAGCACAAAAAGGGCGATTAGTGGCTGATCAAATTAGAGGTCTTTCAGTTGAAAAAGCTTTAAATATTTTAAAGTTTAGTCCTCAAAAGGCAGCTGGGATTATTAAAAAACTTTTGGATTCAGCAATAGCAAATGCGGAGCATAATGATGGTGCCGATATTGACGAACTAAAAGTTTCGAAGATACTGGTAGACAGAGCAACGCTGTTGAAACGAACAAGTGCTCGAGCAAAAGGAAGAGGTAATAGAATAACGAAGCCTACTTGTCATATTGAATTAACGGTAAGTGATGATAGCGGTATGACTCGTGT
Source organism: Nitrosomonas sp. (assembly GCA_044228295.1). Lineage (GTDB taxonomy): Bacteria > Pseudomonadota > Gammaproteobacteria > Burkholderiales > Nitrosomonadaceae > Nitrosomonas. The sequence goes on from JBGAVE010000032.1 coordinate 3,659, forward strand.
TAAAAAGGGTGTTAACTAATGGGTCAAAAGATTAATCCGATCGGATTTAGATTATCAGTTCAAAAGAATTGGTTGTCAAAATGGTATGCAAATAGTAATAATTTTTCTACCATGCTCAACGAAGACATTAAGGTCAGGGCATTTTTAAGTGAAAAGCTTAAAAATGCGTCAGTTGGTAAAGTGTTGATCGAAAGACCCTCGAAAAATGCTCGGATAACCATTTTTAGTTCTCGACCAGGTATTGTAATTGGGAAAAAAGGCGAGGATATTGAGATTTTAAGATCAGAATTACAGAAAAGAATGGGTATTCCTGTTCATGTCAATATAGAAGAAATAAGAAAGCCTGAATTAGACGCGCAACTAATTGCGGATAATATAGCCCAGCAGTTAGAGAAGAGAATTATGTTTCGTCGTGCTATGAAACGAGCAATGCAAAATGCAATGAGGCTAGGTGCGCAAGGAATTAAGATCATGAGTTCGGGTCGACTAAACGGAATTGAAATTGCGCGAACTGAATGGTACCGAGAAGGAAGAGTACCCTTACATACATTGCGGGCCGATTTAGATTATGGAACTTCTGAGGCTCATACCACCTATGGAATTATTGGAATAAAGGTTTGGATTTTTAAGGGTGAAATTCTAGGTAAGGGTGATCTTACACTTCAAAATACTTCTTTACTTGATAATGAAAAAAAGAAGACGTTTAAAAAATCTGCATCGCAAATCTTTAGTAAGCCTCATTCTGAGGCTGAAAGAGATATAGATAGCGGTGATGTTGCGGTAGAAAATAAAGATAATGAAGGTAGCGTAAGGTCAAAAAAACAATTAAGTTCTGGGGATAAGAATGCTTCAACCAGCTCGAACTAAATTTCGAAAGCAGCAGAAAGGTAGAAATACAGGAATTGCGACTCGTGGCGCAAAAGTTAGTTTCGGTGAGTTTGGTCTTAAGGCAACAGAAAGGGGACGGATTACAGCGAGACAAATTGAAGCTGCTCGTCGTGCGATGACGCGATACATCAAAAGAGGTGGCCGTATTTGGATTAGAATTTTTCCAGATAAACCTATTTCTAGTAAGCCTGCCGAAGTAAGAATGGGTAATGGAAAAGGCAATCCTGAGTATTACGTTGCTGAGATTCAACCGGGTAAAATGCTTTATGAAATGGACGGTGTCGATGAAGAATCTGCAAGAGAGGCATTTAGACTAGCTGCGGCGAAATTACCGCTCAAAACGACATTTATGATTAGGCAAATTGGTGGGTGATAATCACAATGAAAGCAACTGAATTGAGAAATAAGGATATACCTGAGCTTAATAAAGAACTTATTTCGTTATTAAAAACGCACTTTGTATTAAGAATGCAATTAGCAACACAGCAATTAACAAACAATACAAAGATTAAAATGATAAGAAAAGATATTGCTCGGGTAAAAACTGTTATTACTGAAAAAATGAAAAATCATGACAACTGAAAAACTTCATCGCACATTAAGCGGAAAAGTTACTAGTGATAAGATGTCTAAAACGGTGACTGTATTAGTCGAGAGGAAATTGAAACATCCACTTTATGGGAAGTATATCGTTCGCTCTAAAAAGTACCATGCGCACGTAGATGGAAATGATCACTATGGAATTGGTGACAACGTTATTATAGAAGAATGTAAGCCAATTTCTAAAACTAAGTCGTGGAAAGTAGTTTGTTTGTTAAATAAATCAGGAACTAATAACTAACTTTTAATTTTTATGAGATCAATTGAATTGATTTATTTCAATTGTTTTTAATTGAGAAGTTGAGAACTACTATATGATTCAGATGCAAACGATCTTGAAGGTTGCTGATAATACCGGCGCGAAGTCTATTATGTGCATAAAAGTACTTGGTGGTTCGAAGAAACAATATGCTGAGATAGGCGATGTGATTAAAGTCAGTGTGAAAGATGCGGCCCCGCGTGGACGCGTTAAAAAAGGGGAAGTCTATAATGCAGTAATTGTTAGAACTGCTAAAGGCGTGAGACGTATAGATGGATCTCTGTTGAAATTTGATGATAATGCTGCGGTTTTATTGAACTCTAAATTAGAGCCGATAGGAACACGTATTTTTGGACCGGTCACCAGAGAATTACGAAATGCACGTTTTATGAAAATCGTATCTTTGGCACCTGAAGTTCTGTAACAGTATAGAAAAAGCTATGAAAAAATTGAGAAAAGGTGATGATGTAATTGTTCTTTCCGGTAAGGATAAAGGAAAAAGAGGAACCATTATCAAAATTAATGATGATGATTATGTTTTGGTGAAGGGAGTGAATTTGACAAAGAAACACCAGAAACCGAATCCTGCCAGTGGAGCTTTGGGTGGAATCATAGATAAAGAGATGCCTATTCATATTTCTAATCTAGCTATTTATAATTTTTCTTCAAAAAAACCAGATCGTGTTGGCTTTAAGTTCACTAATGACAATGAAAAAATTCGGATTTATAAATCGTCTGGTGAAATGATTGGAACTCCCTCTTAGACTCAAACTATATTTTTCATACCTATATGACTACTCGCTTGCAAGAATTTTATCGTCAAACTGTTACCAAGCAGTTGATTGATCAATTTAAATACAAAAGTGTGATGGAAGTTCCTAAGATTACTAAAATAACTCTCAATATAGGATTGGGTGAGTCTACAGTTGATAAAAAAGTTATTGAGTTTGCCTTGGGTGATTTGAAGAAAATATCAGGTCAGCAACCTGTGGTTACAAGAGCAAAGAAATCAATTGCTACCTTTAAAGTAAGAGATGGTTATCCGATTGGTTGCATGGTTACATTGCGGCGAAAGAAAATGTATGAATTTTTAGATCGACTCATCACTATTGCTATTCCTAGGATTCGGGATTTTCGCGGTATTTCGGGAAAGTCTTTTGATGGTAGAGGGAATTATAATATGGGTATTAAAGAGCAAATTATATTTCCTGAGATTGAATATGATAAAATCGATTCTTTGAGAGGTATGAATATTTCTATAACTACTACCGCAAAGAACGATAACGAAGCTAAAGCATTGCTTTCTGCATTTAGCTTTCCATTCAAGAACTGAGAATAATATGGCTAAAGTTGCTATTACTAATAGAAATTTAAAGCGGCAAAAAATTGTTGCCAAATATCAAGCTCTGCGTAAGTCTCTTCTTGAGAAAATTAACAATACTAACCTTGAAGATCAGGAGAGGTTTGACGCCAGATTAAGTTTGCAAAAATTACCAAGAGATTCCAGTTCCGTTCGTATACGAAACAGGTGTTCATTAACAGGAAGATCTCGAGGTGTTTATTCAAAGTTCGGATTAGGCCGAAGCAAACTGAGAGATATTGCGATGAGTGGAAAAATTCCCGGAATAATCAAAGCCAGTTGGTAACTTTAGATAGATCGAATTAACGAATAATAGGGTGTGAAATAATAGTATGAGTATGAGTGATCCTATCGCGGATATGCTAACACGTATAAGAAATGCGCAATTAGTTGAAAAAAAAGAGGTTAGCGTACCAAATTCGAAAATAAAATTAGCTATAGTTAAAGTTTTGAAGGAAGAGGGCTATATTGAGAATTATAGAATCAATGTATCGGGTGATAGTAAGAAGAGTGAAATAGTGATTATGTTGAAATACTATTTAGGTAATCCTGTTATTGAGAGCATAATTCGTATCAGTAAACCCGGATTGAGGCAATATAAGTCAAGTTTGAAATTAACCAATGTGACGAATGAAATGGGGATTGCGATTGTAACAACATCTAAAGGTGTAATGACGGCCCGTAATGCTTGTCAAATGAGAATCGGTGGTGAACTTTTGTGTACGGTTGTGTAAAGGATAATTGGAATGTCACGAGTAAGTAATAACCCGATTTCTGTTCCAAAAAATGTGGAAGTTACTATTACTGGTTCTGAAGTGACCGTAAAAGGGCCTTTAGGAACTTTGAATAGACCTATTGAAGACACTGTTGCATTGGAATTGATTGATAATCAAATCAAAATAAAGGCAGTGGATATAACTAAGTTTTCTAATGCCATGTCTGGTACTGTCCGTGCGTTGCTAGCAAACATGGTAAAGGGTGTTTCAGAAGGGTTCGAAAAGAAATTGATCTTGGTCGGAGTCGGTTATCGTGCGCAAGCTGTTGCTCAAAAGGTCAATTTGTCTTTAGGATTTTCTCACCCTGTTGATTATGAGGTGCCTAGTGGTATTAAAATCGAGACACCAAGTCAAACTGAAATTGTGATTAAAGGTATTGATAAACAAAAAGTAGGTCAAACGGCCGCCGAAATTCGAGCATATCGACGACCTGAACCGTATAAGGGTAAAGGAGTGAGATATTCGGATGAGATTATCGTACTTAAAGAGACTAAGAAAAAATAAAATATCAGATTGATTATGCCAAATTTAAAAGAGAAAAGAATTAGACGTTCCAAACAAACGAGAAAGCGAATAGCTCTCATAGGTGCGGTACGATTGACGGTACATCGTACGAATTCCCATATATATGCACAACTGATTGATGATAGAAAAGGTAGCACGATTGCGAGTGCTTCTACTCTTGAGAGTGATTTGCGTAAACAGCTTTCCACGGGAAGCAATATTGATGCTGCTGTAAGTGTTGGAAAGAGAATTGCTGAAAAAGCACTTCATATTGGAGTTAGTGATATTGCTTTTGATCGCTCTGGATATAAGTATCATGGTCGAATTAAGGCGTTAGCGGATGCTGCTCGAGAAGGTGGTCTTAAATTTTAGGAAAAAGGTTTTGGAAAATGGTCAAAGTGAATAAAGCAACTGATAAAGCGACAACTGAAGAAGGTGGTAACTCGAGAGATGATCTACGCGAGAAAATGATTGCAATTAATAGAGTTACTAAGGTTGTCAAGGGTGGAAGGATATTGGGGTTTTCCGCTTTGACCGTTGTGGGGGATGGCGAGGGTAGTGTTGGAATGGGTAAGGGTAAATCGAAAGAGGTTCCAGTGGCTGTACAAAAGGCTATGGATGAGGCCCGTAAAAAAATGACAAAAATAAAATTAAAGAATGGAACAATTTATCATCCTGTTGTGGGAACCCATGATGCTGCTAAAGTTTATATGCAACCAGCGCCAGAAGGTACGGGAATTATAGCGGGTGGTCCGATGCGGGCTATTTTTGAGGTGATGGGTATGACGAACATTCTTGCTAAATGTATTGGATCTACTAATCCATATAATGTCGTTAGAGCAACATTAAATGGATTAAATTCAATTCATTCTCCTTCGTATATTGCGGCAAAGCGCGGAAAAAGTGTTAAAGATATCTTGGGGAGCGAGTAATTATGACTGATAAAACTAATAAATTAGTTACAGTTACTTTAGTGCGCAGTACTATAGGGGTAAAAAAATCTCATCGTGAAACAGTTCGTGGATTGGGACTTAGAAAAATAAATAGCTCATCGACGTTAAACGATACCGCGGAAGTGAGAGGAATGATACGTAAGGTTGATTATTTATTGAAGCATCACTGACAGAAATATGTTACTAAACTCTATTAAAGCTGCATATGGTGCAAAAAAAAGTAGGATGCGAGTTGGACGAGGAATCGGATCTGGCCTCGGAAAAACCTGTGGAAGAGGTCATAAAGGTCAGAAATCCAGATCTGGAGGTTTTCATAAAGTTGGATTTGAGGGCGGTCAAATGCCTATTCAGAGACGACTCCCGAAAAGAGGATTTAATGTATTAGCTTCTACAAAGCTAGGGAAAGCTTCACTGAGATTGTCTGATCTGAGTAATTTAGACGAAAATAAGCTTAAAACGGGCGTATCTATTTCGCTTCTAAAAGATAATCGTATTATTTCGGATAATATGAAGACCGTTAAATTTTACAGTTCTAAGAATTTTGATAAGAAAATTGTTTTTTCTGAGGAAATTAAATTAAGCGTCGGAGTAAAGAATCGGTTAAATAAAATAGGTGATGATCTTGCTGCATCGAAGTAGCATGAGAATAATTATAAAATGTTAAATAAGCAAATTGATAAGCTTTCTGAATTAAAAAAGCGTTTATGGTTTTTGCTTTTGGCGCTTATTGTTTATAGAATAGGTGCTCATGTTCCGGTACCTGGAATAGATCCTATAGTTTTAAAAGATTTATTCCAATCCCAAGAAAGCGGTGTTTTGGGAATGTTTAATATGTTTTCTGGTGGTGCGCTTTCTCGATTTTCCATTTTCGCTTTAGGCATTATGCCTTATATCTCTGCTTCTATTATTATGCAGTTGGGTACTGTAGCTGTGCCTTATCTGGAGACACTTAAAAAAGAAGGTGAAAGTGGAAGAAGAAAGATAGCTCAATATACGCGATATGGAACATTATTATTAGCTTTAGTGCAAAGTTATGGAATTTCCATTGCTTTACAAGCTCAGAGTGGCTTGGTAATTAATCCAGGTGGTATGTTTGTGCTGACTACAGTAGTAACATTAGTGACGGGGACTATGTTCTTAATGTGGTTAGGTGAGCAAATAACGGAACGTGGTGTGGGAAATGGAATTTCATTGATTATTTTTGCTGGAATAGCTGCGGGGCTTCCAAGCGCTATAGGAGGAACGTTGGATTTGGTGAGTACTGGATCCATGCATTTTCTGGTAGCACTGACAATTTTTGTTATTGCGGGATTAATTACTGGCCTGGTGGTTTTTGTTGAGAAAGGGCAGCGGCGATTACCTATAAATTATGCTAAGCGCCAGGTAGGACGCAAGGTCTACGGTGGTCAAAGCTCGCATTTGCCATTGAAGCTTAATATGGCGGGTGTTATTCCTCCTATTTTTGCATCAAGTATTATACTGTTTCCGGCAACACTAACAGGTTGGTTTGCTGATGCACAGTCTATGACCTGGTTGAAGGACTTAAGTGGCGCGTTATCTCCTGGTCAACCGATTTATGTGCTTTTGTATTCGTTAATGATAGTATTTTTTTGTTTTTTTTATACGGCACTTGTGTTTAATCCGAAAGAAACCGCCGATAATCTTAAAAAAAGTGGAGCATTTGTACCCGGAATAAGACCTGGAGATTTAACCACAAGGTACATTGAGAAAGTGATGCTTAGGTTGACTTTGATTGGTTCGTTATATGTCACGCTTGTATGTTTACTACCTGAATTTCTAATTTTGAAGTGGAACGTTCCTTTTTATTTTGGCGGTACATCGTTATTAATCATCGTGATTGTGACAATGGATTTTATGGCTCAGATTCAATCGCATGTGATGTCTTCTCAATATGATAGCTTGTTGAGAAAGACTAATTTTAAAGGGAATCCGGCTATGAATAAAAATTCGGTCAAATATTAAAGTTATTAAAAGGTTTAATGGCTAAAGAAGAAACAATACAAATGCAAGGAGAGATTTTAGAGACTCTTCCAAATGCAACATTTCGAGTAAAATTGGAAAATGGTCATGTAGTGTTAGGACATATATCTGGAAAAATGCGTATGCATTATATTCGGATATTACCTGGTGATAAGGTCACTGTAGATTTGACACCATATGATCTAACTCGTGCAAGAATTACTTTTAGAGCTAAATAGTTTTTTACTTTTTATTATTTCAATAATGAAGAGTGGCAAGGATATTTAAAATATAAAGGAAAATAATGAAAGTTAATGCATCTGTAAAAAAACTTTGTAGAAATTGTAAAATAATACGAAGAAATAGAATTATTAGAGTGATATGTACGGATCCTCGTCATAAACAGAGACAGGGTTGAGATATTTTAATTTTAATGAATGAGAAGAATTAAATGGCGCGCATATCGGGAGTAAATATACCACCTCATCAGCATGCAGATGTTGCATTGACCTCTATATATGGAATAGGTAGGTCAACTTCTAAAAAAATTTGCGATGTGATCGGAATTGAGCAGTATAAGAAGATAAAGGATTTGTCTGATGAGCAGATTGATAAGTTACGCGAATATATTTCTAAGATGACGGTTGAAGGTGATTTGCGTCGTGAAGTATCGATGAATATCAAGAGATTAATGGATCTTGGTTGTTATCGGGGCTTGCGTCATCGAAGAGGTTTACCGGTTCGAGGACAACGAACTCGTACTAATGCGAGAACAAGAAAAGGACCGCGTAAGGCTTTAAGATCCAAATAATTTATGAGTTTATACAAAGGCTTTATATCATATGGTTAAGACTGTTTCACGTACGCGGAAAAAGATTAAAAAAAATGTATCTGAAGGGATTGCCTATGTACATGCGTCCTTTAATAATACGATTGTAACGATCACTGATAGACAGGGTAATGCTTTATCGTGGGCGACTTCTGGTGGTGCTGGTTTTAAAGGATCGAGAAAGAGTACTCCATTTGCAGCTCAAGTGGCAGCTGAGAACGCGAGTAAAGTTGCTATTGAGTGTGGTGTAAAAAATTTAGAGGTAAAAATAAAAGGTCCGGGTCCAGGAAGAGATTCTGCTGTTAGAGCGCTTAATTCTGCAGGGTTTAAAATTACGAGCATTTCAGACGTAACGCCTGTGCCGCATAATGGATGTCGACCACCAAAGAAACGTCGTATTTGAGGAGATTACGTTGGCTAGAAGTACAGAACCGAAGTGTAAGCAATGTCGTCGTGAAGGCGAAAAGCTTTTTTTAAAAGGTGAAAAGTGTTTTACTGATAAATGTGCTATTGAGAGAAGAGGCTATCCTCCTGGTCAACATGGCCAAAAGAAGGGTAGATTATCTGACTATGGTGGACAGCTTCGTGAGAAACAAAAGGTGAGACGAATTTATGGCATTCTTGAAAGACAATTTCGTAACATATATAAGCAAGCAGATAGTAGAAAAGGCATTACAGGAGATACGCTGCTGAAATTACTAGAAAGTCGCTTAGATAATGTCGCTTATCATATGGGATTTGGTTCGTCTCGTACCGAAGCTAGGCAAATCGTCAACCATAATTGCATACTTGTAAATGGTAAACGTGTAAATATTCCTTCGTACATTGTGAAGTCCGGTGATGTTATCGAAGTATCTAAAAATTCTAAAGATCAATTGCGTATAAAATCAGCTATTGACTCTGCTAGCAATCGGACTTTTCCAAGTTGGATTGAAGTAAATATCAAGGAAATGAAGGGGATTTTTAAAGAACAACCTGATCGATCAGAATTGCCTGCAACTATTAATGAATCTCTAGTGGTGGAATTGTATTCCAAATAATAGCCTTCTAGCTTTATAGATTTACTTTTTTCGCAGGAATTTTAATTATGCAAGGTAATGAGTTATTAATACCTAGAATTATTGATGTTCAAAATATTTCTCCGGTACACGCTAAAATTGTCATGGAACCGTTTGAGCGAGGATATGGACACACCTTAGGGAATGCTTTTCGTAGGATTTTGTTGTCATCTATGACTGGATATGCACCTACGGAGATTAAAATTGCAGGTATTGTTCATGAATACTCGGCATTGGATGGCGTACAGGAAGATGTCGTGGATATTCTTCTTAATATCAAAGGAATCGTTTTAAGATTGCATAATGATACAGAAACAATACTTACTCTGAATAAATCGGGTAAAGGCCTGGTTACGGCTGCTGATATTGAGGCTAATCATAATGTAGAGATTATTAATCCGGATCATGTAATAGCCCATTTAACTTCTAACGGTGTGCTCGATATTCAAATGAAAGTAGAAAAGGGGCGTGGTTATGTTCCCGCTGCCGCTAGACGAAGTAAAGGATCTGATAAATCGATTGGCACTATTTTTCTAGATGCTTCATTTAGCCCAATTAAGCGCGTGAGTTATTCTGTTGAAAGTGCGCGGGTCGAACAGAGAACCGATCTAGATAAACTGATTATTGATTTAGAGACGAATGGTATTGTTGAGCCGGAGGAAGCGATACGAAGTGCTGCTCGTGTTTTGGTGCAGCAACTGTCTGTTTTCGCTGATTTGGAAAGTACTCCGATTTCAAAAGAACAGCCACAAATGCCGCGTATAGATCCTATATTATTGCGTCCTGTCGATGATTTAGAATTAACTGTAAGGTCTGCGAATTGTTTAAAAGTTGAGAATATTTATTATATTGGTGATTTAATTCAAAGAACGGAAGCGGAGCTGTTACGCACACCTAATTTAGGCCGAAAATCATTGAATGAAATAAAAGAGGTTCTCGCTGCAAGAGAACTTTCGTTAGGAATGAAATTAGACAATTGGCCACCGGCAAATTTGGATAATATTGCTAAGGATGCAAATCATGCGCCACAATAATGCTTTTAGAAAATTAAATCGAACTAGCAGCCATCGAATGGCTATGTTACGCAATATGAGTAATTCTTTATTGCATCATGAGGTAATTGTTACTACCTTACCAAAAGCTAAAGAATTGAGAAGATATGTTGAACCAATGATTACTATTGGTAAAAAGCCATCTTTGGCTAATCGCCGTTTAGTTTTTAATCGTTTAAGAAATCGTCTGATAGTTTCAAAACTATTTGATCAATTAGGTCCGCGGTATGAAAAAAGGCCTGGTGGATATGTACGTATATTGAAATGCGGCTTTAGAAAAGGTGATAATGCGCCAATGGCATTGATCGAATTGGTAGACAGAGTTGAAGAGAGTGATGTCAGTTCATCAAAGGATGAAAATTAATTTTGTGAATAATCTTTAATTTTGTGTCATTAAAGTTATCGCATAAAAAAACGGACTGTTTTAGTCTATTTAAAGAATTCGCTGATTGTTCAATAATTATTGAGGAATCAGCGTTTTTTATTTGAACTTAAAGATTTACTTGATTTAATTTATTGAGGGCAATGTTTCATTGCAAAATTCTCTTGCTCTGTTAGATACAGAAATAATTCTTAAATACCTAGGTGTTGAATCAAACTATTTCAGCTTAAATGTTTTTGATTCCATCGAATCAACAAATACATTTCTTATTGATTTTTTAAAAGGCAATACAGTATCTAACACATCAAATCTCATTCATGTTGCTGTTGCTGAAGAACAAACCAAAGGGAGGGGAAGAAACGGTCGCAGTTGGATAAGTGGATTCGGAGAAAGTTTAACATTCTCAATCAATTGGTACTTCAAAGAGTATTCCCCATCTCAATTATCCAGCTTGAGTCTTGTTGTAGGGATCGCTCTAATTCGAGTTTTAAAATCTTTTTCGATTGAACACATTTATCTCAAATGGCCTAACGATGTATTGTTTACTCATCATAAGTTGGCTGGAGTTTTGATTGAATTACGTAGTGGAATGGAAAAGGGTTGCAACGCGGTGATCGGGATCGGAATTAATTTTAATCTCTCAAATACTACTCGCACTAACATTGCTACCGAAACAACAGATTTATTTCAAATGGCAGGAAAGTTATTCGATCGAAATTTGGTTTTAAGTGTTTTATTAATTGAATTAAAGAAAGTAATTTCTGATTTTGAAAAATTCGGATTTGGTTTTTTTAAGGGCGAATGGCTAAGTTATCATGCTTATGAAGGCAAAAGGATTTGTTTAAAAACACCTAATCATCAAATCATGGGAATTGTTGATGGTGTTGATGATAATGGTGCACTTTTTTTGTTGACCGACTCTGGCAGACAAATATTTAATGTCGGAGATGTTTCGTTACGGGAAGAGAATTGACTGCAATGGCGATATTAACTATTGATTCAGGAAATTCATACATAAAATGGGGTTTACATGATAACAATCGATGGGTCAAAAAAGGCAAGGTCCATTATCTCGATGCTTCTTTGTTAAAGAATCATTTTATAGCATTCCCAAAAACCACTGCGATAATAGCTTCCCATGTAGGGAAAGCAGTTATACACAATGAACTTGAACAAACTCTTACGTCAATCTTTTCATTAGAACCTTATTGGATTGTTGCGCAAAAGAATGGATTTGGAATTTCGAATCATTATCATGATCCGCGCCAATTAGGAAGTGATCGTTGGGCTGCATTAATTGCAGCTTGGAAAAAAAACAACCATCAAGCATGTTTAGTGGTGAATGTTGGTACTGCAATGACTGTTGACGCGCTTTCCGATCAGGGTGAGTTTCTGGGGGGGATTATTGTGCCGGGTTATCACCTGATTTTGGAAAGCTTGTTTTCGGGTACTCAATTAGAGAATCAGAAGCAAGGTCGTTACGAAAATTTCCCGCTTAATACCGGTGATGCCATTCAAAGTGGAGTCATCCACTGTCTAGTCGGTGCTATAGAAAGAATGCATAACTTGTTGAGTAATCAGTTAGAAAGCTTAGAGATTAAATGTGTGATGAGCGGTGGTGGAGCCAATAAATTGACGCCTTATATAAAACTGCCGGTGCTAGAAGTGGATGAACTGGTGCTTGAAGGACTAGCAATTATTGGTGGGAGTCGTGATAATTGATGTACAACCGTAGCAGCAATTAAGTAAATATTTTTTATGTTCCCATTCCAAAATGTGAGTTTTTATAAATCAGTCGCCGAGATGCATGATTTGCCTTCTGATTCGAAAGGAGAAATTGCTTTTGCAGGGCGCTCAAACGCTGGAAAATCAAGCGTTATTAATACGCTGACTAATAGAAACCGCTTGGCTTTTGTGAGCAAGAAACCTGGTCGAACACAACTCATTAATTTGTTTAAAATTTCTGGATATGACGAGCAATTTCTCGTTGATTTGCCGGGTTATGGGTATGCTGAGGTTCCGCACGCTGTGCGTGCGAAGTGGAGTAAGCTATTAAATAATTATTTACAACAACGTGAATCTTTGAAGGGACTGGTGTTGATCATGGATGTGCGGCATCCCTTTAAGCCGCTCGATATCCAAATGCTGGATTGGTTTATGCCAAAAGGTAAGGCAGTTCATATTTTACTCACAAAAGCAGACAAACTTAGTAAACTTCGTGCAAACGAAACCTTAAAAGACATCAAACTGTTTTTGCAAGAAAGTGCTTATTCTCGCTGCAGTGTGCAACTATTCTCAAGTACCACGACATTGGGAATCGAGGATGCGAGTACAATGATTAATAAATGGATTACCAATGAATGAGTGGTAATCGAAAGTTATTTTCAAGGATTTTTTATTATTTGCTCATAATCAATAGGATGACTATGAAGGTGGATCGAATAAAAATGAAGAATTTTAAACAAATGACAAAAAAAATCCCCAACCAAAGGGGAAAAGGTTGGGGAAATTGCCTTACACAAGGCTTCGTCTTAGGGAGGAGAAAAACGAGCATTAATAATTAATGCTCATCAATAAGAGAGGATAAATTACCAATAAGTTCAAAAAATGTTCGTTAAAATTTTTTATTATGTTTTTATTTAACCAGTTTCCTAATAAACGAATGCGTCGATTGCGCCGTGATGACTTTTCTCGGCGTCTTATGCGTGAATCTCATGTACAACCATCTGATTTGATATATCCAGTATTTGTATTAGATGGAAAAAATAAGATTGAGAACGTTTCATCAATGCCTGGCGTGAGTAGACAATCTCTTGATCACTTGTTGCATACAGCAGAAAAATGTTTGCAGCTTGGTATTCCTGCCCTAGCTATTTTTCCCGTGATTGAAAGTCAATTGAAGAATTTGACTGCTGATGAAGCATATAATCCGAAAGGCTTGGTTCCGCAAGTTGTTCGGCAATTGAAGAAAAACTTTCCTGAGCTCGGTGTTATAACCGACATAGCGTTAGATCCTTATACGAGTCACGGGCAAGATGGGTTGATTGATGACAATGGTTATGTCATGAACGATGAAACCGTGCAAGTGCTTTGTCAGCAGGCAATCGCGCATGCGCAATCTGGAGCCGATATCGTTGCTCCATCAGACATGATGGATGGACGTGTAGGGGCAATTCGAGAGAGTCTTGATAGCCAACGTTTTATTCATACTCGAATTCTGGCGTATTCGGCCAAGTATGCTTCAAGTTTTTATGGCCCTTTTCGTGACGCGGTTGGTTCTGCAGCTAATCTAGGCGCAGGAAATAAATATACCTATCAAATGGATCCTGCGAATACTGATGAAGCGCTTTGGGAAGTGGGTTTGGATCTATCTGAAGGGGCGGATATGGTTATGATTAAACCAGGTATGCCTTATCTTGATATCGTGCGGCGCGTTAAAGACAAGTATCAAGCGCCAACTTTTGTATATCAAGTCAGTGGTGAATATGCCATGTTGAAAGCTGCGGCAGCCAATGGATGGTTGAATGAAGAAGCTTGCGTATTAGAATCTTTGCTCGGATTTAAACGAGCAGGAGCGGATGGTATATTGACTTACTATGCGATCGAGGCTGCTCAATGGTTAGCAAAAAATAAATGAGAGATTAGCGAAATTAACCGCAATTATTTTTAAAAGAGCTGATCTCGCACATCTTTTTCCTCTCGAACCCCTGGTTCTCCTGATTTAGGCGCGTATTCAACAGGAGGTGGTTCATAAACAGGCGGGAGTTGTTCGCTAAAGAAATATTCTGACATATTCCCTCCTGCATCTCTAAATCCTGTTCCTGAGTTTATTTTAGCCACCGTGATGCCTTTAGGAATTTTATACTCAGCCATTGGAACATCTTTCATAGCGGTCCGCATGTAGTCCATCCAAATAGGCAAAGCAACACGTCCCCCCGTTTCGTTGCTACCCAGTGATTTGGGTTCGTCGTACCCTATCCACGATATCGTTACTAGGTCTTTTTGATAACCACAGAACCAAGCATCAACATAATTACTCGTTGTACCGGTTTTCCCAGCTAAGTCGGTGCGTCTTAATTCTTTAGCGCGGGTGGCGGTACCCGATTTGATAACATCTTGCATGATATTGGTCATGATAAAAGCATTGCGAGGGTCTATGACGCGTTTGGCGCCGTTTGTAACACTGACTGGCTGAAAATCTTCTAATACATTGCCTTTTTCATCTTCTATCTTTTTGATGAAATAGGGTGCAATGCGATAACCGCCATTCGCGAATACCGAATAACCAACTGCCATTTGCATCGGAGTGACTGATCCTGATCCGAGTGCCATGGGCAAGTATGCCGGGTGGCGATTCGCATCAAATCCGAATCGAGATATATAGTCCTGGGCATAATGTACGCCAATAGCTTGGAGAATACGTATTGAAACCAAGTTTTTCGATTTCACCAAAGCCGTTCTCATACGAACAGGGCCCTCATATTTGCCATCAAAATTTTTAGGTTCCCACGCTTGGCTGCCAGTTTGGGTGGCGTTAAATGAAAGCGGACCGTCGTTGATAATCGTGGCGGGAGTAAATCCTTTTTCAAGCGCTGCGGAGTAGATAAAAGGCTTAAAGCTCGAACCTGGTTGCCGCCAGGCTTGCGTGACATGATTGAATTTATTTTTTTGAAAATCAAAACCACCCACTAAGGCACGTATCGCACCATCATTCGGATCAAGTGAGACGATGGCTGCTTCAACTTCTGGCAGCTGCACAATATGCCAAACATTATTTTTTAAATCCTTTTGAACGCGTATCACAGCGCCTGGATTGAGGTAATTTTTTCCTTGTTCCTTTTTATGGGTTGGTAAATGTTTTTGTGCAAATTTTAAACCCTCTCCTTTAATTTCTATCATTTCTCCGCCTTTGCGATAAGCTTGCACGCTATTGGCTTTGGCAGCTAACACAATTGCTGGATAGATCATGTCAATTTCAGTCATCTCATCAAGTGCTTCATCAAGCGTTTTTTCTTGATTACTACCGTATTTCAGTAAGTCAATGTATCGTTCCGGACCACGGTATCCGTGTTTTCTATCGTATTCGATTAAATTCTTTCTCAAAGCATAATAGGCCGTATCTTGATCTTTCTGGCGAATAGTGGTGTCGACACGAATTCCCTTGGTGTAAGCCTCTTCCTGAAAGCGATCATAGATGGCTTGACGCACCATTTCAGCGACATATTCAGCAGGAGTTGCAAAAATGATCGATTGCTTTTTTACGATAATAGGTTGTTTTTCTAGCGAACTTAATTCTTCGTGTGAAATGTATTTTAATTTGTGCAAACGGCCTAAAACATAAAGTTGCCTACTTTTAGCGCGTTTTGGATTACTAATGGGATTGTATGTAGAAGGTGCTTTGGGTAATCCAGCCAACACAGCCGCTTCGGCGATATCAATTTCTTCTAGTGGTTTGCCAAAATAAGTTTGAGCGGCAGCAGAAAAGCCATAGCTGCGTTGTCCCAAATAAATTTGGTTGATATACAGTTCTAAGATTTTATCTTTACTGAGATTTTTCTCGATCTTGAATGCCAACAGCACTTCGTTTAGTTTGCGAGTAAATGTTTTATCTCGAGTCAGAAAAAAATTGCGCGCAACTTGCATGGTGATTGTACTGGCACCTTGTTGCACACTACCTGCCGTAAAATTTGAATAGGCTGCACGTAAAACACCTATGTAATCAACGCCACCGTGTTCATAGAAACGATCATCTTCAGCAGCAAGAATCGCTTGCTTTAAGTGTTTTGGTACTTTTTCGATGGTAACGATATTGCGTCTTTCAACACCAAACTCTCCAATCAATAACCCTTCATCACTATAAATTCGCAATGGAATTTTTGGACGATAATCGGTCAAGGTCTCCAGAGAAGGGAGATTGGAATAGATTACAAGTCCTCCGAATCCAGCGAGAAGTACGCCTACTAAACCCAATCCGAGGAAGGTATAAAACAAATAAGAAAGCCAACGAGAAAACATGAATAGAATTTATCGAAAAATACAATGGGTAATATGAACAGTTAGGGGGGTAATGTATTGTTTTTCTTCAAATGAAAATTTTAATAAGTATGACAAAATTTTGATTACGTTATATCTAACAGCTTAGGCTTGAATTTAAGAATCAATTATAGGCTTTCCACTTTTTGAAGAATTTACTTTATGAATATTGCTTCTACTATATCAACATTTAAGGAAAATTTTTCAATCAATTTGGATTTTTTGAAAAGTAAATCACCTACTTTGATTGGCATCGATATCAGTTCGTCGTCAATAAAAATGGTTGAACTATCACGCGTTGGTAAAGATGCTCAATTATATCGCATGGAACGCTATGTCATAGAGGCTATTCCGGCAGAATCGGTAACTGAAGGTAACATCGTTAATATGGAAGCGGTGAGCGAATGTTTGCAAAGGGCATGGCGCAGAATGGGAACGCGGTTAAAAAACGTGGCACTTGCGTTGCCACTTACTGATGTAATTACCAAAAAGGTCAATGTTCCAGCGGGACAACGAGAAGAGGATCTGGTGTTTCAAGTCGAAAATGAAGCAAGCCAATACATTCCTTTTTCATTAGATGAAGTTGATTTGGATTTTCAAGTTGTTGGGCCTAATGTTGAGAATGCAGAAGAAGTTGAGGTACTGATCGCAGCTTCGCGCAAAGAAAAAGTTGAAGACCGTGTCGCTGTGGCTTTATCAGCAGGACTTAAAGCCATGGTAATGGATATTGAGCCCTATGCTGCACAATCAGCTTTCGAATTAGCTTTGAATCATTTACCCGAGGAGGGTAAAAATCAGATTATTGCACTCGTGGATATAGGCGCCACAACGATAAAAATGAATGTATTTCATAATGGTGAATCCGTTTATAGCCGTGATCAGCCGTTTGGCGGAAATCAACTAACACAGGAAATTTCTAATCAATTTAATCTTCCATTGGAAGAAGCTGAAATTGCCAAACGCAATGGCAGTTTGCCCGAGAACTATAAGTCGGATGTTTTGCAGCCTTTTTGCGAGACTTTAGCCATTGAAATTATGCGTGCCATTCAGTTCTTTTATACGTCTACGCAATATACCGAGATTAATTACATCTTTATCGCAGGAGGATGTGCAAGTATCGCAGGACTCAACGAAATTATTGCTTCACGTACCCAAATCAGTACTTTTACCGTAAATCCTTTTGAAAACATGGAATTATCGAATCGCATTATCCCCCGACAGCTGAATCAGGATGCACCTGCTTTGTTGGTTGCATGTGGTTTGGCACTTCGTAGTTTTGATCCATCATGATACACATTAATCTACTTCCACATCGCGAAATAAAACGCAAGGCGCGTGAGCAACAGATTGCTATTTTAGCGGGCATGGTATGTTTTTCTGGAATTTTAGTAGTCTGGGGTATTTCATCCATGATTTCCGATGAAATCGATTATCAAAAACGACGCAATCAGTTTTTGACAGATCAAACCGCAATTTTAGACAAACAGATCGCGGAGATTAAAGATATTAAAGGGCGCACACAAGAGCTATTGGCGCGCAAAAATATTGTTGAAACATTGCAGAATAGTCGATTGGATGCGGTGCATTTGTTGGATCAGATTGCTCGGTTATTGCCAGACGGAGTGTATTTGCGCAGTATTAAACAAGTGGGCAATGATATTAATTTGGTCGGGCATGCGCAGTCTAATGCTTGGATTTCCACGTTAATGCGTAATTTTGAATCTTCTCCTTATCTCGAATCGGCATTATTGGTTGAAATTAAAGCGATCAACGTCAACAACGCGCGGCAAAATGAATTTAATATGAAAGTCAAATATAACCAGACAGACTCGGAAGAATAACCCGTAAATTGTCATAACCTTTTCTTTCGTTGCATCAATTAAATAAGGTGAGCATATGGATCTAATGGTCGAATTGCGTCAATTGGATATCAATAAGATCGGGGATTGGCCAACTACATTTAAAACGGTTGCCTTAGTTATTCTTTTTGTGGCGATTGTGATTGGTGGGTATTTCTATATTTGGAGCGATCAATTTCAAGAATTGGAAAACGCCAAAACACAAGAAGAAACATTAAAAACGACGTATCTAGCAAAAAAACAGAGTGTTATCAATTTGCCGGAACTCAGGCAGCAATTAAAAGATATCGAGAAATCGCTTGGAACTTTGCTGCGTCAATTGCCAGATAAATCAGAAATGGAAGGGCTATTGGTGGATATCAATCAGGCTGGTTTAGGACGTGGGTTGCAGTTTGAATTATTTAAGCCGGCTGAAAGCGAGAAAATCAATGCGTTTTATGCAGAGCTTCCAATCGCCGTCAAGGTGATTGGGGGATATCATGACATTGGTGCTTTTGCCAGCGATGTTGCAAAATTACCACGCATTGTCACATTAAATGACATTGCTATTGTACCTGGGAATGACGGAAAGCTAGTGTTGGACGCGATCGCCAAAACTTTTCGCTATTTGGATGACGATGAAATAGCAAAGCAAGCCATAGGAAAATGAATTATGATGCGCACAATATTTCTACTATTACTGCTTATTATTGCAACGATGATGACAGCTTGTAGTTCGACCGATTATAGTGATCTTGAATCCTTCGTGAAGGATTCTTCGAATGGTTTAAAAGGAAAGGTTGATCCGCTGCCAGAAGTGAAATTGCACAAATCGTTTATATATCAAGCGTTCGATATCTCCGATCCATTTTCACCTCGGATAAGCGATCACACAAAAAACGTGTCTAACGGAATTAGCCCCGATCTGGACCGACAAAAAGAGATTTTGGAATCTTATCCGTTGGAAAGTTTGTCCCTGGTGGGTTCAATGCAACAAGATAATGCTGTTTTTGCTTTGATTAAATCACCCGATGGAATTTTGCATCGAGTTAGTAAAGGCAATCATCTCGGGCATAATTTCGGAAGAATTGGAACCATTTCGGAAGCAGAGGTGAATTTAACAGAGATTGTGCAAAGCGGCACCAATGAATGGATTGAAAAACAAAGCTCGCTCATGCTGAAAAATTAATGATCATATTCTATTGCCGACAATGAGAAAAAAATTTCTGATATATGTAATTGTATTAATTATATTTCTTTCTAATGGTTTAATTTTTGCTCAACAGGTTCCTTCTTCACCTACATTATTTAATACACTTCGATCCATTCATACATCGAATGGTCAAAGTGGCGAGATTGTCGTTAAACTAACGCTTGATCAAACTCTTCCGGCAGCTCCCGTAGGTGTTTCCTTAAATAATCCATCGCGCATTTATTTTGATTTAAATCAGGTTGGTAGTGGGTTGGGAAAAAACTATCAAGAATCTCTTGAAGGTGATTTACGCAGTATCAATGTAGTTCAAGTTGGCGATCGAACCAGAGTCGTGCTGAATTTAGTAAAGCCCATGCAGCATGATATTCAAATGCGTGACAATGTATTGTTGGTGAAGCTTGTAGCGTCGCCAGCAAAAGAGACTCGTGCTTCTCCCATTAGAATCGTTGAAGCTAGCTCGCAAAAACAAAACAATACGTTACGTGATGTCGATTTTCGTCGCGGCACTTTGGGGGAAGGTCGAGTCATGGTTGATATGACCAAAACCAATGCCAATGTTGACGTAAAACAGCAAGGTGATGTTATTTTAGTAGATTTTGCGAATACTTCCTTGCCAGATAATTTGGTTAGACGATTAGATGTTTTGGATTTTGCTACACCCATTCAAACGGTTGAAACAACTAGAGCGGGCGATAATGTTCGTATGGTTGTTAAACCGCATGGTCGATGGGAGCATTCAGCGCGACAATCCGGATCGCAATTTATTCTCGAAGTGCGTGCATTAAGTAATGATGAGGAAGAAATTGAGAAAAGAAAACGCGCAACTGGTGGTTATACGGGTGAGCGACTTTCTCTTAATTTTCAAGATGTTGAAGTTCGAGCGATTTTGCAGGTGATCGCGGATTTTACCAATATCAATATTATTGCCAGTGATTCCGTCGGCGGCAATTTGACGCTTCGGTTAAAAGATGTGCCGTGGGACCAAGCATTGGATATCGTATTACAAGTACATGGATTAGATAAACGCCGTGCTGGTAATGTTATTTTCGTGGCGCCGCGCAAGGAAATGGCTGATCGAGAGTTACTGGACCTGGAAGCGCAGTTGCAAATCGCTGAAATGGAGCCCCTGCGCAGCGAAATATTTCATTTGAATCATCGTCGAGTTAACTCTGTTTCGTTTGAAGGAATGTTGAGCAAACGCGGCACCATTACACTGGATGAAATCAGTAATACCATAACCATTACCGATATTCCAACGCGACTCGCTGAAATTCGTAAGCGTATTGAGCGACTCGACGTATATGAACGCCAAGTGATGATTGAAGCGCGTATTGTAGAAGCGGTTGATACGTTTAGCCGCAGCTTGGGTGCTCGCTTTGGAATACAAAATGCAACGGGTTTGGGTAATCAAGGATTGGGTATTTCAGGAAATTTGGCAGGATCTAGTACGTTAGCAGGCGGTGGTCCCAATGCCGGTCCTAATAATCTTAATGTCAATTTACCCGCCGCTGCGGCAACAGGACTTTTGGGCGGGCCGGCGGCACTGGGATTGAGTTTGATGAAAATTAATAACGGACGATTAATCAATCTCGAATTATCAGCGTTAGAAACCGACAATAAAGGTAAAGTGATCGCGAGTCCTCGCGTCGTAACTGCGCATGGCATCGAAGCAATTATTGAACAAGGTGACCGCATACCGTATCAACAAGCAACTAGCAGCGGTGCCACCAGCATCCGATTCATGGATGCGACGCTCAAACTCAAAGTGAAACCATTGATTACCTATAATGGGCAAATCGATATGGAATTGAGTGTCAATCAGGACCGAATTGGTGCGCCGTTAAATCAATTTTTACCTCCTCCTATCAATACCAAGCAAGTCACGACTAAAATTCTGGTCGAAAATGGCGGAACAGTTGTCATTGGTGGTATCTTCGGGCGTGAGGAGAATGTCGTCGTCAACAAAGTACCTTTACTGGGAGATATTCCAGTGATTGGCTACATTTTTCGAAATACCGTCAGAGTGGATAACAAGCGAGAATTGTTGATTTTTGTTACGCCGCGTATTCTGAGTGAAACGATGAATATTCAGTAAATACAGCTTGTTGCTATTTTTCAGAGATAAAATCCATTTGTCTCCAAGCTTCATAGACGATTATCGCCACACTATTCGATAAATTCAAACTACGGCTGGTTGTCAGCATTGGAATACGTATCCGCTGTTCATTGGCGAACGATTCCAGCAGTTGTGGTGGTAATCCGCAAGTTTCTGCACCAAATAAAAAACTATCGCCTTTCAAATAATGGATGTGATCATAACGCTGCTTGCCTTTGGTCGTGACTGCAAAAATACGACTACCTTGCAACGATTCTAAGCAAACAGACCAGTTATCATGAGTTTTCATTGTGACGAATTCGTGGTAATCCAATCCGGCGCGTAATAATTCCTTATCCTTAAGTGGAAATCCCAGTGGTTTGATGAGGTGAAGCTGCATGCCAGTGTTGGCACATAAACGGATAATGTTTCCTGTATTGGGTGGGATTTCAGGTTGATACAAAATGATGTTAAACATGTAGACAGAATAAGAGTATGCAATGAATTATATGGTAATACTTTTATCGGATAAGGTTCGAGCAATGATCCAGTTACTGATTTCTGCAGCACCTTGTTGACGTAGCGTTTTGGCCAATTCGTTCAATGTAGCACCGGTCGTCATGACATCGTCGATGATAGCGACATGTTGTCCTGAAAGATCGCTATCGCAATGAAATGCTTTATGGACATTTTTTTGTCGTTCGGACCAAGGCAAATCGGTTTGTGGTGTTGTATCGCGAATGCGAGAGCAATGATCGATCATCAGAGGAATTTTGAGTCGTTTGGCAATGGGCTTGCTGATTTCGATGGCTTGATTAAAACCGCGCTCTCGTAAACGGATCGGGTGCAATGGCATAGGAATGATGAGATCTGGTAGTGGTTGGAGAGAATGATTGAATTGCTTTAAGAACAAATTTGCAAGAATGGGCGCGATGGCTAGATGAGATTGGTATTTCAACGATCGAATCAACGCATCGACAGGAAAAGTATAGCGTAATACCGCAATCGAACGAGTGAATGCGGGAGGTTTTTTTAAACAAGCACCGCAAACCTCGGATGTGGGTACGGGCCACAAGCAAATAGGACAATGATTCTCAGGAAACCAAGGTAATTCTGTTTCGCATGCAATGCAGAAATCATCATTTGATGTTGCGTCACACAAGATACAGTGATGATCGACGAATAATTTCATCGGAATTTTTTACATTACGAATGTCGATTGAAAAACGAGTAGGATACTATGAATCGTTGTGCATCCTAGAGCGTGAGCTCATAAAATAGCTTATGATTACAATTATCGTAATAACAGGTAAACAAAATGACTCTCAATTCATTGACAGCTCAGCAACATAGTGAAGCGATCAATCGATCAAAAAAAACATGTCACTCGTTAACTTGGAGTGTGGCGGATATTAAGGCATTATTGGATATGCCTTTTAACGATTTGATTTTTCGTGCGCAAAGTGTTCATCGAGAATACCATGATGCAAATGGCGTGCAGCTCTCGACGCTCATTTCCGTCAAAACGGGTGGGTGTCCGGAAGATTGTGGTTACTGCCCGCAAGCCGCTCGCTACCATACTGGTGTTGAGAATCAAGCGATGCTTTCGACGGATGACGTGGTGACGGCTGCTACAGCGGCTAAAGAAAAAGGCGCGTCACGTTTCTGCATGGGCGCTGCCTGGCGTGGCCCTAAACAGCGTGATATCGAAAAAATGACGGAAATGGTGCGTGCTGTTAAGGCCTTAGGAATGGAAACCTGCGCCACACTGGGTATGTTGAAACCCGGACAAGCGCAACAGTTACGCGAGGCAGGTTTGGATTATT
Source organism: Nitrosomonas sp. (assembly GCA_044228295.1). Taxonomy (GTDB): domain Bacteria; phylum Pseudomonadota; class Gammaproteobacteria; order Burkholderiales; family Nitrosomonadaceae; genus Nitrosomonas. The sequence continues at coordinate 27,305 of JBGAVE010000032.1, forward strand.
ACAACCACAATCTGGATACGGCCCCAGAATTTTATGAGGAAATCATCACCACGCGTCAATATGAAGACCGTCTCGATACGCTTGAGCAAGTGCGCGAGGCAGGAATCAATGTGTGCTGCGGCGGCATCGTAGGGATGGGCGAAACGCGCCAAGCCCGTGCTGGTTTGATTGCGCAGTTAGCAAATTTGAATCCTTATCCAGAATCGGTACCGATTAATCACTTAGTACAAGTGAAAGGAACGCCTTTGTATGGAACGGATGTGCTCGATCCACTGGAGTTTGTGCGTACCATCGCAGCCGCGAGAATTACAATGCCCAAAGCCATGGTGCGTTTATCCGCAGGGAGGCGGGAAATGTCTGACGCAGTGCAAGCATTATGTTTTTTGGCGGGCGCTAACTCTATTTTTTATGGTGACAAGTTATTGACGACAGCTAATCCGGAAGCTGATCATGATCAAGCATTGCTGAATAAATTAGGGCTGCACGCGTTGTAATTGTGTTTTGTGATTTAGATGAACAACTCCAAATCCGGGAACAAAAAGGTTTGCTGCGCACTCGTGCAGTTGTCGAAAGTCCGCAATCAACGCATATCACGATTGATCAACGTGAGTATCTGGCATTTATCAGCAATGACTATCTCGGATTAGCGAATCATCCGCAATTAATTGAAGCTGTTTGTGAAGGGGCGCATCGATTGGGTGTCGGTGCGGGTGCTTCGCATTTGCTACATGGTCATTTCAGTTCGCATCATGAATTGGAAGAGGTGTTGGCGAAATTTGTTGGATTTCCTAGAGCGTTGTTATTTTCTACGGGATATATGGCCAACATAGGTATCGTCACTGCTTTAGTAGGGCGAGCGGATGCGATTTTTGCGGATAAGTTAAATCATGCTTCGTTGAATGATGCAGCGTTGCTGTCACGTGCACAATTTATTCGCTATCCGCATTTGGATTTGGCAATGCTACAACAACGTTTGGCTACATCCAAAGCCAAGCGCAAGCTGGTAATCAGTGACGCAGTATTCAGTATGGAAGGAGATCAAGCGCCTATCTCTGAATTGATTGTACTTTGCGAACAATACCATGCGATGCTGTTGTTGGATGACGCGCATGGTTTTGGGGTATTAGGTAAACAGGGACGAGGTAGTTTATTTGCTTCGCTTGATCGTGAAACGCATTCGCCAAACGTGATATACATGGCAACCTTAGGTAAAGCCGCCGGAGTGTTTGGTGCTTTCGTCGCAGCGCAAGCGGAGGTGATTGAAACTTTGATTCAATCTGCGCGCAGTTATATTTACACAACCGCATCGCCAGCCTTGCTTTCTCACGCTTTACTGACAAGTTTGAAGTTAATCGAACAAGAGGAATGGCGGCGCGAAGCGTTAATGCGTAATATTGCGCAATTGCGCCAAGAACTGCAGTCATTACCGTGGCAACTATTAGTTTCTGAAACGCCCATTCAGCCTCTATTAGTAGGTGATAATGATCAAGCGGTGCGTCTTAGCGATGCATTGCGCAAGTGCGGAATTTTGGTGGCGGCGATTCGTCCACCGACGGTTCCTCAAGGCACTGCACGGTTGAGAATTTCACTTTCAGCATTGCATCAGCCGCAGGACATTGAGCGCTTGGCGAAAGCATTACGCAAATTAGCTGCATCATGACGGATTTGTATATCGAATCGATCGGTGATGGTAACGGCCAAGACCTGGTGTTTTTACACGGTTGGGCGATGCACAGTGGTATTTGGCAGGAAGTTTCCGCATCACTGGGTCAACATGCTCGAGTGCATTTGATTGATTTGCCGGGCCACGGTGAGAGCGCTATCGACCAGTCAGGAACATTACAACACTGGGTTGATACAGTTGGAAAAATATTGCCGCCGCATTGTATTGTCGTGGGATGGTCGTTAGGTGGGCAGATTGCGATGGAATTGGCGTTGCAATATCCGAAAGTTGTGCAAAAATTAGTTTTGATTGCTACCACGCCTTGTTTTATAAAAAAAATCGATTGGCCATCAGGTGCAGAGCCTAAATTACTGGAACTATTTTGGGAAAATTTGAAAAAAAATTATAAAGTGACGATTCAACGATTTTTGACTTTACAGATGACAGGCGATGAGAGTGGCATTCAAAACGTGCAAAAATTGCGCAAACATTTTTTTGAAAGAAAACAGCCAGATGCGTTGGGGCTAGAACAAGGCTTGGCTATATTGCAAACCAGTGATTTACGTTCGCGCGTGACGAAAATACAGCAACCAGTGTTACTGTTGCACGGTGAGAACGATGTGATCACGCACATTGATGCTGCGCAGTGGATGCGGCAACAGATAGAAAAATCTCAGTTGGTGACATTTCCCCATTGTGGACACGCGCCGTTTTTATCTTACCCTGAACAATTTGTGGCTTGTTTAAATGAGTTTCGAACAAATTCTTGATAAAAGACTATTGCGTCACGCATTTGAGCGCGCTTCGAGCAGTTATGATCAGTCTGCCGTGTTGCAGCGTGAAATCAGTAACCGAATGCTATCGCGTTTGGAATACATTAAATACCAACCGGATGTCATTTTGGATGCGGGTAGCGGTACCGGTTATGGCAGTCAGCAATTGTTGAAACGCTATCCTGGTAAGCCCATCATTGCGATGGATATTGCACAATCGATGTTATTGCAAGCACGACCTCATTTGAATTGGTGGCAGCGATTGTTGCCGTTACCTCAGTATAGCCACTATGTTTGTGGCGATATCGAGCAGATTCCGTTGCAACGAGAAAGTGTCGGATTAATTTGGTCAAACCTTGCTTTGCAATGGTGTAACGATTTGCAGCAGACATTTGCCGAAATGCATCGTATCTTACGTACTGACGGATTATTGATGTTTAGTACTTTTGGGCCGGACACACTAAAAGAGCTGCGTGAATCATTCGCTCAAGTCGATTCATTTAATCACGTCAATCGCTTTATCGACATGCACGATGTTGGCGATCTTCTGGTACATAATGGTTTTGCGGTTCCAGTGATGGATATGGAGTACATAACAATGACATATTCGGACGTGATGAGCATCATGCGCGATTTGAAAGCGATAGGTGCGCATAATGTAACGCAGGGAAGGCGGTCTGGTTTGATGGGGAAAAAATCTTGGGATAAGGCATTGTCTGCGTATGAAAAATTTCGAACGGATGGCAAATTACCGGTGACTTTTGAAGTGATTTATGGGCATGCTTGGAAGCCACCATCACGTCAATCGATTTTAACTCCGGAAACACGTCGTCAACTCGGTTTAATTGATTGACGGTACGTTTCATGGCTAAGGGTTTTTTTATTACAGGTACCGATACTGGGGTCGGCAAAACCAAGATCAGTTGTGCAATGTTAGGAATGTTTGCTGCACGAGGGTACAAAGTCATTGGTATGAAACCAATTGCCGCAGGACGAGAAAATGGAATATGGCAAGATGTAGAGCTATTAAGGACCGCTAGTAACATCCCTGCGGCAGTATTAGACATGAATCCGTATGCGTTCGATTCACCCATTTCACCACATCTTGCTGCGCAACAATCAGGTATAACGATTGATTTGTCAGTGATCGAAAGATCTTATCATCGACTTAGTATGCAAGCCGATATGGTCATCGTGGAAGGAGTGGGTGGTTTTCTCGTGCCGTTGAATAAAACTGAAACGGGAGAGGATTTGGCAAAAATGCTCGGCTTGCCTGTGATTTTGGTGGTGGGGATGCGCTTGGGATGTTTGAATCACGCTTTATTAACGGTTAAGGCAATTCGCGCCGCGAAGTTAAATTTAGCCGGCTGGATAGCCAATTGTATCGATCCACAGATGGAGGCGGTGACAGAAAATATTGCTACATTGCAGCAACGGCTTGAAGCTCCTCTGTTAAACTCGGTGCATTTCGGTAAGGAATTGGATCAATCGGTAATGAGCGATTTAACCTGTTGGAATAAATCGCTCATTACCGAAGCTGAATGAGTTTTTTCTTAAGCTGCTTTTTTGTGAATTGGTACTGGTGGGACTTTTTTAGCATTGCTGCGCGCTAAGTGAAGAGCAAGCGAATCACTAATTGGCAATTGACAAGTACGTTCTACGGTAAGAAATTCTCCCGTTGTATGCAATTCTAAGAATACATACTCACCATCAGGTCGTAAACGCAAATCTATGACACCATATTCAAGATACATTTGTTTCATTAATAACAGTAATTTTTCTTGCGTTTGGGCAGGCAAGGTATGTCGCTGATAATAAGGAGTCGTTGCCTGTGTTGCAGCATTAAAAGGAACGTTTTTATTCAAATTTACCGCGGCTGTAAAAACTTCTTCACCAACGATAGTCACTCGAATATCTGCAATACTAGGAATCCATTGTTGGAACAGCATCGGTGCAAGTTGCACTTTATCAATCGTGGCAAATTCTTCGGGTTTTATCCTTCTTGCTTCATTTTCACTATGAAAATTTTGTAGCAATGGCTTATATACAATTTCTCCATGATAGCGAAGCCAAAACTGTTTTAGACGATCCACTGTCGGAGTCCAGAGCGTATCTGGGATTCTCAATCCACATTGCTTAGCTAATTCCAATTGCCAAGGGCGGTGAGCTGCAGCTGCATCTCGCGTAATATTGTTTACCCAAAGACAATCATTGGCTTGCCACATGCTGTCGAACGATGAGGCGGAGTCTGTCATCGCAAAATGGCGCGATAAAGGCTCGATACTTTGGAGATGTTGCCGATAATTCTGCGGTCTACGCCACCATACCGCACTGATTTCACTGCTATCAATGAGTTTGTTTTGACCTATCTGTAGCCAGAATTTTCCAGAATCCCGTGCAGATAACGCCAAATTTATTCCCATCAGCGCTGAAAAATTTGAAAAATCAATGGAATGAATATCATTGACTCTGTGTTTTGTAAGCGCATTTACTATCGCTTGAGCATGCGAATCGGTGGGTTCGGAAATGATCAGTATGGACATACAACACTCGATTTATAATTATTTTTATCAAAAATTACTACTTTTTATTGATTTGGAAAATACTATTTTTTCAGCCTCGGAAGCTTATAAGTGAGCACTAATTCAATCAATAATTCGAGAGATTTTATAGTATTTGCTTGTGAATGGATATTGATTATATTGTATTTTATTGTATTGTCTCTTTTTTGTTCAACTTTCTTCAATTAATCCTTCTGGTAGAACATAATAGATCATCTAGATGTTAGGAAGTTAATCGCTTGGAAAGATCTACTAGAAAGCTATTTATCACAGAGCATTTTATACCTTGATTAGGGCAATTCGTTATCCACAAATAATTTCAGTGGTGTGGTCGCATTGATGGTCAATGCACTTTTTGACCATGTACCATAAAAAGTGGCATTGATAAATTGATTGACGCTCGCAGCTACGTCGATAAAAAAATGCTGTGGAGTCGTTACGCAGTTCGTGCAGCCAGGGCAATGTTCATCGCAAAAACTGCAATGAAAGTAGACCGGTGAATAACCGCAAGGCCCCCAGCTATATTTTTTCTCAGCGCGATAAAATGCACGATGATTTTGGCTACGTAAATAGCCTGCTTTGGCTGCGTTATTTTTGTCGACGAAACAAGTTGTGACATCGAATCCCCAATACATGGCTGGTACATTGATATAGCCAGCATTGTTAGCGTTATAAGGATCGATACTGAAAATGGCATCGGCGTGGGTTAAATTGTTTGCAATTGCGTTTTGTGCCGCTTGCCCGCCAGCGGAATGTCCGCCCATGATCCAGTGCGTGATGCTGCTACAAATCGATCCTCCAAGCCAGCTACTTAGATTGGATTTAATTTCATTTGCTAATGTGGCGTATTTCGTAGAATCGGTTTTGACCATATTCCCTGGCGCATGATCCATAATAACGGTGACATAGCCATGTTGAATGATCTGTTCAGATAGTTTGTCATAGCTTGAGATGCTCATGGATGTACCGACAGACAGTAAAATAGCATCACAATTGGATGGCGTCGAAGTTGAGTAATGGATACGCACTTGGCCGGAAGGGATCGTTTTGTCGATATAAGCTGCAAAAACGTGACAAGCGGAGAAAAATGAAAGAATGAATAAGAGTAGTAATCTTTGTAAGGAAAACCGTTTGAAGATATCCATATCGATCCTTTTTTCAATGTATTATGAACGCGTACGAAAGAAAACATCTAATTACCAAAAGATTATAAGTAGTCTGTAGGTGAGACCATATCAATGAAGTAAGAGACTTTTGGGTTGCAATTCAAATTTGGTTATATGTATACACACTCATAACGGGAGCAAAGCTAAGATGAAGGTGATTTTTCTTAGGGTCTGTTGACATTTTGTGGTAATTATTTAATAAATATAGACAAACTCGTAATATTGAGGTTCCTATACCACCA
>JBGAVE010000033.1:0-31701 GCA_044228295.1 Nitrosomonas sp.
AGTAGCTTTCATCTACTTCCACTACGCCATCAAAGATTTTGTGAGACTCTTGCTCCAAATGGTGAACAATTACTTCGTGTATTTTGCGATAAAACAGTGCTGCACTATCAGGTTGAATTCCCAATATATCGGCTGCTGATCACGCTGTAACTTCCCACACAGAATATTCCAACAACCTTGATTGCATTTTCTTTAATAATCTACAATGACTTATCTTCATTAAATTAGCTTATCATTTAAGCTAATCTACTACAGCCCCAAGTTGAATACTAAAGCTACTAGAGCTAGACTTGTCATGCAGGTACAGAACTATCGGCTAGCAACGATATCATTCAAATGGTATCTAACTTTATTTCCCTCCCACATCAAACTGATGAAGATCGATTCGAAAGAACGAGGGCACGGCATGAGAGAACCTTGGGTACTAACTAATCAGAAAAGGCTCTAGAGTTTCACGGCATTGTGACAAAGGTCTTACTCAGCAAAGCCTAAATACACTTTTCGAAATCTCGAATGTTGATTACCTATAGCGGCGACGTCGGGAGCTTATTCTCCCGATAGAATCAATAATCTATTGATCTCAGTCTTTATATTCAATCTTTTTTTACCGGTTCGGTTACAACTCTAATATCATTCGATGGAATTTCTGACCTGATATTACCGACGCAATTGGCATGGTCTTTTTTACATTGGTTTAAATCTTCGTTATAATTTCGAGTGCAATTGCTGCTAGGCGATATTTTTTCACAATTTCGCTTATCAGTATTAGCAACATTTTCACAAAGACCTAGATTTGCATCACAAACTCTTTTTTGACTCCTTCCATCTTTTGGCATTGCAAAAGAATTGATCGATAAGGCAAATAATATTAAACCTATAAATAGTATTATTTTTTTCATCATTATTCTCCACACTCTCAGAAATGAAATGTAAGCGACATAGACCTTGTCACCCAAGGTAAATTATATATATATTTCTGAATGTAAAAAAATCAAAATAAATATATAGGGTTAATTAACTACCTTTTGAAAGTGATTATTTGTAGAAAAGTAATAAAGTTGGACACTAAGTAATAAAGTAGGAAACTGAGTAATAAAGTTGAATATTAAAATAATAGTATCCAACTTTATTACTCTCCTACATAAATCTTAAGAATGTCGACATAGTTATTTATTCATTCACGGAAGAAGGAATTCACGCGTATCAATAGGTAAGCCTGATTTTGAAAAAAAATTGCCCCCCATTTCACTTATTGGGACATTTTTACATTCTGAATAAGCAATGAGGCGTTGATTTTTCTCAATGGCTACACCATCTTTCTGTCCCCAGCCTCTACCAATTGCAGAATAAACAACATAATGGTAAGGTTCGTTAATAAAACGTAAATAACCTCCACCACCGCCGGAAAACATTAATGATTTAGCCTGTATAGCCTGACTAGAAGATTCTGATACGGGTAGTACTAGCTCGATTTTTCCTTTTTTCCCAAAACGATACTGCAAATATCCGTCATGTACAGAGAAATTATTTGAAGCACAAATTGAAACAATTTTCTTGTTTTTCTTTAAAAGACAAGAAAAAATAATTTTTTCATCGATTTTGCAATGAGAATTGGAAGCCCAAAGTGGCATAGCAACTAGGCTTGAAATTCCGATTACAAATATAGTTTTTATCATTTCAATAGGGAAAAATATTTTTCAAAGTACCGCAATCGTTCGTCTAAGCCGTTTAGTCCACCATTGATTTTTCTGGTAATTTTTTTTACAACTTCCATAGTAGAACCAAGATCAGCTATTACATTAAGCTTATTGGTATTCCAAAACCACGCGGAGCAGAATAAAGGATATATCGATTTGACTAAATCAGGATTGTCTAAAACATCGCCATTCACTGCGTTTGCAAAAGCATTGTAATTGTCTTTACCGGTTAATTGCAAATAACCTCTACCACGATATTTATAGCCATCTTTACTGGCTTCATCACCATTGCCCATTCTATTTCCGTGTATTCGAGATGCAATTTTCTCAGGTTGGAAGGCATAGCTTTCTGCAAGATTGTTAGGGAAATATTTAGGGAAAACGGTCTTCAATCTTTTGGGTGAGTAATTTAAATTTTCTTCGATTACTTTGAATTCACCGCTTTCATGAGCGCATTGAGCGAGAAAATGCGCAAGTCGCAAAGCGCTATTAATTTCAAATTGGTCTGTACAAGTGGAAATTTGATTCAAAACGGTATTTGGGACATGAGTATTCAGGCGTTCTATCAACAGCATTTTCTTCCCTCCTTAATTTTGGTAAATTGATTCAGATTAAAATATGATAACTTTCTTTATTAATCAGTGTATTAGTATTTATGGATGAGTAGGTTTAAATTTCTTAGTTATGCTAGCAAAAGAAAATTTTAAATACCGTGATAATTAGCACAAATCCATAAGGTAGGATGCAGTGTTATTCTTGATTTCATTCATTTGGTAGTTCAAGAACTATGAGATTTTATTCCATGGTCTTAAAGGAATGTATTTGGTCTTCGTATTTTGGTACTTTATCCTCGTATGCTGTGGTGGTAACATAACAAACACGTCGAATTAGGGTTATAAAATGGCAGGTCATAGTAAGTGGGCTAATATCAAGCACAAAAAAGCCGCGCAGGATGCGAAGCGTGGTAAGGTTTTTACACGTCTTATCAAAGAGATCACTGTAGCAGCCCGCATGGGAGGAGGGGATGTAGCAACTAATCCTCGTTTGCGTTTGGCTGTTGATAAAGCATACGATCAAAATATGCCCAAAGATAATATCGAACGAGCCATTAAACGTGGCAGCGGTGCTTTGGATGGGGTCGATTATGAGGAAATTCGCTACGAAGGGTACGGTGTCGCAGGAGCGGCGGTCATGGTGGATTGTATGACTGATAATCGCGTTCGCACGGTAGCTGATGTACGGCATGCATTTTCTAAAAATGGCGGAAATTTAGGCACCGATGGTTCAGTGAGTTTTTTGTTTAAGCATTGTGGTCAGTTGCTTTTTGCACCTGGCACCAATGAAGAAAAACTGATAGATGCAGCATTAGAGAGTGGCGCGGAAGATGTCATTACTAACGATGACGGTAGCATTGAAGTGATTACGGCACCTTATGATTTTATTACGGTTAAAGAAGCCTTGGAGAAAGCGGGTTTCAAATCTGAATTTGCAGAAGTAACCATGAAATCAGCTAATGAAGCCTTGTTATCAGGAGATGATGCGGTGAAAATGCAAAAGCTGTTAGATGCGTTGGAAAATCTTGATGACGTTCAAAACGTTTACACTACCGCGATACTGGAAGAATAATTCATACCTGCTCAGGTGATAAAATCCGTATTCTTGGCATTGATCCTGGATTGCGTATCACCGGTTTTGGCGTGATAGACAAGAGCGGTAACAAACTAATTTATGTCGGCAGTGGATGCGTAAAAACGTCAGAAGATGAATTGCCGGTTCGTCTCAAATCGATTCTCGATAACCTGGGCGAAGTGATCACTCAGTATCAACCTGATCATGTTGCAATTGAGCAGGTGTTCGTGAATGTCAATCCTAAATCAACTTTATTATTGGGACAGGCGCGCGGTGCTGCGATTTGTGCGGCTATGCTCAAAGAATTAAAAGTCAGCGAATATACCGCGCTACAAATTAAACAAGCAGTGGTCGGAAATGGTCATGCGAGGAAAAATCAAGTGCAGGAAATGGTCATGCGTTTACTCAGTTTAAACAGTTGCCCAACTACCGATGCTGCTGATGCGCTGGCTTGTGCTATTTGTCATGCGCATGGGGGATTTGGCCTGGGTAGAATTTCAACAGATGGCTATCGTATGAAACGAGGTCGTTTAGTGTGATAGGGCGAATTACCGGAATTTTATTAGAGAAGCGCCCACCGCAAGTATTATTAGATATACAAGGCGTTGGATATGAAGTGGATGTGCCGATGAGCACATTCTATGATCTTCCCGCAATTGGAACTGAAACGACGTTGCATACCCACTTAATTATTCGCGAAGATGCGCACTTATTATTCGGTTTTGCGACCGAAACAGAGCGGCAAACCTTCCGTCAACTCATCAAAATATCAGGAGTGGGCGCAAGAACCGCTTTATCACTTTTATCAGGACTAAGCGTGTCTGATTTGCAGCAAGCAGTTACGGCGCAAGATGGCACTTTACTAACCAGAGTTCCTGGGATTGGTAAAAAAACTGCTGAACGATTATTGCTGGAACTGCGCGATAAACTGAATATCGATAAAGCTATGCTAGATCAATATGCACACACGTCGCATGACAAAGATATCCTAAACGCTTTAATATCGTTAGGTTACAGTGATCGCGAAGTCAGTTGGGCGATAAAGCAAATTCCTAACAATGTCACTGTTTCCAATGGTATACGTCAAGCATTGCAACTATTGTCGAAAGAGAAAAAGTAATCATTCCGTACGGATTTTATGATTGAAACAGACCGACTTATTGGCGCAGTTAATTCTTCTTCACAAGAAGAAATCCTGGAACGTGCACTCAGACCGAAATATTTTGAAGAATATGTCGGGCAGGAAAAAATTCGCAGTCAATTGGAAATTTTTATTCAGGCTGCCAGGAATCGCCACGAAGCGCTCGACCATGTGTTGCTATTTGGTCCACCCGGATTAGGTAAAACGACGCTAGCGCATATTATCGCTAAAGAAATGGGCGTCAATTTGCGCCAAACATCGGGTCCGGTTTTGGAGCGTCCCGGTGATTTAGCCGCTTTGTTAACTAATTTGGAATCGAATGATATTCTGTTTATTGACGAGATCCATCGTCTTTCACCGATGGTTGAAGAAATTCTTTATCCGGCGTTAGAAGATTATCAGCTTGATATCATGATTGGGGAAGGTCCAGCGGCTCGCTCAGTAAAATTGGATTTACCCCCATTTACATTGATTGGGGCGACGACTCGTGCGGGTATGTTGACAAATCCATTACGCGATCGATTCGGTATTATTTCCAGGCTTGAATTTTATACCGCTGAAGAGCTCAGTAAGATTGTTACGCGATCTGCAAATTTGCTCGCGGTTAAAATTTCTCCGGATGGTGCCTTTGAAATTGCACGACGATCACGCGGCACTCCTCGAATTGCCAATCGTTTGCTGCGCCGTGTGCGAGATTTTGCTGAAGTGAAGGCCGATGGTCATGTTACGGATTCGATAGCCGATGCGGCACTCACTATGTTGGATGTCGATAAAATTGGTTTGGATATCATGGACCGGAAATTACTTCTGGCGGTTTTAGAAAAATTTTCGGGCGGTCCGGTAGGGGTAGAGAATCTTTCTGCGGCTATCAGCGAAGAACGGGATACGATCGAAGATGTATTAGAACCTTATTTGATTCAACAAGGTTTCCTCAAACGAACACCTCGGGGACGGATGGCTACTTTAGCAACCTATCAGCATTTCGGATTGACTGCGCCTAAAGAAGCGTTACACCATGATCTCTGGCAAGAAAATGAATTGTAAGTTAATGATTAAAAGAACTATGTTATGCGTATTCAAACATTAAGAATGATTGTTGCTGTTTTAATGACGGCGGTGGTAATGCTGTATATTTATACAGACCGTGAAAAAGATTATTACAAAAAGAGTGCCGAACCTGCTGTAACGCAAATACTTACAGAAATATCGAATTGGAAAAAAGAAACTTTGCTAAAACATTTGGCGCCTGAAGCTAAGCAAATCATTTCAGAGGAACAATTGGAAAAGCTTTTGCAGCAATACCAAAAATTGGGTCGCTTTCGATCCGTCAAAGAAATAAATTTTTCGCGAACCGCCAGTGCATTTTCATTAATGGGCGAGAAGCGTATTAATTATTCGGGAATCGCCAATTTTGACAATGCGGCTGCAAATTTAAATATTACATTGATTGAACGGGGTGGGTTCTTTTTGATGTACAATTTTACGTTGGCTCAAGTCATAGAATAATTATTTTGACAAAAATCAAAAACTTGAAAAGATTTACTTGAGGCTATATATTTATAACGTTAGTTTGAACTATGCTTTGAAAGGCCGGGTCATAGACCAGTCGTGTTATTTCAAAGTTTGAATAATTTATTGAGAGGGTTATACAATGAATCAAAACTATTCAACAGTTACAAGAGCGTCATCAGTTCTGTCAACCAATAAGGTGCTACGCAATACCTATATGCTATTAGCAGCGACACTATTGTTTAGCGGATTTACTGCTGCATTATCGATGGTTATGAATATGCCACCGATGACCTATTTGATTTCTGTCATCAGTGCAATGATCATCGCTATGTTCGTATTGCCGCGCTTCGCTAATTCCGCAGCTGGAATCGGTATCGTTTTTCTAGTTACCGGGCTATTGGGTTTTGGTTTAGGACCCATTTTAAGTACCTATGCCGCGCTGCCTAATGGTTCTAACATCATCACCATGTCATTAGCCGGAACGGGTGTTATCTTCTTGGGTTTATCTGCTTATGCATTGGTTACTCAGAAAAATTTTAGTTTTCTCGGTGGATTTTTAATGGTTGGTTTCTTGTTGGTTTTGTTAGCAGCATTGGCAAATATTTTTCTACAAATACCAGCGATGTCATTAGCAATTTCTGCAGTCGTGATCATGATCATGAGCGGTTTTATCTTATATGACACAAGCCGCATAGTGCATGGAGGCGAAACTAACTACGTTTTGGCTACCATCGGTCTTTACATGACAATTTTTAATATTTTTGTTAATTTGTTACAGATTCTAGGTATTATGGGTAATGATGATTAAGTTTTTGCTTGTTACTGTGAAAATAAAAAACCCGGGATTTCCCGGGTTTTTTATTGAATAAGAGAGAGAAAAAAGAGGAAATATTCAAATGGATTGGATGCAAATCGTTTCAGCCCTTGCGTTAGTCGCTTTTATCGTGGTTTTATTTCCTGGCATGATCGATCGAGTCAAGAATAGCCCTAAAGGCACATCCTCGGATTGGATGAATTTTGTTTTTATTATGCTACTCATTGTCGGATTTATTATGTTATTGATTAAGATGGTATAGTTCTGTGTAGATAATTAATAATACTTCTCTTGCAATTCAATAAGATTAAATGAGCCTGTTTATGATCATTCATCCGCAGCATTTCCAAACTGCTTACTACAATGCTAGAGATTCTTACAATCAAAGGAGATTTTGTTCAGAAAAAGAGAGAATTTCTTTGCCGTTGGTAATGATGAAATGATCGAGTAATCTGACATCAATAGTGGCAAGCGCTTTTTTTAAGTGTTCAGTTAACATGCGGTCAGCATGACTAGGTTGCGCTTTTCCTGAAGGGTGATTATGAGCAAAAATGACGCTGGCTGCATTGTAGTGCAAAGTGCGTTTAATGACTTCTCTCGAATAAACGCTCGTTTCGGTCAAAGTACCGCTGGCTAGCTCTTCACTAGCGATAATTTGATTGCGCGTATCTAAAAAAATGCCAAGAAAAACCTCATGCTGTTTTCTTGCAAGACTGAGTCGTAAGAAATTACGTACTGATTCTGGTGAATTAAGTACATTAGTGCACTTCAGTTCTTCCGCTAATGCACGCCGTGACATTTCTAGTACGGCTTGAAGTTGTGCGTATTTAGCGCTGCCTAAACCGGGAATTTGGCAAAATTCATTTTGACTAGAAGAAAAAATATCGCTCAAACTGCCAAATTGTTGCAACAGTTCTCGTGCCAGATCGACGGCACTTTTTCCCGCAACACCTGTACGCAAGAAAATAGCTAATAGCTCTGCATCCGAAAGCATGGCGGCACCTTTTTGTAGCAACTTCTCGCGGGGACGTTCTGATATAGGCCAATGAATAATAGTCATGAAATAAAGTGAAGGTGAGAATTATTACCCATGCATTGCATTCAGAAGTAAAATTTACACGAATGAAGAGGCGGACTAATACTTATTAGCGGCAACCTGGATCAAGTATTAATCACACAAATGAACTATTTTTAAACATAAAGTGGATACAAGGTTTTTCAAAAAATGTCTCATTATTTTATAGCGGTTGATAGCCTCCCAATCTGCTAAACACCAATGATAGAAAAAAAACGTTTACTACTTGGCATTACCGGTGGGATTGCTGCCTATAAAGTTGCTGAATTGGCGCATAGCTTGTCGCAAAATGGGGTAAATATACAAACCGTAATGACGCGATCCGCATGCCAATTTATTGCACCCCTTACGTTCCAATCATTAACGGGCAATCCTGTTTTCACTGATTTATGGGGCGCGAGCGGTTCTTGCAATATGCCACACATTAATCTTTCTCGGGAAGTCGATGCCATTTTAATTGCACCGGCAAGTGCGGATTTTATCGCCAAACTAGTACATGGCATGGCAGATGATTTATTGTCGACACTTTGCCTTGCGCGTAATTGTTCGCTGATGATTGCGCCGGCAATGAATCGTCAAATGTGGGAAAATCCAGCAACGCAGCGCAATGTACAAATATTGCGTGACGATGGTGTTCGTATCATCGGTCCGGTCAGTGGGATACAAGCGTGTGGCGAGACTGGCATGGGGCGCATGGTAGAAGCGGTTGAACTCGCTCAGGCCATAACGACTTTATTGTCAGATAATCGATTACTTGACAATAAAAAAATTCTGATTACGGCAGGGCCTACGTTTGAGGCAATTGATGCCGTGCGAGGATTGACCAACAAAAGTTCTGGGAAAATGGGGTACGCTATTGCACAAGCAGCGGTCGAATCTGGAGCAAATGTTACGTTGATCTCCGGGCCAACTTGTTTAAAACCGCCGACAGTTGATCAATTCATTGCTGTAGAATGCGCCCAGGAAATGTTAGTAGTGGTGCAAAATCATGTTGCACAGGCCGATATTTTTATCAGTGTAGCGGCTGTGGCGGATTATCGTGCAGTCAATATCAGCAAGCAGAAAATTAAAAAAAACGCGAGCAATTTGATACTAGAGTTAACGCCCAATCCAGATATTCTTACGACCGTTTCGACGGGATCCAATCCACCGTTTTGCGTTGGTTTTGCGGCTGAAACTGAAAACCTGATCGAAAATGCGCAAGCAAAGCGACGTAAAAAAAAGCTTCCCTTAATGGTTGCCAATTGGGCACAGCAAGCCATCGGTTCCGATAGCAATGAATTGATTCTTTTGGATGATAAAGGTAAACACATACTCCCAACAGCGCCGAAAATTGAGCAGGCCAGGCGTCTCATTCAACATATCAGCACATTTTTCAAATAGCATTCAATCCGTTTACAAGAAGGTCTTGCATGAAAAAAATTGACATCAAAATTTTAGATGAACGCTTGCATGAATATTTTCCTACTTATGCAACTCCGGGTTCTGCCGGTCTTGATTTACGCGCATGTATTACAGAAACCATAATGCTTAATCCAGGGGATACTTGTTTGATTCCCACCGGTATTGCCATTCACCTCGCGGATGAGCATCTGGCTGCACTTATTTTGCCGCGGTCTGGACTAGGACATAAGCATGGTATCGTGTTGGGAAATTTGGTTGGGCTGATCGACTCCGATTATCAAGGACAAATTCTTGTTTCGTGTTGGAATCGGGGTCAGGACAGCTTTCAGCTCAATCCTTTGGAGCGGATTGCGCAATTAGTTATCGTACCGGTTATTCAAATGGAGTTTAATCTAGTAGATAGTTTCAAGCAAAGCTCACGTGCTGAAGGCGGATTTGGTAGCACGGGTAAGTATTAATAATTGCTGCTTCAACGTGTTTTTCTGGATCACTTATAAAGGTGATTTAAAGCAACTGCTGATAAACGGGTACGCAGATTGAAAAATCTGGTATCCCGAGCATATCGCTCGGGCATTTGATATCGATCCTCTCAACCGATTTTGGAGCGGTGTTTGAATAATGCTACGCTCTGCTTACTTGAATCAATCTCGCTATAAACAACTCTGAGGTTTCTAATACGTTAAATTGATGCATAGCGTTTAATGCTTTTCTGATTAAGCAACAAGCATCAATATGTTAGTTTGAAATAAGGCTTTTTTTACTCGATTACAAACAGTTTCAAAAAATCTTCTTATGCTAATTTAGCATTCCATAATTGATATTAGTCGTCACTTAAATTTGATATTGACTGTCGACAAATACGACTCGTGTGGAGGATCTGTACAGATCCATACACTATCGACCTATCGATTTAGAATACTTTATAGATCCTGTGGATAAAATGAATTTTTACGGTTTTAAGTTTAAATCGACGAAGGATGGTTTATGAAATTGCTTTATATCGTAGAAGACCGTTTCCCGCCATTCCGTGCTGACGTCGTAGAATTGTTTGGAAAGCAAATGGCTGAGAGAGGACATAAAATTGATTGGTTGATGCAACGTGGCCCCGATACCATCGATAAAAAATCCAAAATAGAATGGCTTGGCAATACCGTCTATCTGACACCTCGTCGCCAAGGAGAAAAACTGATTGATAGAATAATCAACAACTTTCTCGATATGCTAGGCGACTTGATGATCATACCTTTAGCTGTGCTGGGGCAATACGACATCATTCAAGTGCGTGATAAGTTTTTTGCTAGCTTAATTGCATGGCTAGCTGCGCGTTTAACGGGCGCTCGCTTTGTTTACTGGATGTCTTATCCCTTCGCCGAATCCAAGTTGTATCAAGCTCGAAATCGGTTGATTCCTTATCGACACTTGGTTTGGTTGAAGGGGCAAATCATTCGGAATTTGCTGTATAAAATTATCTTACCTTTAGCTGATCATATTTTTGTTCAAAGCCAACGAATGAAAGAAGATGTCGCGCAACAAGGTATTGACGCATTAAAAATGACACCCGTTCCAATGGGTATCCGTGCAGAACAGGTCGGGCAAGCACATGATGCAGTTGTGCCCAACCAACAAAATCCACTCCTTCTCCATTTAGGAATTATTATGCGAATGCGCAAATCGGAGATATTGGTTCGCGTGTTGCATCGCGTCAAAACACGTTATCCCGGAGCGCGTTTAATGTTTGTTGGGGATGGACAAATGCCCAGTGATCGTCATGCGATAGAAGATGAAGCCGTTCGTTTGGGACTGATGTCGGATATTACTATTACTGGATTTCTTCCAATGGAAGAAGCCTGGCAATTGGTTAAGCAAGCCGACATTTGTTTTTCTCCCATCTATCCATCTCCGGTTTTTCTTCCTGCTTCTCCCACTAAATTGATTGAATACATGGCAATGGCGAAATGTGTTGTTGCAAACGAACTGCCTGAACAATGCGACGTAATGAAACAAAGCGGTATTGGACGTTGCGTTCAATGGAATGAAGAGGCTTTTGCTGATGAAGTATTCTATTTATTAGAAGACCCCGAACGAGCAAGAAAAATGGCCGCCAAAGGACCCGATTGGGTGAGAGAAAACCGCACCTATGATGTTATCGCCGATTGTGTTGAATCTGAATACCAAAAAATACTAGGAAAAGTCGTTTGTCCAACCTAAAGCTTTATTCAGGCCAGCGATTTCGCAAAGCTCTTCGGCATTTTTTATGGGGAAGGGTTACGCAGGCTGTTACTTATTTTGCTTTGATGCTTTGGCTTGTCCGTGCCTTATCTCCGAGTGATTATGGCGCTTACATGGGTGCTGCATGTTCACAAAGCTGGAATACAACAGGCCAAATGTCAGCAACTGAGCCAAATCAACCTTCCGCCGCGGGGCTAGATTTTTTGCGACAACGTTCTGGAGGGCATCATGCACTAGCGCTAGTTCTGCGTATATTTTCTTCAATTTGATGTTCTCCGCTTGAAGCGCCCGCAGTTGTCCAAGTTGGAAACATCCATACCGCCGTAGGCGTCCTTCCACTTGTAGTAGGTCGCTTCGCTGATGCCGTATTTACGGCAGACATCGGCAACCTTGGCATCCAATTCAACTTAACTTCCTTGAGTATTGAAATAATCTGCTGCTCGCTCTATTTCGACTTCTTCATCGTGGAGCTCCTTTTGGTTAAGAAACTCTACTTCAAACTGACTCAATTTAAAGGGGAGACTACAAATCAACCTCTCTGTAACAATCCTGAGATTTCTTGCAGATAATATTGAAAGAGAGTTTTAAACTACACTTCTAAGAATTGGATTCTGACACTTCACTAGAAAATTAGGTGAAAGACATACATCTAAGGTAAACAGGTATATAGTTACCTATTCTTTATATGTATGCTTGACCTTTTGGTCCATATAGGCAAATATTTCCCGCAGCGCAATGTAGGGCAGAAAAAGCACGCTGATTAAATTTAAGATGTGCTGATATGATTAGCCCATTAGTATAATTCAGCTCTTTCAGGATTTTTGCTAGAGCGATAAATTCATTCCATAAGTCTAATGCGTTGGAAGGATTTTGGTGGTGCTTTTCCAGATAGTTGGTAATTTCTTTTATTTCAATAGATCGGTTACCATTTTCAATCAACTGGTTGCGTTTCAAATCATGCAGTGATAATTGGTCGACTAGTAATTTTTTTTTAGAAATAAGCTCATCAAATCCACTAAAATTATTCAGTAAGAATATTTTTTCTTCACACTTTAAAATTTCAATCAATTGTTGAAATATTTTTTTTTCTTCCTCTAGGCATCGTATAAATTCTTCTATCTTCACTTCATCAAACATTAAACAACACCTTTTTTGGAGTCTATTAATTCACGAACTGTCTCTAGTAATTTGTCAGCGACAGCTTCAGGATTAATTTGAAAATTCCCTTCATGAATTGCTTGTTTAATTTCGTTAACTCGAGCAGAGTTGACTAAAGAGCTCGATGTAAAATTACCTTCGATATTTTGCAATTTTGTTGCATTAGGACTTAAATGCACATTATTTGCTTGAGGTAATTCAGAACTCGATGCATTTACATCGTTACGCTTTTTTCCTTCGTTTAAAGAAACAGTGGTAACCGATTGTATAGATTTATCTATTTTCATTATTCTTCCTTAAATTAGACTTGGTTGAATACTTTATCGACAATCTCCCGATTAACTTTAATAATCGACTTTATTTAAAAGGAAATTTTCTTTATAAAACCATAAAAGATTGTTATTTAGATAAGTATGTTGTGGCCAAATTAAAGCTCAATGTTTTATTAAGTTTTTTTGCAAATTCTATCGCTGCTCTGTCACCGATTGTTGTATGAATACGCTGAGAGTTATAGAACCTTTGCAAAATCACACGTAGTTCTTGTTTCAATGCAATTTTGGGTTTATTTGTAAGTTTTCAAGATATTTTTTTGCTATTTTTCTGTAGGGAACGGTAAATAATCACCTTAAACCGGCTATTTTCGGTTGTGAGGGTCTATATTTGCGCAATCATTTGGTGCTCAGGGAAGAGTTTATAGGAAATCTTTTCAAGTTATATACGCCATCGCGAGTAATATGTGCCAGGTATGCGCTTTGGCTAGACCGCAGTAACGCAATATTTTGGCATTGAGCCAGCGTGCTTGACTGTCGAAGGTTCGCTCTGCCACATAAGGGACTTTGGTAATCATGTGATTGCGCTGCAACTGTCGTCGCGTCAATGGATTTTTCTTGGCAGCCTTATCCTACCATTTTTAATGCCACGTGATTTCAAAGCATCGCGGTGCTTTTGGCTACTATAGGCCTTGTCAGAGTGAATGCGAGTTCCAGTTTGAATATCGGCTTTATCGAGAGCAGATCCAGCAGGCTTGCTGTCATGACAATAGGTTGCAGTGGTTTCTATCGCTATCACTAACCCATTGCCATCGACTACCGTATGCTGCTTATAACAAAATACTGATTGGCCACCTTTTTTAATCCAGCGTGCTTCGGCATCGACACCCGGTTGCGTTACTTCAATAACCGTCATCGCTTTCTCGGTCTCGTTTTTTCATCATCGCGCTTTTCCCGGTCACCAACCACTTCATAAGCTGGTTTGATTTTAGGTTTGCGCGGACTCTGCGTAATGCTCGCGTCAACGTAACAACCCTGTTTAACATTGATGTCGTAAGCCTGAATCTGCCGGTTGATTGGGTTTAATAACCCATTCCATACTTTTGCTGCCGTCAGTCGAGTTCTAAATCGCGATAGCACAGAATGGTCCGGTACATTATCTTCCAACGACAAGCCCAGAAACCGCATCACATGCAGATTCGAGTTCGCCATGTCATCCACCGATTCATCGTTTAGACCACCTTTCCAGTCTCGACCATATACTTCTCCAAGGCTAACCGACGTCTTTTGAATGACTTCAGATTTCGGTACAGTCACACTGAACGAACGCCGGATGGAGAAATGAAGATTACGAATTCTCATAGCACATTAGAAACAATAAGTTAACCAAAAACTGTTACTCTAGGGCAAACTTGCTGACCGAGACTTTCGTCGCTTTTCTACACGGTTCTTATTTTATTGTAGTCATGTGATAAAGGCCAAGCTAGGCTGCCAAATTAAGTAGATCAATCTTGTGTTTGATAACATTTTTGCTGAATACTACTCGTGGGATTACTCCTTTGCGCTTGCGAACTTCGTTGATGAAGATTCACACCTCTAGCAAACCGGGCAATCCCACCTTTGGCAAGACTCTACTATCAGCTCAAATCTGAATTATTACCTTTTATCAATTCAGCAATGCGCTCAGCCCAATGATCGACAAGATTCTTAGATTCACCTTCTACCATCACTCGAACCACTGGCTCAGTACCTGATGCTCGAATTAAGACTCGACCACTACTTTTGAATTCTGATTCAGCTTCTTTTATCAATTGTGCCAATTGATGGTCTGAGTTCCATTGATAAGATGAAGGGACTTTTACATTAATCAATCGTTGAGGATAAAGCGTTACCTCTTGTAGAAACTCAGCTAATGTTTTTTGAGAATCTTTTAGCGCATAAAGTACTTGTAGTGCCGAAATAATTCCATCACCCGTGGTATGTTTGTCTCGGCATATAATGTGCCCTGAACCTTCCCCCCCCAAATACCAATCTTTTTCTTGTAACAGCTCTAAAACATAACGATCACCAACGTTGGCACGTAGAAATGGGATATTTCGCTGCTTAAAGTGATTCTCAATTGCCAAATTTGTCATCAATGTGCCTACCACTCCACCTATTAGAACATTTCGCTCTTGTCGATGTTTTGCAATGACATAAACCAATTGATCGCCATCGTAAAGGTTACCTTGTTTATCCACCATCATAAGACGATCACCATCGCCGTCCAATGCAATACCCAAATCAGCACGATGTTGTAACACAGCATGTTGTAATGGAGCACAGTGCGTAGCACCGCACTCATGGTTAATATTTAATCCATCCGGATCTACTCCGATAGCAATAACCTCATCAGCTCCTAGTTCGTGCAAAACATGTCTTGCGATGTGATAAGTCGCGCCATTTGCACTATCAACGACGATTCTCAAGCCATGTAAATCAAGGGGGTAAGGAAAAGTGCTTTTACAAAATTCAATATATCGTACATCGGCAGATCGTAAACGGTGAACTTTTCCAAGTTGCGCTGACGGCTTTGTTTCGATAGGATGATCTAATTCGGCTTCAATCCTATATTCCATCTCATCGGGAAGTTTTGTGCCTTCGGCCGAAAAAAACTTAACACCGTTATCCTCAAATAGATTGTGCGACGCAGAAATTACAACTCCCGCTTGCAAGCGTAATGCGCGAATCAAATAAGCAACTGCTGGTGTTGGCATAGGGCCTGATAAAAAAACATCCACACCGGCAGCACATAATCCCGACTCCAAGGCCGATTCAAACATATACCCAGATACTCTGGTATCTTTACCAATCAATACGGTAGGTCGCTTTCCTTCCATCAAATGCCAATCGGCCCCCGTCAATACCTTACCTGCAGCATATCCCAAATGCATAATAAACTGCGGAGTAATCGGTCCCTTTCCAACACGTCCACGTATACCATCTGTTCCAAAGTATTTTTTAGCCATTTTCAACCATGAGATAAATAGAAAAATAAAAACAACCGATGATAATCTTCAAATTACATTTTGCATTGCCGTATAAACAGCAAGAGCGTCTTTTGTCGCCTTGACGTCATGTACTCTAACAATTTTGGCCCCCTTAACAACGGCTAACACTGCGGCCGAAATACTCTCGTGTATTCTTTGATCAATTGCATTGCCGGTCACCTTACCCAGCATAGATTTTCTGGATATGCCAACAAGTATTGGTACATTTAATTCAGCTAGGCAATTTAAGTTTTTTAGCAAAGCAAAATTATGCTGCAACAATTTGCCAAAACCAAAGCCGGGGTCAATTATAATTCGGTCTTGAGAAATACCTGCAAGCCTAGCAGCCTCAATTCGTTGTTGCAAGAACGTTTTCACTTCGGTGACTATATCACCATATTGAGGATTATTCTGCATGTCAATAGGCGTACCTTGCATATGCATCAAACAAACATCAACATGGTTAAACGGCGAAACTAACTCGAATGTGCCTGGATTGCGAAACGCATTAACATCATTTATCAAACAAACACCAGCATTGATTGCTTGTTTCATCACCTCGGCTTTCGATGTGTCAATCGAAATAGCAATATTACGCTTTACAAGACTGTCGATCACCGGCATCACTCGATCTAATTCTTCTTCAACACTGACAGATTGACTACCTGGGCGCGTCGATTCACCACCAATATCCAATATATCAGCCCCTTCATCGATCAACTTCTGAGCATGCGCTATGGCCTTGTCAGCGGAGTAATAAAGTCCCCCATCCGAAAATGAATCAGGCGTTACATTAACAACGCCCATAATAAGAGGTCTATTAAGTGATAATAGTTGGCGAAACACTATAAAAGAAATTTTGACACTACATTTAAAAACAAAAACGGGATGCGATCTTTTATCGCATCCCGCCCTTTAACTTAAGATTTAATCAGTTTCTTTGACTATTTCTTGAGGAGCAGGTTTCGACTCCTCTTTGCCTTTAACATCCGTTACTGATGGGGAATTACCACTGCTTGTTGGTGATGAAACAGATTGAGGTGGTTTAGGTGAGCGAGGTTCGCGGCCTTCCATGATATCTTTAATCTGATCACTATCAATTGTTTCCCATTCCAATAACGCTTTAGTCATTGCTTCTATTTTGTCTTTATTGGCTTCAATAAGTTTGCGTGCTAAAGCATATTGCTCATCCACGATACGACGAACTTCCGTATCAACTTTCTGCATCGTAGCTTCACTGACATTCTTATGCGTTGTAACTGAACGACCTAAAAAAACCTCTCCTTCGTTTTCGCCATACACCATAGGTCCTAATGAGTCAGACATTCCCCATTGAGTGACCATTTGACGGGCCAAGTCGGTTGCTCGTTCAAAGTCATTCGAAGCGCCAGTCGTCATTTGATTCATGAATACTTCTTCTGCAATGCGACCACCAAACATTACTGCAATCCTTTGCAAAATCTCTTCTCGCTCCATACTAAAGCGATCTTCAGTCGGTAACTGCATTGTCACACCCAGCGCACGCCCTCTCGGTATGATTGTAACTTTATGTACTGGATCGGTTTTTGGCAACAGATACGCTACCACCGCATGTCCTGATTCATGATAAGCCGTATTGCGACGTTCATGCTCTGGCATCACTACCGAACGACGTTCTGCTCCCATAAAAATTTTGTCTTTCGCACGCTCGAAATCTTCCATATCAACAAAACGCTTGTTAGACCTTGCTGCAAACAAAGCTGCCTCATTAACCAGATTAGCAAGATCAGCCCCTGACATGCCCGGAGTACCACGCGCTAGAATATCTGCCTTAACATCTGGAGATAATGGTACTTTACGCATATGAACATGGAGAATTTGTTCACGACCACGGATATCCGGCAATGGTACCGTTACTTGACGGTCAAAACGACCCGGGCGCAACAATGCTGGATCTAACACGTCAGGACGATTCGTCGCTGCGATAACAATCACACCCATCGCACCTTCAAACCCATCCATTTCAACCAATAATTGGTTTAATGTTTGCTCGCGCTCGTCGTTACCGCCACCAAGGCCAGCACCGCGTTGACGTCCAACAGCATCGATTTCATCAATAAAAATAATGCACGGAGCATGTTTCTTAGCTTGCTCAAACATATCCCGGACTCGGGAAGCGCCCACACCAACAAACATTTCAACGAAATCCGATCCAGAAATGCTAAAGAAAGGAACTTGAGCTTCACCTGCAATCGCTCGAGCCAATAACGTTTTACCCGTTCCTGGACTTCCTACCATCAATACACCACGCGGAATTCGACCACCTAATTTTTGAAATTTTGAAGGATCTCTTAAAAACTCAACGAGCTCAGCTACTTCTTCTTTAGCCTCTTCACAACCGGCAACATCGTTAAACGTAACGGTATTGGCAGACTTATCCAGCATGCGAGCTTTACTTTTACCGAAGGAAAACGCTCCGCCATTGCGCCCACCACCTTGCATTTGACGCATAAAAAATACCCACACTGCAATCAATAGCAGCATTGGAAACCAAGAAATAAAGATGCTCATCAACATGGATGGCTCTTCTTCTGGTTTGGCCTCCACAATGACTCCAGCCTTCAATAAATCACTGACCATCCACGGATCAGAAGGCGCATAAGTCGTAAAACGACGCCCATCCGATTTGGTTCCTTTCAGGGTACGCCCCTCTATCACCACTTTCGCAATTCTGCCTTGATTCAATTCGGTAATAAATTGAGAGTATTCCATCGGCACTTGCGTCGGTTGACGTACGCTAAATTGATTAAATACTGTCATCAACACAAGTGCAATCACTAGCCAAATGGCCATATTTTTAATTAAATTATTCAAAATAGCTCCTTGGTTTGCACCTTAAATCTTTGGTTAATCATTCTAACTCTATTTTTAAAAATATCATACAAAAGAGTCATATTATTATCGTTTATATAAAATAATCATAGTATTAACAAAAACTTTTCAGTCAAATATTTAAAACGTCAATTACTAAACCTATAGTTACTTTTTTTCATTGCCAATAAATACAATTCATTACTACGATCACGTGAAGCCTTAGGTTTTCTTATAACGACACTTTTAAAATGTGAGCGTACCTCTCGCAAATAAGAATCAAAATCGCCCCCCTGAAAAACTTTGACTAAAAAATTTCCATCTAAGTTCAGTTGTTCTACGGCAAAAATCAAAGCAAGCTGCGCCAAATGCATGCTTTTAGCCTGGTCACTCGCAACGATACCACTAATATTTGGTGCCATGTCAGAAATTACAAGATCAGGTTGCTTATTTCCGAGTTTCTCCTTCAATTTTATCATTGCACTTTCTTCACGAAAATCTTGTTGTATAAATTCAACCCCCTGTAATGGCAACATTTCTAAAATGTCTAACGCGATAATTAAACCTTTCCCTTGCATGGTGTCGCTGGCAACTTGCGACCAACTACCTGGAGCGGCACCCAAATCTACGATAGTCATTCCTGGCTTAATGATTCGATCACGCTCAATGATTTCCAATAGCTTATATGCGGCACGAGAGCGATAACCATGTTTCTTCGCCTGTTTTACATAGAAATCACTGACGTGCTCATGCATCCAAGCTTTGCTGGTTTTAGTTTGTTTCATCCAGTAAAATGAGGTATTTTCAACGGAATTTATGCTAACACTAACTATTGCTCAGCGGCGAGAATTAAAAGCAAGGGCTCACTCACTCAATCCTGTTGTCATGATCGGCAAAGAAGGTTTATCAACCACTGTTGTTGCTGAATTAGACCGCGCGCTAACTAGTCATGAACTGATTAAAGTCAAAGCGCAAATCGATGATCGAATCGCACGAAATGCACTTTATGAAGAAATTTGCCAACAATTGACAGCAACCCCCGTACAACATATTGGCAAAATTTTCGTGATTTACCGTCCCAAACCTGAAGATACCGATAAACACATAAAATTACCTGCTAAAGAAAGAAAGCGTTTAACCTATCGAACTAAACGAAGCTTCCAGAACTGAAGATTATTAACGATCAGTATCTATCAAACATACTTGACGTTTAATATTTCGTATTCTCTTACACCACCAGGTGCCTGAACTTCAGCGATGTCACCTGAATACTTACCAATTAAAGCGCGAGATATCGGCGAACTAATCGATATCTTACCTAGTTTGATATTGGCTTCGTCGTCACCGACAATTTGATAAGTCACTGTCTCGCCGTTCTGTAAGTCTTCTAGCTCAATAGTAGCTCCGAAAACGCAAGCGCCATCCGCATTAATCAGCGCAGGATTAATAATTTGCGCACTGGAAAGTTTATTTTCTAACTCAACAATTCTTCCTTCGATGAAACTTTGCTTTTCTTTCGCCGCATCGTACTCCGCATTTTCTGAGAGATCTCCATGTGAACGCGCCTCAGCAATAGCCTCAATAACTGCCGGTCGATGCACTGTTTTCATTTCATGCAATTCTTTGCGTAGTGCCTCAGCGCCTACGACTGTTAATGGAATAGTACTCATCATTCTCTACCTTTTACAACAATGCAATAATTTTTATTATGAATTAACTTTAAATAAAGCGTAGTTAATGCCCTACATCTTTCAGTTGGGCATGTAATTTTTGTAGGTTATAGGCTCGCAATTCATGTTTATTATTACTGATTCCGACGCATGCGGCACG
This sequence comes from Nitrosomonas sp., assembly GCA_044228295.1. Lineage (GTDB taxonomy): Bacteria > Pseudomonadota > Gammaproteobacteria > Burkholderiales > Nitrosomonadaceae > Nitrosomonas. Next base: position 20,638 of record JBGAVE010000033.1, read on the forward strand.
CGCTCCTGCCAGTGTCGTGTAATAAGTAACTTTACCTTGCAGCGCAGCGCGTCGAATGGAGTAAGAATCGCGAATCGCGCTCGGTTGATTTTTTACGGTATTAATAATCAAGCTAATTTCACCATTCTTGATCATATCCACAATATGCGGACGACCTTCTGCAACTTTATTAATCGCGATCACATGAATACCCGCCTCTTTAATGACTGCTGCTGTGCCACGCGTAGCATAAATGGTGAAACCAAGTTCCGCAAGTATCCGGGCGATTTCTACCGCATCCGACTTATCCGAACGTTTAACACTAATAAAAATTTTCCCTTCCGTTGGAAGTCGAACATCTGCCGCTAACTGTGATTTGACAAAGGCCTCAGCAAAGGTCATTCCCATCCCCATCACCTCTCCAGTCGACTTCATTTCAGGACCTAAGATGGTATCGACACCAGAAAGCTTTATAAAAGGAAAGACTGCTTCTTTGATGGAATAATAAGAAGGCACAACCTCTTTAGTCACTCCTTGAGCAATCAAAGTCTTGCCAGTCATACATCGCGCTGCGATCTTCGCTAATTGCAACCCAGTTGCTTTTGAAATGAATGGCACTGTGCGAGATGCTCTAGGATTAACTTCCAGTACATAAACAATATCACCTTGAATCGCAAACTGCACATTCATCAGTCCCACGACTTGCAGCGCGCGCGCCATTTCGGTCGTCTGGCGACGCAACTCTGTCAGTAATTCTGCTGATAAATTAAATGTCGGTAGAGAACACGCCGAATCGCCGGAATGAACGCCTGCTTGCTCAATATGTTCCATGATGCCGCCTATTAGAACGGTTTCACCATCAAAAATAGCATCAACATCGACTTCGGTAGCATTATTGAGAAAATGATCCAACAATACTGGAGAATCGTTGGAAACCTTCACCGCTTCGCGCATATAGCGTTCCAGGTCAGCTTTTTCATGCACAATTTCCATCGCCCGACCACCCAACACATAGCTTGGGCGAACCACCAACGGATAACCGATTTCTCCTGCTGCTACCAACGCTTCTTCTGGACTACGCGCAGTTCGATTCGGTGGTTGCCTGAGGCCCAATTGCTGCAACATACGCTGAAATCGCTCGCGATCTTCGGCACAATCAATCATATCCGGACTAGTGCCAATAATCGGCACGCCATTAGCTTCCAGGTCACGAGCAAGCTTTAACGGTGTTTGCCCACCGTATTGCACAATAACTCCATCAGGCTTCTCTACGGATGCAATCTCAAGCACATCTTCCAATGTAAGAGGTTCAAAATACAGTCGATCAGAAATATCGTAATCGGTTGAAACGGTTTCCGGATTGCAGTTAACCATGATTGTTTCAAAACCATCTTCGCGCAGAGCTAACGCGGCATGTACGCAACAATAATCGAATTCTATGCCTTGACCGATCCTATTGGGGCCGCCACCCAATACCATAATCTTCTTTTTGTTCGTAGGATGCGATTCGCACTCATCTTCATAGGTCGAATACATATAGGCAGTATTCGTCGCAAATTCAGCTGCACAAGTATCAACTCGCTTATAAACAGGACGTAAGCCCAAACCATGACGCCGTTCTCGAACGATAGCTTCATGGGTGTTTAATAATTTCGCCAAACGTCGATCAGAAAAACCACTACGCTTCAATTTACGCAACGTATCTCGATCTAATTTTGATAAATCAATTCCTTCAAGCGCCCGTTCTTGCCGCACCAAATCCTCAATCTGCGCGAGAAACCAAATATCGATATGCGTTAATTGGTGAATCTCTTCTAACAACATATCGCACCGAAAGGCATCCGCGATAAACCAGATCCTATCGGGACCCGGGTTAGCTAGCTCACTTCGAATCAAGTCTAAATCTAGGGTTTTTTCATCCAATCCATCCGCCCCTGTTTCCAATCCCCTTAATGCCTTCTGCAGAGATTCTTGGAAGGTGCGCCCCATTGCCATGACTTCACCGACCGATTTCATTTGCGTGGTTAAACGATCATTCGTCTGGGGAAATTTTTCAAAAGCAAATCGTGGAATTTTTGTTACCACATAATCGATCGTCGGTTCAAACGAAGCTGGTGTAATACCGCCAGTAATATCATTGCCAAGTTCATTCAGGGTATATCCAACAGCAAGCTTCGCTGCGATTTTTGCAATGGGAAATCCGGTTGCCTTGGAAGCGAGCGCTGACGAACGCGATACTCGCGGATTCATTTCAATCACTAGCATGCGTCCATCGTCAGGGTTAATCGCAAACTGTACATTCGATCCCCCTGTTTCTACTCCGATCTCGCGAAGCACTGAAATTGCTGCGTTGCGCATCAATTGATATTCTTTATCCGTCAACGTTTGCGCGGGTGCCACAGTAATCGAATCACCCGTATGCACCCCCATCGCATCCACATTTTCAATCGAACAGATGATAATGCAATTGTCTTGCTTATCTCTGACCACTTCCATTTCAAATTCTTTCCAACCGATTACCGACTCTTCAATGAGTAACTCTTTGGTCGGCGAAGCATCAAGTCCACGCTCACAGATCGATAAAAACTCTTCACGATTGTAAGCAATGCCCCCACCACTTCCACCCATGGTAAACGAAGGACGAATAATGGCTGGATAACCTACCATTGCTTGCACTTGCAAGGCCTCTTCCATACTATGCGCAACCGCAGAACGAGCCGAATTTAAGCCGATACGCGTCATTGCTTGCTTGAATTTTTCGCGATCTTCTGCCATATCGATAGCTTCACGTGAAGCGCCAATTAATTCAACGCTGTATTTACTTAATACCCCGTGTTTCACTAAATCCAATGCGCAATTAAGTGCAGTTTGTCCACCCATCGTAGGTAGTAATGCTTCAGGTCGCTCAATGGCAATGATTTTTTCCACTACGGTCCAAGTAATTGGCTCAATATAGGTTGCATCTGCCATCTCAGGATCGGTCATAATGGTCGCTGGATTAGAGTTCACCAAAATGATCCGATAACCTTCTTCGCGTAGTGCCTTACAAGCCTGCGCACCAGAATAATCAAACTCACAGGCCTGGCCGATGACGATAGGCCCTGCACCAATGATGAGAATAGATTTTATATCGCTACGTTTAGGCATGTTTATCTACAACGAATTAATTCATGTAAAGGGTTGGTGGTACTAAAAAATTAAGAAACAGAAGTTTTGTGATTTTTCATGACCGTGATAAAGCGATCAAAAAGATAATCACTTTCATGCGGTCCAGGACTGGCTTCAGGATGCCCTTGGAAACAAAATATCGGTTTATCAACAAACTCAAATCCTTGTAGACTTCCGTCAAACAGTGATTGATGAGTGATGCGCACATTTTCTGGTAACGTATCAGCGTCGACAGCAAAACCATGATTTTGGCTGGTGATAATAACCTTTCCGCTCGCGAGATCTTGTACCGGATGATTCGCCCCACGATGGCCAAACTTCATTTTAATCGTTCGCGCACCGATCGCCAAACCCAATAATTGATGTCCCAAACAAATCCCAAAAATAGGAACATTGCTATCAAGTAATTTACGCGTGGTAGAGATAGCATAATCACAGGCTTCTGGATCGCCAGGGCCATTGGATAAAAATATCCCATCTGGCTGTAATGCCAAAACTTCTTCCGCTGTAGCCTGAGCTGGCAATACAGTTACTCTGCATCCGCGTTGTCCAAGCTTGCGTAACATCGTGCGCTTAATGCCAAAATCAAATGCAGCTACATGAAATTGCGGATTCTCTTGAATCGAATAATCTTCTTTTGGCGACCATTCGCCCTTGCTCCAGGTATAACGATTTTGGCAGCTAACCATCTTGGCAAGATCCATGCCAGACAATCCGGGAAACGCTCTAGCTGCTTGCAAGGCTTGTTGCTCGTCAAGCTTGTCACCTGCCATAATACAGCCGGACTGAACACCTTTTTCACGTAAAATCCTGGTCAATTTTCTCGTATCGATTTCAGCAATCGCTATAACATTCTGCGCTTTGAGAAACTCCTGAAGTGTTTGTACTTTTCTATAACTACTGGCAACCACCGGAAGATCGCGTATCACCAAACCCGCCGCATAAACTTTTTCAATATTACCCGATTCAATATCTTGCGGATTTGTTCCTGTATTACCAATGTGTGGATAAGTTAAAACGATGATTTGCCGAAAATAAGAAGGATCGGTCAGAATTTCTTGATATCCCGTCATTGCCGTATTGAACGCAACTTCGCCAGTAGTAATCCCTGGAATTCCAATAGACACGCCATAAAAGAATGTTCCATCGGCAAGAGCGAGGACGGCGCGTTGAAATTGTGACACAAAAACTCCCAGAAAAACAGAAAGATACAAAAAAATTAAACACTAGTACGAGCAAATAACACGATAGCTACTTGCCTCTAATTATACTTCAATCATGCATGGTTTTGTATCTACACAATAGAAATAGAAGAATAGCTTCAATGCAAGCATTTCTGAGCTTATTCTGCGATATGGAATACTTTTCCTATTTTAATCAATTACTCTCACTCTATAAACAATCCTGGGCTCTTTTCTCGACTAGGTATTGATAAAATACAAAAAATTAACATATACTTTTCACAAAACATAAAGCAATGCAATAAGTCAGCGTATTTTATACTGAGGACAAAAAGCAATTTCAACAAAACCCTATAATCTCTTGCGAGAAACTTGAGATAACGAGGATGTTCATGCGAACACTTATCATTATTGTATTAGCCATTTTTATTGCCGGTTACGTTGCCTTAATGATTCAACATTTTTGACCTTAGGCTAACGCTTCCAAAAAGTTAATGTGAGCAGCAAGCTTATTTGAAAAATAAGCATCATGAGTCTTTTTGCTAAAACGTTTTCATTACGACACCCTATCAGCAAAAGGTTTTACTCCTTAATCAGACTCATTCTTCCATATGCCATTATTTAGATTCAACCTGTTTTTTTTTGCATTACTCTCATTCATCACTTTGTTAGCTCATTTTTTTGTCGAACGATTTCAACCTACAGGTAATGAATTATTAACCACTCAATGGCAAACTGAAACCTCTGACGAAAGCCAAATTGATATTGAACAAGGCCATATCCGTATTTTTTCAAAGAATCCTCACGATACAGTTTCAGCATTTCAATTTTTGCAGCAAGCCCCTCATGACCAACTAGTATTAGTTTCCGCGGAAATAAGAAGCAATGACATTATTAGAGGGAAAGAAACGTGGCACACAGGGATGATTTCTATCACACAAAAAATTGGCAACAAAAAAAATCAGTTCCGACCTATTTCGACTATGTCATTAACAGGCACAAACGAATGGAAAAGATATGAGGATCATTTTCATATCCCTTCAAAAGCAATTATCCTTTTTTCGATAGAGCTATATAAGGCGGTGGGCTCATTCGAAGTAAGAAACATTCATTTTTATCCAGTTCAAGAAGCGCAGACATATATCTGGAGCAAAAACATCATCCTTGTATTGTGGATTATTTTTTTCATTCTACTAACTGTCTCCTGCTATTTTGCAGAGCAGCAAAGTATTTTTTTGCAATTCTTACTTATTGTTTTTTTTGCTTTGATTGTCATTGGAACCAGTATGCAAGGTGATATTAAAGAATCGATATTCCATACCATTCATTCTGCCTTTAACAATAACCATCCTATTTTTAATTTGATCAACTGGCTACCACTGGATTTGTCCAAAGTCGGACATTTCGTTTTTTTCTCTGGATTGGGATGTGCTTTACAACTGGTAGTCCGGCATAAAAAAACATTCGAAATTTTCACTGTAATCCTGATGCTGGCATGTGGTACAGAACTAACTCAAATTTATATCGATGGACGCACACCTCACATTAGCGATGTTCTGATCGATTTTGTCGGGGGCACATTTGGAATATTATTGACAAGATTATTTAGCTCTAGAAATAGCAAATTATCACCAGGCTAAAATTTTATTTTTAGAAAAAATTACAAGTACTCTATTTACTTCATACACAATTTTTTTATAAAGCATCACGTATGATTAGCGTGCGTAGATTGCGTTTTGATTGGAAAAATGTGATAGTTCACTTCGCAAAATTAATAATAATTGATTCAGTATCAACAAGTTCAAGTATAATTTCTGTGTTTTGGAGCTTAACTAAATGAGAAGAATCATTTGAAATCTTTTAGTTTTTTTCATTAATATCGGAAATCCTCACAATCAGTAATAAATTTTTTCTTACGGAGAGAAACAATGAGATTTGACAATAACAAAACAATTACAACGATTATTCTGTTACTTACAACAATAACACTATTCGCTTGCAAGCCGATTCTCGAACCTAAACACAAACAGAATAAGGACGCAACCGCAGAGTCTGCTAAAGCTACCGATGCTGCAACCGCACCAGCACCTTCTCCAGCGCCAGCAGCAAAAATTGAAGAAGTTGAGAAAGTGCAAGTTCTAGAATCTACTAAAGAAACTCTTGAATCCATTGGCGATGATGCTGAGATGATGGTAGAAGACGCAAAAGAAAGTATCGCGTCAGCCGCTCAATCGGTTGCCAACAACCTTAACGACGGAAACGATGTCGTAATTTCTTCTCCCGAAATTATGCGTAAAGTACAGAAAGCATTAATTGATAAAGGCTTTAACCCTGGACCTGTCGATGGCAGGGGCGGCTCAAGAACGACAGCGGCTCTGAACAAATTTCAAAAACAAAATGGTATTCCAGTAGGAAAACTTACCAAAAAAACGTTACGCGAATTAGGTGTTGATTTTTAATCAAAATATTATTTAGCAATTTATTATTTTTAAAAAAGCGCCAGATAAATTTTATTTTCTGGCGCTTTTTTTCGTTTAGTCTTATTTATATTTTGGTACAAGCAAGTTTTCTGATGCAAAGTCACTTTCTTTCGTTATTTTCAGCATAACGTTCTTATCTTTAATGCTTTTTAAGCAATGAAAATTTGCCATCACAGAAAGCATGTTCTATAGTTCGACTTCATATCTAAGCTGATTAAATGCAGCTAATAAACGTGGATTTTTCTTTTATCCTATTCGCTTTATTAGTTCGATCAATGAGATAACGTATTTTTATTACCTAATTTTAGAATTTTTGACTGTCAAGTTATACACGCATTCAGAAGAGTTTAAGGAGATTTTAATGGGAGTCCCGTTACGTCAACAAATCGCAGTTGGCACGTATTTAATCAAACAAAAGCTAATGGGTGTTAAAAAATACCCACTGGTACTCATGTTGGAGCCTTTATTTCGGTGCAATCTAGAATGTGCCGGGTGTGGCAAAATCGCCCATCCTGAAGATGTACTCGATCAGCGGCTTTCGTATGATGAATGTATGCAGGCTGTTGATGAATGCGGGGCACCCATGGTTTCCATCCCTGGTGGCGAACCATTGTTGCACAAAGAAATGCCACAAATCGTTGAAGGTATCATCCGTCGCAAAAAATATGTTTACTTGTGTACTAATGCCTTGTTATTGAAAAAGCGGATTAATGATTACAAACCATCGCCATATCTTACTTTTTCTATTCATTTGGATGGTATGAGAGAACGCCATGACGCCTCCGTGTGCCAAGACGGCGTATTTGATCGTGCAGTGGAAGCGATTCAAATAGCCTTGAGTAAGGGATTTAGGGTCACTGTCAACTGCACACTTTTTCAAGGCGAGACCCCCGAAGATGTTGCCGAATTTCTCGATTATGCGATGGAATTAGGCGTTGAAGCAGCCACGATTGCACCCGGATTTAGTTATGAAAAAGCACCCAAGCAAGATGTTTTTATTAAAAGTAAAGATACCAAAGTTTTGTTTCGCGGCATTTTCGAATTAGGTAAAAAATTAAAACGCAAATGGCGTTTGAACCATTCCGCGCTATATTTGGATTATTTGGCGGGCAATCAAGACTACGATTGTACCCCTTGGGGTAATCCAACACGCAATGTCTTTGGTTGGCAAAAACCCTGTTACTTATTGTCGGATGAAGGTTATGCTAAAACTTTCAAAGAATTGCTTGAAGATACGCCATGGGAAAAATACGGTACGGTAAATAATCCTAAGTGTGCTCAATGTATGGCGCACTGTGGCTACGAAGCAACCGCCGTAGAAGATACTTTGCATAATCCTTGGAAAGCCTTTATTACTTCGCTAAAAGGTCCTCGCACGACTGGTCCGATGGTGGAAGAGCCCACACCGAAATGGACTTCTGAAGAGGAGATGGCTTTTAAAAAACTGGATAAAATCTCTGTAGCGTCCAGTAATGAATAGTATCGCTTCATTAGTACAAATATAATTATCGTGGAATCTATTGTATCGTAAGAAATCTTGGAATTAATCGAGTTTTTAGCAATTTTTGGTGCCATTTGCTGGTATGCGGTAATACTTTTGCCGTGGCGCCCTAGTGCAGTTCGAGAAAAACTCGATTGTTCTCCTCATGAAACTGTAACAGCATTACAAGACGTTACAGTTTTAATTCCAGCACGTAATGAAGGACCGTATATTCAACGTACCCTTGCTGCAATTCTGCAACAAGGTATCGGGGTAGAGATAATTGTCATCGACGATCAATCGTCGGACGATACCGCACAACGAGCTCGAGAAAGTGGCGCAAAAGTAATCTCGGGTACCAATCCGCCCTCTGGCTGGAGCGGAAAATTATGGGCATTGCAACAAGGCTTTCAGCATGTTACGACACCTTTTACGTTGTTACTGGATGCCGATATTGAATTGACGCCGGGGATTGTGGCTGAATTACGTCAAAAAGCACAAACAGAAAACCTTGCTTTGGTATCGTTAATGGCCGAACCTCCGATGGATAGCTTTATCGAGCGGTTACTCATGCCAGCATTCATTTTTTTCTTTAAGCTTCTATACCCTTTTGGTTTAGCCAATCAATCAACTTCTCGTATTGCGGCCGCAGCAGGGGGTTGTATTTTGATAAAAACTGAAACGCTACATGCCATTGGCGCTTTTTCCAGTTTGCATACAGCGTTGATTGACGATTGCACTTTAGCTTCGCATGTAAAAAAACTGGCGCAACAACGTACTTGGATTGGCTTAAGCCATGCCGCACGTAGTCACCGCGGCTACACTGAATTAATGCAGATTTGGAATATGGTGGCACGAACCGCTTATACGCAACTCAAATATTCAGCAATACTATTAACGTTGTGCACTTTTATCATGACTGCAATGTTTTGGTTTGCTCCTTTGGCATTTTTATTTTTCAGCACAACCAATCTATTTGTCATAGGTATGCTTACTTGGATTGCGATGTTTTTTGCCTATACTCCTACTTTAGTTTATTATCAACGATCGTTATTTTGGGTGTTCACACTACCCTTTGTTGGTACGCTATACCTCGCCATGACTTGGACTTCAGCATTCCGGTACTGGCATGGAGAACGTGCTCATTGGAAAGATCGCCGTTATGAAAGCAAAACAAATAATTAATATGAGATCAATCATCAAATACCAGCTTGCCTTGCTGCTGCTAATTGCTGGCCTCTTCGTTAACACTAGTATGGCCGGTAGTGGAAGCCCTGAAGAAGTCGTTGTTAAAATGCAGTCATCACTCATTCAAGTCATGAAAGATGGTGAAAAATTAGGTTATAACGGTCGTTTCAAATTCTTAGAACCTGTCATTGACCAATCGCATGACATGGAGCTCATCATCAAAACAATTTTAGGTGCAACCTATTGGTCACAACTGGATAATAGCCAGAAAAAACTGATTATCAATACCTTTCGAGAGTTGAGTGTTTCCACCTATGCTTCTCGATTCACCCAATACGAAGGCGAACAATTTGAAGTTGTCGAACAACGTGATCTGCCTCATGAGCAAAAACTCGTACGCAGTCAATTGACCAAATCGGATGGCGGTACTGTCAATTTTGATTACGTATTGCATAAGACTGAAGCAGGATGGCGCATCGTCAATATTCTCTTTGATGGTGTCAGTGATTTAGCCATCAAGCGCGGTGAATACCGTGCGGTTATGCAAAGAGATGGATTTCCTGCTTTAATCGAATTACTCAAAGAAAAAATTACCGCAGCACGGCAACCCTAATAAAAAAGTCTTTTCCGTAAGATATTTTCTTGATTGTAGTCAAATCCAATTCTTCAGCGCAGCGTATTTTTGCGCGCTTGACGAGAATCTCCTATTAATACGCAATTTGGGTTATTCTAGGAGACCTTTGCACGGTTGCAATCAAAAACTGATTAACTGGGCGCTATGATTATGTTTTAAAACAATAGCATTGAAGTGATCAGCATGAGTTTTTCCGAATTTGATGTAACCCGCCGCACGCGGAAAGGGAATTTTCTGAAGCAAATTGATCAATTGATCGACTGGAACTCAATAGAGAAAGCAATCGCAGTCTATTATACACCGATTTGCGATGCAGCTGGGCGGCCAGTTTGTTCGGGGTTGCTGTTGTTTAAGATGCTATTGCGGGAAATGGCATTCAGGATAAAGCGGCAAAAAATAACCCGCTGTCACCAAGACAATTACAACGCAATCGCATGATGACCAAAGTCCGTTATGTGGTAGAACGAACCTTCGGCAGCCAAGCAAATCTGGTTCAATGCCAAATACTGCGTTACTGTGGTCTAGCCAAAGCTCATACCTGGCACATATTACTTGCTATGGCGTATCACTTAAAAAGACTACCCAAACTACTCTTCGCTGAGCGACAAATGATTACATAAATATAGGAATTATTGCGTCCTTACAGCCGGAAATAGCCGGCGTAAGGTGATTATTTACCGTTCACTACAGAAAAATAGCTGAAAATACCTTGAAAACTTACAAATAAACCCAGAATTGCATTGAAACAAGAACTACGTGTGATTTTGCAAAGATTTCTACTTACATTCCTACCGATGAAGGCTGGTTGTATTTGACTAGCGTAAAAGATCTATTTAATGGCGAGTTGGTGGGCTATGCGATGAATGAGAGAATGACTAGGCATTTAGTGATACAATTTTTGTTTCGTGCCACTGCAAGTAAGCATCCAGATAAGGGGCTCATTGCTCATTCAAA
>JBGAVE010000034.1:0-31541 GCA_044228295.1 Nitrosomonas sp.
TCGCGCTTTCCGTTTTCGGTTGGAGAAGGACGCCCTACACCGAAGGCAGCGATCATTGCTCCAGTGGTACTCGTTATTGCAGTTATTGCTTTCTTCTTGATGCGTAAAAAGAAAAATCAAACTACCCAAGCTTAGAACTGTCATCACTCTAAATTAAAGATGAGTTCAATCTAAAAAATTGAACTCATCTTTAGTTGCAGCATCGTATTTTAGTAGCAGTTATAAAAAAATCGGCTTAACAAAATAAATAGAGGTTTTTGTGAAAAATATTCAAATGATCAAGTTTTCAATGGATAAGACAGTTTTTTTTCTCTTATTCTTGTCAATGTTGTCGTTGATGTGGCAATCCAATGCAGCCATGGCTCATGCCGCAATGGTTAAATCAGATCCAGCACGTAGAGCGACACTGTTGATTTCCCCTAAGCAAATTCAACTGTGGTTTAATGAAAAGATCGAAGGTGCATACGCATCGGTTGTGTTACTTGACTCTAACAAAAAAGTCATAACGAAAAATACACCAGAAGTTGTCGCAGACAATCCAAAATCAGTGGTATTGAATATACCTGAAATTGGCACGGGCAAATATACGGTGCAATATCGTGTGATGTCTGTAGATGGCCATGTGATCGAATCCAGCTACGATTTCAATGTAAAAAACAAAATGCAGTAAAAAAAGATGTTAGAGGTTGTTGCTGCATTTGCACGATGGCTACAACTTGCCGCGAATTTTATACTTTTAGGTAGCTATATTTGCCTGATTATTGCTAAAAGCGGTACAGGAAACATAGCGTCAAATTACCAGTCGTGGATGGAGAAGCTTGAACGTTTGCTGCCATGGTTTGCGATAGTTATTCCGCTTGGGTTGATGGTAGTGATGGCAAGTACCATCGTTCAAATAACTGAAAATGTCAGTAACTTATTTCAACCGGATCAATGGATTTCGATTACAACAGACACGCGTGCCGGTCAAATTTGGATCTTCCGAATCGGAATTTCTTTATTGTTGTTAATTCTAATTCTTGCGTTCAACAAAATTCAAAAGACTGTATATCACTATAGTTTTTTTGCAATCGCTGCATCGTTGCCTTTGATAGCCAGTACATTTGCCAGTCATACGGCTTTAGAGGCGCTGTCACTAACAACCATTTTACCCTATGCCATTCATGTGGTACTAGCAGCAGTATGGTTAGGCGCTTTGCCGATGTTATTGTTGTTAATGTATGAAGATAAGAAATTAGCTTCCTTTGAGGTAACAAGAAATTCTGATTTGTCACTTATTCTAAATCGCTTTTCTTCCGTAGCATTTCCGGCGATGTTACTGATTATTCTGACAGGAGTAGTCGTAAGCGATCATATTTTTAATGATTATTATGCAGCAGTGATTGCAACATCCTATGGCTGGCTATTAAGCAGCAAAATTGTTTTATTAATTTTCATTTTATTAATTGCTAATCGAGTACGTTCTAAATGGCTTCCAGCGTTAAGCCAAAGTATACAAATGACTGATAATGTAAAAACAAAAGAAAATTTGCGGAAATGGGTTGGTTTTGAGTTTGTTCTGGCGATGATACTGTTGTTGCTAGCAACATTGTTGACAAATTCTGTGCCGGTTAAAGATCTTAATATTGAGAAATGGCCGTTACCCTTCCGATTCTCTATTGATGCAACGTGGAATTTGCCTAATGTAGCTTTGCAAGTGTGGATCGGAGTGGCTATTCTCAGCATTGCGATAGTATTGATGGTATGGGAAAGGTTGCAGCACGGTAAGGTAAAGCGGTTGATTCCAATGGTTTTAATTCTGATAGGGGCATCAGTCGCTTTGCAAGCGATAGCTATTCGCGCTTATCCAGAAACCTACCAAAAACCAGTGGAATCGTTTAACGCAATTTCGATTGCTAACGGCGCTACGCTTTTTTCAGAGAATTGTGGTGAATGCCATGGTTTGCAAGGAAAAGGTAACGGAATTAAATCACGGACTTTGTCGACTAAATTGCCTGATTTATTGATGGAGCCGCATATAGTTGAGCATACACCGGGTGATTTTTATCATTGGATTACGTATGGCATGGAAAATACTGATATGCCAGGTTTCAAAGAAAAATTATCCCATGAAGACCGGTGGGATTTAGTTAATTTTCTCCATGCGTTATCGCGCGGTTATCAATCAAGGATTCTAGGTCCGGAAGTAAATCCAGGCAAAGCATATATGCAACCTCCTTTGTTTTCTTATAGTACCCAAGATGGAAATACAGGAACATTGCAAGATTTTCGTGGCAACAAAACTGTGTTGTTGGTGGTTTTTTCGTGGCCGCAGTCGCAGGTTCGTCTGAATGAATTAAAAACCGCTCATAGTCAGTTGGAACAACAAAATGTGATGGTTATTGCGGTATCTTCTAATGAATTAGACGAAGTACAACAGGAATCTTTATCCAAAGAGTTTCCCTTTGTGGTTGTGTCACAAGGGGCATCGGAAATTGCGACCAGCTACTCTCTTTCACGGCGTACATTGACTCATCCAGACATTATTGGGCGCGGTACGCAATACGATCATATGGAGTTTTTGATCGACAGATCCGGTTATTTACGCGCTCGTTGGGTTCCATCAATCGATGAAAAAAACTGGTCAGATGTGAATTTTTTGAGTCAACAAGCATCTTTATTGAATCGCGAAAACTTACCAAGTTCACCTGCAAAAGAGTACGTTCAGTAATGTTTTTGAAAGAAAGGTAATAAAAAAGCGGTGATAGCTTTTAAACGCTATCACCGCTGCAATGTTTAGGTTAAATCTAAAAACGGAAATTATATTGAACGTATAAAAGGTCCGCAGAAACACCTGGAACTTGGTTTTTTAAGAAATTTCCACTAAACAATTTAGAATATCCAAACAGTACATCTTGATGACGATCTACGTGTATATTAAAGCGAAAATCAATTTCATCCCCGATGTGACTACCTGATTGCCCTGTAATGTCTCTCAGGGTTGCAGCCCCAGCGGCATTGTATAAATAATCGCGTTGATTTGCTAAATAGAAGCGATGATATTGGGTAATGAAAGTAATCCAGGGAACTGGGTGCATGCTCAATTGCACATTAAAATCATGCACGTTTTGGCGACCCACACGATCTAAGAAACCCAAGTAGTAATGGCCAAATGGAAACATTTGATTGAAGGTATTGCTTCTGCCATCTGTAGAATTGCTGTCACCTGACGCAAAATCATAGCGTATCCAACCTTGTGCGTTCATCAAAGTCGGTACACGATAACCCGCACCGGTTGCAACTGCAAAAGCAGAAACATCTAACCCTGAACGCTGACCGAATTGATACATACCTTCCAATTCGTATAAGAAGTTATCAAAGTTACCCACTAAACGACCGCCTAGCGTATGAACGTGTGAGTTTCCTTGTAAAATATTGCCGCGTAATACGTTCGCTGGTGTAAGAGCGCGATCATTTTCCAGGCTTAAGAAGTAAAGATCGACAGCGTGGGTAGGCGCAGGTCTATGCGTTGCCCAAAGTCCCCAGAAATTCTGTTTGGTATCCCAATTATCGACATTACCTTTTTCGATAATCATTGGACGCATCCAGAAAGCATCGACGTCCCATCCCGGTGTACGCCAGAAAGCTTTTACCCCTTGAAAGGTTCTTCTTGTATTAACCCAATCCAATGTTGAGACCAAACGTTGTGAACCATACAACAACTCTTGCCGTCCAAAACGAATGTATACCGGACCATCTTTGACATTTCCCAGTTTAATGTCGGTAAATAAATTCAGCAGATCGGCATGATTTCTATCGGTGATGAGTGGTGGCAACTCAGTACCGAAAGCACGTGCATCTAACATCTCTGCAAACAAACGTACTTTGTCGCGATACCATAAATCAGCGTGAAAGCGCGTGCGCAATAGATGGAAATCGTTGTTGATTCCGGCCGCATTCAAGCGACTATCGGTTTCATGGATGTAGCGATACCAGAAATTTCCACCAAATGATAATAACCAATCGTCTCCCAGATGAATCCTTTTAACAGGATCAAAGATGTTTTTTTCGGCACCAGGCTTATCCAGGTAACGAAAGTCAATTTCGTACGAAGGCGTTGTTAATAAAGCAAATGGTGCGTAAGGTGCCACAGGTGGTTTTTCGCGTTTATTGCCCGTTGCCATATCCCATAGGGAATAATAGCCCGGACCGCCTGGCGGCAGAATAAATAACCCTGGGCGTGACATCGTTGTAACCGGCGGTACCTTGGTTTTATCAAAGCCATCTGGCGAGGTAGTTGCTGGCGGTGTGGCAGCGGGCGCAGGTGTTGCCGCAGGCGCATTGGGAGGTGGCGTAGCGGTGCCGGATGTCGATTGCGCTTGAACTTGAAAAGTCCAACCGATCATTGCGATACAGAAAAGAATTAAGTTTTGCTGTGTATTTTTTAGCAAGCGCCCTTTTGATCTAGCTAAAAATTTCGCCAGATAGGAAAAAATGTCCGGTGAATTCATTCAGTTCTCCTGTTTAGATAAATTTGTTCGTAGTGTGTCGTACGTTCTAAGCAACAATCGTTCGAATGTATTGCTTGCAATAGTGCTATGCAGCACAGTGGCATTATTTTGTCGCCGCCATTATATGTGATCACAATTGATTTTAAAGAAAATATTGGGCTTGTTTGCCTGTTCATTTATACGCATTGTCAGCATTCTTAAATTTGCACTGACTTAAATGCATTCAATATCAGTAATATAGAAAGAAGATGTTGATGAAGATCAAAAATGCTGTTTTGTTGTAAATCAGTTACAAAAATAGTTGCTTATCGATTTTAAGGCGTGATTTTGACAGTTAAACCGAGTGCGCTAATTTTTTCAGCAAAATTGTTTAACCAAGTTTGACTGATTACCGATAATCGCGATGCTTCCTGTTGTAGGGATGGACGTGCGATGCCATAAAGTAAAACCCCCTGTAAAGGTAGCTTTTCTTCTTTGAGTTGTTGAATAAAGTTTAAATAAGCATTAACTTCAGAATCTGATGGAGGATTGCCATCGATTTGAAACATGCAAGATTGCAGCCAAGTAGGACATATCGATGCGGCGATGCGCAAATGTGCGTGAATTTTCTTCAAGCTAATATCGCTGTTATTGACGCGGTTACGTTCTTCAGGAGTGGCCCGGTCAAATTTAAACCAAACCTCACCATTTAATTTCGCCATACGTTTTAATCCCGCCTGTACAGATTGACGGTTAATTAAGCTGCCATTCGTGATCAATACTAATCTAATAGACTTCAGTTGTGGAAAATCCTCTAATACCTTTGCAATTAATTCGATGACTTGCTCAAATTCTTTGGCACTCGTGGGCTCGCCGTTGCCTGATAACGCGATATCATTGATTCTTCTCGCTTCTTCGGGCACATGTTGCAATAGATAGTCGCCCACGGTTAATTCCTGCAAAAAAGCACGCAATTCTTTTTCTAATTGGTTTAAATCAATACGAGGTGCAGTGCCACGGGTCAAGTTAGGAACCTGGCAGTAAATGCAGCGCCAGTTACAAGCATTGTTTGGATTAAGATTGATGCCAATCGATACACCTCCAGCACGTCGTGATATTACGGGATAGACATAAGTCAACCCAGCACTATCTCGGCTATGATCAATGGTATTCAGTCGTTGTGAGGGGGTGGGCAATGTTACAATTTCACCTTTAAATATTTAATTCGCTAGATTATAAACACCATCATGCAGATTACGCGTAAGCTGGAGTTTGATGCGGGGCATCGAATTTCTACCCACAACAGTCAATGCCGCCACTTGCATGGTCATCGCTACGTTCTTGAAATTACACTATCGGGAAACATTATCGCTGACGAAGGCGTTCCTGAGCAAGGGATGGTGATGGATTTTTCAAAAGTGAAGCGAATTGCTCAATCGGTATTGGTCGATCAGTGGGACCATGCATTTCTCGTTTATGTACAAGATACTGTGGTAGTTGAATTCTTGAAAACGATTAAAGATCATAAAACGGTCATATTAGATGTTCAACCTACTGCCGAAAATTTAGCAACGATTGCATTTGATATGCTTGATCAAGCCTATCAAGATAGTTACGGCAATCACCTGCGGTTGGAGCAAGTTCGTTTGTATGAAACGCCAAATTGTTGGGCAGAGATATCCCGCGAGAGTAAGAATACTAATAAAATTTAACAACGAGCTAAATAACGAATCTCTTGACGAAGCAGTTTTGCCTCACTACTATTAAACCGAAGCAATGTGCTATTGCTTTTCTTTGCGTTTCTTTAACTACTATAAGGAAGAATTATGTTTCAGATTAAAAAAACGTTACTAGTTGGAGTGTTACCTGCCCTGTTAACTATAGCCTTGGCTACTTCAGTAAAAGCTTCAGAAGAGCATCATCAACATGGCAAAGACCATAATTTTGGTAGCTTCACCAAAGAAAATGCGTTGTTAACACCCAAAAATTATCGCGAATGGGTTTTTGTTGGTGCGCCAGTTACACCTAAAGATATGAATGACGGTAAGCCTGCTTTTCCTGAATTTCATAATGTTTATATTGATCCTACAAGCTGGAATCATTGGAAAAATACGGGTGAGTTTCGTGATGGTACCGTGATTGTTAAAGAATTGGTCAGTGTTGGAACGAAAGAATCAGCAAGTGGAAAAGGTTATTTCCAAGGGGAATTCAATGGCATTGCTGCAATGGTTAAAGACTCAAAACGCTTTGCAGACAGACCAGGAAACTGGGCATTTTTTGGCTTTGATTCCTATGAGGCTAAACAGGGTGCTATTCAAGCAAATGAAGCATGTGCAGCTTGTCACAAAGAAAATGCCGCGCAAGATATGGTATTTATTCAACATTACCCAGTGCTGCGTGCTGCAAAACCTAAAAAATAATTCCAATTGATTGGAATGAGAAGTTAACTTCTAGTTTTAAGCAATCTGATTTACGTTTAAGTTTCAGTTTTAGAAACATTTCTAAATCAGATTGCTTTTTCATTTTTACTCTCTAGCTTTCATCAAAAGTTGTCTTTCCACTGACGTAATATTGAAAAAATTTTTACTGGATCATTCGTAAGCTGGTCCGAGTGGTTTTGTGCGCTATGAATTATTTTGGGATCCTCACATCGTAAAAAAGGATTAATTTTTTTTTCAAGCGCTAAGTGAGTAGGCAGTGTAGGCCTACGTTCCAAAAGTAACTCTTTACATAGGGATTCAAATTCGATCAATTCGTCATTGTCGGGATCGACGTGTTTTGCAAAACCGATATTATTGATCGTGTATTCGTGTGCACAGTAAATTAGCGTCTCGTCAGGTAGTTGGGATAGCTTGCGAAGTGAAGCATACATTTGTGCGTAACTACCTTCAAATACTCTCCCGCAACCACTGGCAAACAAAGTATCGCCACAAAATATCGCATGGAATGGATGATTCATGTAAAAGGCGATATGCTCAAGCGTATGGCCTGGTATATCCAATACTGTTAAACTTGTTGCGAGTTCGTTAATAACGATTTCTTTGCCTTCCGAAACCTGTTGAGTCACGTTCGGAATAGCCTCAGACCTAGGTCCATACACAGGAACATCGAATATTTTCTTCAAATCGTCAATGCCCCCAATATGATCGCTGTGATGATGCGTAACCAGAATCGCAGCGAGTTTTAAGTTATTGGTTTGAAGGAAGTGAATAACGCCATTTGATATTCCGGGATCAACAGCAATGGCATAAGCTGCGTCATGAAGAATCCAGATATAATTGTCATTGAATGCTTTTATTGGATGTACATTGATCATAGCGTTAATCTTTTTAAACTTTAAAAAAACTTAACTGGTTATAAATGATTGGTAGAACATGATCGAGAGCCATAATATTGCTGATAATACGCAGTGGTTTGAAACATCGCTGGGTTGTTACTTGCTTAATCGCGAGTACCGTTATTTCGATAAAGTTGTTGCCAATATTTTTGGATACAATGCTATTCAAATTGGTATGTCACAATTTAATTTTTTGCGATTCAACAGAATGCCGTTGCAGTTTTCGATTGGTTTGGGCAAAGAACAGTCTGCCCTGATCGCCTCGGCGGATTTTTTGCCGATTCAAAGCAACTCGATTGATCTCGTTATTATGCCACATACCCTTGATTTCAATTTCAATCCACACCAAATTTTGCGAGAAGTATATCGCGTGCTCATTCCAGAAGGACATATGGTGATATCTGGGTTTAATCCATTGAGCTTATGGGGTGTTGGTCGATATTTAAAAACCAATCGAAAAGATTTTCCTTGGAATGCAAACTTCATTGCTTTATCTCGTATCAAAGATTGGTTGAAATTACTAGACTTCGAAACAATGGGGGGGGAATTGTGCTGTTATGCGCCTCCATTTGAGCGTGAAAAATGGCGTCAACGTTTTCGTTTTATGGAAGCGGCCGGTGATCGATGGTGGCCTATTGGCGGAGGTGTTTATTTTTTACATGCGATTAAACACATGCATGGGATGCGGGTGATTAAACCGGGCTGGAAAAAAAATCTCGATAGTCGCGAACGTATTGTTTCGGTTACTCAGAAACTTAACAAATAATTTCATGGCATACGCAATGTATTCAGTGCGCAGTGGTATGCATAGAATGTTCGATGGCGATTAGTTTAACTGTGGTGGAGATATTTACTGATGGCGCTTGTAAAGGAAATCCTGGTGTAGGAGGATGGGGTGCCTTGCTACGTTATGATGGACGTGAGAAAGAAATCTATGGTGGTGAGAAGTTAACGACCAATAATCGTATGGAGTTATTAGCGGCTGTTCGTGCGTTAGAGTCTCTAAAACGTTCTTGTCGAGTTTGTTTGTATACCGACTCACAGTATCTTCAAAAGGGCATTAGTGAATGGATTAATGGGTGGAAGAGTCGTAACTGGCAAACTGCTGCAAGAAAACCTGTTAAAAATGAGGATCTCTGGAAAATACTTGATCGTTTGACGCAAATTCATCAAATAGAATGGTACTGGGTTCGCGGCCATATTGGACATGAAGGTAATGAGCGCGCAGATAAGTTGGCCAATTTAGGTGTGGCAATGGTTTCTAATCAACAAGACAGTAATGCAAGTGGTGTCTAGGTAATTGGATGAGACAAATTTTTTTAGATACCGAGACGACAGGACTGGATCCCAAGCAAGGTCACCGTATTGTGGAGCTTGCAGCCGTGGAGTTAGTGAATCGTCACTCGACTGGTAATCAAATCCACTATTATTTGAATCCCGAAAGAGATAGTGATGACGCCGCATTGCAGGTTCATGGATTAACTGCGGAATTCTTGTCGGATAAACCTAAGTTTCATGAAATCACCAAAGATTTTTTGGCGTTTATCGAGAATGCCGAACTTATCATTCATAACGCTCCTTTCGATGTTGGTTTTTTGAATTATGAGCTTGATTTACTGAAAATGGCTCCGCTTCAACACTATTGTTGTTCAATTGTCGATACGCTTAAGCTGGCAAAAGAATTGCATCCTGGCAAGCGTAACAATTTAGACGCGTTATGCGAACGATATAACATTGATAATTCCAAACGAACACTGCACGGAGCATTATTGGATGCGGAGTTGCTGGCAGAAGTTTATTTAGCGATGACGCGAGGACAAGAAAGCTTATTAATTGATTTGGAACCCAAGGAGACGGTTCAAGGCTTCGCGACTACTGTTGAAGCTCATTCATTGAAAGTTATTAAAGTAAACGACTTCGAAAATTCACAACATCAATCTATTTTAAAATGGATTAGCTTGCAAAGTAATAATCAATGTATTTGGCAGAAACTCGAAGAAAGTGATTGATTTATTTAGATATTGTAAGTAAAACAAAATGTTTGCTATTATTTTTACTTCAAGTCATTTTCTTTCTTCCAAATTTAAGATCTCGTTTCTTAGAAAAAGACTGCAAACAGTAATTTGAGCGGCGTGCTGAATGCTATATTGATTGCAACAAGTTGCTTTGTTTGAGTAAAAATTGTTATCCACAAAAACTGTGGATAACTTTGTGAGTAATCTGTAAATCGAGCAGCTTAATCTATGTATTCTTAGAGATTTTTCTAAGCCTGATTAATTATTCGACATCAATTATACTCTATAGATATCAATGGGTTACCTGTTTTTAAATGATTTGCTGTGATTGTATTCTAAATGCTTTTTTAACATTTTTAGACTGTGGATTATTTAAATTGTCAAGAAGAATATTGACGTGCAAAACAAAATAAAATTGCTTTAGAATTCATGCGGTATAGCTTGAGAAGCATAGATTGGTTTCCAGATAAATAATTTTTACCAGTTTTCTATCAATATTAGTCACTAAATTTGTTTTATTATCCATGACGACCTTAGATATTCGGCAGCATGCGATCGGTGCGATTATCGGAGCTTTTGTTGGTGACGGGCTAGCACTGGGGCCGCACTGGTATTACAACTTAGAAGAAATGCGGCGCGATTATGGGCCCTGGGTTGATGATTATACCGATCCCAAGCCAGATCGTTATCATGGCGAATTGAAAGCTGGGCAATCCTCTCAGGCTGGCTTTATTTTGAAGCTTATGCTTCAGTCACTGGTGGAGCAAGGTGAATACAATGAGGCCGATTTCTGCCGTCGGTTCGATGAAGATTTATTTCCTTTGCTCGATGGAACACCTGCAAATGGACCTGGCGGATATACCAGTCAATCGATTCGCGAAGCATGGCGTCGCCGGGTTGAGCAAAAGCTACCTTGGGGACAAACCGCTGGACACGCCGATACCACTGAGGCAATCGAGCGTACCTTAGCTATCGCGGTACGGTATGCGTTGCATCCGCAAAAATTGGCGTTTGCCATTTCAAGTAATGCTCGTTTGACACAGTCAGATGATATCGTACTTTCAATGACCGTAGCTTATGGCGCAATCATCAGTTTATTAGTGCAGGGACAGAAATTTGACGAAACGCTATCGAATAAACTGATGGCAATGGTTAAATCGGGGGAATTACCCTTTCACGCGGTAACTAACGATGATTTAAAACCACCTCGGCCAGGAGATCCTGATCCCCCGCGTGTAGGGCGTTTTGCATCACCCGATGCCTTATTAACTCCGGCCTATATGGCGCAAGCGGCAGCTGATCCTACTATTCGGATCGAACCTGCGTGGAAGGTTTCACTCGTGTATGGCATGCCGTGTGCGATTTATCATCAACTTCCGGCGGTGTATTATCTCGCTGCTCGTTTTCAAAATGATTTTGAATCGGCGGTGTTGCATGCTGTTAACGGTGGTGGGCAGAATCAAGCTCGTGCTATTCTGACCGGCGCTTTGGTGGGGGCTCAGGTAGGTTTTTCTGGGATACCGCAACGTTTTTGCGATGGACTTGAAGGCTTTGATTCATTAAAAGAATTGGCGACGCGATTGGTCTCTCAAATCAACTAAGCTACTGCCGCATTGGTTTTTAATGAGTTGGCAAGCATTCCTGTGTTTTCAGCATACCAATATGGCCGATGATGGTTTATGCATTTATTTAGAATATGTTTTGCTAAGCCATTAACGGACAATCCTTGATTGCATATATAATGTTCAACAGGATTTGTTAATTGTGTGTCCAGATGTTTTCTCATCAATATTTTGATTTATAACTATTTTTGATTATTGCGATCATGCGCCCCATTCGAAAATCTAGTAAATTGACCAATGTATGTTATGACATTCGTGGGCCTGTATTGGAGCGCGCGAAGCAGATGGAGGAAGAAGGTCATCATATCATCAAGCTAAACATTGGTAATCCTGCCACGTTTGGTTTTGATGTACCCGAAGAAATCCTACAGGACGTTATTCGAAATTTGTCCGATGCTTCGGGATACTGTGATTCGAAAGGTTTGTTCGCTGCGCGTAAGGCGATCATGCATTACACGCAAGAAAAGCAGATTAGAAACGTGCAATTGGACGATATTTTCATTGGTAATGGCGTATCGGAATTAGTTGTTTTAGCAATGCAAGCATTACTCGATAACGGGGACGAAGTGCTGATTCCGATGCCAGATTATCCGTTATGGACGGCTGCAGTGGTATTGTCGGGTGGGGTAGGGCGTCATTATTTGTGCGATGAAGCATCGGATTGGTTGCCTGATTTAAATGATATGCGCGCCAAAATTAACGATAAGACACGCGCGATTGTGATTATCAATCCTAATAATCCCACCGGTGCTTTATATCCTAAGGAATTATTACTTGAAATTATCGAGATTGCACGTGAACATCAGCTCATTATCTACGCCGATGAAATTTACGACAAAATTCTTTATGATGGAGCGACGCATACCTCGATTGCGTCGCTGGCTGATGATGTATTGTTTGTAACATTTAACGGATTATCAAAAAATTACCGTGCAGCGGGTTTTCGTTCCGGCTGGGCGGTCGTATCCGGCGAAAAAAATCATGCGCGTGATTATATAGCTGGTTTGAACATGCTCGCATCAATGCGACTCTGTGCTAACGTGCCATCACAGTTTGGTATTCAAACGGCGTTAGGTGGCTATCAAAGTATCTACGATCTGACCTTGCCCACTGGGCGATTGATGCGGCAACGCGATACAGCTTGGCAATTGTTGACAGAAATTCCAGGCGTGACTTGCTATAAACCCAAAGCTGCCCTTTATCTGTTTCCCCGTTTGGATCCTGAACTCTATCCCATTAAAAATGATCAAGAGTTTGTGCTGAACTTATTGTTGGAAGAAAAAGTATTGTTGGTGCAAGGCAGTGGTTTTAACTGGAAGAATCCCGATCATTTTCGCGTGGTGTTTTTACCTAATGTGGACGATCTTACCGAAGCAATAGGCCGTATCGCGCACTTTTTGCAACGTTATCGCAAACGTCATCATACCGATCAAAAACATTCCGTCGCTTAACCTTTTCTGCGGCGGCTCATTTATAATCTGCAACCGATTACTATAATCTTTAATTTTTATGAAACCTATTCATATTGGTATTTTAGGACTGGGTACCGTCGGTGGCGGTACGTTTACTGTTCTTAAGCGAAATGGCGAAGAAATCGCACGTCGTGCAGGCCGAAAAATTCTCGTCAAAATGGTTGCTGACAAGGATCTACAAAAAGTGCGCGGACTGGTGGGCAACGATGCAATCATCACGGATAACGCGCATGAAGTGACTTGCAATCCCGATATTGATATCGTCGTGGAATTGATCGGCGGACAAACTATCGCAAAAGAATTGATTTTGGAAGCGATTGCGCATGGCAAGCATGTAGTCACCGCAAACAAAGCATTGTTGGCGAATCATGGCACTGAGATTTTTGCCGCAGCTCGCGCAAAAGGTGTGATTGTGGCATTCGAGGCGGCAGTAGCGGGTGGTATTCCTATTATCAAGGCATTACGTGAAGGATTAACAGCGAATCGCATTACCTGGATTGCCGGGATCATTAATGGTACGGCCAATTTTATTCTGTCAGAAATGCGTGAAAAGGGGCTTGCATTTAATGAAGTCTTGGCGCAAGCCCAAAAACTGGGTTATGCCGAAGCTGACCCGACCTATGATATCGAAGGAATTGATGCCGCGCATAAAATCACGTTAATGTCGGCGATTGCATTTGGTATCCCTGTGCAGTTTGACAAAGTCTATACCGAAGGAATTACCAAATTAACGAGTGAAGATATTCAATATGCGGAAGAATTAGGGTATCGGATCAAATTGCTGGGAATTACTAAGCGCACGGAGAAAGGTATTGAGCTGCGTGTGCATCCAACCCTTATTCCAATCAAGCGTTTGATTGCTAACGTAGAAGGCGTGATGAATGCCGTGGTGGTGAAAGGGGATGCGGTGGGCGCAACGTTGTATTACGGTGCGGGTGCGGGTGCCGAGCCGACGGCAAGTTCTGTTATCGCGGATTTAGTGGATGTGGCGCGCATGCAAACGGCTGATCCGATGCATCGCGTGCCTACCTTGTCATTCCAACCGGATTTACTGTCTGATACGCCGATGTTATCCATGGATGATGTGGAAACTTCGTATTACTTGCGCATGCAAGTCGTGGATAAACCTGGAGTCATGGCGGAAATTACACGTATTTTGGCGGATAATCATATTTCTATCAGCGCCATGATTCAAAAAGAAGCCAGTGACGATTCAGACAAAGTGAGCATTATTATGTTGACGCATACTACGCTTGAAAGAAGCATCAATGCTGCCATTAAAGGCATCGAATCGCTACCGGTTGTAACGAATCAAGTGTTTCGCATCCGCATCGAAGAATTGAATAAATAACAATAACATGCGTTATATTTCTACCCGTGGCGGAATGCTGCCGAAAACATTTTCTGAAATCCTATTGAGTGGATTATCTCCCGATGGTGGATTGGCGATTCCTGAAAAATATCCCAAAATTAGCTTGACTGAGCTAAATAATTGGCGTGATTTGGGTTACCAAGATTTAGCGTTTGAAATCATTTCTCGGTTCGTCGATGATATTCCGGCAGAAGATTTGCGGCGAATTATTGCTCAAACCTATACCGCAGAAGTTTTTGGTAATGCAGATATTACACCGTTGAAAACCCTAGAGCCTGGCTGGCATATTTTAGGATTGTCCAATGGGCCTACACTTGCTTTTAAAGATATTGCCATGCAATTGCTGGGTAACTTGTTTCAATACCAGCTTGATAAAACAGGCGAAGAGCTCAATATTCTAGGTGCGACATCGGGCGATACGGGCTCAAGTGCTGAGTATGCCATGCGTGGCAAACGCGGCATTCGAGTTTTTATGCTATCGCCTTTCGGTAAAATGAGCCGTTTTCAAACTGCGCAGATGTTTTCATTGCAGGATAAGAATATCTTTAACATTGCCATACGTGGCGTATTTGATGATTGTCAGGACATCGTCAAAGCAGTCAGCAATGATCATGCTTTCAAACAAGCGCATCGAATTGGGACGGTGAATTCAATCAACTGGGCGCGTATCGTTGCACAAATTGTGTATTACTTTAAAGGCTATTTTGCAGCGACCAAAACTAATGATGAACAGGTTTCATTTGCGGTTCCTTCTGGAAATTTTGGTAATATTTGTGCCGGGCATGTCGCGAGAATGATGGGGTTGCCAATTAAACGTTTAATTTTGGCGACGAATGAGAATGACGTACTCGATGAATTTTTTATGACTGGTGTTTATCGTCCACGTGCTACGACCGAAACCAAACATACCAGTAGCCCATCGATGGATATCTCAAAAGCCTCAAATTTTGAGCGGTTTATTTTCGATTTGACGGATTGTGATGCAAATCAAGTCGCACAATGGTGGTCAGTTGTTGATCAAGGCAAATCTTTCGATATATCCAACACACCACTATTTAATAAAATCAAAGACTTTGGATTTGTTTCGGGTAGCAGTAATCATGCCTCAAGAATTGCGACGATTCGTGATATCTATCAGCGTTATCAAGTATTGGTTGATACGCATACGGCTGATGGGTTAAAAGTAGGACAAGCGTATCGTGAAAATGGAATTCCCTTGATATGCTTGGAAACCGCTTTGCCTGTGAAATTTTCTGAAAGCATACAAGAAGCGATCGGTCATGAGCCTAAGCGACCGTCAGGCTTTGAAAACTTGGAAGACTTACCCCAACGTTTCGTGGTTAAAGAAGCGAATGCGGAAACGATTAAGTCCTATATTCACGAGCAATGCCATACTTAAACATAAACTTGCAATCGTGATCAATAAATTTTCCCATTCCTCGTTTAGCTAATTTTGATCGTTCGTTGGAACTTAAGCCATTGGCTGAGCATACGCTCATAGCGCAGGACAAGATTTTAGAATTCATCACGAGTGTCTTTAAAACCACATATTGCAGCGTGTTTTATAATATGAAAACTAACGTGAAACTATTGTCACTGTCGTACATTCTTGTGTTTGATGTAGCTTGTTCGACGGTGGCTTATGCGGCCAGTGAGGAAATAGTCGATGAAGCTATATTCGAAGGCTGGCAAATATTCGCAGACACATGTGGTTCATGCCATGGTAGATTTGGCGAAGGAAAAATCGCGCCAGACCTAACAAAAAATATCAAAAATCTGTCCGAGGTCGAATTTGCTCATGTTGTAGCAAATGGACGAGGGCTTATGCCGGCTTGGAAAGGTAATGAGGAAGTGATGAAAAATATGCGCAATATGTATCGCTATCTTAGCGCGCGATCAAATGGAGAGATTCTTGAAGGGGTTCCTACAAAAAATTAAAAAGACAATAACTTGATGTTACTGTCTTTTTAATAGAGCGAGCTAGTAGCGTTATTTAAAATAAGCGACCTCTTGATTCAAGGTGGAATTTGCATTGTTTTGGTTGTTTTCTAATGTAGCCATTTTTCTATGGTACTGTGCTTTTTCTAAAGCATTATTCATTGCTTTTTTATGCTCACGGGCATTAGCTTTTGCGTGTGATTGTTCTGCTAACCCTTGAGGGCCGAAATAAAATGAGTGGTTTTCGTATTCTTCAAGAATAGCTTGATTATGTTCTAACCTAGCTTGTTCTTCTTTGGCTTGAGCTTCGTAATATTTGACTAATGTAGCGTGATCTTTGCTATCAATGCCTTCAACTTCTGAAGCATGGGTGGATTTGATGGTCAACAAGCCTAAAAAAGCAAATGTAATAATAATTGCGCTTATCAGATTTACTGTTTTCATGATTAGTTACTCCCCAAAAAAAATTACGATGGGTGTACTTTAACAACATGAAAGTTTTTTGGGTATCCAGAAAACTATTATTCTGATCTAAAGGAAACTCTTAGAGGTAACATCATGTTTATCAACTGATAACCTGCGGCTGACTATTGTATAAATAGCAGGAATAGTGAGTACGTGTTTACATTATAGTCAATAGTACAATATTCACATACTCACATTTTTTAGACAATTTTAGTTAGTGGTTTTTGCGCTTTCTTTGTTAATTTCAGTGCACTTATCAATAAATGCTTGACGTGCAGCTTCATCATTTTTAAATGCGGTTAGCGATGATTCCATTCCTCTTCCAGAACAATTCGCCGCATCGGGTTGGGGAACGCCACCACACCCTATGAGTGCGATACTAAGACCGATGATGCAAACAACGCTAGTTATATAATTCATTTGATTCTTCCTTATAAAAATTCTTTATGGCTTGATCTACAATCAATTTTAATTTTTTAATCACCTGATGTTGGCTCAACCACATGAACCTAACAGTGTGATTTTACCTGAATATAGCCTTGAATTCTTGATGAGTTTATGGGCGAATTAGAATTGATATAAAAAATGATAAATAAGATTTTTAAATGATAACATTCGTCTTAAGCGTTATGACGATGGCTATATTTTTGTTGATATTTCCAGTTATACTAAGGAAAGCAATCAATCAAATATTCTGTAATGGTAATGTCGATTCGCAGTTCTGTATTGTTGTAATAATTCTGAATTGGCATGCATCAGCATTCATATCATTAATAATCGGAGTTAACATGAAATTTTCTATTTACCGCTATGATCCCGATAAAGATGAAAAACCCTACATGCGCGATTATGATGTGCAATTGGCCAGTACGGATAAAATGCTGCTAGACGCATTGCTCCGTATCAAGTCAACCGATGACAGTTTGAGTTTGCGCCGTTCTTGCCGGGAAGGCGTATGCGGATCCGATGCGATGAATATTAATGGTCGAAACGGATTGGCGTGTATTACGCCGATTAGCAGTTTGAAAGAACCTGTTGAGATACGTCCGTTGCCGGGTTTGCCCGTAATTCGAGATCTGATTGTCGACATGACGCAATTTTTTCAACAATATCACTCGATCAAGCCTTATTTGATCAACAATGATCCACCGCCAGAAACCGAGCGCTTGCAATCTCCCGAAGATCGTGCAAAGCTCGATGGTGCCTACGAATGTATTTTATGCGCGTGCTGTACGACGTCATGTCCTTCGTTTTGGTGGAATCCTGATAAATTTGTCGGACCTGCTGGTTTGTTGCAGGCGTATCGTTTTCTAGCAGATAGCCGCGATCAAGCAACATCTGAGCGTTTGGATAATTTAGAAGATCCTTACAGACTATTTAGATGCCACTCCATCATGAATTGCGTAGATGCTTGTCCTAAAGGTTTAAATCCAACGAATGCGATCGGCAAAATCAAAGATATGATGGTCAAAAGAATGGTATGAGAGAACTTGAGCGGGCGCGCTGGCGGTGCCGGCGTGGAATGCTTGAGTTGGATATCGTTTTGCAACGTTTCATCGATAACGATTACAAACAATTAAGCACGCAACAACTGCAGCAATTTGAACGATTACTTGATTTACCTGACCAGGATTTATGGAATTTGATTACAGGTCGTCAAGTAACCAGCGACGAAAGTTTGTCGACTGTATTGAATTTACTACAAAAGAACTGACTTTCTAACGGTATTCACGAAATTCATAAATGTGCATTTTGTGCATACTAATCGACTATGAGCAATGAATGAGGAAGTAACATGGTACAAAAAACAGCGACTTTGAATCTTAATAATGGCACCGCGCCTATTGAGTTACCGGTTTTATCTGGAACGATGGGGCCTGACGTTATTGATATACGTACGCTACATAAACAAAGTGGCATGTTTACCTATGATCCCGGTTATTTGTCCACTGCCAGTAACAATTCCTCAATTACCTTCATTGATGGTGAAAAAGGGATTTTGTTGTATCGCGGCTATCCCATTGAACAATTGGCCATGCATTGTGATTTTGTCGATGTTTGCTATTTGTTGATGAATGGTGAATTACCAACCCCGCAACAAAAAACTACTTTTGATGGCGCCATTAAAGAGCATTCCATGTTACATGAACAATTGGTTCGGTTTTTTAATGGTTTCAGACGCGATGCTCACCCAATGGCGGTGATGGTGGGTGTGGTTGGCGCACTTTCTGCGTTTTACCATGAAGCGCTGAATATTTCTGATCCTGCTTATCGGCAACAATCGGCTTTTCGTTTGATTGCGAAATTACCGACTATCGCAGCCATGGCTTACAAATATAATATTGGCCAACCTTATGTGTATCCAAAAAATCGCTTGAGTTACGCGGAAAATTTCTTGCATATGATGTTTTCCGTACCTTCCGAAGAATATACCACCAACCCTGTGATCGTTCGGGCGTTGGATCGTATTTTGATTTTACATGCGGATCACGAACAAAATGCTTCAACGTCAACGGTGCGTTTAGTCGGTTCTAGCGGGGCCAATCCATTTGCCTGTGTTTCTGCAGGAATATCGTGTTTATGGGGGCCTGCGCATGGTGGTGCAAACGAAGCTTGCTTGAATATGTTGGAAGAAATCGGCGATGTCTCGCGCATCGACGAATATATCAGTCGTGTCAAAGCCAAAGACAGCAATTATCGTTTAATGGGATTTGGTCATCGGGTATACAAAAATTTTGATCCGCGCGCCAAATTGATGCGTGAAACCTGTCATGAGGTTTTAAATGAATTAGGTCTAGAGAACGATCGCCTATTTAGATTGGCTCTGCAACTGGAAAAAATTGCTCTGGAAGATGAATATTTCATTTCCAGAAAACTATACCCTAATGTCGATTTTTATTCTGGCATCGTGCAACGCGCACTTGGCATACCGACCATCATGTTTACAGCGATTTTCGCGATGGCGAGGACCGTTGGTTGGGTGGCACAATGGAGTGAAATGGTTTCTGATCCAGATTACAAAATTGGCCGTCCGCGTCAGTTATATATGGGTGCGGCAAAGCGTGATATTCCCGAAACATTTTGTAAAAAATAATTTGTTTTTTAACAGGCTTGTCTAAACGTATGAGTAACCCGTTGATGGATCAATCTGTCTTATGTGGCGAGAACGCTTCGTTCATTGAAGCGATGTATGAAGAATATTTGCACGATCCGTATTCTGTGTCGCAGATTTGGCGTGACTACTTCGACTCGATTACAAATCATGTATCCGATGCTAAAGTCGATTCCCAACCGTCAAGTAGTACTTTCAATTCGCCTGGGTCGGTTGCTCAACTATCATTAAAATCATCGAATCAGCCAGCAACTCAAACGGATGACCGTAAGCAAGTTGCCGTATTGCAATTAATTAACAACTATCGTTATCGCGGTCTAAATCAAGCAAAACTTGATCCGTTGGGTTTGGTACAAAAAACAGAGGTAAAAGAATTAGATCCGGCTTACTTCGGTTTTACCGAAGAAGATATGGACAAAGTATTTAACAGCGGTTCTCTTGTTTGCCCCGAACATGCTACATTGCGCGATATGTTGCAGATCTTGCGCGACACTTACTGCGGTTCGATTGGCGCAGAATATATGTATATTTCTGCGGTAGAGCAAAAGCGATGGATTCAAGGGCGTTTAGAAGGATATCGATCGAATCCCAACTATTCGGATGAATATAAGCGTCATATTTTAGAACGACTGGTGGCTGCAGAAGGTCTTGAACGTTATTTGCACAATCGTTATGTAGGGCAAAAACGTTTTTCAGGTGAAGGCAATGAAAGCTTAATTCCTTTATTGGATGGTTTGATTCAACGCGCAGGGGCATTCGGTGTCGGTCAGATTGTCATGGGCATGGCGCATCGTGGGCGTTTAAATGTGTTGGTGAATACGCTGGGAAAAATGCCCGCGGATTTATTCCGAGAATTTGAAGGCAAGCATGCGCAAGATTTGCCTTCTGGGGATGTGAAATACCATCAAGGCTTCTATTCCGCTGTCAATACCAAAGGCGGTATTGTGCGGTTAGCATTAGCATTTAATCCTTCACATTTGGAAATAGTCAATCCGGTCGTTGAAGGATCGGTACGAGCTCGTCAACATGCATTAAAAGATTTGAGCGGCGATAAGGTGCTACCCATTTTGATCCATGGCGATGCTGCTTTTGCAGGGCAGGGCGTGGTGATGGAAACGCTTAATTTATCGCAGACTCGTGGATTTGGCACTGGTGGAACGGTTCATATCATTATCAATAATCAAATCGGGTTTACTACGTCTGATCCTCGCGATAGCCGGTCAACACTGTATTGTACCGATGTGGCAAAAATGATCGAAGCGCCGATTTTTCATGTCAACGGTGATGATCCTGAAGCGGTGATGATGATTGGCGAATTAGCATTTGATTTTCGCATGCGCTTTCATAAAGATGTCGTGATCGATCTCGTTTGTTTTAGAAAACTGGGACATAACGAACAAGATGAACCTATGGTCACGCAACCTCGCATGTATCAAATCATTAACAAGCATCCAGGCACGCTAAAACTGTACATCGAGAAACTGAATGCGGCTGGCGTAATTAGTCAAAAAGATGCTGAATCGATGATTGAGGCCTATCGTAACGCAATGGATGCGGGTACCAACCCAAATAAAACGATTTGCTACGATTATAAGCCGATGGGAGAGTGGGCGCCCTACCGAGAACCCATTAAATGGAATCAAAAAATCACCACCAGTGTTCCAATTAAAGTCTTAAAAAATCTGTCAGAACGATTAACCGATATTCCCAAGGATTTTAAATTGCACTCCCGGGTCGAGAAAATCATAGCGGACCGTCGAGCGATGGGAGAGGGCGCATTAGATTTAGATTGGGGCATGGCGGAAAACTTGGCCTATGCTTCTTTGCTGCAAGAAGGTCATGGTGTCAGGTTGTCCGGTCAAGATTCTGGCCGGGGTACTTTTTTCCATCGCCATGCAGTGATACGGGATCAAGTATCGGCTAGCGAAAATGAGCGGATTTATGTTCCCTTGCGCCATATTGATCGGAAACAAGCTGATTTTGTGGTAATTGATTCGATACTGTCGGAAGAAGCCGTGCTGGGCTTCGAATATGGGTATGCTACCTCGCAACCCAATGAATTA
Organism: Nitrosomonas sp.; assembly: GCA_044228295.1. Lineage (GTDB taxonomy): Bacteria > Pseudomonadota > Gammaproteobacteria > Burkholderiales > Nitrosomonadaceae > Nitrosomonas. The sequence continues at coordinate 21,866 of JBGAVE010000034.1, forward strand.
GTGATTTGGGAAGCTCAATTTGGCGATTTTGCAAATGGAGCGCAGGTTGTCATTGATCAATTCATTGCTTCTGGCGAAGCAAAATGGGGCAGCTTGTGCGGGTTAGTGATGATGTTGCCGCACGGGTACGAAGGTCAAGGCCCTGAGCATTCTTCCGCGCGATTGGAAAGATTTCTGCAACTTTGTGCTGATTATAATATCCAGATTTGTATTCCTTCCACTGCAGCTCAGATGTTCCATTTACTACGTCGGCAATTACTTCGGCCACTTCGTAAACCGTTGATCATTATGAGTCCAAAAAGTATGTTGCGACTTAAGGAATCTGCCTCGAATCTAAAAGATTTGGCAACCGGTTATTTTTATCCAGTTATTCCTGAGGTAGAAAAACTTGAAGTTAAGAAGGTAAAGCGTATTATCGTTTGTAGCGGTAAAGTGTACTATGAGCTCGTTGCCTATCGTAAAGAACATAATATATCCAATATGGCCATTACACGTTTGGAGCAGCTCTATCCTTTTCCACATGACGAATTGCAAGCCGAAATCGATCGTTACACCAACGCAAAAGAAGTCATTTGGTGCCAAGAAGAACCCGGTAACCAAGGAGCGTGGCACCGTATTCAGCATTATTTGTTAAGGCATATGCGCCCAAATCAAGTGTTAGCATATGCGCTGCGCGCATCGGCTGCTTCGCCCGCGGTTGGTTATGCAGCGAGACATAAATTTACGCAAAATGAATTAGTTGAAGCGGCTTTCAGAGAAAAAATTTAACAAGAGGATGTGAAACATTATGCTCGTTGACGTTAAAGTGCCTGAATTATCAGAATCTGTTGCAGAAGCTACCCTAGTAACTTGGCATAAGAAAGCGGGTGAAAAAGTAGAACGTTCAGAAAATTTGATCGACATCGAAACTGATAAAGTCGTCATGGAGTTACCCGCACCCAATGCAGGCGTGCTAAAAGTGATTCATAAACAAGATGGTGCAACGGTTGTGAGTGGTGAAGTGATTGCGGTTATCGACACTGAAGCGAGCGCCGATGAAAGCAAAGAAGACGCAGAAGATATCAAACCAATTACGGATGTGCATCTTAAGAGTCCCTCAACGTCTGCAGAGAAAGACATTGCTGAAAAAAATGAATCTCATGCAGGATCAACGCTAATGCCGGCAGCACGTAGGTTGATCGATGAAAATAATATGAAATCCTCTGAAGTGGCTAACATTAAAGGAAGTGGCTTGGGCGGGCGCATTCTCAAAGAAGATGTGCAAGCAGCGCTCACGAGCAAAACAGGCAATATTGTTGAAAATGCGCCACAATCGGCCTCTCAGCCTGAAGAAAAATTGCAATCATCTGCGCAACAGCCAGTACAAAGCTTGAATCAATCGAGTACTTCGCGAAAAGATCGTCGCGTGCCTATGTCTCGCTTGCGTCAAACCATCGCGCAGCGTTTAGTGGAATCACAATCGACGGCGGCGATTTTAACCACGTTTAACGAAGTCAACATGCAAGCGGTAATCGATTTACGCACGCGCTATAAAGTGCCATTTGAAAAAGAACACGGCGTTAAGCTGGGTTTTATGTCGTTTTTTGTAAAAGCGATCGTCGCGGCGCTGAAAAAATACCCAATCATCAATGCATCGGTCGAAGGCACGGATATTGTCTATCATGATTATTATGACATCGGGATCGCGGTTAGCAGTCCTCGGGGATTGGTTGTGCCGGTGATTCGCAATGCCGATCAACTGACGCTGGCAGGAATCGAAAAGCAAATTTCTGACTTTGCCAATCGTGCGCAGGAGGGTAAGTTAACCCTTGAAGAACTCAGTGGCGGCACTTTTTCCATTACCAATGGCGGCGTGTTTGGATCAATGCTTTCTACCCCCATAATCAATCCACCTCAAAGCGCCATTCTAGGTATCCATGCCACCAAAGACCGGCCGGTCGTGGAAAACGGCCAAATCGTTATTCGGCCGATGAATTATCTCGCGCTTTCCTATGATCATCGCATCATCGATGGTCGGGATGCGGTTTTGTCACTGGTTGCAATGAAAGAAGCGTTGGAATATCCCGTAAGCCCCTTATTGGAAATCTAAGAGCGAAAACGGAGTCATTCTGCAACAAATGGGTGGCAAATCAATATTCAATACTTCCTGATACAAAAACAGCAAGGCTGCTTTCGTCTGCCCTTGGGTGAATGCAGCCACATTCCGCTCAACTGCAAGAAACGTCAAAAATGCTTCTACTTCCGACACTCCCATCTCTTCCGGATGCCGCTTGCCATGAAACAAAATAAACCGCCTCACCCAATCGACGTACGAATTCTCGGTGCGAATGGAATAGTGTCTGGCGCGTATACACTCGCGCACCCGATCCAGTAGTTTTGGAGGATTATTCATCCACATTTTTTAGTGTTTTTATAAAAAGCACTAGCATTATATCAATATGATTATATTGGATAATAATCCACCAATATTGACTCGGTAAATCTAATAAATAAAAATACTATCTTTCTAATTTTAGTTAGCTGCTTTTGGGGGATCACTATGTTTGGAAACGAAAACGGCGGCGCAATTGGAGAGACGGCAAAAGCGGTCTCAGAGCTTGCCAAGTCAGTTCCGATCTATCAGGACGCTATCCAACCCGCGGCTAAAGAGGCGGGGAAGTCGCTCCACCTAGTCACGCGAGCCGTCAACGCTGCCCTTACTCCCGTTGAGGGGCTGGTATGGGGAATTGAAAAAATCAGAGATTTTGTTCGGGAGCGTGTTGCCGCAAAGCTGGAAAATGTGCCTCCCGAAGAGGTACAACAGCCAAAACCGAATATTGCCGTCCCGGCAATTGAAGCGCTCCGCTACACGGGCGCCGAATCAGAGCTGGCAGAGTTGTATGCAAATCTTTTAGCAACATCGATGGACAAGGTCACCGCATATCGCGCCCACCCTGGCTTTGTGGACATGATTAAAAATATGTCCCCTGATGAAGCAAAGCTTATGAGATTTTTAGCGACAGGGAGAAACCAACCACTAATCAACATCAAGCTTGTAGTTAATGATCAGGGCCACTTTCGCATCACCCATCGGCATATTTCTCTAATCGGAATCAAAGCTAACTGTGAACACCCGCCATTGGCTTCAAACTACTTGGATAATTTGACCAGACTTGGTCTGATATCAATACAAGAGCGATTCATCACTAGAGATGAGGTCTATACAGAGATCGAGGGTTTCCCTCAGATCAAACAGATTATAGACGACCTTAGTAAAAATGAGGGCTGCCGCGTTGAAGTTGATCGTCTCTTAATCGAGGTTACCGATCTTGGAAAGCAGTTCATCCGAGCATGCGTGATTGACAAGGCATCCCAAGAGCGCAGCTAACAATTCATTCAAGCCGACGCCGCTTCGCGGCGCGGCTTAATTCAGGTGTTGAGCTTCTTAGATCGTTCATGATGTCGCTACTCCACTATTAGCAGCATTTCGTCGCTCTCGAAAGCGACCTTGCGCTTACTATCCGGTTCGTCGAAGGCTTTTTTATGAATGGCAAAGGTGGGGGATAAAACAATAGGGGGCAGTTGACCGGCAAAGCGTGAATTATCGAGCGGAAATTCGCCCTCAATCATCGGATTGAATCGATTGACCTCCTTGCCGTGGAAACCTGCGACCGTTTTGATGACCGCTTCAACTTGGGCAGTTTGAATGTTTCCGATATGTTGTATCTTTTGACCCAGCTTTTCTTGCCAAATGCGACCATCGGTATTGACCATGATTTCAACCGTCTCAGGATCTTGCAATGCGAATAGTATTTCCTTTGCGTCTCGCTCTAATTTGCTTTTAGCGCGATCTTTGATGGTTGTGACGTTAGGCAATGGATCTTGCGATGTCATGAGTACACTCCTGAAACTTACACATGACATTACAATATAACGTAATTCAATTTAGAGCAACCAATTTTATTACATTTTATCGGTTATTTTATTTCTTATTTCTTACTTTTCAGTAAGAATGTTCTATTCTTTTTATCCCATTGCTCAACCTGAAAAGCTTCATATTCACTGAGCACTCCACCTCTCCAGACAAAACCTTTAGGCAAGTGCTTTAGCTTTCGATTCGTTAATGCTTCAAGATCAACCATACTCATATCAGAACTTTCCAGCAACATTGGCAGTGGTGTCTCCAATGCTTCTGCAATTGCCTCAATAATTCTAAGTGACGGATTGGCTTTATCATTGGTCAGATCAGTAAAAAAAGAGATGGATACACCTGCTTTTTCAGCCAATTCTGATTTGGTCATATCCTTTTCATCAAGGATACGCAAAATATTTGTGATGAGTATCAAATTATACATATCATAGCCCTATATTTTAAGGGTTTAAGCAGCTTAAGTAGGCCGCCTCATTGTCTTATGTCCATTTTAATCTAAAATAAAGACATAATCTTATCAATTCAATGAGAAATTAACCATTAGGTTCGTTATATACTGATTTTACAGATAATTATCAATAATAAACTTACTATGGAAATAAAACACACCAATAAATACAGGATTGATTTTTATCATCATATGGATTGAGAATAAATAAGTAAATGATTAAAATCTCTCTTATCAGAGATGACACATCCAACAATGTACTCAATTAGAAAAACAATAAAGAAATACCGAGGGCACAAGAATTCCCCCTTACATGCGATTTTTATTTGGTGATAGCTACATCTATTGTCTCTATCTTCCTAATCATAAAATGGTAGAATAATCCAATAACAATGAATATCTCTGCCCGGTATAACCCAGTATAACGAACATCATTTAAGCATGCGATGACAATGAAAGTAACAAAAAAGGATAAGAAAAAAGGGCATATTGCTCCTATCGGTGCAACAGAAATCGATATTTCATTAATCAGCGAAGATATTCATCAACCCCGAAAGGAATTTAATCAAGAAACGCTACGAGAACTAACGGAAACGATTAAATTACGCGGCGTGAAATCGCCAATATCGGTACGACCCGATCTGGATAAACCGGGAGCCTATATTATTAATCATGGTGCTAGACGATACCGCGCCAGTATCAAGGCCGGATTAACCAAGATTCCTGCCTTCATCGATACTGATTACAGCGAAGCGGATCAGGTGATCGAGAATCTTCAAAGAGATGATTTAACCTCCAGAGAAATCGCTGACTTTATTGGACGACAACTGGCAGGCGGCAAAACCAAGTCTGAAGTTGCCAGACTCATCGGTAAAACCAATCCATACATTACCATGCACGCCACGCTTCTTGATCTACCCGATCCACTCGCTGATGCGTATCAGTCAGGGCGTTGCACCGATGTCACAGCTCTGTATGATTTAACCAGGCTGTATAAAGCCCATAAAGAAGAAGTAATCACTTGGCTGGCACTTAGTACACAAGAAGAAATCTCCCGATTGGATGTCTACCAATTCAGTCAATTCTTAAAGCTAAAAAAAACACTCCCGTCTAACTCTACGGATGATCAAGCTTTCAATGCTGAAGGTGAATCAAATACCACTACAACTCATAACAACGATCAAAAACAAAGCACGCCGAATTCATTGCTGGACTCTATTTACAATCTGATTAAAAAAGACAAACGCAAGCCACAGGATTTAATGCATGATCTATCGAGCGATCATAAAGAGTTTCTTCAAACCAAAATAAAAAACTATTTTGAGCAAGGCAGGAATTGCTCCAACATCGTTCAGTTCACCATCAAAGCATTGCAAGATGGCAGTTTCTCAGCCAAGGGCAGCGGTGCACTGCAATTGATTGCCTTTTTGCATGGTATGAAAAGATCTGAATCTTTCGATCTGATGAAAATTCTGAATGAAGTTGCCGGTCAGCAAGAAGCAGGATAATTGAAATGTACTATCAATCTTACTGGCGAATAATTTGAAATGACGACACCGCAAAAGCTACGAATGGTCGTGATGAATGGACAAAAGATCCTACAAACCCAGAATAATAATGAATGGGAAACGGTTGGTACGATCAAGAAGGTTGAAGAAGGTATCAAGCCAGGTGTCTACAACATTTATTTAGCTAAAGCGCCTGTTGATAAAAAATCGTATGAAGGAAAAATCATTCATATCGATAAAGACAATGCTATTTTTTATCAGCAGGTCAACAACGATTATATTGTGCATCAGTTAAGTGCTGTTGATGGCAAGCCTGTTGCGGGTAAAGATGTAGCCATTATCTATGACGGGGAAAAAGCTGCGTTAACGCTAATAGAGGCGCTTAAAAATAAAAGAACACGAAAAATTTGATCGGGTAAATTCTGCCTGGCAGTGAGCGCATCATGATATCCAAAGAATGATTAAATACAGGAAACATTGATTTCGTCAAGAGCGTCTGCGTGAATTCGTATTTCCACGATCTATAGGATATTTTATGACTATAAAACTTTTCCCTATAGCAATTTCTTTTGTCGCAGCAGCTCTTGCGCTATCCGTTCTGCCTGTTACTGCAAGCTCTCTCGCACCCATGCTCAGGCATACCGGCATGTGCGACGCATCAGCAGCAGTCTCTGTCGGATCTGATTTCTTTGTTGTCGCTAACGATGAAGACAACACACTGAGGATCTACAAGAGCAACAATTTCGATGACTCTATATACTCGCAGGATCTTTCTTCATTTCTGCAAATTGACCCCAAACACCCGGAAGCCGATATCGAGGGAGCAACCCTCATTAAAAATCACATCTACTGGATCAGTTCACACGGTGCCAACAAAAAAGGCAAGGAACGCCCTAACCGTCATCGCCTTTTTGCAACCGAAATCGAAATCATAGGCGATAAATTCAATTTGAAGCCTATCGGCAAACCGTTCATGGGCCTAGTTAAGGCGCTTGAAGATGCCGCAGAACTAAAGAACTTCAATCTTGGGGAAGCTGCAAAAAATGCTCCGGAATCCAAGAATGCACTCAACATTGAAGGGTTAACCAAAACCCCGCAAGGCAGCCTGCTGATCGGGTTTAGAAATCCTATTCCGGAAGGAAAAGCACTGCTAGTCCCGTTGGAAAATCCACATGAAGTCATTACTGGAAATGAAAAGCCAAAGCTCGGCAAACCAATACTTCTGGCATTAAATGGGCTAGGCATACGCAGTATCGAATACTCCGATACTAAGAGCGCGTACTTCATTATCGCAGGACCTTATGACGATAATGACAGCTTTCAGCTTTACCAATGGTCAGGTAATTTTAACGAGGCACCTCAATTCATCAAGACTAACTTCCAAAAACTACATCCAGAGGCTTTGATTGTTTATCCAAAGAAAGAATCGACAATCCAAATCCTTAGTGATGATGGATCGGAATCGATAAATGGTCTGAATTGCAAAGATTTGGCTAAAACTCAAGATAAAAGCTTTCGCAGCACATGGATAGAAATAGATCCTTGAGAAAATATTTTTCTGGAATTGTACTAGATCAGATTAAATTTGATTCCATCACAACCATGATCGTACGTACATTCGGAAAAACATTGCTTGAGAAGTAGCGGAAATGATTATTTAAGAATAATGCCATTGTATTTTCATAAGAGGCGTTTGGTCTGATTCCAAAAATATTCCGCTGCCCTTGATAGTGTTTTATACGATTGGCTCATTTTCCGAGCTAATCTATCAGAATCATTAAGCCTTTTATTGATGACTGTGAAATGAACATTTACTGCATGCGCCATGGGCGCACGAATTACAACGATCTTGGCTTGTGTAATGACGATCCCGCCCAAGACGTGCATTTGACCGAGGCAGGCATCGCACAAGCCCAATCGGCAGCGCACGAGCTACGCGCTGCGGGATTCGATCGCATCATCGTTTCGCCCTTGCCGCGCACGCGCCAGACGGCAGAAATCGTCAATCACTACCATGCCGTGCCAATCGAGGTACACGCGGATCTTGCGGATATCCGCTCAGGGTTCGAGAGCAAGCCGGTAGCAGACTATTTTGCAGCGATTTGCCATGATCCGCTCGGCGCGCGCGTGAACGACGGCGAGTCGCTGCTCGATTACAAGCAGCGCGTGCTGCGGTTTATCGATTGGTTAAAAGTGCAACCGGATGAGACATTGTTGATCGTTGCGCACGAAGAAACGTTGCGGGTATTTGTCGCCTATTTTGAAGGCGGCATTGCGGATGCGCAGTTGCGCGACATCCACATCGGTAACTGCGAGTATCGTCGCTATGTTTTAGCACGCTGATTTTAAGTTTCTTCTATTCTTCGCGCGCCAGCCAGCCTAGCCCTTTTGCATGCAGGCTTTGGATGTACAGCCGGCCGTGCGTTTCAGTGACTGCGGTGGTTTCGGGATAAGCGCCCGCCGGGTCTTGCAGATCGGCGATCACTTTTCCATCTTCGCTGAATGCGATCACATGACCATAAGCCTTGGGTATCGGCCATAGCGCGCGCGGCAGGCGCAGCGTGATTTTGCGCAGCAATGGCTTGTCGCTCATGGCGTCAATCACCGGATTGCGCGGTTTGGCGAAGCCGAGCCAGATTTTACCATCCAGGCCGCGCATCAGGTTATCGGGGTAACCGGGCAGATTGTCGAGCAAAACGGTGGCTTGCCCAGAGTTTTGCGTAATATCCAAATTGTTTGCTTGTACAGCGATTTTCCATACCCGGTACCGGCCGGTTTCATTGACGAACAGGGTTTTTTCATCTTGCGAGAGTGCGATTCCGTTGGCGAAACTGAATCCTTTTGCAACAATGCGCGCCGTTTTGCTGGCGGGATCGTATTCCAGAACACGTCCGGTGGACGATTGCTCCATGATGTCGAGGATGCTCGCCGCGAAGGTGCCGCCCCAGTGCGCGGGTGCAAAGCGTGTTGAGGCATCGCTGAAGTAGATTTTGCCGTCAGCCGCGACCGCTACGGCGTTGGCATAACGGATCGGATCGCCGTTGACTTGATCGGCCAGAACCGTGATGGCGCGATCCGGCCCGATGGATAGCAGGCCTTTGATTGCATCGGCTGCAATCAGATTACCGGCGACATCGAAGTCAAAACCCAGTACACGGCCGCCAGTGTTGACGAACACTTCTTGTGCGGCGCCATCGGGATTCATGCGCAGAATGGTGCCGCTGGCCATCGCGGCGTAGAGTTTGCCATCACACGACAGCGCGACATGCTCCGGCCCGGCTTCATCACCCAGATCGATTAACCGGATACCGGCGAGCTTGTTATTTACCGCATGCACTCCGATATACCCCGGTGCAACAGGCGCTTGCCAGCGCACCGGCTCAATCGGTACCGGCCATAAGATAAGGTATGCAGCCAGCGTCAGCATGGCGATGATGAGTGTCCAACCGGTTTTTTTCATATTCCGCCGTTAGTTCAGAAAATTCAGTGAGTTTGCGCAAACCGGTATTTTGTCATTTCATACCATTTTCTGTAAAAATTATCGCTAGCGTGATCTCCTTCCCAGCATCCGCACATCCTACCCTACTGAAAATTGATTGACTGCGGATTTCAGGTAGCTTACGGACAATTTTCTGGAATTGATCGAGTGAAAGATTGCCGTACTCTTTTTGTTGTTTTTCCATGAGAGATCAGATATTCAGCTGTGAAGGGGCTATAGAAAAAATATATTTCATGAGACCTTTGCACGATTGTAATCATGATTGGTCAGTCAACTGCTACAATGGCTATTTAAAACAATAGCATTGAAGT
>JBGAVE010000035.1:0-31390 GCA_044228295.1 Nitrosomonas sp.
TTCAATGCTATTGTTTTAAATAGCCATTGTAGCAGTTGACTGACCAATCATGATTACAATCGTGCAAAGGTCTCAGATCAAGAACCACCGCCAGATACAACCAGCCGACATATCGGCTTGAATATCGTTAACGTTGCGTCCATACACGATTAGCGCGAAGCTCCCACCAAACCCTTAGCCAGCCATATTCGCCTTTACTGGCTGCATGCACAGCCTTGATATGAACCACAAAGCAGCATCGCTGTGAATCCTTGAAACCGGTAACGATTCCTATCGATTTAAACACCGTAATAACAGTTGGCTGGTCAAATATGATGCGACCGTCAAAGATCTCTTGTAGTGTAATCTCAATTAAGAAATACGTTTTTACAGGGCAAGGCCAATTTTATCTTGATGAATGCGAAAGAAAAATTGATTATTGAGAGTAAAAATTCATCCGTGCTTTATTAGGAGGAGGGAAGCACGGATGAATACAAGGGAAGAAACAGCAAAACTTGCAACTTCTTTGGCAAAACAAGCAACTCACTTCAAACAACATGAAAGTCATTATGCACATAAGTTTATGTTTTGGGAATGTGACAAATTGTCGCAGTGAAACACTTGTTCATAGTCGCAAGTTCTAGCTATGCTTTTCAATTTAGGTGGACTTGAGCTATGAATACTAATAAAAAGAATGAATAGAGCCTATTGATCTATTACATAGATAAAGATAACCATCGATATCCATATAGCAAGCAATCATACTTTCCTTATGAGAGAGAAAACGGTCTTAAGAAAAGCAGCTTTGAATCGAATCATGATCTAATCCGAACAAGACCTACAGGTTGAATATGCTCAACCAAGGCAATTACGCGGTTTAGTTTACAATCTCTTTTTAAGAAGAAAAAAACTGCATTCTCTAAAAGCCTTTCTAAAAAGCATCAATAGATGAGTTATTTCTTAATCACATCATCAAATAACTTGTCCCACTTCATAATGATGCTTTCGAGCGAATAGTCCTCTCTGACTTCAATGGCTTTTTGTCCCATCTGCTGACGTGCTGCATCGTTTTTCATTAACCTATCTAATGCTAGAGCAAGAGCAGATACATCACCGACGGGACTTACAAGTAAACCATTTTTTTCATGTTGAATAATATCGCGAGGACCCGTATCGCAGTCATAACTTACTACTGCACAACCATGCGCCATAGCCTCAAGCAAGGTGTTAGGGAATCCTTCGAAACGCGAGCTCATCACATACAAATCCGCACGTTGATACCAATCCCCGACATTTCCAGCCCGACCAAGTACATGTACGCGAGATTCCAATTCAAGTGCCTGTATCTGTGATATCAAGGATTGTTTTATTGGGCCTTCTCCAAGGATGATTAGATCCCAGTTCTGGTGCTCTTTCGCAAGTTTGGCAAAAGCCAATAATAGATAATCAAAGCCTTTTTGTTCGTCTAAGCGACCTACTGCGAGTAGAACCTTCCTATCTTGCGAGACTATGGATTCTACAGGCAATTTAGGTTCAAACGCGACGAGCGGATAAACAACTGAATTGGGTATTACTGTGCTTCGGCCTAATGGCACATTATCAATTACCCACTGTTGCCCCTTGCTTGTTTGCATTACTATAGATGCGGCGTAAGGATAAATCCATTTACGAAGCTTCTCGTAAAATGTGCCTAAAGGCATCATGGGTGGATATGCGCGTTCAGATACAATTACGGGATATTTGGTCCAATGGGCTGCTATTAAAGCGGCGATATTGACATTACTCAAAAAAGATAACACTACATCGGGTTGAGTAGCCTTAATTAAGCGACGAAGCGCTAAGAGGCGGCTAATTTGTTGTAAGAAACCTTTACGATTCTCGTTATCGATCAAATCAGCTAAATAGTGCAACTCTATATTTTTTGGAAGAGTATAAAAAGATTCTTCTTTTTTGGAATAAGTTGCTACTAGTATGATTTGATCGCCGCGTTCAACCCAAGCATTAGCCAGATTAACCGCTACACGTTCAGCACCACCACTTCTCAGGGAACTGATAAGAAATAGAATTTTTCTAGCCATGACAAATAATCGGTATTCCTCTTGGTTGGTTTAACAAATTGAATTCTAACTGAATGATCTTTGAATTTTGGCCCTAGCAATTTTACGCTCTTCAGCAAGAAGGGATGCTAATAGTAGTATACCAGCCCCTTCCATCAATAAAGTGTGGCTAAAGAAACCCAAAAATGCGAAGTAGCTCGCAATGAGAATTAATGATATGCCAAGATCAGATTCGTAACGAGATAAGCTGTGCCAATACAACCTAATTCCTCTAACATAAATAATCCCCAAAAACAATAAATATAAAATCCCGCCAAAGATACCTTGCTCAAGCATTATCAGCAGATAGGTATTGTGTGTGGATTGGGAATAATGCCATACCTTCGAGTTTGGCATAACCTTTCCTGTTCCATATCCTGAAAAAGGACTTTCAGAAAACATAGTCCATCCAAGTTCAGCAACATATCGTCTTTCATTGGCACTATGGTCGGTAGTTTTTCCTCCTTGCAAGGAATCGATGCGTTCCATCACATTTTTATAGTTAACATCAGGAGATTCAATTCCCTTGTTAAACAAGGTGGTGCCAATGATTACACTGAACGGTAACGCGATCAGTAAGACAACAAGCGTTCGTTTGCTAAATTGACCCGACCACAGCCACATTGCAATAACAAATCCTGAAAATAAGAAACCTGAACGAGATAGCGTAGGAAATATGCCAATTGATATGATTGCCACCAAAAAAACCCGCCACTGCTGAGACACAAATGGTGCTGTAGCAATACATATCCCGACCAAAACTCCTGCTGCAGTATTCGCATCCAAAAACCAGCCAGCAGAGCGACCGATACCACTCAATTCATGCCCCAAAGGAATAAATAAAAAAGGACTAAAAAATTCTGCCCAATAACATATGGCTCCAAATAATGCGCATCCTAACCATACCTTTGCTAGCTTTTGATGATCTACTGATGCAACCAATATGGTACAAGCTGAAAATAGCAACATAAATAAAAATCGCTGTCTCCAAAGGCTATTTTGAGAATCAAGATACCCATCATCAATCATTATCAACCATAGCAATCCACTGATGGCATAGACTAGAAACCAATAAAATAATGGTTCTCTTAGTAAAAAATTCAACGCAGCTGGATTAAAAAAAATAAGAGTCACTGCCATAACACAGGCAAGTGCATAATAGGGCAGCGTGACTGGGCCATCTAGTATTAGAAAATGATAGATAGGCCAGTTAGTTAAAAAAAATATTCCTAGGACGGCTAAGCTTAGTAAAGCAAACCAATGAGTTTGGAATTTCGTCGTATTATAGCCAGTCAAAAGAGATTGTTTCATTTTAAAATTCACACTATTCGATAATTATAAAATTGATTCCTCAAATAGCTTATCCCACTTTATCATGATGCTTTTGAGTGAAAAATCATCCCTAACTGTAGTAGCTCTTTGCCCCATTCGATGACGGGTTTCATCATCCTGCATCAACCTATCTAATGCCGAAGTAAGTGCCGATACGTCACCTACTGGTTTTACCAGCAAGCCATTATCTTCATGTCGAATAATATCGCGAGGGCCGGTATCACAGTCATAACTCACCGCGGCACAACCGTAAGCCATGGCCTCAAGTAAGGTATTAGGAAGTCCTTCAAAAAGAGAGCTCATCACATACAAATCAGCCCGCTGATACCAATCTCCGACATTTCCTACTCTCCCAGGTAAATATACTCGAGATTCCAACTCAAGTTGCTGTATTTGCAATATCAAGGATTGCATTACCGGACCTTCTCCAAGGATGATTAGATCCCAATCTGGGTGCTTTTTCGCGAGCCTGGAAAAAGCCAATAACAGATAATCAAACCCCTTTCCTTCATTGAGGCGACCGACTGCAAGTAGAACCTTTCGATTCATTCCAATTACAGACTCCACGGCTAATTTTGGTTCAAACGCGACGAGCGGATAAATCACTGGATTGGGAATTACTTCCGCACGCGCCTTAGGAATCGTGCTATTCAACCAATCGGCTCCATCATGTGTAAGCATTACTATTTTCTTTGCAAATGGATAAACCCATTTGCGAACTTGATTCCAAAAAAAAGATTGTGGTTGCATTGGAGGATGATTATGTTCCGTTCCAATTACTGGAATATTAAGTTTCATGCAAGCTAATATTGCGGTTATAGAAGCGACATGCATGAATCCCAATACGATGTCCGGAGATAATCTAATCACCTCCCGCCGAACCGCCAAGATACGAAACAAATTTGCTGAAATCCCTTGGATTAGGTTGTGAGATTCCTCAGCAAGATTAAGCGCAATACGCGATATGCTGGGATTAAGTTCATAAAAATCCTGCACTTGGGGAGCGAAAGTGATAATCGTAACTTCCCAATCACGTCTCACCCATTCATTTGCGAGATTGGCAAGGACACGTTCGGCGCCCCCGCCACTCATCGAGTGAATAAGAATAACAATTTTCATTCTGTATACATACTGAGTAATTTTATTGTGTTGTAATGACTGTAAAAACAACTCTCGAACTATTAATATAATTGATGAAAGGTGAATTTATTGTGATTTAAAAAGGGGTATTAAAGGGGTATATTAACTTCCCCCCCTAAAACACCGTATGCTTTTCTACTTGAATCAGTAAGTGCTTGTGAGATGCCGATTTTAAATTGCTAGCTGCGAGCAAATTTTATTGAACCTGTGCAATGGGATACAAATTATATCAGCTGGGCATTAAGTGCGAAACAAGTATCTTTTTATGTATAACTTGCCAACGGATCACTTGAGATTCTTGCAGATTGTTTTTTCTAGATTTTGAGCGTCTTGCGGCTTTAACTCTTCATTGTCCGTTAAAGAACGTTTGAGACGCTTTCTTAATCTAGCGAGCCTCAGTAGCGACGCACGGTTTAGATTACCTCAGTGGTCCACATCGATATGGCAACCTTACATAACAGTAATTCTTAGGGTTGAATGCTCATTGGCCAACTCGTATAAACCCTGCACGTAGCAAGGCGACCACGCTTACCCTTAGGAAATCCACCAAAGTAGCTTTCATCCAGTTCGATTGTACCACGATATTTTGCAAGATTCTTGCTCTAGACGATAAACAATTACTTCTCGAAATCTTTGCAAAATTTGGTAATTTTTTCACCTTATGGCAATTTAGGATTTTTTGTGAGTCGCTGGATATTTTTTAGCTTTTTTTCCGAAAATGATTCAGGAAGAATCACACAAAGCCGGTTATTACCGGTCGCAAAAACGCAATAATTCTATATTTTCGCAATCATTTGACTCTCAGCGAAGCGTTTAGGCAGTCTTTTCAAGTTATACGCCATAGCGAGCAATATGTGTCAGGTATGGGCTTTGGATAGACCGCAGTAACGCAGCGTTTTGGCATTAAACCAACAGCTCGGCTGTCGAATATTCGCTCTACCTCATAGTAGCGAGCTTTTGTAATGAAGTGATTGCGCTGTAATGGCCTTGGTGACAGTGGATTATTTTTTGTTGCTTTATCTTGAATGCCATTTTTAATGCCGCGTGAATTCAAAGCATCACGGTGCTTTTGGCTATTATAGGCATTACAGCATGAACGCGGGTTTCGGGTTGAATATTGGCTTTATCGAGCAGATCCTGCAGCGACTTGCTGTTATGACCATTGGCGGCAGTGGTTTTAACGGGGCTAACACCGAGCCATCGTTATCGACTACCGTATGATGCTTATAACCCAATACTGAGTGGTCAGATACATCATCTTCCAGCGACAAGCCCAGAAACTGCACGACGTGTTGATTAGAGTTCTCTATGCCTTCCATTGATCCATCGCTTAGACCATCGTTCGAAATTCCTACCAACAGCATCTTCAATAGCAGCAATCACGAATACGTCGAATGACCTGCAGCATCTGATATTGTGGGGCATAATGAACTGCGATTGCTTTCTCTATTGAGTTCCAGTCGATCAATTAATCAATTTGCTTCAGAAAATTCCCTTTCCGGGTACGGCGGGTTACATCAAATTCTGAAAAACTCATGCTGATCACTTTAATACTATTGTTTTAAAATATAATTATAGCGCCCAGCTAATCAGTTTTTGATTACAACCGTGCAAAGGTCTCTAAAATTGTGCTATCTGACATTGATGAATATCAGCCAGAAATGGACTTGACTTTGCAAAACTAGAAAGCAGCTCTCAATAGGTCGACTATCCTGTTCCAGGAGCGCATGCCTATCCGGTAACCCACACAACGGTTACACAAAATTCGGAATACGGCCAACTTGTGATTCTCTGTGGTTTTGCCACGGAATTGTTTATTAACGAACTAACATTTTCTAAATTTTGTGAAATTGTCAGTTGTACGGAGATAATTTTTCTATCTACAAATCGATATGTGATAATGTCAGTCGTTTAGTATGAAGTTAAGTTCATGTATAAAACAATTGAAAATCTTGTTGGAAATACCCCCTTAGTTAAGCTCAAACGATTACCCGGAATTACTAGTAACGTCATTCTAGCAAAGCTCGAAGGTAATAATCCTGCTGGTTCAGTCAAAGATCGCCCCGCATTGTCGATGATCTCTCGTGCGCAAAGCCGCGGTGAAATTAAACCTGGCGATACGCTGATAGAGGCGACAAGTGGTAATACAGGCATTGCACTGGCTATGATTGCCGCAATTATGGGCTATAAAATGATTTTGGTGATGCCAGAAAATTTGACCGTTGAAAGACGTCAATCGATGACTGCTTACGGCGCAGAAATCATTTTGACGCCGAAAAGTGGAGGCATGGAGCAAGCCCGAGACATTGCTATAAAAATGCGCGATGAAGGAAAAGGCATTATTCTGGATCAGTTTGCTAATCATGATAATCCGTTGGCTCATTATACAAGCACCGCACCAGAGATATGGCGTGATACGCAAGGAAAAATAACGCATTTTGTGAGCAGTATGGGAACGACCGGAACCATCATGGGTTGTTCAAGATTTTTTAAAGAGCAACGCAATGAAATTAAAGTCATTGGCGTGCAACCTGAGGAGGGCTCGCAGATTCCTGGTATTCGCAAATGGTCACCTGCTTATTTGCCCAAAATTTTTGATAGTCAACGAGTTGATGAATTATTGTACGTCTCGCAGCAAGATGCCGAACAGTTTTCACGTCGTTTAGCCAGCGAAGAAGGTATTTTTGCTGGCATATCATCAGGAGGGGCATTAGCAGCTGCACTCAAGGTTTCTGCCCAAGTAGAAAATGCAGTGATCGTATTTATTGTGTGCGACCGAGGTGATCGTTATTTGTCGACAGGTATTTTTCATGCCTAACGCAACACCATCGGTAAAATTTGTGACAAAATAGCATACAGATTTTGCTGTAAAAGCAAGTGATGATAGGTTTAACATCATTCTTCCGCAAATAAAATAACCCATTAATCAAATTACCTAGTAGATAAATGCCAGAGGCTGATTTTTCATTACCTGTACGAGTGTATTATCAGGACACAGATGCTGGCGGTGTGGTTTACCATGCAACGCACCTTCAATTTTTAGAACGTGCGCGCTATGAATGGCTTAGAGAGTTAGGTTTTACTGCAAATTCACTCATTGAGAGTCACGGCATATTGTTTATGCTACGTTCTCTAGAGATTGAATATTCCAAGCCTGCTGTCCTCGATAATCTCCTAACGGTTACAGTTAAAGTAATGCACGTGGGGCGTAGTCGCATTACGGTTTATCAAGAAATTTTACGAGACGCGGTTAAGCTCGTTAGTGCTACCATTCACATTGTTTGTGTCGGTGTCACCAGCCTTAAACCAGTCAGTCTTCCAACGCCTTTACGCGAAAAAATCGGAAATATTAAATGAACACAACAGTCACACAAGATATGTCCTTTCTTCATTTAATTACCAGTGCAAGCTTGCCAGTGCAATTGGTTATGCTGATACTGGTGATGATGTCATTTTTATCATGGTGGTATATCTTTCGTAAATTGTTTGTCATTCGTGATGAAGTCAATCGTACCGATGATTTTGAAGATATTTTCTGGCGTGGCGCGGATTTAAATGCATTGTATCAGCGCGCTTCGAGCTCGCGTTATGAGTCAGGGAGCTTAGAGCGCATTTTTGCGGCGGGCTTTGGCGAATTCAATAAACACCCTGCTGGCTCGGATACTGAAGCGGTAATGGAGAGTACGCGAAGAGCCATGCGTGCAACCTACCAACGAGAAATGGATCGATTGGAATCTCATTTGTCATTTTTGGCAACCGTAGGTTCGGTCAGTCCTTATGTAGGCTTGCTCGGTACCGTTTGGGGAATTATGAATTCATTTCGCAGTTTATCAAGCGTTGCACAAGCGACTATTGCGCATGTTGCGCCAGGCATCGCAGAAGCGTTGATTGCAACGGCGATGGGATTATTTGCGGCGATTCCGGCAGTGGTTGCCTATAATCGTTATGCAACAGCTATTGATCGCTTGTCCACTCGCTTTGAAAGTTTTATGGAAGAATTATCCAACGTTTTACAGCGACGTTCCACTCGGTAATCGGATTAAAGAATAATATGTCACGCCGATCAAAGCATCGTCTCATGAATGACATCAATGTAGTTCCGTACATTGATGTCATGCTGGTATTGTTGATTATCTTTATGGTGACAGCACCGATGATTAATCATGGACAAATTGAATTGCCGCAAATTGGCAAGTCATTGGCAACACCAGTTATGCCTTTGGAGATTATTATTCGAGCCAATGGCGATCTTTTTTTACGTGATCGGGCTAAAACTTCTGTTGAGCAAAAGCTTAACAAGACTGAATTGATAGAAGCTATCAAGCAAAAACAATCTGAAAATAATGACCAAGCGGTGGTTATTGCCGCAGACAAAAAAGTGCGTTACGAAGAAGTTATGAACGTTATGGATGTGCTGCAACAAAATCAAGTACAAAAAGTTGGTTTGCTAACGCAACAAAAATAAATAATCACCAATGAGTATCGACGTACTTCGCAACCCCTCGGATTCCGAACCGAAGATACTTCTTTCCGGTGCGTTGGCGCTGTTCGTACATGTCCTATTCATTGTAATGATGATATTTGGATTGAGTTGGAAAAATCATCCACCCGAAGGTATGGTTGTGGAATTATGGAGTGAACTTCCGAAGCCGATATCTGAGCCTGCCACTTCCACAAAGCCCTCTAAACCATTACCACCATCTGAGCCGGTGAAGTCAAAACCTGTTGAGCCGCCTAAGCAACAAGAGCAAGTAAAGCCTGAGCCTGAAAAACCGGAGCCTGTAAAGCCGACACCAGTACCAAAAGATGTCAAACCGCCGGTTAAAAAACCGGAAATTGAACTCAAGCAAAAGCCAGAGCCGGTTAAAGAAATTAAACCCGATTTAGAAGAATTGAAGAAAAAAGAAGAAGCAGAAAAATTAAAAAAGCTTGAAGAGCAAAAAAAAGAACAGGAGCAAAAGAAAGAATTAGAACAGAAGAAAGAATTGGAAAAAAAGAAAGCGCTGGAGCAACAAAAAGAAATTGAGAAGCAGAAGGAATTACAAAAGCAGCAAGAATTACAAAAACAAAAGGAATTGGCCGCTCAGAAACAAAAAGAACAAGAAGCTAAAGCTCGCCGGGAGGCAGAAGCGCAGCGCGCAGCGCAGCAAGCTGCTGCGAGAAATCAGTTAGCGAGCGAGATTGGGAAGTACAAAGCACTGATTCTCGCAAAAATCAGAAGTAGAATCGTGATGCCACCAGATTTGCCGGGCAATCCTGTGGTTGAATTTAAAGTTACTTTATTACCTGGCGGCGATATTCTTGATGTTAGGTTAAGTAAAAGCAGTGGTCATGCGGCTTTTGATAGTGCTGTCGAACGAGCAATATTTTTGTCCAAACCGTTGCCTTTGCCTCCTGATCCTGCATTATTTAACGAGTTTCGCAACTTAAACATTACCGTACATTATCGTGAATGATTGCTATAATCAGCTTACTTTTTTGATCCTATAAAATTTATCCATTATGTTTCTGCATCGATTCAAGCCGTTGTTTTGTGCTTTTATCTTTTTACTGTGTTGGATTAGTTTGCCATCGCTTGCGCAACTTAAAATCGAGATTTTTGGCGGTGGATCGGCAAGAATTCCTATTGCAATCGTTCCTTTCTCAGATGAAAGTCGATTGCCGCAGGGCATTACTTCCGTAATCGGTGCGGATTTACAACGCACCGGATTATTCAAATTAGTCGATACCGCAGGCGCTTCACCGCATGTTCCTGCTGACGTAGTGTTCCCTGATTGGGTCAATCGTGGCGCTAATGCATTGGTGATTGGACGAACGGTCGCATTGCCGGGTGGTCAAGTCGAAATACAATTCCGTTTGATGGATGTGGCCAAAAAAACGCAGTTGGCGGGTTTGGGAATTACCGTGCCGGCGGCGCAATTACGGTCTGCCGCGCATCGAATCGCGGATGTGATATATGAAGCGCTGACTGGAGATGTTGGGGTTTTTAGTACGCGTATTGCTTATGTACTCAAACAAGGAAGTAAATATGCGTTGCAAGTAGCTGATGCCGATGGTTTTAACGCGCAATCGATTATTGAATACTCTGAGCCGATCATCTCTCCTGCTTGGTCTCCCGATGGCAGTAAGATTGCTTATGTTTCCTTTGAAAATAAAAAACCGATCGTTTACGTACAAACCTTGGCGACGCGAGAGCGCCGTGCAGTAGCGAGTTTCAAAGGTAGCAATAGCGCGCCTGCCTGGTCGCCTGATGGAAGGCGTTTAGCGGTAGTGTTGACTAATCAAGGCGGCTCGCAAATTTTCTTAATTAATGCGGATGGTAGTGGTTTACAACGACTCAGTAGAAGTTCGGGTATTGATACTGAACCTAATTTTTCTCCAGATGGTCGCCATATATTATTTACGTCAGATCGCGGCGGAAGTCCGCAAGTTTATCGTATGGCGGTAGGCAGTTCTGAAAATTCCAATGCCGAACGAATGACTTTCGAAGGCAATTACAATGTTAGCCCAGATTATAGTCAAAATGGCAAAAGCTTTACTTTTATACATCGTAACAACAATCAATTTAACATCGCCGTACAGGAAATTGGCTCGCGTCAAGTACAGATTCTAACTAATTCTAGATTGGATGAGTCTCCCAGTTTTGCGCCAAATGGCAAAATGATCTTGTATGCAACTGAACTAAACGGACATGGTATATTATCGGCTGTTTCCAGTGATGGACAAACAAAGCAGCATTTATCAGTGCAATCCGGCGATATCAGAGAACCCGCTTGGGGTCCTCTGCCGAAATGGAAATAGCAAATTGATTTTTTTAACGAAAGGGGTAAATAAATGAAGAGGTTATTGAGCGTTTCATTGATTGTCTTGTTATCTGCTTGTGCTAGCCAAACGACGCAACCTGAGGTCGATGATTTAAATTCCGGTAAGAACATGGGGAATAGTAATTTATCGGGATCCAGCTCCGGTAGACCAGGTTATTTCAGTCAACTTCAAGATCCCAATAGTATTTTGTCACAACGCAGTGTTTACTATGACTTCGATAGTTATTCTGTGAAAAGCGAATATCGTGAAATGGTATTAGCACATGCTAAGCTGCTGCGTGATAATCCAGACGCGAGCGTTATTTTACAAGGCAATACCGATGAACGTGGCAGCCGCGAATATAACCTGGCATTAGGTCAACGCCGTGCGGACAGTGTCAAAAGTATGATGACGTTATCCGGTGCAAGCGATAATCAAGTTGAAGCGGTCAGCTTTGGGGAAGAAAAGCCTCGCGCAGTGGGCAGTGGTGAATCAGCTTGGAGTCAAAATCGCCGTACGGATATCGTCTATCGAGGTGAATAATGAGAATGATACGCGCGCTCTTTTTGATATCGCTATTAGGATGTAATTTAAGTTATGCGGGATTGTTCGGTGAAGACGAACAAGTCGTAGCATTACGTAACCAAATCAGTGAAATGGAAGCGCGTATCGTTAAGATGGAGCAGGTTTTGAATAATCAAGGCCTGTTAGATCTTTATAGCAAGGTAGAAACGCTTGGCGCTGAAGTAAACAGACTTAATGGTCAAATAGAAACCCTGAATAATGAGAATTCCTTATTGCAAAAGAGGCAAAAGGATTTTTATATCGATTTAGATAACCGTTTACGCACATTCGAGGAATCTGGCGCGAAACCTGGATTACCTTATTCTCCTAGCAAGAGTTCGCCTCGCAGTATGATTGATCCTTTGCCAGAAGAATCAGCAGCGGATGTTGCTGTGGCGAATCAGGCTGAAAATGCGAATATCAGTACGCACGAATCCGCACCATCCTCTTCTTCGGGCGCTGTGAATAAACCGATAGTCGCCAATGAATTAATTTCACCCACTTCTGTTGAGAGTGATGCATACCAGCAAGCGTATGGGCTATTCAAAAATGGTGATTACGTAACAGCGATCAAACAATTTGAAGAGTTTCTCATTCATTATCCTAATTCTAGTTTGGCTCCCGGTGCTGCCTATTGGATCGGTAATTCTCGTTATGCTTTACGTGATTATCAACTGGCAATCGATGCGCAACGAAAATTAATTAATACGTATCCGGACAGCTTAAAAGCTCCCGATGCTTTTTTAAATATTGCAACCAGCCAGCAAGAACTTGGCGATCGGCAAGCGAGTCAGCGCACACTTGAAGATTTGGTTGCTAAGTTTCCTCATAGTGATGCTGCTCAAAAGGCGAAACAACGCCTCGCGAATAAGTAGTTAGTTTTGGTTTGTCGCTAGTATCATAACGATTCCATTTCTTTAGTTCTATCGCCGAAAATTCATTGTGCAAGCGTTAGAAACAACAACCTTGCGAATTAGTGAAATATTTTATTCGTTACAAGGCGAGACTAGTCGTATTGGTTTGCCTACCGTTTTTATCCGGCTTACCGGGTGTCCGTTGCGCTGCCATTATTGTGATACCGTTTATGCGTTTACAGGTGGTAGTCATTCGACGATTGCGCAGATTTTAAAAGAAGTGGCTCGTTTTAATACCAAATTTGTGACGGTGACAGGCGGTGAGCCTTTGGCGCAGAAAGCATGTTTGACTTTATTAACAGCTTTATGTGATGCATATTATTCGGTTTCGCTCGAAACCAGCGGTGCATTGGATATTTCTAACGTTGATAAGCGAGTCAGTAAAATCATGGATATCAAGACACCCGATTCCGGCGAATCTGACAAAAACAATTGGAACAATCTAAAGTTTCTCACACCACACGATGAAATTAAATTTGTTCTTTGCAACGAGGCTGATTTTCATTGGGCTTCACAAATAGTCAACAAACATCAATTGCACAAAGTTTGTCCGGTTTTATTTTCCCCTGTGTATGATGCCTTGACTCCGCAGACATTGGCCAATTGGATTTTACGCGACCAATTACCGGTTCGGATGCAAATTCAATTGCACAAATTGCTTTGGGGTGAAGGTCCGGGGCGTTAAAAAAATATTTTTGATCATGGTGAATGATGAAGAAAGCCGTAGTCTTGTTATCAGGAGGTTTGGATTCTGCAACCACATTGGCTATCGCTAAAAAACAGCAGTTTAGTTGCTATGCATTGAGCGTATCATACGGTCAGCGACATTCCTCAGAACTTTTTGCCGCCAAAAAAATTGCTGATTTGTTGGGCGCTTATGAACATAAATATATCAGCGTAGATCTTTCGGCATTTGGCGGGTCTGCATTGCTTGATGAGCGCATTCCTGTTCCGACTAACAGTAAGATTGGTGGTGCTATTCCGGTTACTTACGTTCCGGCGAGAAACACCATCATGCTGTCTTTGGCGCTTGCCTGGGCAGAAACGTTAGATTGTCAGGATATTTTTATTGGCGTTAATGCAGTAGATTACTCGGGTTATCCTGATTGTCGTCCGGACTATATTGCCGCATTTGAAACAATGGCTAATTTAGCGACCAAAGCGGCGGTAGAAGGAAAAAAAATAACGCTACATACCCCATTAATCAATTTAATGAAAAGTGAAATCATCCGAACAGGCATTGCATTGGGTGTCGATTATCGAGCAACGGTTTCCTGCTATCAAGCCGATGAATTGGGTCAAGCATGCGGACAATGTGATGCATGTCAAATTCGTAAAGCAGGCTTTGTCGCAGCAGGTATAACAGATCCAACGCAGTATCGGCTGTGACGGATATTTGCACCTTCTGAAAAAATTTCAATCGAACTATCTCGCTGAATCAATAATCTGGATTGTCGCTAACATTCCAAAAGGCAAAATAATCGGCTCCATTTCTTCTGGTTAAATAGTCCTGCTCCGCACCACCGATTAAACTTTGGTTGCCAATATCTCCAAACAAATCATCATTACCATCGCCATCATATCTATAATCTCCAGTAGTTCCTGGGATTCCACGATTATTTTCAGCATAACTATAGAGCATGTCGTTACCGCTATCTCCAACTAGCGTGTCTTTTCCGTTTTTCCCCAAAGACTATCTGGTTGGTAGAGATCAGCACTCCATCTTCCGTCGTCGCGCATGTGGTTATCGCAATTTCCATAACATCCTACGAGTAAATCATTGCAGCTTTTTCCTTACATTTCATCATCCGAATTCCACCATGCTTAATCGGTATCGCCAATAATGATATCGTTACCATTTTCTTCTGACATGATATCGGGGTCTACATCACCATCCAGTGTGTCATCATCGTCATATTCCCACATAAAATCATTGCCAGCTAAACCATAAATGGCGTCATCCACACTTTTTCCTCGTAACCACCAATCATCGCTTTCAGTCCCATCGATGTAAGCCATTTTTTTCTCCTAATACTAATTGAGTTAATAATAAGTAACTGTACTTGCTAGGCAAGTTACTGATAAGCCTATCGATTAGCTGAGAAGAAAGATGTGAGAAATTTCACACAGAAGTATTGAAGATCCATGTAAAAACACTGTTTATGTTTGATCAAGTATTATTTGGGCTTTCCATCCTATATTGCTCATACGCTTCATCAAATTTCATCTTTTGGATTTTTCGTAATATTCTCTTGGTGTTATTTGGAATTCTTCGTGGAATCTGCATAAATCCAGATAAATCTAGTGCTACAAACCAGGGTAGTATCGTTGCTACCTGCACAAAACCTATATCGATTGCATGAACTCAAGCAGCTAATGGTAATATATGGTTTTGGCTGATTTACAAAAATTTCAAAGGATTGATAAAGTAATGTTTGCAAAGAATCACACCATAGAAAATGTCGACTCTGAAGTTTGGCAAGCGATTAAAGGCGAAGTACGTCGTCAAGAAGAATACATCGAATTAATTGCATCGGAGAATTATGCGAGCCCGGCCGTCATGGAAGCGCAAGGTTCTGTATTAACCAATAAATATGCAGAAGGCTATCCGAATAAACGTTATTACGGCGGTTGTATGTATGCCGATCAAGTTGAGCAACTAGCCATTGATCGATTGAAAGCCTTATTCGATGCCGAATACGTCAACGTGCAGCCGCACTCTGGTTCGCAAGCTAATGCCGCCGTGTATTTATCGGCGCTGAAACCTGGTGATACTTTATTGGGTATGTCGCTTGCACATGGTGGCCATTTGACGCACGGTTCCAGCGTTAACATGAGCGGTAAAATTTTTCATTCGGTGTCCTATGGTTTGCATCCGGACACTGAAGTGCTCGATTACGATGAAGTTGAACGGTTAGCGCACGAACATAAACCCAAAATGATCGTCGCAGGTGCTTCAGCGTATGCGCGTGTCATCGATTGGAAACGTTTCCGTAAAATTGCCGACGACGTTGGTGCGTATTTATTTGTCGATATGGCTCACTACGCTGGGCTGGTGGCCGCCGGTTTTTATCCTAATCCTGTGGGTATCGCGGATTTTGTTACCAGTACGACGCATAAAACACTTCGTGGCCCACGTGGTGGGATCATCATGGCCAAGCCCGAACATGAAAAAGCACTGAATTCCGCTATTTTTCCTCAAACTCAGGGTGGCCCATTGATGCACGTGATTGCTGCCAAAGCCGTGGCTTTCAAAGAAGCAGCCACGAAGGAATTTAAGGATTATCAAGAACAAGTGATAGATAATGCGCGTGTCATGGCAAAAGTCTTAACCCAACGCGGTTTACGAATCGTTTCAGGACAAACCGATTGTCATATGTTTTTGCTTGATTTGCGAGCAAAAAATCTGACTGGAAAACATGCCGAGGAATCGCTTGAAAAGGCGCATATTACCGTCAATAAAAACGCTATTCCAAATGATCCGCAAAAACCGTTTGTGACAAGTGGTGTCCGCATTGGTTCTCCTGCTATTACCACGCGCGGTTTTAAAGAACTGGAGGCGGAGCAACTGGCTAATTTAATCGCCGATGTGTTAGAGGCGCCTGATGACGTGGCTGTTTTGTCACGCGTCGCGGACGAAGCGCAGCAACTGTGTAAACAATTTCCGGTTTACGGATAAGATGTCCATTATTTAATTGCCGGCAATGAAATGAAGTGTCCTTATTGCAACGCAGATGACACCAGTGTCATCGATTCACGTGATAGTGATGATGGACATAAAATCCGCCGCCGGCGCCGTTGTCAGGCCTGTGATAAACGGTTTACAACCTATGAGGCAGTTGAGCTGCATTTGCCAGAAGTAGTCAAGCACGATGGCAGTCGTGCAGAATTTGATCGCAATAAATTGTTAACAGGGTTTAAGCGTGCGCTGCATAAGCGCCCTGTCCCAACCACGTATGTCGATGCAGCAATCGATCGCATCGTCCAAAAACTGCTGAGTTCAGGGGAACGCGAAGTAACATCGCGCAGTATCGGTGAAAGCGTTATGCAAGAGCTCTATCAACTCGATAAAGTGGGCTATATCCGTTTTGCATCGGTCTACAAAAGTTTTCAGGATGCTGAGGATTTTCGTGATGCAATCAAAGAAGCAGAAAAGCCGCCTGCTGAATAAATTTTTGATATTTATCTTCTTGCTGGCCAGCTAAATGTATACCTCTGCGGATCATGTTTTCATGTCACACGCTTTGCAGTTAGCAGAAAAAGGCTTGTATACCACTATCCCGAATCCCCGCGTGGGTTGCGTTATCGTAAAAGACGAACGCATCATCGCCAGTGGTTGGCATGAAAAAGCAGGGTTACCGCATGCAGAAATTAATGCGCTGAATGAAGCAGGCGAAGCAGCGCGCGGCGCAACTGTCTATATCACACTTGAACCCTGCAATCATTATGGTTTGACCCCTCCCTGTGTAAACGCTTTGATCGAAGCAGGCGTTGCAAAAGTGATCATAGCAATGGAAGATCCCAATCCATTAGTTGCAGGACAAGGCCGCAGACGCTTAGAACAAGCGGGAATCACCGTACAAAGTGGGTTATTGGAAAACCAAGCGCGCGCACTCAATAAAGGATTTATTTCGCGCATGACGCGAAAAAGACCGTGGGTAAGAGTAAAGATTGCCGCTAGCATGGATGGCAAAACAGCATTGCAGAATGGCGCAAGTCAATGGATTACCGGTGAAGCTGCAAGAAAAGACGGCCATCGTTGGCGTGCGCAATCGTGTGCGATACTGACCGGCATAGGAACGATTAAATCGGATAATCCACAACTTAACGTGCGGTATATCGAAACAACGCGTCAACCGAAAAAGATTGTGCTTGATAGTCGGCTATTGATTCCACTGGATGCTGCTTTACTACAGGGAGAATCGGTCATTCTTTTTACTGCCAATGATCAGAATTCAACAAAAATATCGCAACTTACTCAGTTAGGTGTTCAAGTCATTACGTTACCTGCAAGCGATGGCAGGATTGATCTGAAAAAAATGTTGATGCTATTGGCAAGCGATTTTGCGATGAATGAAATCTTGGTCGAAGCAGGAAGTAATTTAAGCGGCGCATTACTTGATGCAAGTGTGGTGGATGAAATCATTTTTTATCTCGCACCCCACCTGCTCGGCCACGATGCACAAGGCATGTTCAAATTAACCGAGCTGAAAAGTATTGATCAGAAAAAAGCACTCTCCATTGAGGATGTTCGCAAGCTAGGGCAGGATATTCGCATTATCGCAAGAATTATTTAATGGTAACAATTCAGTATTGACGAAGTTTTTGTAACAAATGCTGGATATCGTCAGGAATTGGGGCTTGCCAACTTAATATTTGTGCATTCTCGGGATGGGATAACGTGAGTTTTTGAGCATGTAAAGCTTGTCTAGAAAACTCTGAGAGTAATTTCTGGACCGACACTTCGGTTATCGCCAGCTTTTTGCCATAGAGTGGATCGCCTACTAATGGGTGACCAATGGATTGCATATGCACGCGTATTTGGTGTGTTCTTCCGGTATCAAGACTGCATTCCAGTAGCGTACAGTAATCGAATTGCTCATAAACTCGATAAAAGGTTCGTGCCATCTTTCCTTTCGGAGTGACAGCCATTTTAGTGCGATGAATTGGATGTCTTCCAATAGGCGCGTCTATGGTGCCGTTTTCTGTTAGCTTTCCAAGCACAATCGCTAGATAATCTCTTTTGACTGTTCGTTGTTGTAATTGCCTGACCAAATGCGTTTGCGCTTCAATGGTTTTTGCAATGACTAGTAATCCGCTAGTATCCTTGTCTAATCGATGCACGATACCTGCACGCGGTATTTGCGATAGTTGAGGAGCATGGTGCAATAAGGCATTCAGTAAAGTACCTTGCCAATTCCCATTGCCGGGATGAGTTACTAATCCGGCGGGTTTATTCAAAACGATAATAGCGTTGTCTTCGTGAATTATATCAAGTTGAATTGCTTCTGCTGCATGGGTTGATTCGTTTTCGGGGACAGATTTAGGAAAAACTTGTATCGATTCATTACCCCAGACTTTCTGTTTTGTACTTGCAGGCTGTTGATTTAAAATAACGCGATTTTCAGTGATCCAATTTTGGATGCGATTTCTCGAGAAATTAGGCAGCAGTTTTGCTAACGCCTGATCTAATCGCATGCCCATGTAGTCGCCAGGAATCGTGAGCTGAATAACAGGTTGAATGGATTCCTTTAAGTTATAATCACTAACCAATTCTTTGTCTTTTTCGGAATGTGTCATGTCACGTAGTGTAGCTTTAATTTTAATGTTATTGTGGTTATCAGCCTGTAACTTGTTAGGTCGCACAACAGAAGATCAACAGGACTGGTCGGCTAACAAATTCTACAGCGAAGCCAATCAAAAGTTGAACGAAGGTAATTTTTCTGGCGCCGTGAAATTATATGAGACGCTTGAATCGCGCTATCCCTATGGGCGGATTGCACAGCAGGCTCAATTAGAAACGGCTTATGCGCACTACAAAAATGATGAGCAGGCTTCAGCGATCGCCTCAGCAGATCGCTTTATTAAAATGAATCCTCATCATGCCAATGTTGATTATGCTTACTACATTAAAGGGTTAGCTAGCTTTAATGATAATTGGGGACTGATGGGTTTTTTGATGAAAGGTCCTCTACGACAAGACATGAGTGAACGCGATTCGAAAATGTCGAAAGAATCTTTCGAATATTTCAAAGAATTAGTTACCCGGTTTCCTGATAGTAAATATGCTCCCGATTCCCGGTTACGCATGGCATATTTGATCAATTCGATTGCAATGAACGACATTCATGCGGCACGTTATTACATGAAGCGTAAAGCCTATATCGCCGCAGCAAATCGAGCGCAAGATGTGGTCAGGGAATATCCGCCCACTCCGGCGACCGAAGAAGCGCTTTATATTATGATCAGAGCCTATGAAGCTTTAGAAATGTCAGACTTGCGCGATGATGCCGAGCGTGTGATGCGTATCAATTTTCCTGAAAGTAAATTCCTGAAAGAGTTGCCTGAAATAGGTGTGACGCCTTGGTGGGTTTTCTGGCGATAATAAAAATTTTTCTTGCTTAAGAATGTGTCTTTGCAAAATGCGATAGCTTCGAGAAAAATAGACTCTTTCAAAGCTTTTAAGTTATTTTTCTAATTTAATTGCCAATACATCGCAAGGTGCATGGTATAAAACGTCTTTTGCGGTGGAGCCGATCAGAACCGCCAATCCATGACGGCTATGAGAACCCACGACGATCAAGTCGATATTGAGCCTTACAGCGAGTTGAGTTATTTCTTCCTGAGGTTCTCCCCAAATCATCCAACGATGCTCTGGTGCAATATTGAGCTGATTGCCGATCCGGCGTAGTTTGTTTTTTTCGTTCTCCAACAATTCATTGCCGGTATTTTCATCTAAGGAAATAACAGCGCCATAGGGTGCATCGGGCATAGGAATGTTATCCAACACATGAATGATATGCAATTTTGCTTTAAGTTGATCTGCTAAGCTTTTTGCCTTATCCGCTACCACTTCGTCGTATGCCGAAAATTCGATGGTTAATAATATATTTTTGTAGTTGCTCATAGGTTTTCTTTCTGAGTAATTCGTATTGATGTTATTTTGATCTTTATTACATCATTGTACGGTCTTACATTTTAATTTATCCGTAAATCGTAGGAATCTGTTTCTTCTAAATCATTATCGTTTTTTAGATAAAACCCGAAAAAATCGATAACACGCTCTTCATAACTTTTGCCTGCGTAGCTATGCATATTGAAATGTTGCGCACCTGGAACAATCCATAGTTCTTTGGGTTTAACCGCTGTTGCATACATGCGCTCAACCTCAGATTGCGTGGTGTGTGCATCGTGAGTACCTGAAATGAATAGAACAGGAGCGTTTAGGCTAGCAATCTGTGAAATAGGATTTAATTCGCTAATCAGTGTATCAATAAAAAAAGAAAATTGAAAAAGCACAATCGGTAACAGTAAAGAGCCATAGTCTCCTAGGTATAATTTCAGCCGATTGTTAATGGCTTCTTCAAGGGTGCCGTGTACCGATTCAAGAATGACTGCGTCAAAGGGTTTGTTTAGTTTTGCTAGAACAATTGCGGCGCCTCCCAAAGAAGCACCAAGCGCACCGATGCGCTCGTGCGGAAATTTTTCGCGTAAATATTTCGCTGCAGCAGAGATATTTTCAGATTCTCGCAAGCCAAAAGTGATCTTATCGCCAGGCGTTTCGCCGTGGGCATATAGGTCGATCATGAGTGTGGTATAACCTTGTTCGCCCAAAAAACGCGCGCGACTCAACATTTCAACGCGATTACTGCGCATCGAATGAGCCAGTAAAATAACGCCTTTACCAGGTTTTCCGAGGTTAAGCCAGCCGCGTGTAACAGTACTTCCGCTGGTTGGAATTGCTAGCGATTCAACGGATAAATCCACTGTCAGCGCGCTGACCGTAGTTGGCGCAGGCCCTGTCAGCAATGCGATAAGGGCAAACAGTGATATTGCAATAACTAAAATGAATATTGCAATTCCAAGCCATAGTCTTTGAGGCATGATTTTATAGGTCTAATATTCGAAAAGTATTCTAAAATAGATACCAGTTTAATAAAAGAAATCATTGTTGTAGCAAGTTTTCTTAGGGATATAGTCTTCTTGTGTTTTCTAGATAGTTGAATTTATGAAATTTTATGTTCATACTTAGCAATTTCACTGAGACCGTCGTCAGTAATTCATTGAAGAATAGTGTATTCCTAAGGAGTGTCCATGGATTAATCATGATGAGTGATGAGTGATGAGTGATTTTATTTTCTCGGAATTAGTTCTATAAACTGAAATAGGATACAAGTTATAGTTTACAGCAGTATCTCCTGGCAACAGTCGCATCGCAGAGAAATTGTAGTTTCATGTGGTTAATTTAGAAAAATCTAACATTGGATCGCTATTATGAATATTATCAACTCCACGGAGTTTCAAGAAAAGATACAGGCAATAGCAGCTTCATTCGTGCAACTGTTGCCCCAGAAAACCAATGAGATTGACGCGTTGTGGCATGCGCTAGAGAAACAATGGGACCAAGATATATTACAAAATCTACATCGATTACTATACAACTTAGTCGATGAGAGCAAAACATTCGGTCATGTAGAACTTAATCGCCTCAGTAGTTCGGTCGAGAAACTGTTAAAGCATGCGTTGCAAAGCAATTCACCACCCGATGTGACGCAAATTAATGCTATCCAGCAGCAGTTCGTCGAGTTGAAAAAGCTACTTGCGCAGTCGACTCAGACTAAAAATCTCACAGATTATAACCAGCAAGATGTTGCAGTAAATTCTCAAGCCTCTAACACTATTTTCGTCGTCGAAGATGACGTGGAAGCTGCGCAAGAACTTGCTTTGCAGTTAGGTTGTTATGGTTATGAAGTGGAGGTTTTTAATCATCTGGATAAGT
Source organism: Nitrosomonas sp. (assembly GCA_044228295.1). Classification (GTDB taxonomy): domain Bacteria; phylum Pseudomonadota; class Gammaproteobacteria; order Burkholderiales; family Nitrosomonadaceae; genus Nitrosomonas. Next base: position 22,329 of record JBGAVE010000035.1, read on the forward strand.
TTCGTGCGACAATCCAAAGTTGTGCTGGTGCAATTGTGTTGATGAATGTCGAGTTTCCTGAAGATGAGATGGGCGGCATTCATTTTATGGAGGAAGCGCAGCGCGAGCTAAAACAACAAGCGAAAGTTATATTTATTTCCGTGAACGATAGCCTATCTTACCGATTAGGCGCTGTTCGTGCTGGAGGGGTAGCGTATTTCACTAAACCCATCAATTCCGCTGAGTTAATCGATCAAATTGATGTAATAACGGCATCACAAGTTCAAGAGCCTTTCCGAATTCTGATCGTGGAAGATAGCGCTGTCTCAATGGCTTATTATTCAACAGTGCTCGAACAGGCCGATATGCAAGTTAAGACATTGGAAGATCCAATGAAATTACTTGATGTGTTGAATAGTTTTAGTCCGGATCTCATTTTGATGGATTTGTATTTGCCCGGTTGTAATGGCATTGAATTGTCCAAAATTGTACGTCAGATAGATGGTTTTCAGAATATTCCAATCGTTCATCTCGTTAATGAAAATGATCTCAATACGCAGTCTGAAGTAATGAGCTTGCGCGGCAGTGATTTTTTACTCAAACCGATTAGTCCAATGCAATTAGTGGCTGCAATTACTTCGCGTGTTTCCAGAATGCGTTCGCTGCATTCTTTAATGATATTGGATGGCCCTACCGGTTTATTGAATCATGCTGCTATTAAAGAAGAACTGGCTCGTGAAGTGATAAGGTCCAATCGATTAAACACGCCACTTTCTTTCGCGATGATTGATGTGGATTTCTTCAAGAAAATTAATGACGACTATGGTTATGCTGCGGGAGATCGGGTGGTTAAAAGTTTGGCGCGTTTGCTCAAACAGCGGTTACGAGAAACGGATGTGGTTGGCCGCTATGGTGGGGATGAATTTTCTGTCATCCTAAACGATACGGATGCAGTATCCGCAGCAAAGGTGATTGACGAAATCCGCAGTGTTTTCAATCGCTCGTTGCATTTGAGTCAAGAAGATGAATTCTCTGTTAGTTTCAGTTCTGGTATCGCTGATTTAACGCATTTCTCTGATGTGACGGGTTTGACTGAAGCGGCAGAGCGAGCGATGTTTCAGGCCAAACAAAGAGGGCGCAACAAAGTCGTCGTCAATTCTGGAGATTAATTCTGGATTAGGTTGTTACATCGATATTGCACGCTAAAAAATCACAAGGATTAAATAACCAGTTATTTTAACGATTGGTTCTACGGATTGGTTATGAACGGTTAACGGTTTTTGTCGTGGATTACCTTATTTTGTGAAAAATGTTTTTTGCTGAAAAGTGCTCGTTGTACTGGATCGGGATCTATCTGTTCAATCGATTCGATTAGTGTAACGCGAGGGGCGAGTCCCGCAAAATTAGCCACTTGAATCGATAGTCCTGGCCGTGCATTGAGTTCGATGATCATCGGGCCTTTATCTCGATCAAGCACAAGATCTGCGCCCAAATAACCAAGTCCAGTCATGTCATAACATGCAGCGGCTAATTGTAATAATTTATCCCAATGTGGAATGACTAACTCTGAAAAGGTTTTTTGCGTATCAGGGTGATGTGAAACCGTTTTACCAAATTGTACTGCGTGCAATGCGCGGCCTGTGCCCATATCAATTCCTACCCCAACTGCGCCTTGATGCAAATTGGCTTTACCGTCAGAGGCATGCGTCGTCAGTCGGAGCATAGCCATGATAGGATAACCACGAAAGACGATAATTCGAATGTCGGGAATGCCTTCATAACTATAATCTGCAAAAACCGGATCCAATTGAATCAGTGATTCAATCATGACGGTATCGGGTTTTCCTCCCAAACTGTGCAATCCGCTGAGAATGTTGGAAACGTGGCGCTCGATATCCGCTAATTGCAGCGCTTCTCCGCTCGGTTTGAAATATTGTTGGTGATCGTCGTGCTTGATAATGACCAGAATGCCCTTTCCCCCGCTGCCTTTAGTGGGTTTGATGACAAATTGTTCATACGGTTGCAGGATTTTGCCGAGTGACTTGACATCGTGTTGGAATTCGATGGTGCCGAGCAATGTTGGAACAGCTACGCCGGCTTTTTGTGCCAGCAACTTAGTTTTAAGTTTATCATCGACTAATGGATAGAGATGGCGCGGATTGTAACGTGAGATTAAACCAAAGTTTCTTTGGTTCATCCCGATGATACCAAAGCTGCGTAATTTTTTAACACTAGCGAGGAGCATTGCGCCGATCTAACGAATGAAAGCGATACAGTTCCGACAGGCGGTAACCAGTATATTGTCCCAGTATCAGAATGAAGGCTAAATTCACTAGCATTAATTCTGGAAAATTAAACGTCAAGTATTCAATGATGCGGTTGGTCATGAATAAATAAGCGATCACAGCAGTTAATAGGCTGCCGCTGCCTTGAATTAAAACTTCTCGAGGGCCATCTTCTTCCCATAATACCGACATTCTTTCAATGGTCCAGGAAAGTATAATCATCGGAAAGAAAGTCACCGACATCGCTTGATCGATGCCAAATTTATTACTGACGATGCTAATACCCGCCATAATGGCGATCACTACAATAATCACCGCAGAAATACGAGCAACGAAAAGCAAGTTTAAACGCGATAAATAAGATCGAATGAGTAGCCCAATGCTGATCACGATGAGAAATAAAATAATCCCGTTAATCAGCGTGGTTTGTATCAAAGCCAGCGCTATCAAAATTGGCATGAAGGTTCCCGAAGTGCGGATTCCAATGATCAAGCGCATAATGACCACAATCAAAGCCCCAATGGGTAGCAACAGGATCATTTTAAAGGCGTTTTGCTGTTCGATCGGTAAGCTGTAAATGGAAAAATCCATTAAGGTGGCTTGCTGATTCAGATTGTCTTTTACCGCTAAGTTACGCGTAGACTGCACATTTTTGATGATAGAAAATGAAATTTGCGAGTCTTTGCCACCAATGACATCCAGCAACGATTCATCACCACGCTGCCATACCAACAGATTTTTGGGCTTTCCAATTTTTCCGGTAGTTTGATTAAATAACAACCATTCGTTACCAATATAGACTTCAACGAAATTACTCAGCGATTGCTTGCGACGATTACTTTGCAAATAAAGTCCGCGTACGATACGCGCGCTAATGCCTTCTAAAGCCAGTAAATCAATAATTAACTGTGTTTTATAATCTGCACTGGCTTGTTCTTTGAGCAAAAGGCCTTGATTCTGGTTAGGCGCATCAGAATTGAGCGTGGTAATTAATTCTCGGGTAAATATTTCAGTATTCGCAGATTTATTGCGCACTTGATCTAATAAAGTCTTGGCGGCTGTTTTATGCAGCTCATTAAATTCAGGCTTCTTAGGTTCCGTTGGTAAATCATTGGTAATAGACGAAACAATATGATCGACTTCATGCATACTCAATCGATAATAAGCGGTTTGATGACCGTTAGCGGATCTCTTGCTCCATTGGGCACGTCTGCCTGAAGTAGAAGGCAATTCACTAAAACCGTAATCGGGCGAAGCAAATTCCTCTTGGGTAAAAATAATATCGGGTGTCTGAGGTGGAAGAGCAAATGAAACGATAACCGGATCGCCGCGTGCAGTGAAATCGATCCGCGCTTCGACCGACCAAACGGCTTTTTTTTGATCAGGCAGTAGTGGAAATCCTAGTATGTAGTGTTTGTATGCAATGACACCAATCCCTAAGCCCATGAGCAGTATTACTATTACATAGAGCCGTAGCTTGACGTTCATTTTGTGCTGTTTTCAGGTATCGGTTTTTCAAATTTTTTAGTGAGATAACTTCTGCTCACATCGACGATGGCAAGATCACGCAGTAAGTTACGTCCAATCAATACTTGATGCTTGAATTTGCTGCGATTTTCCAAAGTAAAGTCAATCAGTTCAGTAATACTGCCTACTGTAACACGCATTTTGACGACTGGGCGTTCTTGCGCTTCACGATCGCCGCGTTCCTTAATTTTAGCAATACGGCGTAAACGTCGGGTAATTTCGATGGGTTCGCCTGTTTGCGGGTTTTTGATGGTGAATTTAACGTACGGCTTGCCATCGCGCTCAAATTCCATAAGCGTCATGGCATTTAGCGAAGATGTTCGAGCGCCGGTATCGATCCGTGCGGTGAGTTCTATCCCCGGAGGATCTAAATAAACATATTCCCGGTTTCCCAACACAATTTTATTGTCAATTTTTTCCAAAGGCGCTTCTATTTTTCCGGCTGAAGTATTTTCAATAGCGGGAACAGGTAAGCAATCCGGTTGCGGTGTTTCAGCGTTAAGAGGTTCATTATCCTTGTGTGCTTTGGCTTGTTCGCTCTCTAAAGATTCTTTTTGCGCGGCGAGTTCGGAAAATAAAGTGGCTAATTCAGCTTCTCTTGCATGAATGGAAGCTTCACGTTCCGATAATTTTTTTTCGTTAATATTCTCATTGTTACAAGCGGATAGCACTAGCAATGAAAAAAGAATCAAGATAGCGGTGGTAAGATGAGAATGAAGAAAGTGGCTGATTATCAAGCGCATAAAAAGGTAAGTCGATACAACGGGTGTTTACTAAAATACATGATTTTATTAACTAAATGAATTAAAACACAAAGTACTACGGTTTGGTTAACTGAATTGGTACCGTTGTGCTTTTATACGTGCAGGCATAACGGTGAATTTCTAAACAGTGTGAGGTTATCGTAAGTTGATAAGTGCCTGGTGTTTCCTTTTGAGAATCAAATTTGAATTCGAAACGGCCTTGTTCATCGCTGGGATAAGATTGATCGACGATGACATGACCATCAGCGCGTTGCAATTTGAAATTCAACAGTACATCGGCGGCTGGTTTTTGCTGATATTCGACCCATCCTTGTACGGCGATGCTTTCACCAATAGTGTATTGTTTTTGGGAATGTTCAACGATAGGTTGCGAGATATGCGTTGCGAATAGGTTTTCAGCAAACCCCGATAGTAACGCAAGCCACATTAATCCAATGAGATATGTTTTTTTCCAGAGTTTCATAACAATAGGTAAATAATTGGTCAATCATTCAGTAACCATCACTTAAACGGTATCATTTCTTCGGCAAAAAAAGATCTGTAATCGTTCCTTCTGCTATTTCAGCAGCAAACAACACAGTCTCCGATAAAGTAGGGTGTGGATGAATGGTTAAACTTAGATCTTGCATGTCGGCGCCCATTTCTAAAGCGAGCACTGTTTCGGCTATTAATTCACCGGCGTTGATACCGACCATGCCGGCACCGAGAATTCGACGCGAATCCTTTTCAAAAATTAGTTGTGTCAAACCTTCTTCACGTGCCATCGAGATAGCTCTACCACTGGCAGTCCAAGGAAAATTAGCTTTTTCATAGGCAATACCTTGCTTGATCGCTTCTTTCTCCGTGAGACCCATCCATGCAATTTCAGGATCAGTGTAAGCAACGGAAGGAATGGTGCGAGCATCAAACGCTACTTTATGGCCAGCAATGACTTCAGCCGCTATTTTACCTTCATAGGTTGCTTTGTGCGCCAGCATCGGCTCGCCGACAATGTCGCCAATAGCGAAAATATGACTCAAGTTGGTGCGCATTTGCGTATCGACCGGTATGAAACCTCGTTCATTGACGTGGAGACCAATTTTATCTGCACCTATTGTAAACCCATTCGGACGGCGTCCGACCGCCAATAAGATACAATCATAGGTTTGAGGGGCGATTGTCTCGTCGCCCTCAAATGTCACTGTCAATCCGTGAGTTTCTGCAACGATTTTTGTTACTTTAGTCTTTAAATAAATGGCTTCGTAACGTTTTTTGATGCGTCGATATAATGGTTTTACCAGTTCAGCATCTGCTCCAGGAATCAATTGATCAAGCCATTCCACCACACTAATTTTGCTACCCAAGGCAGAATAAACCGTTGCCATCTCCAAACCGATGATGCCACCACCGATGATCAACATGCGTTTGGGCACATCTTTCAATGCTAAGGCATCGGTTGAATCCATCATACGAGGATCGTCATAGGGAAAATTAGGAATACGCGTAACGCTGGAGCCTGCTGCGATGATGCAGTTTTCGAATGAAACGGTTTGCTTGCCGTTACTGGTTTCTACTTCAAGCAAATGCGGATTGGCGAACTCGGCGGTGCCATAAACGACTTCAACCTTGCGTTGTTTGGCCAATGCTTTCAATCCCTTGGTGAGTTTTCCGATGACCGATTCTTTCCATTGTCGTAAATGATTGAGATCGATATTCGCTTTGCCGAAAGTGATTCCATGTGCCTCAGCTTCTTCTGCATCAGTAATCACTTTGGCGGCATGCAGCAGGGCTTTGGACGGAATACAGCCAACATTTAAGCAAACGCCTCCCAGTGTCGAATAGCGTTCGATCAACACGACTTTCTTGCCTAAATCGGCAGCCCGGAACGCGGCCGTGTAACCACCGGGTCCTGCCCCAATTACCACGACATCGGCATGAATATCTCCACGTGTGATCGGTGCCGTTGGTGGAGTGGGGGACGGTATCTTATTAGGAGATAAAGGAATCTCGGTCGTTGGTTGTTGCGATGTTGAATCAACGGTTGTTTTTGTTTCTGAAATTTTTTGAGAAGCCGTTTCATCAGCGGCCAATAGCGTTAATAACACCGATCCTTCAGAGACTTTGTCGCCTACTTTAACTTGAATGGCTTTTACTTCACCTGCTAGCGGAGAGGGAATTTCCATAGAGGCTTTTTCTGTTTCCAGCGTAACCAGCGAAGTTTCTTTTTCAACCTTATCCCCTGGCGCAATGAGTATCTCAATGACTGGAACATCCTTGAAATCGCCGATGTCGGGCACTTTTATTTCTATTATTTGTGTCATAATTTTTTGAGTCGTATTAGTTGTGCCGATCGATCGTAAAGTTTTAGCACGGTGGCTAAGGATAAATCGAGATTGGAAATAATGATGCGCGTTATTGTCTTATTTGCCCATCGCCCAACACAATGAATTTTTGACTGGTAAGACCTTCCAAGCCAACAGGACCGCGTGCATGGATTTTGTCGGTGGAAATTCCTATTTCAGCCCCTAATCCATATTCGAAACCATCGGCAAAGCGCGTTGTTGTGTTGACCATGACCGAACTGGAATCAACTTCGCGCAAAAAACGCTGTGCGTGTGAGTAATTTTCCGTAACGATCGCATCGGTGTGCTGTGAACCAAATTGAGTGATGTGATCAATGGCTTGATCTAAATCATCAACGATACGAATACTGAGGATTGGCGCTAAATATTCTTCATACCAATCTTGTTCGGTTGCTAATTTCATGGTCGTTACCATTGCACAAGCGGCGCTGTCGCCACGCAATTCTACTCCTTTATCCAAGTAAATTTTGCTCAGTGCCGGTAGCACTTTATTCCCAATATTGCGATGGATGAGTAATGTTTCCATGGTATTACAGGTGCCATAACGTTGCGTTTTTGCGTTATCGGCGATGCGAATCGCTTTCTCGATGTCCGCTTGTTCATCAATATACACATGGCACACGCCATCCAAATGCTTAATAACCGGAATCCGCGCTTCATGAGCGATACGCTCGATCAAACTTTTACCACCGCGAGGCACGATGACATCGACATAATCTTGCATCGTGATTAATTCACCGACCGCAGCGCGATCCGTAGTTTCAATCACTTGCACGGCTGTTTCGGGCAATCCTGCACTCAATAATCCTTCTTTGACACATGCGGCAATCGCTTGATTACTGTGAATGGCCTCGGAGCCACCGCGCAAAATAGCCGCATTTCCTGCTTTTAAGCACAATCCAGCGGCATCCGCAGTGACATTCGGGCGTGCTTCGTAGATGATGCCCACTACGCCTAATGGCACGCGCATTTTTCCTACTTGAATGCCAGAGGGACGAAAATTTAGATCAGTGATTTCACCCACTGGATCGGGAAGAGCTGCGATTTGCAGTAACCCTTCAGCCATCGTCGCGACACCTTTTGCGGAAAGGGTCAAACGATCAATCATCGCAGCTTCTATTCCTTTAGCCCGTGCACTATCCAAATCTTTAGCGTTAGCGGCAAGTAGTAAGGCTTGGTCGCGACGAATTGCATCCGCCATTGCAATTAAAGCTCTGTTTTTTGTCGCGGTATCGGCTTTGGCGATTGATCGTGAGGCGGTGCGTGCAGCTTTCCCTACAAACTGCATGTATTGCTTAATATCTGATACGTTCATGAATGGCACGTTGTTCGAAGTTGGAATTGATGATTCGGTTATGGAGATTATAGTACAAGATAGTGGAATTGCCCTCTTTTGACGAATGCCTTATGTTCTAGTTCAAAGGAGTCATTTCTGGCTGAGAAACTATCATTGCATTTGATTGAGCAGGTAATTTATTTGATGTCTCTTTAGGCTATGTAACAAAGAGACCTTTGCAAAATCACATGTAGATCTTGTTTCAATGCAATTCTGGGTTTATTTGTAAGTTTTCAAGATGTTTTTTAGCTATTTTTCTGTAATTCGCTGGGAATAATCGCCCTAAACCGGCTATTTATGGTCGTAAGGTCGCAATATCGCTATGTTTGCGTGATTATCCGCTTGTTGGCAAAGAGCCAGCGTGCCTGACTTGCAAAGGTTCGTTCTACCACATAGCAGACTTTGGTAGTCATGCGATTGTGCTGTAATTGTCTTGGTGACAGTGGGTTATTTTTTGTCGCTTTATTCTGAATGCTGTTTTTGATAACGCGGAATTTTAGAGCGTCGCGATGTTTCTGGCTGCAATACGCTTTGTCGGCATAAATGCGAGTTTCCGGTTGAATATTGGCTTTATCAAGCAGATCCAGCAGCGGCTTGCTATCATGACAATTCGCCGCAGTGGTTTCAACCGTCACCACCAGGCCATTGCCATCGACCACCGTGTGTTGCTGATAGCCAAATACTGATTGGCCACCTTTTTTGACCCAGCGTGCTTCGGCATCGACACCCGGTTGCGTTACTTCAATAACCGACATCGCTTTCTCGGTCTCGTTTTTTCATCATCGCGCTTTTCCCGGTCACCAACCACTTCATAAGCTGGTTTGATTTT
>JBGAVE010000036.1:0-30086 GCA_044228295.1 Nitrosomonas sp.
GAATCAGACTTTGCCGACGTCTGTTTCAGCCTCAACTTAGTCGGCCTGTCTGTCAGATCAAATTTCGTTCAGGACAGTTAATTTCATATAAGTATCTCCTCACCCAAACTTTTCAATATTAGATATTCAAACTGTAGTCTTCTCTAGCTCTTCTCAAATGTGGATTGTAGCAGTGATCATTGAAAATAGCGGAGTAAATTCCTGGCGTCTAATGCGTTCAGTAAATCATCAATCGCTGGCCGATTCACCCTAAAGCGCCCCACCAAGTGCGTTATTTTCCACAGCCGGATTTAGCCGTGGTTTAATAAAGTTATACGAGTGCGTTTGTGTATGTTTATGGACAGTATTCTCCTAAAAATACTGTAAACAACGCTAGGAATTCTTGCATATTAGGCGGTTTAAAGCCCTCGCTCTTTGCTATTGGTGTTTCAGGGAACTCCTCTATGGGACAGGCTCTGCATCTTTTATTTCAGATTCTATAATATTCAACATTTCTAATCGTGATTGATTGATTTCTCTCCCATTTCGACCTAATGTTATATAAAACTCACATCCTTCTGTAGGGAAAAAATCGACCTCTTGAAAAGGGATCAATCCAAGGCAAAAAAGGTCGTGAATAATCAACCTAAAAGAATGAGGAACAAAACACCACGCATGAACATCTAGGTATGCCTTTTCATTAAGTACTGAGTTCATTCCTTGAAGCGCTTCGTTTAATGAGTGGACAAGGTTGTATTTTCCAGTAATGCTTGAATTCCATGCAATGCTACCGTCTTTTGATACTACATTTAGAAAATACTCCGCTACCGTACCTGGAGTATGAATCTTGTTCTTCTGAAAGTGGTTATCGATGATTTTTGAAATTCCAGTAATTGGTCGATAGTGGTCAAAACAATAGCGTTTATCTGGTATGACGAGAGAAATTACTCCGTCGTCTTTCAGAATCGCATCACAATCATTAAGAAAACCAATTAAGTCTGGTGTATGCTCAATTACATGTGAAGCAATAATCCAATCGTAATACTTGCTCTTACCGGTTAATTCAGAATAATTTTCATCTCGCCACACAAAATCAACTTCCTCAATATTTTTGAGATTAACGTGATGATCTTTGTATTTGGCGATCAATTGCTCACGGCTCATATGGTCAATAATATGCACCTTATAACCGTCGCTCTTGGGAGCAATAGGATTATGACTGGGACCAATTTCAATGCCATGCCCATTTTTATTGATATGTCGTAACACTTTTTCATTTCGATTCATAGAATGCTGTCCCCCGTGTTCTTACCTAACAATTCCCTGATCAGTCTCTGTCCGTCTTACCCAGGTGCGCAACGCCTCCGCTGTACAACCAAGCTTAGATGCAATCGATTTGATCACTGACCATTGTGATTCATGCTCTTTTTGCTGCTCGAATACCAATCTTACCGCTCGTTCTCGTACTTCCGGTGAATAACTGATTTGATTTTTCATCGCTTCCTCCTCTCAAATCATCTTATCTCCGGAAAATCCGGGGCGACTCATCCTTTTGTACAACAAGGGAGATTATCCAAATGATTCCGTCAATAGAAAATGAACATTCCTCTCGCTAATTTCCACCGACTATTTTAGGCTTACGTTGATTATCAATGGCAACATAGGTTAATACTGCTTCTGTCACTTTAATACATATCTCATTTTCACCATCGCGAACCCCACGCTGCGCATACACTTCGACCCCGATAGTAATTGAAGTTTTTCCAACTTTGATCACTTCAGCATAAAAACTAACAAGGTCACCCACCAATACCGGTTGTTTAAACACAAAAGAATTCACTGCGACAGTAACCACTCGACCGTTAGCCCGTCGAGTTGCAGGGATGCTTCCCGCCATATCAACTTGAGACATGATCCAACCACCAAAAATATCGCCTGCATAGTTAGTATCGGATGGCATTGGTACGGTACGTAAAACAGGTTGTTTATCCGGTAAACATCCCTCTAAAGAAGATTCACTGGTAACATCAGTCATAATTTTTAGGCCTTTCGTAATAATCAATATTCTCGAGTGTAAGAATATCGGCAATCGCATTTATAATGCAATTTTTTTACCTACCTCGTTTAATCTAAAAATACGCTATTTCATGAAAGGATTATTTGAATCCGCCGAAAATTGTCTATTAGCAAGTAGCATCGAAGAAAAAATTCATTTAACGCAATTGACTGCGCAGTTATGGCAATCGCATCAAGTATCGCTCGAAGCAATACATCAACCGAAAACAATTAATCAACCAGGTCATCCCGAAAGATTAATTCTAGTTGCGCCTAAAGAAGTACCTAAACGAAGGCCGGGAACACCAGAGGGACTGATCGCGCTGGTACATGCGATTGCACATATCGAATTCAACGCGATCAATCTTGCTTGGGATGCGGTATACCGTTTTCGCAACTTACCTGAGCAGTTTTATCAAGATTGGGTACAGATTGCAGTCGAAGAAGCCCATCATTTTCAACTGTTACGACAGCGATTGCAAGAATTAGGTATTGACTACGGTGATTTGCCTGCCCACAACGGATTATGGGACATGGCAAGAAGTACGGCATGGGACCCTATGGTACGCATGGCACTAGTGCCAAGAGTTCTGGAAGCCAGAGGACTTGATGTCACGCCAGGGATGATCGAAAAGCTGAAACAACTCGGTGAAGAAAAAACCGCCGCGATCCTGAATATTATTTTACGGGATGAAATTGGCCATGTCGCGATTGGATCACGTTGGTTTAAATATTTTTGTGCGCAACGAGGATTAGCGTCCGAACCAACCTTTCAAACATTGATCGAACACTATTTTAGTGGACAAATGAGAGGCCCCTTCGATCACAAAATCCGAGAACAAGCTGGTTTCAGTTCAAATGAATTAAAAGCATTAGAAAATTTTGTTCAGTCAAACATACACTCAAAAAATGCTATACCGTCTTAAAAAATCCAGAACTAATCTAAGACGAAAATCAACTCACTATTGCGCACGTTCGAATCGGTAGAATGCCAATACCCCCATCAAATTCGGTAAAAAATGTACTGGGCGATAATTGCTTGTGACACGGCGTTCAAGTATGCGCGCATCACAGCGATGGCACAAATCTTCAAAATCATTGAGTGTGCACAAATGAATATTAGGCGTGTCGTACCAGTGGTATGGAAGCGCTTTCGACATCGGCATCTGACCTAAAATGACTTGGAGGCGATTGCGCCAATATCCAAAATTGGGGAAAGATACGATGCCTTGCTTACCAACGCGCAACATTTCTTTAATGATATCTTCGGTGTGACGCATTGCTTGCAATGTTTGCGATAAGATCACATAGTCGAATGAGCCGGATTCGAAACTCGACAAACCGGACTCTAAATCGTTTTGAATGACGTTAATGCCATTGTAGAAACAATTCAGCAAGTTTTGATCGTTAATTTCAACGCCATAACCAAAAACGTCCTTTGTTTCATGCAGATAACGTAGCAGCGAGCCATCCCCGCAACCCAGATCAAGCACTTTCTTCCCGGGTTGAATCCATTCCGCAATGGCCGCCAAATCAGGCCGCAAATTTGCCACAGAAAGTGCCACGGTATCGTTCATAGTTTGAAAAAGAGATTGTTTAGATTGTAATGTTGTTTAAATAAGCTCGTACCAATTCGTGATAGTAGCGATTTTCCATCAAGAACGAATCGTGGCCTTGATTGGAATCGATTTCGGCATAGCTTACGTTCAGGTTGTTATCCAACAGCGCTTTGACGATTTCGCGCGAACGTTCAGGAGAAAAACGCCAATCTGAAGTAAACGACATCACTAAAAAATTAGCTTTGACCCCTCGAAAAGCCGCGCTTAAATCTCCATTGTAAGCATAAGCCGGATTAAAGTAATCCAACGCTTTGGTCATTAATAAGTAAGAATTGGCATCAAACAAATCAGCAAATTTGTCACCTTGATAGCGTAAATATGATTCGATTTCGAATTCCACATCGTAACCAAATGACAACTCGTTTCTCTTCAAGCTACGTCCAAATTTGGCTGCCATCGAATCGTCAGATAAATAGGTAATATGCCCCAGCATACGGGCCAACCGTAAACCTCGTCGTGGTAAAGTTTCAAATGCGTAATAATTGCCGCCATAAAATTCTTGATCGGTCAAAATAGCTTGTCTCGCCACATCATTGAAAGCGATATTTTGTGCCGTTAGATTTGCTGCAGCAGCGATCACCAAAGCGTGCCGCACTTTTTCCGGATAATCAAGCGTCCACTGCATTGCTTGCATGCCGCCTAAACTGCCACCCATGATAGCGGCGAATTGTTCTATGCCGAGATGTTGCGAGAGTTTTTCCTGCGCTTCTACCCAGTCTTCCACCGTCACGACAGGGAAACTTGCCCCGTATGGTTTTCCTGTTGTGCTATCAATGCTGGTAGGGCCTGTTGATCCATGACAACCACCAAGGTTATTTACCCCAATCACAAAAAAACGATCCGTATCGACGGGCTTACCAGGCCCTACCATGTTGTCCCACCAACCATGACTTTTTTCTTTATCCGCATACACTCCGGCAATATGATGATTGCCTGACAATGCATGGCAAATCAGAATAGCATTGGATTTGGCGGCATTAAGTTGTCCATAAGTTTCATACACCAGATGATAACGATCCAGCGTTGCGCCGCTTTTCAATTGCAAAGGGCTGTCGATATGGACATACTGAGGTGTCACTACACCTACCGATTTCGTGTCTTGCATGAGATGATGAGAAGAAGTCTGGCGCAACGATTGCGCCCTAGCGAAGTATTATAGCGTCAAAGATCAATACAGCCTAACTATTCAATTTCGTTAATAACGACTTAATCTTATCCGTTTGATCGGATTTAACAATTTTACGAACTAACGGAACGATATCCGGCAAATGGCTTTTTAGAATCTGATCCTTTACTGCCAAAACCTGCGCCGGATACATGGAAAACTGCTGCAAGCCAAAACCAAGCAAAAGACGCGTAAACCGTTTATCTCCAGCCATTTCGCCACAAACAGAAACCGGTTTATTAGCGCGGTTAGCACTTTGAATAATATGTGAAAGCAACCATAGAATGGCTGGGTGTAACGGATCATATAAGTGCGCGACGGTATCATCGATACGATCCACGACTAAGGTATATTGAATTAAATCATTGGTGCCAATCGATAGAAAATCCAGTTTGCGCATAAACATATTCAGCCGCAATGCCGCCGCTGGAATTTCAATCATTCCACCGACTTGGATATGCTCGTTAAAAGGTTTTTTTTCATCTTTTAAGCTATCTTTAGCCTGTTGAATCAGTTGCAATGTTTGTTCGATTTCAGCCACATGCGACAGCATGGGGATAAGAATGCGCACATCACCGTAGTGTGAAGCGCGTAGAATCGCTCGCAATTGCGTATGAAACATTTTCGGTTCAGCCAGACTCATGCGAATTGCTCTTAAACCTAATGCAGGATTGGTCGCAACCTGCACAGCGTCGTTAAGATTCTTGTCGGCGCCCAAATCATAAGTACGAATGGTAACAGGTTGTTTATTCATCTCAGTTGCAACAGTACGATATGCCTCGAATTGTTCTTCTTCGCTCGGTAAATCATCGCGATTCAAAAAAAGGAATTCGCTGCGAAACAAACCAATTCCAGTTGCGCCACTTTCTTTAACCTGCTGCATATCTTCCGGCAATTCGATATTGGCGTACAAATCTACCGATGTGCCATCCAGCGTCACCGCAGCGATACTTTTGAGACGTTTTAGTTTTTTCTTTTCTAGTTCAAGCTGTCCTTGCCTTAACCGATATTCATCCAAAATCGACTGATCGGGATTAACAATCACAATCCCTTGCGTTCCGTCGACAATGAGATAATCCTCTTCTAAAATCAACTGGTGTGCATGATGCAAGGCTACGATAGAAGGAATATTGAGACTGCGCGCCACGATTGCCGTATGCGAAGTCAAACTGCCCAGATCGGTTAGGAAGGCGACGAACTGATGCTGTTTATAATGCATCACATCGGCGGGACTCAGATCGTGCGCAACTAAAATACTATCCCCTGTATGTTTGGAAGCCACTGGTAAATAACCAGGATGTCCCATCATGGCTTTCAGTACGCGTTCAACAACTTGCACCACATCGGCTTTTCGTTCACGAAGATAGGCATCTTCGATGGCTTCAAATTGCGCAATCAATACCTGCATCTGCTGGGACAAAGCCCATTCAGCGTTACAAAGTGTTTGTGCAATCATCGTATGGGCTGCATCGGACAAAGTCGGATCATCCAGAATCATCAAATGCAAATCCAGAAATGCAGTAAATTCCGCGCGTGCCGGCCCATCTGAGACAGAATTTTGCAATGCTTCGAATTCTCCGCGAACTACCGAAAAAGCGTTATTTAAGCGCGCGATTTCCTTGTCGACTTGTTGCTTGGAAATCAAATAATGCATGACTTCCAAAGCAGAGGGTGCCGCTAGGTGTGCGTGTCCAATGGCGATTCCTTCCGAAACCCCGATGCCTTGTAGGATAAAACTCATTCGCCTTCGCCAAAATAATCTTCGATCAAAGCCACTAAAGCCGTCATCGCTTCCATTTCATCTTCACCAATTGTTTCCAATTGAATGCGAGAACCTTTATTGGCGGCTAACATCATCACTCCCATGATACTTTTTGCGTTGACGCGGCGATTATTACGCGTTGCCCAAACTTCGGATTTGAATTGACTGGCCAGCTTGGTCAGTTTTGAAGAAGCGCGCGCATGCAGTCCTAATTTGTTGATAATTTCAACTTCTTTTGTTTGCATAGTTAAGAGGCCGATTGAATATGAACCATGCCCTGCTGTCCGCCGCTGAGCGCTTTCTCAATCACCATTGGTAGCGGTTCATGACGATAGCATAAAACACGCACTAACATTGGCAAACTAGCGCCTGCGATACATTCCACTTTGCCGCTGCGCACTAAGCGCGTCGCAATATTGCAAGGTGTCGCACCAAAAATATCACTGAGCAACAACACGCCTTCGCCGCTATCCAATTCATCTATCATTACACGCGCTTTAGAAAAAATAGCTTCGGGTTGATCTTGAATAAATACGCCTAAATGATTCAGTTGTGGCAATTTTTCTCCCATCACGTGAGTAGCGCAGCTAATCAAATGTTGACCTAAGTTTTCATGCGTTATGACTAAAATACCAATCATTTAAGATAAAAAACAAATTTGTTCAAAAAATTGAGTGTGTTCGACGCACAGCAAAATGACAGTATTTCACAAGGTGTCTGGTTATTCAAACGCAACGATACTTTATAACGTAAAAGGCTAAAATATCAGTCATTCCAGTAGCTCATCTGTTTCAGCGGCGGCGAAAGCCGGATAAATTTTAACCATCTTAACCACACGATTTTTGGTTTGAATAATCTCCATCGGATAATTGGCAATATTCAAACTGATCCCTGCTTCTGGAATATCTTGAAAATGTTCCAAAATTAAACCGTTTAAGGTTTTGGGTCCGTCCAAAGGAAACTGAAAGTTTAATTTTCGATTCAAATCCCGCAACAAAGTGCTTCCTTCTACAACAATACTGCCATCTTCTTGTTTCAAAAAAGAACTACTCTGAGTCGGTGCATGAGTCGTAAATTCGCCGATAATTTCTTCCAGAATATCCTCTAAAGTCACCAATCCCAACCATTCGCCATATTCATCTACCACAAGACCAATACGGTGCTTGTTCTCCTGAAATAATTGCAATTGAGAAAATAACGGTGTTCCAGCAGGAACGAAATACGGTTTATGAATGACTTTTTCAAGTGTTTCCGCAGTGATTTTGCCATTTTGCATCTGATTGAGAACCTTACGCACATGGATGATGCCGACTATGTCATCCATGCGTTCCCGATACACTGGCAAACGCGTATGGTGGCACGTCAGCAACTGTGTTTGAATGACTTCATCATCTTCATCGATATCAATAGCCTCCACTTGGCTCCTAGGAACCATCACGTCATCTACCGTGATCGTTTCGAGATCGAATAAATTAATCAACATACTTTGATGTTTATGTTGAATAAAGTGTCCGCCCTCTAGCACCAGGGTTTTAAGTTCCTCGATGCTGATTTTTTGCTCTATTTCGTTTTGTTCCGGGTTTAAACAAAATAAAATCAATAACCCACGCACAAACAAATTGACAAACCAAACAACGGGATAGCAGATAAACAACAAAGGCGTCAATACATAGCTTACGGTTAACGCAATTCGTTCGGGATAAGCTGCAGCGATAACCTTCGGCGTTATTTCGCTAAAAATCAAAATGGCAAACGTAACGGCAATCGATCCCAGAAATAGAGCTAAATCGTCATGACCGAATAGCATCGCCACGATTACGGCCACCAACGTCGCTGAAGCAGTATTGAGGAGGTTATTGCCAAGCAAGATAACACCCAGTAATCGATCGGTATGATTGAGCAACCGTATCGTCAATCGAGCGCCACGATGACCTTGTTTTGCTAGATGCCGCAAACGATAGCGATTAATCGCCATCATGCTGGTTTCAGATAAGGAAAAAAAACCGGAAAGAATCAATAAAAAAACCAATGCAATAAGCATGGTGTACAACGACATGTCTTCCAAGAAGCACCTTTATACTATAATAGGACCGCTATAATATCGGAAACTTAATTAAGTGATATAAGTGGATATATTCTGGATACTAAATGGCATTTGTCAATCGAAATAAGTCATTTGCGTAAAACGATAAGCACATCCTCTATTACAAAATGGTAGGTGGATCGCGTTCTATGCAATAAGGACATTAATTCACAATGCTATTAGAAAACACTCGATTAATATCATCCTCTTGATTTCTCACTGTTTGCTTTGGTTTCGATTGAAGTGTCCTTCATCAATTTTTTGTTAGGAACGTAAATTACCTGTGATTTGTTACGAACACCCACTGAATGAACGCATACGTACATTGCTGCGTCTCGAAAATCTTTTTAACAAAATCGACCACTTTTTATCTAGAGATACATCGGTTGAGCATCACGCCGCGCTTATTACTTTGTTTGAAGTGCTCGAAATCACCGCGCGGGCAGATATTAAATCCGATTTATTGCAAGAATTAGAGCGTCAAAAACAAATTCTTGAAGCGTTAAGAAAAAACCCAAATGTTGATGAAACAACATTGAATTCTGTGCTAACCAACATCCGAAGCACCTTCCGGGAAATGCTGGATTTACCAGGGAAAGTTGGCGAACATTTACGAGAAAACGACTGGCTCATGGCAATCAAGCAACGTATGTCCGTTCCTGGGGGATGTTGCGTGTTTGATTTACCTTTCTACCATTACTGGCTGAATCTTGACGCTGAAAAACGACATCAAGATTTCAAAACATGGCTGGAGCCTTTTCGACCTGTACGTAACGCGTTCGAAATTGTACTGTATATATTAAGAAAAAGTGGTAGAACGGTAAAATTTACCGCCAATCAAGGTATTTTTCAACAAACCGGTGCTGAGTATGGGGCACATATGCTGCGGTTGAATTTAAGCGATGAACTGGAGTGCATACCTGAGATCAGCGCTAACAAATATGCCTTGAACATCCGCTTCATTCCTTCAAAATCGATGCAAAAGAACAAGGCCTATGAAGGCGACGTGCCATTTGAGTTGACGTTTTGTAATCTTTAACCTTAAACACTAACGGTTAACTAACAAAATGCTTGTTGCACGATCCTTTCAAAAGCAGTTATCCTTTAACGCTTTTACTGGAAGCACACAAAATTTTACTGTCTCACGCGCCCATAGCTCAGTTGGATAGAGTACCGCCCTCCGAAGGCGGGGGTCGCACGTTCGAATCGTGTTGGGCGCGCCATAAAAAATTAATCATGCACTCAGGTGAATTCTTCATGATCCAATATACCGAGGTACCATTTCTTCCTTTTGATATAGATTTATTCATTGATCATAGTTAAATTAAATGTTTACCGGAATCATACAAGCTGTTGGAAAGATAGCTGCCACTGATACTCTCAACACAACCACGCAAGGAATAACGTCATTATGCATAGATCCTGGAAATCTGGATTTAACCGATGTCAATTTGGGAGACAGCATTGCGATTGATGGTGTTTGCTTAACAGTTAAGGCATTGAATGATAGAAAACTTCATTTCGATGTGTCGGAAGAAACGTTGCGTTGTACGCATGGATTAAATCAAATTGATAAACGCGTTAATTTGGAAAAAGCATTACGTTTATCCGATCGATTAGGGGGACATTTAGTGAGCGGACACATTGATGGTATCGGTACCGTGGTCAAATGGGAACCTTGCGGGAATAACGTTACGCTTGAAGTGAATGTGCCAAATTCCATCTTGCGCTACTTGACGCATAAAGGCTCGATCACGGTGAATGGCGTTAGCTTGACGATTAATCAGATTATCGATAATACTTTCTCTGTCAATTTGATTCCACACACGTTAACAGTGACTGCGCTAGATCAACTTCGGCCAGGATCAAAAGTGAACCTCGAAACTGATATGCTCGCACGCTATGTCGCAAGATTACTGAATATTGAAAAATCATAGTATTAAAAATCTTTTATGAGTATTAGTCCTATCGAAGAAATTATCGCTGACATTCAGCTCGGGAAAATGGTCGTTTTGGTTGATGAAGAAGATCGCGAGAACGAAGGCGATTTGGTGCTGGCCGCTGATTTTGTTACACCGTCTGCCATCAACTTTATGGCCACGCATGGACGTGGACTGATTTGCCTGACGCTCACCGAAGAACGTTGCAATCAATTAGATTTGCCGATGATGGTATCCAATAATCGCTTACCTTTAGGAACCAACTTCACACTGTCCATTGAAGCGGCAGAGGGTGTAACCACAGGCATCTCAGCCGCAGATCGCGCCAGAACGATACAAGTTGCGGTACAAAAAGAGGCAAAACCGCAAGATCTCGTACAACCGGGTCATATTTTTCCGTTGAAAGCGCAAAAAGGAGGTGTACTGGTGAGGGCCGGGCATACTGAAGCTGGTTGCGATTTAGCCAAAATGGCAGGATTGACTGCGGCTTCCGTCATTTGTGAAATCCTCAAAGAAGACGGCAGCATGGCTAGGATGCCGGATTTATTAGTGTTTGCTCAAAAACATCAGCTCAAAATTGGCACGATCGTCGATTTAATTCAATACCGCAATCAAAATGAATCTCTGGTTAAACGTGTTGCACAACGCCCCATTCAAACTCTTCATGGAGAATTCCAATTAATAGCCTATCAAGATGATATCGCTAACTTGACCCACTTGGCGTTGGTGAAAGGTGAAATCAATCCTACAGATGAAACGTTGGTTCGTGTACACGAGCCACTGTCGGTAATCGATTTTCTCGATAACGAAGATTGCTCACATTCCTGGAATATCTATACCGCGATGAAAATGATTAATGAGGCCGGACGCGGCGTTATTGTTTTGATGCATCGTCAGAATAATCCGTTGCAATTGGTCGAACGTGTTGCATTGAAAGACACACATTCTAGCGTTGTTAATCGAAAAACCGATCTGCGCCACCACGGAATTGGCGCGCAAATTTTAAGGGACTTAAACGTCGGTAAAATGCGTTTGATGGCTACACCTAGAAAAATGCCGAGTGTTACTGGATTCGGATTGGAGGTTTCCAGTTATGTAGAAATGCATGCAAAAGACACGCTTTGATGAGTGCACAAAGGTTTATAATTGTCGCTTAGTTTGAGCATTTTGAAAAATAGGAGTAGACCATGCCTTTTTACGACGATATCCCAGAAATTCAGCCTATCCTAGATGGTAGCGATTTAAGAATAGGAATCGTCATGAGCCGTTTTAATTCAGATGTCTGCGAAGGATTACTCAGTGGTTGTGTCATCGAATTAAGAAAAAATGGCGTATCTGATGACAACATATTACTTGCCACAGTACCTGGTGCTTTAGAAATTCCCTTGACCGTCAAACGCATCGCAGCAACCAATCAATTTGATGCTTTTATAGCGCTTGGTGCAGTCATTCGTGGCGATACCTATCACTTCGAAGTCGTTGCCAATGAATCCGCGCACGGCTTGATGATAGCGCAATTAGAAATTGAGATCCCTATTGCCAATGGCATTCTCACAACGGATAACGAGGATCAAGCCATTGCTCGCATGCACGAAAAAGGAACCGATGTCGCCCGAGTAGCGCTTGAGATGGCCAATCTGCAAATCAAAATTGACGAATTACCCTATGAATAGCACCCCATCGGACCCTACTATTAACTCGCCCACCGACAAACCGCAGAAACCCAAAAGTCATCGCAGAGTAGCCCGAGAATTCGTCGTACAAGGTCTGTATCAATGGAAAGTTACCGCTGAAAGTGCCGATTTTATTGCGCAACAGCTGCAAGAATCTCCTGATTTCAAAGATATCGACAAAAAGCATTTCTCACAAGCATTGCAAGGTGCCATTAAGAACTTTGAAATACTGAATGAGCACATTCAACCCTGCTTGGATCGTGCGCTTCATGAACTGAGTCCGGTCGAGTTTGCTATTTTATTGCTGGGTGCGTACGAATTAGTCTATCACCCAGAGATTCCTTACAAAGCGATCATCAATGAAGCAATTGAACTAGCTCGGACCTATGGGGGCATCGATGGCCATAAATATGTCAATGGTGTTTTAGACAAGCTGGCGATTAAACAACGTGCTGTAGAAATATCCGCACAGAAATCTGAAAAAAAACAATTACCGCTTTAATTGAAGTGCCTACCGAATTCGACATTATCGAGCGTTTTTTTAAGAAATCTGCTCGTAACGACGTGCTCGGAATCGGTGATGATGCAGCCCTCATTCCGACTTCACCAACCACTGAATTGGCCATTTCTACCGATACATTAGTCTCAGGCAACCATTTCTTTCCCGATGTCGATCCTTATCAATTGGGATATAAATCCTTAGCGGTTAATCTTTCCGATATGGCGGCGATGGGTGCAAAACCACGCTGGGTTTTACTTGCGCTGACTTTGCCAAAAAACCTGATAACCGATGGCAATCATTGGTTATCCAGATTCAGCGAAGGCTTTTTTGATTTGGCTAATTATTATGAAGTTGAATTAATCGGTGGCGATACGACTTCTGGCCCGTTGACTATCAATGTACAAATCATTGGCGAAGTGGCTCGTGGCAAAGCACTTCGCCGCGATAATGCGCAGATAAACGATGATATTTGGATATCTGGACAACTCGGAAACGCAGCGCTGGCATTACATCATGAATTACAGCACATAACCTTGCCGCCCGAAGAACATACGCGTTGTTTAAGTGCTTTATTGGCGCCTTCGGTTCGCGTTGAGTTAGGACAAAAATTAATTGATTTGGCGCATAGTGCGATTGATATTTCTGACGGATTGGTAGCCGACCTAAACCATATTCTAGAAAACTCCGCGAAAGCGGCGTGTATTAATATGCACGATGTACCATGCTCATCTTTTATAAGAGAAAATCTATCTCAACCGTTGTTTAGAGAATGGTTGTTGGCGGGTGGAGATGATTATGAGCTATGCTTTACAGCACCTGAGAACCATCGCAATGCGATACAATCGCTTGGAATTCAGCTAAATATACCACTCACATATATCGGCAAAATTCTAGCAGGCCACCAATTGATCATTCAAGATCATCAAGGAAAATCAATTTCACTGAATAACAAAGGATATGACCACTTTATTTCCTGATACCGAACATCACACGGATTCGCAGGCCGCCGCTTTCAAACCAAACCTGGCGTTAACATTTAGCCATCCTGCGTATTTCATTGCCTTTTCAGGAGGAGTAGGACTCACTCCATGGGCGCCGGGCACAGTAGGTTCTTTATTAGCCTTTCCTTTGTTTTGGTTATTCAATGAATTGCTCACACCGATCTATTTTTTGTTAGCGATCGATATTATGTTTATCGCTGGAATCTGGGCTTGCGGACTAACAGGCAAAGCGTTAGGCGATCCCGATCACGGTAGCATGGTTTGGGATGAAACAGTAGCATTCCTGTTAGTGCTTTTTTTTATTCCCAACGAGTGGCTATGGCAATTAGTCGCTTTTGTCTTATTTCGCTTGTTCGATATCACAAAACCTAATCCTATCCGTTATTTCGATCAAAAATTACGTGGCGGATTCGGAGTCATGTTTGATGATGTCGTTGCCGCTTTTCTAACGCTGCTATGTATTGCAGGATGGAAAACATGGATACTGCCATTGGGTTATTTCAAGTCATTCTGACGCATCGCTGCCTTTAAAATACCGAATTCGATTTCTATGACCCTGCGAATTCGGTATTTCACGAATCAAAAATTATTGCTGTGGTGGTGCTACTGGAGTTCCACTGGGTGGAGGTTGAATTTCTGAAACAAAAATTTCCACACGTCTATTTTTGGCTCTGTTAGCAGGAACGTCATTTGCTGCGAGGGGTTCACGTGAACCCCGTCCATCAATTTGAATACGATTGATAGCGACACCACGATTGGCTAAATAGTCACGTGTACTGGAAGCACGATTGATCGACAAAGGGTTGTTAACAGAATCACTTCCCGTATTGTCTGTATGACCTATAATCGTTACAACGGTATTGGGATTATTTTTGAGAGTGGTGGCAAAACTATCTAAAATCGGTTGCAGATTGGATTTGATATTTGATTTGCCGGAATCAAAAGAGATATCGCTTGGAATATTGAGCTTAAGACGATTATCCTCCGTTTGAGAAACTTCCACACCAGTACCGGCCGTTGCAGCTTCCATTTGCTTCTTCTGTTCTTCCATTCGTTGTGACCATAAATATCCTGCCCCAGCGCCTAGCACCGCGCCTGAACCCGCGCCAATCGCCGCGCCCTTGCCGCCACCGATAATTCCACCAATTGCGGCACCTGCACCGGCCCCTAATGCGCCACCTGTCAAGGTACCTGATTGGGTATTATTCATTGATGCGCAACCATTGATCAGTAGCAAAGCGAACACTGTCAAAATTCTTATTTTCATGCATTTCTCCTTGGGTAAGTAGTAAAAGAAAACTGTAACAAAGAATCACAACTTTAATCGTAAAGCACTTACTAAAACCAGCGTCACTTTCCACGCATAAACATTTTATCCAATTGCGTCAGCGTAATTTCAAACCAAGTGGGGCGGCCGTGATTACATTGATCGGCGCGCTCGGTTGATTCTATCTCGCGCAATAGCTGATTCATTTCTTCAATAGTCAATTGTCGATTGGCGCGAACAGCGCCATGACAAGCCAATGTTGCCAGCGTTTCATTGCGTCTGGCGGTTAACACTTGACTCGCGCCATAGTCATCAATTTCTTTAAGTAATTCATGCGCTAATGTAACAATATCAGCGTCACCCAACATCGCTGGAATTTTGCGAACGGCCAATGCTGTTGGGGAAAACAAAGCCATTTCAAAACCCAATTGCTCGAGCAAATCAGTATTCTGTTCTACCAAACTGATTTCAACGCTACTGGCATGAAAAGTAACCGGTATCAATAGCGATTGCGTCGGTATTGCTTGGCGATCCAGTGCATGTTTAAGTTTTTCGTACATAATGCGTTCATGCGCAGCGTGCATATCCACCACAACCAATCCGTAAGCATTTTGTGCCAGAATGTAGATGCCTTGTAATTGCCCTAATGCAAATCCCATTGGAAAGTTTTGCTGATTTTCTGGTAGAGGAAAACCCAATGTGTCTTTCGATTGTATTTCCGTCACTAAATCGATAGGCTTTTGTTCCGGCAAGACTGATCGTAAAACGTGATTATTAACCGTGTCGTTTAACGATCCATAAAGTTGTTGAGGTTGAAATAATTGACGCGAATTGCTGCTGTTTCGCGACAACGGGTAACTAGAATGCTTGGTTAAAGAACGGACATTATTCGCGTAAGTGCTATTTTTATTCGCATCCGTAATCGCGGTATTAGGACTTTGCGATTGTTGTGAAGCGGGTGCTGATAACGCCTTGTTAATTGCATGAAAGATAAATTGGTGTACCGCACGTGCCTCACGAAATCGTACTTCTGTTTTGGTTGGGTGCACATTGACATCGACATTTTCTGGATCAATCTGCAAAAACAATACAAAAGCCGGATAACGATCAAGATGCAAAATATCGCGATAAGCCTCGCGTAAAGCGTGTGAAATCAGCTTATCGCTCACATAGCGTTTATTAACAAAAAAATATTGCGCATCTCGAGATGAACGCGCATAAGCTGGTAGCGCTACCATGCCGTGTAAATGAAGCGCATCCGATTGTTCCTCAACCAAAACCGCATGCTGACTGAATTCTTCGCCGAGTATGTCAGAGATACGCTGTATCGAACTGCCCGAGTGCAATAAACGTTTGGTTTTGCCATTATGTTGCAGGAGAAATTCAATCGAAGGCGTGGACAACGCTATGCGCTTAAAAACCTCGTCGCAATGCGAAAATTCTGTTGCTTCAGATTTTAGAAATTTACGTCGCGCCGGAATATTGAAAAACAAATCGTTGACAGTTAAAGCAGTGCCACAGGAAAGCGACGAAGGAATTATCTGTAAAGTAGATTTGCCATCTACGCCGACCTGCCAGGCGTAATTATCACTTTTATCAGATTGTTGGCAGCTCGCGAGTGTCAAACGTGAAACGGCTGCGATACTGGCCAATGCTTCACCACGAAAACCGAGGCTGGCAATTCGATGCAAATCTTCTAAGGTGCTGATCTTGCTGGTGCTATGTCGCGTTAAAGCTAAAATCAATTCGTCTTTTGCAATTCCACTACCATCATCGGTTACTCGAATCTGTTTTAATCCACCTTGCAATAATTGCACATTGATTCTCTGCGCGCCCGCATCAATGCTATTTTCTAAAACTTCTTTCAAAACCGACGCGGGTCTTTCAACCACTTCACCCGCGGCGATTTGATTAATTAACAAATCGGGTAGCAGTTTTATAGTAGCCATTAAGCAATAATGATCATGGATGCAAGATTAAGAATAAAACAGTCTCACCGAACACTTCATGAAAATTCGAGGACTTTATTTACTTTTATCTTGCTGAGGAGTACTTTTTGCGTGATCAGCATCATGGTGATGCCCATGATCACTGTTACCTTGTTTGCCATGCATGTTGTGATTCATCATCATATGGTGCATTTCTGAGTCATCCAAAAAACCGTCTTTGTTCGTATCCATAACCACGAACATATCTTCATGATGTTTAATGAACTCATCTTTGCTAATCTTGCCATCATTATTGCGATCGACCATGGTCATTTTTTGACGACATTGATCATGATGTGATGATCCCTCAGGTTTTGCGTGATTATGATGGTGATCGCCAGATTTCGCTGGAGCAACTTCTTTGTCAGTACTAGCCGCAAAAGAAACGGTGGAAGCAATAAGAAAACCAGAGCAAATTATGGAGCATATTAATTTATTATTCTTTAACATGATTGATCCTTTCAGAGTAAATGAAGCTGACATTATTGCTGTTGGAAAAATGGGATATCGACTTAAAATACAATCCGCAATCTTTTGTGCAGTTTAACTCCAGGAAATATTTCTTACAATATTCGTCAAGTATTAACATTCTTAATACTGAACGAAGCTACGTTATAAAAGATGACATGTAATGAAATTCTTTTGAAGTTTATAAAATAGCGCATAAATCAATTAAAGCTTAGCACTATGCAATTTATTTAAAATGAGAAAATAACGCTTCGTAACAAAAATACAATGAAACAAGCGTAAATATACTCAAAAAATAGCTATAAATTCTGCGATACTTGCATGTATCTGTGTCAAAGAAACTAATAACGTTTAAACACCACTTAATTAAGCTCTATTAAATCACCATATGAACGAACCGGAATCAAAAAATAAGCAAGAAAATTGGGAACGAGGTTTATTGGAAAATTTAGCATTGGCGTCTTTGCGTGAACAACGTCGGACCCGTTCATGGGGAATATTTTTCAAAATCTTGGCCGCTCTTTATCTGTTCATACTGCTTTTTGCTGCATTAGGTTGGATCGAAGAAGGCAGCGTTCGGTTACCTGAAAAGCATACGGCGCTTATCGAAGTCAAAGGTGTCATTGCTGCGGATACCATGAGCAGTGCCGAAAAAATTGTTTCCAGCTTACAGGCCGCATTCAAAGATAAAAACACCAAAGGTGTTGTGCTACGGATTAACAGTCCAGGAGGCAGTCCTGTTCAAGCAGGGCATATCAACGATGAAATTCACCGATTACGCCTTAAATACCCTCAAATACCCGTGTATGCGGTTGTTTCCGATATTTGTGCATCCGGCGGTTATTATGTTGCCGTAGCCGCAGACAAAATTTTTGTCGACAAAGCAAGTCTGGTCGGTTCGATCGGTGTGCTGATGGATGGCTTTGGTTTTGCCGGAACACTGGAAAAACTCGGTGTTGAAAGACGATTGTTAACCGCAGGAGAAAATAAAGGATTTCTCGATCCATTTTCGCCGCTCGATCCAGAACAAAAAAAATATGCTCAATCCTTATTGAAGGAAATTCATGAGCAATTTATTCAAGTGGTGAAACAAGGACGGGGCGAACGTTTAAAAAATGATCCTGCCATTTTTAGCGGTATCGTATGGACGGGAGAAAAAAGTATAGAACTTGGCATAACGGATGCCATAGGCAGCGCAGAATACGTCGCACGTGAGATAATCCAAGCCGAAACATTGGTGGACTATACACCTCATGAAGGCTTTTCAGATCTCTTTAGAAGACAACGCCTTGGTCAAGTATTAATGGAATTGTTACCAAAATCTGAATGGGTTATAAAATAATGACACGTTCGTTACTATTTTTTCGCTAGTCTTTGGTTTTTCCACTGACGATACGATTAATAATGTCGGTAGTTGATATATTCTCTGTATAAGCGAGTTCTTGAATCATTTCATGGGGCAGCGTCTTGCAAAGCTCGTATTTGTCTTTTCGTTCCTGTTCGGAACCGCATGCAAACGTATAGACACTAAATCCGTGTTTCTTCATGAAATCTATATTCACGTCCTCTGGTGTTTCAATAGTGACATGATCAACATACCGGCACGCCGCAACTACCGCAGCACGCTCTGCTTGATTCATGACAGGTAATTTTCCTTTGTTTTCCATCACGCGCTGATCTGAAACAACGCAAACCGTTAAATCAGTTCCTAATGCACGAGCGGCTTTTAGAAAATTAATATGCCCTTGATGAAACAAGTCGGCTACCATGCGAGTGTAGACACGTTTTTGTGGTAAGTTTTTGGGCCAAATGGGAATTTCTCGCTTCAACCGAGTCAGCGCGAGCTCGATCCACTGCCGTGTGCGCAGTGCCAATACATCGTCGGGATCCTTTAATGTGATTTGATGCGCATAACTCCACGTTTTTGCAAGATCGCCTGTCAGCCAATGTTGCGCCATTCGATGATACGCATAACAACGTATTAACAAAGTGAATTTTTGCAAATTGCGTGCCGAGATTACTGTATCCCAATGTGGATTAGGTGTACGCCAGTCACCATAGAAGGCGACAAGAATCTTTTCAGGCTGTTGTGGAAACCATGCCTTCCCAAAATGAGTAGCGTGCTCTATCAAATCAAACAGAGGAAAAACTGAAACACGTTGATATTCTTCAGGATAGGTTGGTAATGAAAATCCGCCGGTGATATTATTTGTTTGTTGATTTTTTTGCAAACCACAAACGTCTAAGGTTATACCTAATTCCGGGTGCACATAATCTTGATAATTGGCATATTGAATACGCATCGGTACTTTCATCCACCCCGCTTTCTCTAAAGCTTCGCAACACTTAGGCCAGGACTCCATCCAAACAGCGATATCCAAGTCCTTATCAAAATCCAGCAAACGCCCATTGCGAACCAAACCGAGCAGCGTCCCTGCGAATGGGAAAGCTTTGATATTTTGCTTAGCCAGCTCGACGCAAGTCTTCCACAATAATTGCTCAGCTTCTCCTGAGGCAAAAACATTAGTTTCATTATTGACGACTTCTGATATTTGATCTGATTTATTACGCTGCGGCGGTACCTTCCCAGATTTCGCGATCGCTAAAAGATGATTGATGCAATTCACAAAATGTTGATGCGTTGCTTGCAAATCGAGTGACAAAAAGTTCGCGGTCCCTAAGATATGTGCCCATTGCGCTTTGTAAAAAGCGCTGTTTACTGTTGCATAGATTTTCTCTGCATAAATCAGTACCTCATGGGTACGTTGAGTTTGCATCGCTAAAGCACACCATAGGCGATCAACATCCAAACAATCTGGGTGCTCTTTTTTTAGGTGCGATAACAAGTCATTTGCTTCATGATATCGTCCCACATTGATTAATGTTTTCGCTTCCAGTAACGACTTCTTCAAACTTTCATCCATAACATATTTATTTTTATCAAGTATTTTTATGATCGACAATTCAATTCCACAAATCCATCTATTTAATACTATATTGATTGCATTTTAATCATTGTTTATTATAATGGGAATAATTCTCATTACCGTTATTACTTAATATAAGATCAACTTTATTATTAAGGCATTGAGAATCTTATGGAAACAGCATGTTACGCTTAAGGAATTTCTTTGCAATGCAATAAGCATATCGATTTAATTTGATGCTGCCAATATTGAGTGCTCGGCTTTGAGTTGGAAATTGACAGCTTTGGCAAATTATTAAATCAGACATACTGTTTTTCCAAAAAACAGAAAACATTATTTAAGGAGAAAAATCTATGGCAGTTACTAAAGAACCGCGCGGAAATGGCAGCGTCAATGGTTCAGGCGGAATAAAATACATTGATGGTATTGCTTTTATTGGGTTAGGGTCAGGTGGCTTTGATCCAACGAAAGATTTTGTGTTTACTGGTGACGAGTTGGACAATTTTATCGAAGGAGGCGACGGTCACGATGAATTGATCGGCAATGGCGGTAATGACGTTCTGCGAGAAGGCCTCAATAACGGAATTCTCAAGGGAGGAGAAGGTAACGACGACTTGGATGGGCAACAAGGCACAGAAAAACTTTTTGGTGGACCAGGCAACGATATTTTACGCGCGGGCTATGGTTATGATCGATTAAACGGCGGAGAGGGTAATGATACCTTTGGTTTCTATGCGGAAGGTCATTTCCAAGTCGCAGATTTTACTATAGGACAAGATCGCTTATTCTTCGATTCTACCACGCTGGGTATTACTCAATTATCGGAATTAGTGCCTTACATTACTAAAATCAGTGATATTACCAATGACGCAAAAGGCGGCACTCGCTTCGATTTCGGGCCCAATGCGTCGATCGAATTAGTGGGTATAAAGTTAGCGGATCTTACGGCAGAGATGATCGTTTTTCATTTATAACCACGTATATCTAGGTTGGTAAATTGCCAACGTAACGAGAAACTACTCTCATATTACGTTGGCATGGTTTTTAACTTCCTTTACTTTATTCCTTCTATAAAGAAGCCAAGAAAGCCGCTAAATCAGCTTTTTCTCGATCAGTAAGGCCCATAGAAAAGCGTTGATTATAAAAATTGACCACTGCTTCCAGGTCGTTCGCCGAACCGTCATGAAAATATGGGGGACGCGAAGCAAGCGAACGCAATACAGGTCCTTTGAAACGCCCGATATCCTTCCATTTTCCGGTAAGTAATGCACGTCCTGGGTCGGTAGTTTGTACGGTTTCGTTAGTCACTTTATTTCTTAACGTATAGAGCGGCATATCCGGTGTGCGACGTGAAGCATCCGCTATGCCAATATTCAAGGGCATAGGAGTCGAATGATTACCGGAATTAGGTGTATTGTGGCAGGTCGTGCAAGTTCCTGGCAATACGTCTACGTTTAAATCATCGTTAATGCCAGCTACACCAACAATTTGAATCGGCTTGCTATTAAATAAAATCTCTCCACGAGCAATCGAACCGCGCGCTTTTTGCACGAAGTTTTTTGCCCGAGTTGCATAGCGTAGCCATGAACTATAGAGCCCAATCACATTAGAATCGAACGGTACACGAGTACGATAGTCTCCAACAAGAGTATCGTTAATGCCAAAATAATAGACCTGATCCACCAAAAGATTAGGTCCACCTTTAGCGCCGCCTGCACTCAAATCTCCTGCCGAAAAATCAATGATCTGAGCATTAAATAAACCCATCTCAAAATCCAAAATTTCAGCTCGCTCCGCTTCCGTTAAATCAGCTAAAGCTTCAGCATGTCCTCGTGTGGCGTGATTAGCTTGGGTCGACAAATCAAATGAAACGGGTGAAAAGCAGGTTGTCGTTCCGAAAACACAATCCGTCGAAGTCGCGTTAAGTGTAGTCTCCCGTCCATCCCACATGACCGTATTAATAAATTTTAAATTTGCGGTTGGCGTGGGCCTGCGAAATAAAGATAATTCGTTTGCCGTAGCAAAACCATAGGGATCATCGACTTCGGCTAATTCAAACTCCGCATCTGCTGGTATGCCAATCCCTACGCGAATATTACCTTTGTTTAACAACATACTGTACGCTTCACGACGTTTTTCAACAGTCGAAACATCAGCATTTGGCGAATTAGCGCCATCGACTAATCTAAACAATGGATCTAAGCCTTGTGTTTCTTCAAAACGTTCTTTTACGCCCGTTGGGGTAATCGTCCACCCTTCCGTTGGCACATGACATGAAGCACAAGCCCTATCGTTCACGCCGAATTTCTTAAAAAAGGCATTGTTAAAATCAATAAACCCAGCTGTACTAAAGGTTCGATCCAAGCCATGGCTATTGATTGCGATAATCTCTGTAGAATTAATACTAGCATTGTGAGATTTTTTCCCTAAGGCATTCGTAGTAGCAGTATTGTCGGCCGCCACAGATAGCATCGGCGCCACGGAAAAAAGCATTGCTACAAATAAGACATTACGATATCGGTTCATTACTATCCTTTCTAGTTTATTTTAAAAATAATCGAACTAGCTTCCTGCTAATTTCTTTCCTAAGTTGATTTCCTTCCCCCCTAACAATATACATTAATTGCATACAAAAAATGACTGCCACCCAATCACACAGAACTTCTCGGTACTTAAATCGATTAAGTTCGTAATCAAATCAATGTCATTGTGCGCGTGATTGTATTTAAATCTTTAGAAGAGAAAAGGGTTTTTGTCAAATTCACTAACACATTATAATTTAATAGATTGATACCTAGCTGCGGCAAATTGCCGCACTTAATAGAATTCTGATGAATTTGTCGAACGACTACTCTACCTTGAAAGAAGTCATCATACCTGCGGTAATATGATCATTGACATGGCAGTGGTACATCCAATTTCCGGATACATCCGGGCGCATGTCGAGCGTTTTCGTTGCGGCTGGCAGTACTTCTGTAACATCTACGCGATTCCCATTATGCAATAGCGTTGCGCCATGCCAATGGGGTGAATGCAAATCCACCTCTGTACCTAACCCCATAATGTACCAACGCACACGTTCACCTTTTCGCATCAAGTAGCCAATGTTGTTGTCATAAACGTAGCCGTTGATGGTATGCATGAGATTGCTTTCAATGAAACCCTCATCTGATGGATCGCAGTTACCTCGGCAAGAAGGTAAATTAGCGTCCAAATACAAACTAGCGTTTTCATCAAATACCGAAAATAGTGAAAAAAATTCACGATCAACATCGTTCGGTTTTGCGTTGACTGTTGCAGAATCTTTTCTAGTGATCACGATAGGGCCAATCAATCCAGCATTAGTATCGGCTGGCTCATTGTTATGACTATGATAAATCCAGACTATCGAAGAAGGATCGTTTGGTCCAGGACCTGCGCGTTCAGGAACCTCCCATTGATAAGTATATTGCCCTCCAGGAGCCACTAATCCATCGGTGTGCGGCACGCCTTCATGCGCTTTCGCGTACATGACCCCGTGCGGATGGATGCTCGTAGAAAAACGCGTGTTATTTTTAAAGTGTACGATGAGCTTATCACCGACAGCAGCCCGGATCGCAGGCCCTAAAATTCCCATGTGCACTTCCGCCGGACCACGCTGCTTAAGACCTGCAAACCCTTCGTTGTATTCACGATAAATGGCTTTTAAATAACGTCGACCAATTCCTTGTTCAACAAAAACACGTTGCTCGTCGGTGAATTCTGCGTTGTTCATGGGATTGATTGGAAATGAGGGCGCGTAGTTCCATTGCATTTCATCTGCGGCAATCCAATAAATTCTATCAACAGCAAAAACCGATGTAGCTAGTGGTGCGATAATTATTGCAACTATCATCAAAAAGTTACTCTTTCTGCAAAACATAAATGCCTTTCCTCAAGCTGACATGTAAATCGAAAAATTCTCTAAAGTATTATTAAAGCTTTGTGAAATTTTTCAAACTCAGATATTGACTCGCTATTCAGTCAACAAATTCCTGTTCTTTCTGATAGCCAGTTAACTGTTTTGATGGGGTATGACGATTATTCGATAATCGTACTGAATTTATCTATCTTGCTGCAATAAATTGCAGCAAGATAGATAAAAATTTCAAATCAACTGTGCATCGTATTGCGAGAACACTTCGTCAATTACTGCTTTTGCAGCAAGTGCACGTTCCGAATTTCCTGTTTGAATAGCCGTTTTAAGGTTGCGAATCGCGTTTTCAACTTTGGCTCTACGCAATGGATCCAACCTTAATTCTAAATCTGGAAGAAAAACATTGGCATACAAACCAATGGCCTCAAGTGCTGTTAATGCTTGGTTTTTATCGCGTGTAAAAGTTGCAGCAATCTGATTGATACTGCGGGTGATTTGACCCATCATCCCTTTACTGATATCACTGACAATTTCATTGGCCGAAACATTAGCTAAATCACCTGTCAGTTGTGCTTTGATTCGGGCATCACCCAAAGAGTTATCCTGTGCAATAAATCCCCGGATAATGCGATAAAAATAATCGCCTTCGACTTGCGCCACTTTCGCTTCATCCACATCAGCATCACGATTGCTGACAACACCCTCAACTTCGCGCAAAACACCGATGAGATACGTTCTAACCAATCCTGATACAATATTTTCACGCGCTAAGGTTACCCTAAAATGATCTTCTTCATCGGATTTACCAAACGCCTGCTTACCTTGCTGGAAAGCATGCATGATTTGATAATCTAAATCTGGATCTCTGCCGTCTTGCAAGGTTTTTTTATCCAGCGTGAGCACTTTATTCAGGCGACCGGCCGTGCCGCTAATCGCTTGGAAGGCCGAATAAGCCCTATCCCACTCCAACGTCAATTGGTCTATCGATAAATTGTCAAATTGGTTGGCAACTAAAGTCGCGCGATCATATACCGCTATCGCAAAAACCCGTTGTAGCGACTTATCGATAATCTGTACCGCTGTTGGAATGTCGGTTTGATTTTTGAGGGAATTGATCGCTGAAGTAACATCATTATTAATCGACAATCCATAGAGTTGATCAACAACTTTCGTTAACGCTTGCAGCTCACCCTGATATTGTGCTTCGATCGCATTAGCGTCTATTGTAGCTTGTTTACGCAATTCACCGATCGCCTGAAAGCTTTTAACCGCTTCATCAACCACGACCGTCGTCGTCGTTGTTTCGTATTTTGCCACCTTCAAAGTGCCTGCATAATTCGTTAGAATGCCTGTAATGGCATCGCGAGCTTGCTTGGATTTTTCCACGCTATTTTCGCTACTGGCCAATTGCAAATTATCGAGCTCGTTTTCAAAATTGGCTCGTACTGCGGAACCCAAACGCACCTCAACATCAGGCAACATAATTTTCGCAAAATAGACCGCCCCTGCTGCTTCAGCCATTGCCTGCGAACGATCTTTGCCAATGCTACTCTCTTGCCCACCCATCTCAGCTTTTACTCGGCCGATCAGTCCTTTGCTTAATTCACTGACGAAAGCATCCGCATCAACATCTTTCAATTGACCCGTTAAGCGTGATTTTAAGTACGCACTTCCCGCCGGATTATCACGGGCAATCAATGATTCGATTATGCGATAAAAAATTTCTCCTTCTTTCAATGCTACATGGGCTTCTTCAACATCAGCATCGCGATTTTTGATTACTCCAGAAACTTCTCGCAACACACCAATATAATACGCACGTGCCAACGACATGCGAATACCATAGCGTTCCACTTGAATAGTTGCAAAATCCTCGTCTGGATTACTTTTGGTCAGAGCTGTTTTAACTTTGGCAAATGACTGCTTAATGCTCACATCGAGTCCAGGATTGATACTTGTTTCGAGTGCTTTTTTATCCGCTGTTAGCACTTGGTTTTCTCGTGCAACGGTTTTCTCGATGGCGACGAATGCTGCCTCAGTCTCCGCAAGCATTCGATTTAATTCATCAGAATTTGCAGTGCTGAAATCATCTCTAATAGCTGTAATACGATTCCACATCGATTGATAAAAAACACGCTGTAAGGTTTTATCAACCACTTGTGCTGCCAAAGAAGGCTCTTTATTATTTTTGATATCTTCGATAGCCTCTAGAATATCTTTATCTAATTCAAGATTGTTCTCTTGATCGACCTCTTTTGCTAAATTTTGCAATGAGCCTCCATAAGCAGTCGCAATAGCATCGCCACGAATAGGAGATTCCTGCCGTAAAGTACCTATCATTTGAAAAGCCGTCACGGCTGATTGAATATCAGAAACTGTTGCCGCCGCATAAACCGTATTACTTAATACTCCACCGAAAGACATTACTAAACCCATAATGACTGTATTTTTTAACAGTCTTACAAGTTGCTCAAAAGAACTCATTCCTCATCTCCTATAAAAATTCAGAAACACTGAGAAAGCAATGATAATCATTATCATTAAGTTTATCAATAAAATTATTACAGCTTATTAAAACTAAAGAATTTTCTTTTCTTTAAGAAAATTCTGAAAAAACCACGGTCGATTGCCCGATGCACAAAAAAATTAGTAGTCGAAAAATATGGATAACATACTGATATCTTTGGAAAATCACAGGTAGTTCTTGTTTCAATGCAATTCTGGGTTTATTTGTAATTTTTCAAGATATTTTTTAGCTTTTTTCTGTAGTGAGCTGGGAATAATCGCCCTAAACCGGGTATTTTCGGTTGTGAAGACACAATAATCCTATGTTTGCGTAATCATTTGACTCTCAACGAAGAGTTTAGGGATTCTTTTTAAGTAATACGCCATAGCGAGTAGTCAGTCGCGATTCTAAATCGCGATAATACAGAATGATCCGGCACATCGTCTTCCAACGACAAGCTCAGAAACCACTTCACATGAAGATTCTAATCTCCCATATCTTCCACCGATTCATCGCTTAGACCACCGTTCCAAATCCCAACCAATAGCATCAAACCTATCGCTTCACAAAATTCCCTGTCCGCGTGAGGCGAGTTACATCAAATTCTGAAAAACTCATGCTGATCACTTCAATACTATTGTTTTAAAACACCGTTATAACATTGGCTGGTCAAATATGATGCAATCGTCAAAGGTCTCTGGTTGAATTGACATGCACAGCACAAAACGAAACTGCAGGGATAACGCTCCAATGGAAAGCTTGTGGGATCCGTTGAAGGTGAGCAGATTGCATTCAT
Organism: Nitrosomonas sp.; assembly: GCA_044228295.1. Classification (GTDB taxonomy): domain Bacteria; phylum Pseudomonadota; class Gammaproteobacteria; order Burkholderiales; family Nitrosomonadaceae; genus Nitrosomonas. The sequence goes on from JBGAVE010000036.1 coordinate 27,627, forward strand.
CACTGAATGACATCAGCCCAATGAAGTTTGAGCAAAACTGGTTTATGACACAGTTGAAAAAGATCACATGATAGGTGCGTAAAGATGTACAGTTTACCGAGGCAAGATCACAAGTATTTGGTAAAAAAATAACCATTAACAAAGAAATAATTGGTTTTTTTTGCTACATGAGGACAAACAATCCGAAAGAATTTAAAATTGACAAATTGTATGTACATTGCAATCATCATCGAAAGCGGTATGGCACTGTATTAGTAGAAGAAGCAATCAAAATCAGGCAAGATAACAATTTGGATTCTTTCGCATTAGCTATAAATAAACAAAACCCGGCCGAGATTGGTGTCTATCATCAGTATAGTTTCACAATCACGCTCAATAGTGCTGTCGATATCGGCGGCAGATTCATCCTGAACGATTATTAATTTATGAATTTGAAATTTACCAAAATGCATGGTTTGGGTAATGATTTTGTGGTGCTCAATGGTATTGATCAAATCGTCAATTTAACGCAATCACAAATACGTTTTTTGGCTGACCGTCATTTTGGCATTGGTTGCGATCAAATATTATTGGTTGAAAAGGCACAAGGTAACGCTGATTTCCGCTATCGAATTTTTAATGCGGACGGCGGTGAAGTAGAACAATGCGGAAACGGCGCACGTTGTTTCGTTCGATATGTCCATGACCATAGCTTGACACAACAACGAGAAATTTGTATCGAAACGCTCAGTGGCGTGATTTCACCTAGATTAGAAATCAATGGAAATGTGACGGTGAATATGGGAAAGCCCATTTTTGAACCAGAAAAGATTCCTTTTATCGCTGAAAGCGTTGCTAAAACTTATACGCTTGAGATTGATGCTAGCTCCGTTACAATAAGCGCATTATCTATGGGCAATCCGCACGCGGTACGAATTGTTGAAAATGTAGAAAACGCTCCAGTTCACACCGAAGGTGCTTTAATTGAATCACATCAACGTTTTCCCAAAAAAGTCAATGTTGGCTACATGCAAATCATTGATCAAAATTATATTAAATTGCGTGTGTTTGAACGTGGTGCTGGAGAAACGTTGGCTTGTGGCACCGGTGCTTGTGCAGCAGTCGTTGCGGGAATCAATTTGGGATTGCTAGAGCATCGCGTTATTGTCAGTACCAGAGGAGGAGAATTAATTATTGACTGGCCTGAAAAAGACGCACCCGTTTGGATGACTGGGCCAGCGGTAACAGTTTTTGAAGGTGAAATTAATCTGCAATCTATCAAGGAAATACCATGAAATCGGAAGAAGTCGCACAATATCTCAAGGAACATCCACAATTTTTTAATGAGTTTTCTGATTTACTAGCAGATATCCAAATTCCACATCCTCAAGAAGCAAAAGTAATTTCATTGCACGAACGCCAAGTTGTTTCATTGCGAGATCGCAATCTTGTTTTACAAGACAAATTACTCGAATTGATTAGTTTTGGCGAAGAAAACGATGCCATCGGTGAGAAAATGCATCGATTGGTGATCGCATTGCTAGCTACAAGTAGCATTGACGAAGTATTTAATGCACTTTATTTTAGTCTTAAAGAAGATTTTTCCATACCATTCGTCGCAATGCGTCTTTGGAATGTTGTGTGTACCGATCCAAGCAGAATTGAATTTTCAGAAACTAGCGAAGATGTGCACGCTATCGCTGAAAGCCTTGCTCAACCTTATTGTGGCAACCATATTGCGGATGAAATCAAACACTGGTTCGGTGAAGGTGAAGAGCATCTCAATTCGTTTGCAATGATTCCATTGAATGCCTTACAAACCATAGGTCTACTTATCTTAGGCAGTCCAGATGGAGAAAGATTTTATCCTGAAATGGGTATATTGCACTTGAAACGTCTCGGTGATCTGATTTTTACCGCGGTAGCGCGTTATCATATCGCCGATCAGATTGCTGGATCAGTGATGGATAATGTACCCAATGACCAGCAAACGTGAGTCATTAGCTGTTGCATTTATTCACCATATTATTTATGAGAGGCGTTTATCGACGCTAACCGGGATTAGTTACACCAAAGACCTTAGAGCACTACTTGCACATCTACGCAAAGAAAACTTAGATCAGGTTCAAACACAAGACATACGTTTGATTATTGCGCAATTACATGGAAAAGGCTTATCTGGACGAAGCTTAGCGCGAATGTTGTCAGCCTGGCGCAGTTTTTATAAGTATTTAATCCGCGAAAATCACTGCCAACACAATCCTTGCGTTGGTATACGTGTCCCTAAATCAGCGCAAAAATTACCCAATGTGTTGTCGCCTGATCAGGCCATGCAATTACTTGCGTTTCAACCTGAAAATATATTGGCCGCTCGCGATAGTGCCATGTTTGAGTTATTTTATTCCTGCGGATTGCGGTTAGCAGAGTTGGCTCAAATGAAATCGGAAAATATTTATTTTAGCGAAGGTACTGTGCGCGTAT
>JBGAVE010000037.1:0-26565 GCA_044228295.1 Nitrosomonas sp.
AAAATATCTTGAAAACTTACAAATAAACCCAGAATTGCATTGAAACAAGAGCTACGTGTGATTTTGCAAAGGTCTCTTAAAGAGTAAAATCTTCTTGAAATGAATTAATGTAGCGGAAACAAGATCGATTGCCCATCTCTTGAGGAGAACACATAATGGTCGTAAAAAAATGGTTCATTGTCAGTTTTATTGCGGCAAGCATGCTCTTGAGTGGTGTAACGTTGGCAGAAAAAACCTTGTTGAACGTCTCGTATGATCCGACTCGAGAACTCTATCAAGAATTTAATGTTGCCTTCATCAAATACTGGCAGTCAAAAAATAATGAGATCCTTAAAATTGAACAATCGCATGGCGGATCTGGCAAGCAAGCGCGTTCAGTCATTGATGGTTTGCAAGCCGATGTCGTGACGTTAGCCTCAGCCAATGATATCGATAAAATTGCAGAAAAAGCAAAACTACTTCCAGAAAATTGGCAAAAACGTTTGGCGCTCAACAGCACACCTTATACTTCCACAATCGTTTTTTTAGTACGGAAAGGCAATCCCAAAGGAATTAAAGATTGGGATGATTTAGCGCGCTCCGGCATTGAAGTGATCACTCCGAATCCTAAAACATCCGGAGGTGGGCAATGGAATTATTTGGCTGCTTGGGAGTATGGCAAACGTAAATTCGGTGACGTTAAAGTCAAAGAGTTTGTCCGAAATATTTATGGCAATGTGCCTGTTATGGATTCAAGTTCTAGGGGCGCAAACGAAAGTTTCATTACACGTGGTACGGGAGATGTTTTTATCGCTTGGGAAAAAGAAGCGTTATTAGTACTCAAAAAAACGGGCGGCAATCAATTTGAAATAGTCATCCCTTCACTTAGTATTCTTGCGCAACCTTCTGTGGCATTGATTGATAAAATAGTTGATAAAAAAGGTACGCGATCTATCGCCGAAGCATATCTCAGATATCTCTACTCAGAAGAAGGACAGGAAATCACCGCAAAGCATTTTTATCGTCCGACCAACTCGACGATTGCCAAGAAGTATGTCGATCAATTTCCAGTAATCGAGTTGTTTAAAATCAATGATGCGTTTGGTGATTGGAAAAAAGCATACCAAACACATTTTGCCGAAGGCGGGACGTTCGATCAGATTCACTTACCAGAATAATTGATCGATTGGGAGCAGTAACATTATGATTGTCATTGAATCAATAGTACACTTCTAACAAAGCTTAGCGCAGTGTGATTATTCAATATTTTTGCTTATTTTGAGGTTTATGCATGAACAGATTGTTAGAAATAATGGTGGGTACGCGGACGAAATCAAAATCCGTGTTGTTTTTTTTGATTGCAATGATAAGTCATCATTGCGTTTATGCTGAAAATTTAGGTTTTATTTCCGATGAGCATCAACTTTCTAGCAAAGAGAAGAGAGTGGGCGAAGCCTATTATCGCGATGATATGAAATGGATGGTGTATCAAGCCGAGGTTTCCGAAGACAATCCCTTTTATCAAATTTTTCTAAAAAATATTACGAGTGGTGAAGTAAAACAAATTTCACCGGGTAAAGGGAAAACTACTTGCTCATGGATTCATCCTTCCCTAGAAAAAGTATTGTTCTCATCGACACACGAAGATGCTGCTGCCCAAAATAAGATGATGGCTGAGATTGAAAGAAGAAAATCGGGTGAACGTCATTCGTATGCTTGGGATTACGATGAGTACTATGACATTTACGAGGCTGATTTCAATGGTGACAAAATTAAAAATTTAACCAATACCATGGGATACGATGCGGAAGGATCTTGGTCACCTGATGGTAAAAAAATCGCCTTTGCTTCTAATCGACGTGCATACACAGAAAAATTATCTGAAGAAGAAGCAGCATTGTTTAAAGCCAATCCTTCTTCATTAATCGACATTTATATCATGGATGCCGATGGATCCAATGTGAAACGTTTGACACATAACAACAGCTACGATGGCGGTCCGTTTTTTAGTCCCGACGGTAAAAGGATTGTGTGGCGTCGTTTTTCTGAGAATGGTCGAGAAGCTGAGATTTTTACCATGAACATCGATGGTACCGATCAAAAACAAATGACTCAACTAAAAATGATGTCATGGGCGCCTTTCTATCATCCATCAGGGAAATACATCATTTTTACCACTAATATCCATGGTCATCGTAATTTTGAGCTATATATCGTCGATGTAGCGGGTAGCAAAGAACCAGTCAGAGTGACGCAACGCGAGGGTTTTGATGGTTTGCCAGTATTCACTCCAGATGGAAATTATTTAACTTGGACCAGCGATCAAACGCCCGAGAAAAAAGGTCACTTATTTCATGGCAAATGGAATCATCAAAAGGCCTTAGAAAGTCTTTTTTTAAAGTAAGATATCCCCCAAAATCGCATATTGCTTTCTCAATATGCGATTTGAAGTCACCAATTTTTACGTTAGCAAAGCTGGTTATCTAGGTAAATGGCTCGACCATTAACAAATTGGAGAATGTTGTCAATCGTGACGCGCGCAATTTCGTTCAAAGCTTCTTGTGTCAAAAAGGCTTGATGCGATGTGATAAGAACATTAGGAAAAGTCAGCAAAAGATTCAATTCATCGTCTTGCAATACATGCTGCGAATGATCTTCAAAAAAGATACCTTCCTCTTCTTCATAAACATCCAAAGCTACCCCGCCTAAGTGATTTCTCTTCAACGAATCAATTAACACCGTGGTATCAACCAGTTTTCCACGGCTGGTATTAATCAAAAAAGCACCTTGTTTGATACGACGAAGCGTTTCGTAACCAATAAGATGATACGTTTCTGCCGTTAGTGGCACATGCAACGATATCACATCGCTGGTTTGAAAAAGATCGTTTAGCTGTGTGTATTCAATATCATACTGCTTAGCCCAAGGTAAATTAGGAACCGTATCGAAAGCCAAAACACGACAATCAAAACCACGAAAGATTTGCGCAGCAATACGGCCAATCCTACCGGTTCCAACAATGCCGACAGTTTTTCCAGCAAGATCAAATCCAACCAACCCATTCAAAGAAAAATTGTGCTCACGCACGCGATTATACGCACGGTGAATCTGACGATTCAACGTGAGCAAAAGTCCAATGGTATGTTCCGCCACGGCGTGCGGCGAGTAAGCGGGAACGCGGGCAACCGAAATTCCTAATTCTTTGGCGGCGGGTAAATCGACATTGTTGAAACCCGCGCAACGCAATGCAATTAGCCTAACTTCTAATTTCGCTAATTGGATGAGACAAGGCCGATCAATTCGGTCATTCACAAAAATACAAACAGCTTGCATTCCTGCCGCAGACGCGACAGTTTGCGCACTTAAACGAAATTCATGAAAATGCCAATGAATCGAACTTGGATTGGAAAAGCGGTTAAAGTATTCACAATCATACAATTTGGCATCATAAAGTGCGACGTTAATCGGTATTTCATTCATATACGTAGAGTTTATTGTCATTAACTAGCGGCGATTGTACTCGTTATCGATTACCATTTTCTTACAATTTCATTCGTCCATTGAGGATGAATTTTTTTGACGAAAGCGAGTATCGGGTCATTTCTACTTGATAGATATTCATATTCTTTCATATGGATTTTTTCTGCATATTTATCATTTTTATTTGTCATCTTTTTAGCATTTATTCGCGTTAGTTCTCAGTGGTTTTATGGCATAGAGCTCAAATCGGACAAAGTATTTTTGTTATATGTTATAAGCTACTTATATTTTCTAGGTCTCAGATTGCTCGAATTAACTAGAAAAAGATCTTTCAATAATGAATCGGAGAAATCATATGACTAAACAAATAGTCAAACTCATCGTGTTGTGCATAGCTGTTACTACTCTCTTGTCAGCTTGTTCGACCACACAAAAAATTACGCCTTCGGCTAGGACGGCGACAGAGCAATTGCTTATCACTGAATCGGTGTTACGTAGTTTGCCTAAAGAACGAGACATGCCTTTCCCGATTCCACGCGGATCGAAAGTTAAACTTGAAGTAGCCGGAATCAGCGCTGATAAAGATCTTGTAAAAAGCGTTGTGGCAGGTTGGTTGGGAATGCACGGCTACATTCCACAAGATGAAGGCGCGAGTCATCGTATTAACATCGTAGTAAATTCTTTAGGAACCGAGCTGGCAACTACTTTTTTTGGAATACCTCCGATTAATGGTGCTTTAATACCTATCGCAACCCCTGAACTGGCATTTTATAAGTCAGAGAGTCAGTTGGGTTATTCTAGATTCCATTTTGATATTTTTGAAATTCCTTCTGGCAAATTTTTGGCTTCCTCATCGCCATTTCTTTCGGATACTTTTTACAATACCTACGTGTTATTGTTTTTATTCAAATTTAATAAAACTGACTTGATTAATCCTCCCGAGGTCAAATCTTTTACGCAGTTAGTAAAATAATTCATTTGAATTTTGCAATCGAATTGCCATCACGTTCATTAAGCACGCGATGGCAGTTTAATTCGTAGGTAATGAAACAGAATCACCAAGGCACTATCTGCCCATCATAAGCAAAAAAATTACCCGAGTCTTCCATTTTTAATTGATTGATGACGCGACGCATACCGGTCACACTTTGTTCGGTCGTAATGAGCGCATTTGGGCCACCCATATCAGTTTTTACCCATCCAGGGTGTAGCACGACTGCTTTAATTTGTTGTGGTTTCAAATCAATCGACAAGCTTTTGGTAACAATATTGACTGCTGCTTTACTGGAACGATAGATATAGCTGCCGCCTCCACTGTTATCCGCAATACTACCCATTTTGCTAGTAATGATGGCGATTGTTTTGAGTTGACTGCGTGCAATTTGCTGAATAAAAGCTTCTGTCATTTTTAATGGTGCCATGGTATTGACTTCAAATGCATACTGCCAAGCGTCATAATCTGTTGAACCGAATTCATCACCCTTACCCGAAGGATAAACACCAGCATTGTTAATCAACAGATCAATCGTTGCGGTTGATAAAATCTTGGATAATTCATCAATCTGCTGATGATCGACCACATCAAGCGCATATGTCTGTATAAACTTCGGGTATTGACCACTTAAATAATGCAATTTTGTTGCCATATCCGGATTACGACAGCAAGCGATGACATTCCAGCCTTCTTGCGCATATTGTTGAACAAACTCCAAACCAATTCCACGATTGGCACCCGTGACTAATACTGTATGCATATGGTTTCCTATTAAAATATATTGACGAACGATTCATCTAATCAGATTTGATTTATATGACTCACATTATCGAGAAGAATTTACCGCGATTTTGTTTTAGAACGGTAGTAAGTCTTAAGAGCGTTGTGCTAAGCTAAAAGTATTACGTCGCTTATAGCGTACATCGAATTAACAATGTCGTGTCGGTTATGGTACATGCCCTAATTCGGCCGAACAAATTATTGAAATGCAAAGTTATGATTGAAATTATTGCCGCTGTTTCACGCTGGTCACAATTGGCAGCCAATCTGATTGTACTGGGAAGTTGTCTTTTTTTTGCACTGATTGGAAAAGATCGCGCAATATTCAACGCCTCCTGGTTGTTGCGCATGGAAAAAATTTTTCCCTGGTTAGCATTGATTATCTTAATAGGCTTGGTCGGCATTCTGGCAACAGCCACTAGCGCAGCAACAGGGTTACTGGCTAATTTGTGGAATCCTCAAGCATGGCTCGACATTCTAATCAATACCCAAATTGGTCACATTTGGCTAGCCCGAGCGATCTCAGCGACATTATTGCTGATAACATTGCTAATTTTATTGCGACAGAATCGTCGGCGCTGGCATTTCGTCGTAATAGCGATAGTTGCATCTTTGCCTATTGTCGCAGGGACATTGATGAGTCATTCCAGTGCGGACGAAATGTCATTTATCGCCATTGCCCCTTATGCGGCGCATATCTTATTAGCGGGCGCTTGGTTTGGCGCTTTGCCGGCAGTTTTACTGATATTATTCAGTGATAAAAAGCGTTTTGAAAATGAAGCGCACCTGCAAAAATCCGATTATCTGTTCACATTCTCATCGATCGCGCTTCCTACGATGCTTCTGTTGATCATAACCGGAGTTGTCGTAACGGACCGGCTTGTTGATAACCAATTTCATACCTTGGTAGCTAGCACGTACGGCTGGTTATTGAATATCAAATTAGGCATTCTGGCTATTATTCTGTTCATCGCGTATCAGGTACGAAATAATTGGTTGCCGGGATTATCGAAAAAAACGACAGAATTTGCGCAACGTCAAGACATCTTTGCATTACGGAAGTGGGTTCGCATTGAATTTGTTTTCGCTGTGTTTCTAGTACTCTTTGCCACTATTTTAGCGAATACACTTCCGGCTAAACACAGTATGGTGCAGGAATGGCCTTACTCTTTCCGATTATCGTTTTATGCGACCGAAGATCTGACTGAGCAAGAGCTTATTCGGCTTGGCATTGCTTTGTTTATCGTTGCGTTAGCTTCTGTCTGGTTTGGTCTTAGCAACCGTTGGGGTGCATTAAAACTAATTGTTATTCCAAGTGTACTCGCCATAAGCGCTTCAGCCATTGCATTGCCGTATATGGCGCTCAAGGCTTATCCCGAAACTTATTTAAAACCTTCGGTGGCTTTTGATGCGGTTTCGATAGCCAACGGTATGAAATTATTTACAGACAATTGCGTTGATTGTCACGGCCCGCAAGGTAAAGGAACCAGTAAAATTACCGATCCCGATATCAAAGATCCGACCGACTTACTGACGCAGCCTCACACTGCGAGTTATACGGTCGGAAATACTTATCATCATTTAACGCATGGCATTTCTGGTACTAAAATGCCGGGATTTTCCGCCAAGTTATCCGAAGAAGACCGTTGGGATTTAGTTAATTTTCTTCATGCGTTATCACGTGGATTTGACGCGAGGCTGCTCGGTAGCATGATTGCTCCTGAAATGCCATCGATTGCATCGCCAGTATTCAATTATGCGGCGCATAATGGATCTGCGGGTAGTCTGAAAGATTTTCGGTTACAAAAAAATGTGTTGCTGGTGTTATTTTCGTGGCCGCAGTCGCAACAACGCATTCATCAACTTGCTTCAGCTTATCAGGAGCTTAGCAATTTAAATACGGAAATTCTGGCTATCCCTAATCGAAAATTATCAGAAGAAGAATTAATAACCATCTCAAAGATGGCTCCTTTTCCAGTGGTAACCGAAGGATGGTCTGAAATTAAAGATAGCTACTGGCTGTATCGTCGGATACGAACCGTGCCTGATTTATCCGGCAAAGGCATGTTTCCAAGTCATATTGAGTTTATGACGGATCGTTTTGGCTATCTACGCGCTCGCTGGGTGGCACAATTTGAAGGATTCGGATGGCAGAGCATTGACGCGTTAACTTTACAATTAACGAAACTCAATCGAGAAGAAGAAATCATGCCGCCCCCCGGAGAACATGCTCATTAATTCACCCGCTAATCAATGAGCATATTTGTTTCGGTTTAAGAATGATGATCCGTAATTTTTTTGTTCGTGAACAAGTAATCTTTCAATTCCTTGTCGAATATTGAATCTTGCCGGCGAATCCATTCCAAAACCATCGCCGCATGCTCTTTTTCTTCGTCGCGATTATGGATAAGAATGGCTTTTAACTCGGGATTTTTACACGCATCGACGCGTTGATTGTACCAATCCACCGCTTCAAGTTCTTCCATCAATGAAACAATGGCACGGTGCATATCGCGAGTTTTTTCAGATAATTCATTAATCGGTTCGTGATAGCCTTCATTAGACATAGCAAGTGTCTCCCATTTTATCAACATCAAAGATCCATTATAGCCAAACTTCCTGAAAAATAAGAATTTTGAAAAATTTAGAGACCCCAATGATTATCATGATCGTGGTGTAGGGTGATGTGCAGTTACGCCATTCTATGAATACAAATAGAAAAATCTTGTCACTACTCTCGATCAATGACGACAGCCCCATCTATCAGTTTAACTCGATCGCCTTGTTGAAGATGAGATACATCAGGTACACCAATAATAACTTGCCGACCATCGTTCAACGTAATACCAACCTGATGCGGATAATTGGGATTTTGCGGCGCTTGAGTATTGACTCCAGGGCGAATGATTTCACGAGCAACGGTTCCTGCTACCACACCATTAATAATCGCATTGAGCTGATTGCCTTGCAGGGATTGATGAATAAAATCGACTGCGCCGCAATTGATGCAACCTGAGGGCGATGATATTGGGCGTCGAATCACGCCTGCTTCAGTACTTTTAATACTGATCGCATTAGGTGGCGCAGGAATGGCTGTACCAATGCGATGAATTTTTCTAATGGGTTTATTAGCGTCAGGCAAATTTTCTGGCAATGCTCTTATGACAGATTGGTTGGGTTGATTAATATTGATAGAATTCTGGGAAGGCTCAGGTGCTTGTGCAAAAACAAACGGTATTTCAAATGACACCATTAGAAATAAAAGCGTAGTAATACAGCACAAAACATTTTTTTTCTGTGGAATATCACACCTAGACTCATTCTTGAACATTTGTTTAACCCTTGAGACTATCATCAAAGAATTATCTGCTTAGTCGAAACATTAGATCGCAATTGAATATGCTGGTTTCGTATTACTCAGGTTACGATTATCGTTCAAGTAACAAAAAATCAAATGAACGATTACTCTGTCTCTGTTGGGTTATTTTTCTGCTGTGAATTATTTTGTCTATTTTGTTCGGGAAATATTGGTTCGATAACGGCTGTTTCTTTAACCGTCATTAAATTTGCCACCAATATGCCTAATTCATACAAAAGACAAAGCGGTATGGCAAGCATAAATTGTGAAATAACATCGGGAGGGGTCAGAACAGCAGCAATCACAAAGAAGGAGACAATGACGTAAGGACGAACTTCTTTGAGTTTCTCGATAGTAATAACGCCAGTTCTAACCAGAATAATGACAAATATCGGTACCTCAAATGTTACCCCAAAGGTTAAAAACATCGATAACACAAAGCTAAGGTAATTACCGATATCCGTCATGACGGCAACTCCTTCTGGCGCGAAGTAGGTAATAAACTCAAATACCAGTGGTAACGCGGCAAAATAGGCAAATGCCATCCCGGAAAAAAACAGCAAGCTACTGCCAATAACCAACGGCAAAGCCATGCGTTTTTCATGCGTATATAAACCTGGTGCGACGAAAGCCCAGATTTGATACATCGTATGGGGTAGCGTGACTACAAAAGCAACCATCAATGCCACCTTCATCGGTACGAAAAATGGCGTTGCCACATCGGTTGCAATCATTTGTCCGCCTTGCGGCAGTTTCTCCAAGAGTGGTTGTGCGAGTATGGTGTACAGTTCGCGAGCAAAAAATGCACACGGTAAGAACCCTAGCATAATAACGCCCAAAATCCGTATGATTCGCGCACGTAACTCGACTAGATGCGACAGCAGGGAACCTTCGATCATCGCTGTGTTTTCGTCAGAGTTGCGTTATCCATGAGAGGCGTCACGCTTGTTTTGTTCTGCTGCTTGTGAGTTTGCGTCGACTGGCGATTTATGTGTTTCAGTTGCGGAAGCGAATTGATTTTTTTCTGGAGCAACCTCTGAAACGGTTGTTTTGATTTGATCCAGATCGTGTTGAACAGATTGCTCGACCGAATGAACCGTTTCTTCAATAGAAGATTGCATTTTTTTCAATTCTTCCATGCGGATTTCATTGTGAATGTCAGTTCTTACGCTGTACACAAAACTGCGGCAACGCCCATATAAGTTACCGAGTGTTTTTGCTACGATTGGCAATCGTTCAGGGCCAATAACGATGAGAGCAACCAAAGAAATAACCAACAGCTCCATAAAACTGATATCAAACATAACTTATTTCCAAATCAAAACAGTGATAGAAATGAAAATATTATTTCTCAGTCGTGTGATGAGTCGTTTTTGCGGTTGAAGTAGGCGGTTCGGTTGATTGTTCTTTGGTAACGTTGTTGGGAAAATCATGCGGCACATTTTCTCTTTTCGCTTGCACGTCAATGACATTATCGTGCGCTTGTTTCGCCGTTTGGGTAGCATCGGTATCCGCTTCTTTCATGCCGTCTTTAAATCCTTTGAGCGCCCCACCCAAATCGCTGCCCAAGTTACGTAATTTCTTGGTACCAAACACCAACACCACAATAACCAATACAATGATCCAGTGCCAAATACTAAATGTGCCCATAAGCTTTCCCTACAATGAATGAAGCAAAGTAGTCCTTAACCTGAGTGTACCATAGGGGACAACCGTTCTCTGCCACCGATTACGTGAATGTGTAGATGGAATACTTCTTGCCCGCCAACACGTCCAGTATTAATCACAACCCGAAACCCATCTTGACAACCTTGTTCTTTAGCTAGCTTAGGTGCTAGCAACATCATTTTACCCAAAAGACTTTGTTGATCTTCCTGAATATCATAGAGCGATTCAATGTGTTGTTTAGGGATAATTAAAAAATGCACAGGCGCCGCAGGATGAATATCGTTAAAAACAGTGACTTCTTCATCCTCGTAGATTTTGTTAGATAGAATTTCTTTCCGGACTATTTTGCAAAAAATACAGTTATCCATAAGTTCTTATCAATTGGTTCGAGATTTTTTTTCTGCGATTCCTGAAACACCCTCGCGTCTTTCCAGTTCGTTGAGAACATCTTGTGGACCTACTCCATGATGTGCCAATAAAATCATACAATGAAACCATAAATCTGCGGTTTCATACACCACTTGATGCGGATCGCCATCCTTAGAAGCCATCAACGTTTCTGCTGATTCTTCAGCAATTTTTTTCAGGATTTTGTCTTGCCCACCTTGCAATAATTTCGCCACATAAGAAGTTTCGGCGCTTGCCTGTTTTCGTTCTTCGATCGATTGAGCAAGGCGATCTAAAATAGTCGAATGATTCATTTGGAATATATTTCTTCCGGATTTTTAATGACAGGTGCAGAAATTACCCATTCATTACCTTCTAGTTTTTGAAAAAAACAGTTATGTCTGCCGGTATGGCAGGCAATTCCACCGGCTTGCTCAACAATCAGCAACAGCACGTCTTCATCGCAATCCAAATAAATTTCTTTTACAGTTTGTGTGTGACCCGATTCTTCACCTTTATGCCACAATTTCTTGCGCGATCGCGACCAGTAAATAGCTTCACCTTTCTCGACCGTCAGTTTCAAAGCTTCTCGATTCATCCAAGCAAACATTAACACTTTGCCACTTTGAGCTTCCTGCGCAATCACTGGTACCAAACCATCATCCGACCAATTGATTTTGTTAAGCCAAGTATCTGCCATAATTGCAAAAATTATATTAAAAGCAAACGACTAAAATATCATCAATTTTATCGATATTGATGTAATTATTTTAATTCTAACATCACAGGCGCACTTCGATACCATGTTGTTGCATATATTGCTTGGCTTGTTGCACGGTAAATTCGCCATAATGAAAAATACTCGCAGCCAGCACCGCATCGGCATGTCCTTGCAGAATGCCATCCACCAAATGATCGAGATTACCGACACCACCGCTGGCTATTACTGGAATACTGATTGCATCCGATACCGCACGTGTTAAGGCAATATCAAAACCGTTACGTGTTCCGTCTCGATCCATACTGGTGAGGAGAATTTCGCCCGCGCCCAACGCTTGCATTTTTTTAGCCCATTCGATGGCGTCCAATCCCGTAGCTTTACGTCCGCCATGAGTAAAGACCTCCCATCGAGGTATTTCATTAGGAGCACTGACTTTTTTGGCATCGATTGCCACGACGATACATTGTGAGCCGTAATGATCGGCTGCATCAACAATGAGTTGGGGGTTCAGGACTGCAGAGGTATTAATGCTAACTTTATCAGCGCCTGCATTGAGCAGTCTGCGGATGTCTTCCACTTGCCGCACCCCACCCCCAACCGTCAACGGAATAAAGACTTGTGCGGCCACTGCTTCAATGATGTGCAGAATCAAATCACGATCATCAGAGCTGGCGGTGATATCGAGAAAGGTCAGTTCGTCGGCACCTTGTTCATCATAGCGGCGCGAGATTTCAACCGGATCTCCGGCATCGCGTAATTCAACAAAGTTGACACCTTTAACGACACGCCCGTTAGTAACATCCAGGCATGGAATAATGCGTTTGGCAAGACTCATTAAGAAAAAGAAAGGAATGTAGTTATGATTATTGTGAAGAGACTAAGAGTGCTTGCACTGTAAGAAATATGAAAATATGGTCGAATAATTTAAGGGGTGATATTCGCCATACTAAGCTTATCAGCCAAAATTTGCGCTTCTTTGAAATCCAATGAACCCTCGTAGATAGCACGCCCGGTAATCGCGCCGATAATTCCTTCCGACTCAATTTCGCACAATTTACGAACATCTTCAATATTGGTAATACCGCCACTGGCGATGACAGGTACGGTCAATTGTCTGGCTAATTCGATGGTAGCCTGCGTGTTAATGCCACTGAGCATACCATCTCGACCAATATCCGTATAAATGATCGCTTCGACACCGTAATCTTCAAATTTTTTCGCTAGATCGATTACATCGTGTCCCGTAATTTTGGACCACCCGTCCACGGCAACCTTTCCTTCCTTGGCATCCAGACCAACCATAATTTGCCCTGGGAAAGCATAACATGCATCGTGCAAAAAACCTGGAATTTTAATAGCCGCCGTACCGATAATCATATAGCTAATACCATTGTCCAAATAACGCTCGATAGTATCTAAATCGCGTATGCCGCCGCCAAGTTGAATAGGAATTTGTCCATTGATGGCTTTAACGATATCCCGAATCGCCGGTTCGTTTTTAGGTTTTCCCGCTAACGCACCATTCAAGTCAACCAAGTGAAGTCTTTTAGCTCCCTGACTTAACCAGTGTGTTGCCATTTCACCGGGTTCTTTGGAAAATACTGTTGCGTCTTCCATGACGCCTTGTTTCAAACGGACACAATCCCCGTCCTTAAGGTCAATTGCTGGAATGATCAACATAATTTAATCAAGATCAATGTATAAAAAGTACTCATTAATTTTATTAAATATCAGAAAAATTGTTTTTGATTACGGTATCCATCGAGAAAAATTTCGCAACAGCGTCAATCCGGCAGATTGACTTTTCTCAGGATGAAACTGTACCGCGAAAATATTATTTTTGGCAACAGCGCAGGTAAAAGGCATGGGATAGTGACTACGGCCAGCAATCGAAGCAGCATCAGGTGTTTCAACATAATAGCTGTGCACAAAATAAAACCGCGCATCATCGTGAATTCCTTCCCATAAAGGATGCTCACTGGCTTGGTGAACCTGATTCCATCCCATATGCGGCACTTTCAATTTTTGCCCGTCGGTTGTTGTCATTAAAGATTCAGGAAAATGAACGACTTTCCCAGGTAGAATATCAAACCCTTTGGTATTACCTTCTTCGCTTTCTTCAAACAGCATTTGCAGCCCAAGACAAATACCTAGAAAAGGTTTATGCCGCGTAGCATTTACCACCGCCTGACGCAAACCTCGTATCTCAAGCTCATGCATGCAATTGCGCATAGCCCCTTGTCCTGGCACTACGACACGTTGCGCTTTTTCAACTTCAGATGGGTCGTTCGTCACCACAATCGAAGCGTTCGGCACAACATGCTCGAAAGCTTTATGAACGGAGCGTAAATTACCCATTCCGTAATCTACAATGGCTATATCAGTCACGTTGCATCATTTTTAAAAATTGTTATAAACTACCTTTGGTCGATGGGATTACACCTGACATAGCAGGATCGTGTTCAATTGCGACACGCAAAGCTCGGCCAAATGCTTTGAAAACCGTTTCTGCTTGATGATGCGCATTTCTACCGCACAAATTATCAATATGCACCGTCACTAGAGCGTGATTTACAAATCCTTGAAAGAATTCCTGCGTTAAGTCAACATCAAAATCACCAATGCGCGCACGGGAAAAATTCACATTAAACACTAACCCTGGACGTCCTGATAAATCAATAACAACCCGCGACAAAGCCTCATCGAGCGGAACATACGCATGACCATAACGTCGCAAGCCTTTTTTGTCTCCGACGGCTTTTGCAAACCCTTGCCCTAATGAAATGCCAATGTCTTCTACCGTGTGATGCGCATCAATATGCAAATCGCCCGTCGCAACTACGCTGAGATCAATCAAGCCATGACGGGCAATTTGATCCAGCATGTGATCCAAAAAAGGCACGCCTGATTGGAGTGTAGATTTTCCCGTTCCATCGAGATTTAAATTAACACTGATTTGAGTTTCCAGTGTGTTTCTGGTGACCTGAGCTTGGCGCATCATGCATTGAAATGAATAATCTAAGGAATGAAAATTAGGAGTTACCGATAGTAAGAAAATAAAGGAATAAAATTAAATGATTTCGTTGATTATCGTATGTAGTGTTTCACAAAACTGTGTATTTTCTTCAGGTGTTCCTACCGTAACTCGTAAGCAGTTTTCTAACGATGGATGAGTTCCATTCAGATTTTTTATCAATATACAACGTTGTTTCAAAGATTGAAATACCTTATCTGCATTTTTTATACGAAACAGAATGAAATTGGCAGACGATGGGAATACTTCGGTACCCTCCAAGGCACTCAAATAATTGCTAACTTTAGTGCGCTCTACTTTGATGGCCTCAGCCTGCTGCGATAAAATATCGGTATGATGCAAAACGCTTTCTGCGATCAATTGCGTCATGATGCCAATATTGTAGGGCAAACGTATTTTTTCAAAATGTTGCAGCCACTGTGTGCGTCCTACTAATAATCCTAATCTTAAGCCCGCTAGCCCAACTTTCGACAATGTACGCATTAGCAATACATTGGCAAATCGATCCAACTGATGAATCATGCTAGCATCAGCAAACGCATGATAGGCTTCGTCGATCACCACGATACCAGGGCTGGCCGAAATAATTTGCAAAATAGCCTCGGGATTAAATAAATTACCCGTTGGATTATTGGGATAAGCCAGAAAAATCACCGCAGGTTGATGTTTTTCAATTGCCGTCAGCATGGCCTCAAAATCCAAATTAAAATCTTTTTTTAGCGGCACGCCCACATACTGAATACTGGCAAAAGTTGCAATCATGCGAAACATTACAAATGCAGGCTCGACACTCATCAATACCGCGCCGGGTTTGGCAACTGCCATTGCAATCATCTGAATGATTTCATCCGAACCATTACCCAATAAAATAGCCATCTCATCGGAGATTCCCAAATTACGGCGTAGAATTTGTTTTAACGCACTTGCGCTGGCATCCGGATAGCGATTGATGGACGCGTTTTCTGCTAACCCTGCGATGTCTTTACGAAGCTGCAAGGGTAAAGGATACGGATTCTCCATCGCATCCAGCTTGATCATTCCGGTTGCTGGCGGCACATGATAGGCCGAGAGCGAAAGAATCTCGGAGCGGATCAGTTGTTCAGGCGTAAAAGAATTAGACATTGAAGTACTCACTTACTTTTAATGTGAGCTTATATCGATAAAAAAATCAGATCGGTTTCAGATTTCTGTTGATTGTTATTTGTTATACGAGATAGCTTGTTTTAGATTGTCATTGCATTCATAGTAATCGACTTCGATCACCGCTATTAAATCCAATCAATGACTCTGGGACATTTTTGCCAAAGGCGATGACTTTAAATAATTCCCCCATTTCTGCAGGACTGACCAATTTTTGTAATTGATTCGCCTGAGCCAAATAATTCACACTATTCGGCGTAGCGGATTGTATCAAAACTTCCGTGATACCGCAGTTCATCAAAAAATGTGCTTGCGTAGTATACCCCATTAAATCAAGTCCATTACTATTTGCTATGTCAGTAATCGCACTGAAATCGACATGGCTAGTAATATCCTGCAATCCGGGCAAATAAAAAGGATCGTCGTGTACATGATGGCGATAGTGACACATCAAAGTACCTTGATGACGTTGCGGATGATAGTATTCACGGCTGCCAAAACCATAATCAATCAACAAAATCATTCCATGCTGTAGCATTTGCGCTAGGCTTTTAACAAAATACCGTGCCGATAGATTGATTTCGCTCACATAGTGTTGAGCAAAGCTGCCCCAATCATTTTCAGCCGTAACGATTGGCAACAATTGCTGCGCTGCCTGAAGCAAATCAACGTTCTGAATGGAACGATCTTGCCAACCAAAGCGATCTTTATCCCAGATAACGCCCCGTTCCAAAATTTGACTCTGCTGCCAAACCACCAAATGAACAGGCATTGCATCCAGCACTTCATTGGCCAGAATCACGCCTTGAAACTGGGCTGGCAATTCATGTAACCATTCGATGCGAGAAAATAAATGGGGTATTTGCTCCGATAACCATATTTTTTGACGTTCACGAAGTTCAGCGCTCACTTCAAGAATTAGGTATTTGTCTGGTAATTGATCAAGCTGTTCTAATGCCAACAGAATATCGAATGCCAGTTTTCCTGAACCAGCACCAAATTCGAGAATTTGATACGAATGCATTTGCTTGGTTATTTGCATGACTTGCCGTGCTATTGCGCGCCCAAACAACGAAGAAATTTCCGGCGCAGTGACAAAATCCCCAGCTTCTCCCAATTTAGTTGCGCCGCCATTGTAGTAACCCAATCCTGGCGAATACAGCGCTAGATTCATGAATTGCTCAAACGGTATCCAGCCTCCTGCATTATGAATTGCTTCCTGGATTGCTAAGGTTAATTGATGGCAATTTGCCAGTGCGATTTCACTGGCCGGTGGCAAATTAATTTGTAAAGACATCAAATCTGCTTGTTTATGGTAAATTTTAGAAAAATTCTTTATCGATGCCGTATTAGTTTAACAGGTCGTCTCAAGAAATCGACCAGGGAGTTAAGTGTGCAAAACAAAGTGATACTGGTTACAGGTGGCGCAAAACGAGTAGGGTCAGCAATTTGCCGTCGATTGCATGCACGCGGAGCCAAATTGGTCGTGCATTTTCGTTCTTCAAACGAGGCAGCCAAAACGCTACAAAACGAACTAAATCAACAACGTGCCGATTCTGTTGCGCTAGCGCAAGCTGATTTACTGGATCATAAGCAGTTGTCTGGATTGATCGAAGCCGCAGTGCAACATTTTGGACAATTGGATGGCCTGGTTAATAACGCCTCCAGTTTTTTTGCAACCCCATTAGGCCAATGCTCATCAGACGATTGGAATGATCTTATCGGCAGTAATTTACGCGCTCCGCTGTTTTTGTCGCAAGCAGCCGCACCGCATTTGAGAAAACAACAGGGTTGCATCGTCAATATCGTTGATATTCATACCGAACGTCCTTTAAAGGATTACGTTATTTACAACGCAGCCAAAGGTGGCTTGCAATCATTGACGCGTTCGCTAGCGGTCGAAATGGCGCCTGAAGTACGCGTTAATGGCGTATCACCAGGCCCTATTCTATGGCCCGAAGCCGGAAAATGGACGAATGAAGCAGAACGACAAGAAACCATTGCGGGAACTTTGCTGAAACGCTGCGGCGAACCCGATGACATTGCTAAAACGGTATCCTTTCTCATCGCGGACGCACCCTACATTACCGGGCAAATCATTGCCGTGGATGGAGGCAGGAGCATTGCATTGTAACTCTGTACACGCAAAAAACTCAGCAATCCATTTTGGCAATGACAGATTCTCTAATTGGTACTATTACACTCACTATCGAACAATTTAATTCCTTTGACAAAAGTTTGGATATCGCCAATTTTTCCTTGCTCACTGATCTTCATCAGACCTTGCTTTGCTAACACGGTCAAATCCGGAACTGTGTCGGATTGGAGAACACCATCAAGGCTATCTAAATCATTTTCTGTTAGCGTAATGCCATTGATCCGAGCATAGGTGAGCAGTGCTAATCGGCCTGAGCGGTTATCTTTATGGGTGAAAACGCGCGCCGTTTTGGTTATTTCAGATACGCTAGAATCATCGCGCATGGCCGTAAGCGTTTTCGTTAAACGTTCTGGGCGACATTGTTCGGAAAGCGTTGCCGTCTGATTAAGCAAATAACGCGAAAACTCTAACGTACATAGCGGAATTGCCAGCAGATTACCCGGATTTTCAGCCAAATCCTTGTTGAATGATGTTAATAAATCTGTCAGCAAATGACGATTTTCATTGAGCTCACGCAACAGTTTAAAAGGAACGTCTTGATTAATCTGATAGATCTGTTCAATCGAAGCTTGGATATCTTGTTTGAATTTACCCGATTTAACAAGCGCAATAGCCTCGTCCAAATCTTTATCATTGAGCGAACTCAATAACTGACTGAGTGAACCTTCTTTCTTTAAACTTTCAATCACTTCACTCAATCTTGCATTCGATTTAATGGGGTCTTGTTGATCGATTGGACAATCTTTCAATGCAACCATTGAAACTTTTCGAACATCGTCACTATTGGCCAACGCCGCCAACGATACTTTGGCGGGAAAACTAACGTCATCGAGCGTCATTTGCTCGATTTGTTGTTTATTTGAATCTGTAGAGACTGTATGCGCACACGAAGCGAGCGTTAAAAACACCACGACTAAACATACGCACTTTCGAACATGAAGCCATTTCATTGCAGTTGTCCTTGAATGATTATCGGTGGATATCCCCTACGAAAATACCCTTTACCAGCCTAACATGCAAATGAAGTTTCGATTTCAAGTTTAGATAACAAACGTAGCAATTGGGATGACAACGAATCGTCAATCGGCTATTCAACCTTGTTTCTCTTCTGCCCCATAAATCCCAAAGAATCAAGAACCATTCATTAATCCCCAGCTTGAGCATTTGTTGAACAAATACCACAAAACATAGAAATAGATCGACAATAACTTTTATACTGTTAGATGTCCGTGGGAGCAATCACATCCCAAGCCTCTTCAACACCGATCTTAAAACAGAAAAACCTCAACATGACTCATAAAGTGTATTACAACAGCGCCTGCCCGGTTTGTAAGGCTGGTATCAAAGATCAGCGACGGCGTATGGAACAGGCCCGCATCCAAAACTTGGAATGGATCGATGTGCATCAACACCCAAAAGCCATTCGCGAGATCGGTAGCGCGCTCGAGCAAGTACGCGAACGCTTGCATGTCCGTGATGGAGCGGGAAACATGCATATCGGGATCGATGCTTTCATTTATTTGTGGCAGCAAACGCCGCAGCTACGTTTGTTCGCACGATTGCTTCAATTGCCGATCATCCATCAATCGGCACACTTAGCTTACAATGTATTCGCTAAAGGGTTGTATCTGTGGAATCGCGCTTTAAAGCATTGGTAAATATCATTCCCCAATTTTTATATCAATCTTGAGAAACCATTTTCCAGTGCAATGCCGTGTTGGAATACAATGGTATTAATGCTTCTTCCGCAAAAGCATACTGCTCTGGCACTGTCCAAGTTTGCCGTTGCAGCGTGATTTTATCGGTATTACGCGGCAGTCGATAAAAGTCCGCCCCAAAAAAACTGGCGAAGCCTTCCAATTTATTCAATGCCTGGGCTTGCTCAAACGCAGTCGCATAACATTCCATCGCTGCATGCGCGGTGAAAATACCGGCACAACCGCAAGCATGTTCTTTCGTGGTTAATGCATGCGGTGCGCTATCGGTACCGAGAAAGAATTTCGGATTGCCACTCGTCGCGGCTTCTATGAGGGCTTGTCGATGTGTTTCCCGTTTTAGTACCGGCAAGCAATAATGATGGGGACGGATACCGCCTTGAAACAGCGCGTTGCGATTGAGTAATAAATGGTGGGCTGTAATGGTGGCGCCAATCTGGGACGAAGACTGCTGGACAAATTCAATGGCATCCCGTGTAGTGACATGCTCGAACACGATTCTCAAACCCGGAAAATGTCGCACTAGCGGTATTAAAGAGCGTTCAATGAAAACACTTTCCCGATCAAATACATCGATTGCGCAATCTGTTACTTCGCCATGAACCAGCAAAGGTAGCTCGCGTTTTTCCATTTCAGCCAATGTAGCATAGCATTTTGCAATATCCGTGACACCGGCATCAGAATTAGTCGTAGCTCCGGCAGGGTAGAGCTTGACCGCATGAACAATACCGCTGCTTTTTGCTCGCACGATCTCTGTCGGCGCGGTGTTATCGGTCAAATACAACGTCATCAGTGGTTGAAATTTTGATCGTAAGTCATCGGGTAATGCCGATACGATGCGTGCATGATAAGCTTGCGCCATATCAGTGGTTACAACGGGAGGACGCAGATTCGGCATGATGATCGCACGGCCAAATTGCTGAGCGGTATACGGTAATACCGATTGTAATTGTTTCCCGTCACGCAAATGCAAATGCCAATCATCGGGTCGGGTGATAGTGAGCTGGGATGCAGTCGATAACAAGGCAATCTCAATTTACGTAAAAAATATCATTATAGCTTAGCGGCATCGCCGTGCTATTGCTCTAACAGAGCCGTTGAAAAACTATCTGCGTTGCCGCTACGGTGTTAAAAACAGGTTCAAAATGCTCATTTATTACACTAAACTGCGCTTTTTCGCCTGTTTCTGCCTTGTATCGGCTGCCTCGAAAACGTTTTTCAACGGCCTGTTAATCGATCCGATTGTTTTGACTGCAACGCAAGTTGATACAGTGCATTCTTATTTTCCCCGGTAATGGCCGCGGCAAGTTTCACGGCTTGTTTTAGCGGTAATTCCGCCAATAAATGACTCAAAGTAGCTTGCGCAGAATCACTGACAGAAGATTTATCAAGCTTTTCGGCGCCGGATAAAATCAACACGAACTCCCCTTTTTGCTGATGGCTATCCGATTGAAGCCAATCAAGGGTTTCGATCAAGGAACTGACCTGAATGGTTTCAAACAGCTTCGTCAGTTCACGCGCAACCGTCACGATGCGATGCCCCCCCATTACCTCAATCATATCTTGCACGCATTCGATGATTCGATGAGGTGCTTCATAAAAAATGACTGGATATTGCTGCGACTTGAATTGGGACAATTCGCGCTTGCGTGCGGCTGACTTGGTCGATAGAAAACCAAAAAAGAAAAAATGTGGAAACGCAATTCCGGCTGCTGATAAAGCACATATCGCTGCATTGGCGCCTGGTATCGGAATCACGGGATAGCCTTTGGCGCGTACTTGCTGCACCAGCAACGCGCCGGGATCCGAAATAGCAGGTGTTCCGGCATCCGTAATTAACGCAACACTCTGGCCTTCCATCAATAATGTTACTATCTTGTCTGTGGCGAAATTTTCATTGTGTTGATGCAAACTCATCAATCGCGTTGAAATATGATGTGCTGCCAATAAATGTTTGGAGTTTTGTATATTTTCAACCGCAACGATATCAACCGCTTTTAAAATGTCCAACGCACGTAAACTTATATCATTCAAATTTCCGATCGGCGTAGCTACCACATATAACACACTCTTTTCGAACATATTCTGGATACCGCGCTTCTGCACGCTTGTGATGACAATAATCCTGGCATTATGCGGCAATCCATCGTTAGCGACTACCGACCCCTACTCCGATCATCCATACCAACCACTTGCAGATGTTCCTGACGTCCCTAAAACACCGCATATTGCGCTGATTCTACCACTGGAATCGCCCTCTTTCGGTTCGGCGGCTAATCGCGTCAAAGAGGGCTTTACCGCTGCAACGATGCGCGAAGAGCAATTGCCTCTCATGATTCGCATTTATGCAACGGGTGATGATCCTCTCGATATTTTACTGACTTATCTAGAAGCTTTAAGTGCAGGAGCTGAATTCGTCGTCGGACCGCTGACTCGCGATGGTGTCGCCGCGATTGCATCGAGTCAATTGATCACCGTGCCCACTTTAGCATTGAATACGGTCGATCATGCCGCGGCAATCCCTACCAAGCTATTTTTGTTCGGTCTACAAATGGAAACCGAGGCAAGTCAGATTGCGCAATTAGCCCAAGTTACGGGAAGAAAGCAGGCCTTGGTTATCGGCGATGACAGTAGTTTATCAAAACGATTACAAGCTGCCTTCAGAGACCGCTGGCAACAGGAAGGTGGCGCCGTAACATTTACAACCTTTAGCAATAACAGCCAGCAATTAGAAACATTAAGAAAACTAAATGACAACAACAATCAACTGGTTTTTCTTGCGCTCAGTGCTGATAAAGCCCGCATCACGCGACCTTATATACCTGCTGACGTACCAGTTTATGCTACTTCGCAAATCTATACCACTGACAACAATACTTTGCTCAATAACGATTTGAATGGAATTCGCTTTGTCGATATGCCGTGGTTATTACAACCCGATCATCTTGCCGTCATGGCTTACAGCCCGGATCATACCGCCCAAGGTACTGATATGGAACGTTTGTATGCGCTGGGAATCGATGCATTTCGCCTCATGACACATCTTCTTGATCCACTATTTGTCAGTGAAATCAGCTTTGATGGCGTCACAGGATATGTCCGTGCTGCACCTGGCAATCTTTTCACGCGCGAACCGGTTGCTGCGCATTTCGAGCAAGGAAAAGTTCAACTGCTTAACGCATCACATGTCACGGCTCCAACCCCGCTTTCATTGCCATCGGAGTCAGAAATCAAGCCATGAAAGGCAGCGAAGCCGAAAAAATCGCCGCCGCTTATTTACAAAAACAATCGTTAACGTTGATTGCTCAAAATTATCGTTGTCGCTTTGGAGAAATCGATCTCATCATGCAACATGATAGCACTCTGGTTTTCATCGAGGTACGCATGCGCACGCAAGAAGCTTTCGGCGGTGCCGCAGCCAGTATCACAACCTCAAAACAAACCAAATTGTTGCTGACTGCGCGACATTATTTGGCAGCCATCAATAGCCAACCACCATGCCGTTTCGATGTCGTTTTATTGCGTGGACAGAATGGACAAGCGATAGAATGGATTCAAAATGCTTTTGAAGAATGAATGATCGCGTTCCCTACTTTTCCAGTCGGCGATCATTCTATCGATTATTTTTTAAATACCATCAAACGCCGTTTATTGACACCCTGAAGTCGTTAGCCAATCCGACAATGGGCCGGCATCACGAATAACTCCATCGGAACCAAACATGTAATACACGTGGTTATCTGCCGATGAAACGGCTAAGTAAGTATCTGTCGCGGAGTAATAACGATAGGTGTAAGGCGGAAAGCTCAAAAAACTATCGTTGCCTGCGGGTGCGAAAAACTGTGCGTAATTCGATTCAGCCCATTTAAAGAAACAAGGCTTAGGGTCGCCTGCTCCTGTATCGGAAACCGTTACCGTGCCTCGCATCGACGGGTGAAAAGTACAATAGTAAGTATAAGTACCCGCTTGATTAAACACAAAGTTAAAGGATTGCCCTCGCTCCAAATTACTATTCCATAACCCGGAATCCTGGGTAGTACTGTGTAATGCGCCATCTTGATTGGTCCAAGTTACCGAGTCTCCCTTATTAATGGAAATCGTCTCGGGAAGAAATTTAAAACCTTGGATATTGACCGTAACCTTTTCCGCCATACCCGCTGACGAAACAACCAGAAAAAAACAACTAAAAATCAAAGCAATTAAGTGCCTCATACTCCCTCCGATTCATAAGATAAATTACCCCACCTGAAAAGTATACTATTGCCCTGCCTTAGTCCATAATTTCTTATCCAATAGCGGAAAGATAGCTCTATCGCTTTTATTGATTTTTGACATCCTTACCTTCTACGATAAAGAAAATGACCAAACAAAAACCTTCTTATTTAACGGGAATAATTTTCGACTATCATAGAGATGATTTTTTAGGAATTGACATTCACTGGGATGCGATTTGTGGCATTTATTCCATCACAGATCAGGCGAAATCAGAACTCGATCGCAATCACGTAAACAAAAGAAAAATAACCAGTGTACTAGCACAACGCACACACCGCGGCATCGATATTCGCTCTCAAATCACCACAGATAAAACAGGAAAAGAAGGTGTTTTGACTTTAGAAACAATCACTGACCTAATTTCACAATATCCATCTGCATCACAGATTTTTGATGAAGCTTTGCTCAACCTCTCTCATAAAGCTGATCACCCTAGCAACAATATTTCAATTAATGAAAACGAAGTTTGGTACCTTTATGCACATGATGCACCATCAGCTTTATGGACAGTGAAAGAACTAGAAAGTCTTGGTTACGTTAAAATTTTGTTCCCGTCTAAAAATGAAAGTATATATGTTTCCATAACCGCAAAAGGCTGGTCCAGAATATCGGAGTTACAGAATAAACCTAACAAAGAGAGCAACCAAGCTTTTGTCGCAATGTGGTTCAATAATGAAATGAATAGCTATTATCAAAGTATTAAAGAAGCCATTGAGCTTAATGGAACCCAATGTATAAGAATCGATTCGGAACAACATAACAATAAAATATGCGACGAAATCAATGCGCAAATTCGAAAAAGTAAATATTTAGTTGCTGATTTTACTGGAAATTGCAGTGGCGTCTATTTCGAAGCTGGTTTTGCTCAAGGGCTTGGAATACCAGTTATTTGGACGGTAAAAAAAGACCATTTAAAAAATGTCCATTTCGATACCCGCCAATACAATCATATTGTTTATGAAACCGAAGTCGATTTAAAGCAACAATTAAAATATAGAATCCAAGCCACGATCATCTAAAAAACCACTCCCTCTACTACTGACTTCTCCTCAATCAAGCGATAGCCTTTCCAACTTGACAGGCTACTGCCCTTTCTGTAGCCTTCGCGACTTGCTTGAGGTGCCTTCAACTATTCATTTTGAAGGTTAAACGGGAAGCTGGTGCGTTGTCGATGAATTTTTTCTTGCAACAAAGCCAGCACTGCCCCCGCAACGGTAACTGAGTAAACATCTGCAACATGCCACTGTGTTGAGTTTTTGACATGGGAAGGCGCAGATCAGGATTGATTCCGCTCACAAGTCCGGAGACCGGCCTGAAGTCAGTATCGCTGCGGTATTGCGGAGGGCAATCGAGGCATTGAAGGTACGACTTGCTGATTGATTGCAATGAGCAGGCCGTTCGTTTTTTTGTCCTTTCCTGTCTTCTTTTGTTTCTTTTCGCATCCCAGTTTTTTTTAATGGCTCTGTGCGCGGGTGTGCGCAAAGGAAACTTTTCATGTTTTTATTTCGTTTAATCATCGGAATGATACTGGGATTGAGTATTTTCACCGATTCATCAGCAACCAATCTCGTTACTCAGGAAAAACCCGTGGTCATTACGGCTACGCGAACACCGCAAACCGCCGATGCAACTTTGGCTGCGATGACGGTCATTACGCGAGCGGATATCGAACGCCAGCAAGTCCGTTCGATGCAGGATTTGCTTCGTGGTTTACCGGGAATCAGCGTTTCCAACAGCGGTGGCGCCGGTAAATTTGCGGATATTTTTATGCGTGGCACCGAATCAGATCACGTGTTGGTGATGATCAACAATATCAAAGTCGGTTCGGCGACTTCAGGCACGACTGCATTTGAAAATATTCCCATCGATCAAATCGAGCGCATAGAAATCGTCCGTGGCCCGCGTTCCAGCTTGTATGGTTCGGAAGCTATTGGTGGCGTGATTCACATCTTCACGCGCAAAGGCGGCGGTGAGAAATTTACTCCTAGCTTTAATTTTGGCGGTGGTAGCTACGGTACGATAGAAGGCTCGGCAAGTTTATCGCGTTCTTGGCAACAAGGCTGGTTTAATATGACCGCCAGCGGTATCGGCACACGCGGTTTTAATGCGTGTAATGGTACGGATACCGCCGGATGTTTTACCTTTGAACCCGATCGCGATGGTTATCGTAATGTGGCCGGCAGTTTTCGCGGCGGCTATCGCTTTCAAAATGGTTTGGAGATTGACGGCAACTTTACGCAATCGGCTGGAAAAACCGAATACGACGGCAGCTTTGTCAACAAAGCCGTGTTGATGCAACAGGTTTTTGGCGGCACCGCACGTTACTCGCCGCTGCATTTCTGGAAAATCAGTTTGATTGGCGGATTGAGTCGCGAAGATTCGGATAATTTTCTTGGACGCACGTTTCAAAGCCGCTTCAATACCGCGCGGACCACGGTTACCGTTCTCAACGAATTTACCATCAAACCAGACCACCGTTTGACCATCGGAGCGGATTTCCAAAACGATCACGTAAAAAGTACCGAAGATTTTATCGTCAATTCGAGAACCAATTGGGGCGTGTTTGCACAACACCAAGCGACCATTGCCAAACATGATTTTCTACTGTCTCTTCGGCATGACGATAATCAACAATTCGGTAGCCGCGTGACGGGAAATGCCAGTTGGGGATACCCGATCACTGAGAATATTCGTTTACTCGCGAATTTCGGTAGCGCTTTTAAATCCCCGACTTTTAACGAATTGTATTTTCCTGTTTTTGGCAATCCCACTTTGCGACCGGAAGATTCACGCAGTTATGAATTCGGCTCGCGTGGTAAAACGAGCTGGGGTGATTGGGCATTGAATTTCTTTGAAAACAACATCTACCATCTCAT
>JBGAVE010000037.1:26575-26831 GCA_044228295.1 Nitrosomonas sp.
CGTGACCTTCACGACCGCTAACATCGATCAAGCACGCATTCGCGGGGTCGAAGGCATCATTAATGGTCAAATCAAGGAATGGGTTTTCAATACCAACTTAACCTTGATGGATGCACAAAATCGTTCTGATGATTTAAATCGCGGTAATATACTGCCACGGCGTGCTGAACAGTCTTTTCGTATCAATGCAGACCGGCAATTCGGCCGCTATGCCATTGGCGCAACATTATTGGTCGAAGGGCAACGCTATGACAAT
>JBGAVE010000038.1:0-26332 GCA_044228295.1 Nitrosomonas sp.
AGAGAAATTACGAAAGTATGGTTGCCATGGCTTGTGGTTATCTGTGGCTACCTATGTGAAATGTCAACAGACCCTAGCTAAAATAGGTACTAAGACATAAATATAAAAAACAACGGAAAGATCCTGTCAATAAGGTGTTTGTGTTTGACAAGCCACTTGATACTAGGTAGATTCAGCATCAACAAAAGAAGCGTCTTTGCAAGGTGATATTTTGAAACGTTTCCCAGATATCCTGTTGGAGAGAATGGAATGTTGAACAACCTGCCATATCAACAGCCCACTTTATTAATGAGCCTGTCAGAGCCTTTTATTTTTTAACTCAAGGCATGATGGAATTTTTGTTTTTTTTATGGATTATTCGAGTATGTCCGAAGCAGCAATAGTGACACAAACCAATTCAAGTGACTGTGAGCAACCCGCTAGTACTAGCACTGATAATAACAATACTGGTGGAAACACGGCTCAGTTAAGCGTCAAAGAGATTGCAGAATTGAATGAACGTTATCGTTCACTCAATTTTGTGGAGCGCTTGCACAAGTTATATACCGATTTTCAACCAGAAAAAGTGATGGTGACTTCTTCTTTTGCCGCGACATCGGCTTATTTCTTGCATATTATTTCGCGTATTCGCCCTGAACAAGTGATTTTCTTTATTGATACCGGTTTCCATTTTCCTGAAACATTAATGTACCGGAATTATTTGACCAAACTTTTTCACTTGAACGTGCAAGACGTTAAGGCGGATGCGTATCAACACGAATACAGCGTTAAGGAAAAGCTGTATCAAACTGATCCGGATTTTTGTTGTACCATCAATAAGATCAATCCGTTGGAAGAAATCAAGCCGAATTATCATGTTTGGGTTTCCAGTTTAATGCGCTGGCAGACCGATCACCGTGCTGGATTGGATATTTTCGAGGAACGTAGAGGGATTATCAAATTCAATCCTATGATTGACGTGACGCGGGAAGAGCGCGACGCTTATATTCTCGAACATAAGCTGCCGTTTCATCCGTTAGTGGAAGAAGGCTATTCCTCTATCGGATGTACTCATTGTACGGTAAAAGGAGAGGGCCGCAGCGGTCGTTGGGTAGGTAAACCTAAAACCGAGTGTGGTTTGCATTTGTAAACGATAAAAAATACTAGAAGAGTTTTTCTGACTCTTCTAGTTAGGCGTTCATTGACTGGTTAACTGCTTAAACTTATTTTCCATCGCGTGCATGAGCGCCGATTGTATGCCGGGTTCCCAAACCGAGTGTCCGGCGTCATCAATAACAATATATTCCGCTTGTGGCCATGCCTGATGTAAATCGTCTGCGCTGATAATCGGGCATACTGCGTCATAACGTCCCTGAACAATCGTTGCGGGAATGTTGCGTAATTTATGAACATTGTTCAATATTGAATTCTCAGGCAAAAAAATGTTGTGCGTGAAATAGTGCGCTTCCATGCGGGCAAGTCCCAACGCAACAGTATCGCTGGCGAAATAATTGACAACAGATGGATTAGGCAGCAATGTTGAACAGGAGCCTTCGTAAATACCCCAACTACGTGCGGCAGGCATGTGAATCTCTGGATCGGGGTTAAGCAAGCGTTGATAATAGGCTGCTAAAATATCGTGACGCTCATCTTCTGATAGGGGTTCTACTAATTTTTGCCATGCTTCTGGGAAAAGGTTACGTAATCCGTAAAGAAACCAATCGATTTCTGATTTTCGGCACAGGAAAATCCCGCGCAAAATAAGCCCTAGGCAACGTTCCGGATGTGTCTCAGCATAAGTAAGTGCTAGTGTACTGCCCCATGAGCCGCCAAAAACTAGCCAATGATCTATTCCTAGGTGCTGACGTAACAATTCTAAGTCGTTAATTAAATGGATCGTTGTGTTGTCGTGAATTTCTCCTAGCGGTGTTGAGCGACCAGCACCTCTTTGATCGTAAATGACAATGCGATAATATGATGGATCAAAAAGCCGTCGATGCGCAGGTGAAGAGCCTGCTCCCGGTCCGCCGTGTAGAAATACGACAGGAACGCCATTAGGATTGCCCGATTCTTCCCAATACATCGTATGTATCGAATCAAGTGGTAGGAAGCCTTGTCGGAAAGGTTGAATTTCAGGATATAAAGAATGTTGTGAATGATGATTCATTGTCGTGAAGTGAGCCAAATTAATGAGATGTGTATTGTAATAGCAAAAAACATGGCAAATATCACTGAGTTTGGAACTTAAATTTTTTAGACTGCTGTTATATTGGTAGCTATTTGCTATATTGATTGTTATAGGATATTACATGGCAGGCACGCTACTAAAAGAACAACAAATTTCAATGTTAAGAGAGGAAATAGAAATTTTAATGGATGAGCGCCAAAGTTTGCTGGATGCGGCTGGTGCTGCGGCTGTTTTTGTGGCAAGCCTGGATAGCGCTAAATTGCCCAGATCGGCATATCGTGCGGCTAAATTGCTGGCGCGTTTTCTCAATAGCTTACCCGATGAAACATTGCAGGATGCTTTGGAGAAAGTTAATGGGAAGTCAGCACACTAATGACCGAGTCCGAGCAATGTGTTCCCTCAACCAAACCTAAAGTCGGACTGGTTTTGACCGGTGGGGGGGCTCGGGCTGCTTATCAAGTAGGTGTTCTAAAAGCCATTTCTGAATTAATACCGGATAAAACGCATAATCCTTTTCCTGTGGTATGTGGTACCTCGGCAGGCGCTATCAATGCGGCAAGCGTCGCTGTTTCTGCCAGTAATTATGCTGAAGGGGTGAATAAATTAGAGGCGGTTTGGTCTAATTTTCACGTTAACCAGATTCATCGAGCGGATTTTGTAGGTGTTGCGCAAAACTTATTACGATGTATGTTTTCACTCGTATCGAGCGACTACGGAAAATCTCGTGCAATTTCCTTGTTGGATAATGCCCCTTTGCAAATGTTATTGCGCAGTAAGTTTTCCTTTCGTTCGGTTCCTTATTGTATTCGCGCGGGGGCATTGCATGCGGTAGGACTGACGGCGTGGGGATACACTTCGGGAGATTCGGTGACATTTTATCAGGCCGCAAAAGAAGTCAAGCCATGGCGAAGAGCACAACGAGTCGGAGTTCCAGTGCGACTTGGTGTTGAACACATGTTGGCGTCCTCTTCGATACCGTTTATTTTTCCTGCCGTAAAACTGAATCGCGAGTATTTTGGTGACGGATCGATGCGGCAGTTGGCGCCGATTAGCCCTGCTTTGCATTTAGGAGCGGATAGAATACTCGTGATCGGGGTACGCAGAGCGATATTGGATGAGCCGCACAGGGAGGAGGTAGCGGGTTATCCACCATTTGCGCAAATTGCAGGTCATGCATTCAACAGTATTTTTGTCGATAGCTTGGATGTGGATTTGGAACGGTTGTTACGAATTAACGAAACGGTCAAACATGTCTCTCATGAATTATTAAAAGAAAAAAATATTCCTCTACGTCCAATTCGGGCGATGATGATCGCGCCAAGTCAAAGTATCAATCAAATTGCGAAAAAGTATACGCATACTTTGCCTTGGGTGATGCGTAATTTGTACCGCGCAGTTGGAGCAACGGGGACGAACGGGTTAACATTGCTAAGTTATGTATTATTTGAATCTGCTTTTTGCCGTGACTTAATTGAGTTAGGTTATTACGATACATTACAACAGCGTAATGAATTATTGAATTTTTTGGATGTGGAAAGAGATATGGATAGGACGCATCATGATGTTAACAACAATCACTAAGTCAATAGGAAAAATAAATGAGTTTTGATGATCCGCAATTTTGGATTGCTGTGCTGCAAATTATCGCAATTGATATTGTATTAGGAGGCGACAATGCGGTGGTCATTGCCTTGGCGTGTCGTCGCTTGCCTGAGGATCAGCGTAAATTGGGGATTTTCTGGGGTGTTTTTGGCGCTATTGCCTTGAGAGTGGTACTCATCTTCTTTGCTTTAAGCTTGCTAGCCATTCCGTATTTAAAAATTGTCGGTGCCGCACTATTGTTATGGATTGGCGTCAAATTATTGCAACCCGAATCAGAAGGCGAACATGAAATTGATGCCAGCACGACGTTGATCGGTGCTATCAAAACTATTATTGTTGCTGATGCCGTGATGAGCTTGGATAATGTGATTGCCATTGCAGGTGCGGCAAAAGATGAAATGGGATTGGTTATATTTGGTTTGATAATTAGCGTGCCGATAATCGTTTGGGGCAGCCAACTGGTGATGAAACTGATGGAACGTTTTCCAATAACGATTGCTATTGGTGCTGGATTATTGGGTTGGATTGCTGGCGACATGTTGGTTTCCGATGTGGCGACAAAAGAATGGGTCGATGCTCAAGCGGGTTATTTGCGTTGGGTTGCGCCGGCCGTTGGTGCGTTGATCGTAGTTGCTGTGGGGAAAATGCTCGCAAACAGGCAAAAAACCAAGCAGATGCCTATTGTTGATTTAGTTGATGATCCAGCAGCTAAGAAAAAATAATAAATCTTTTACAATTTTTGAGAAATATAGCATGTTGAAAATTTTGTTACCCGTCGATGGTTCTGAAAATTCTGATAAAGCGATCGTAGAATTCATGAAGTTATTGAATTGGTACAAAGAGATGCCAGAAATTCATTTATTGACCGTTCAAGTGCCATTGAGTGGTAATATTTCGTCGTATATCAGCGCGACGGATATCAAACAGTATCATCAAGAAGAAGGCCTAAAAAGCCTCGAAAATCCCCGCAAATTGCTCGATCAAGCAGGGGTTGCTTACCAGTATCATATTACGGTGGGAGACCCAGCAGAAATGATCGTGCGTTTTGCGACAGAACAAAAATATGACCAAATCATCATGGGGCCACGTGGTAAAGGAAATATCGAAGGTTTATTACTGGGGTCAGTGACCAACAAGGTGATGCAATCGGCAACCATGCCTGTGTTACTGGTTAAATAAGTTGTTTTGTATGAGGCAAGAATCGATTGAAACTCAGAACGCTGGGGTGCAGCGGCGGTATCGGCAGTGGTGAACAAACCACAGCTTTTTTACTGGACGATGACATTCTCATAGACGCCGGAACCGGTGTTGGCAATTTGCGCATGGACGAGATGATCAAGATTGATCATATATTTATCACGCACGCGCATCTCGATCATGTTGTTTATATTCCTTTCTTGGTGGATACGGTGGGTTATGTCCGTGATAAGCCAATCATTCTTCACGTCACGGAAGCGACCCGGGAAGTTTTGCAATCCCATTTGTTCAATTGGCACTTGTGGCCGGACTTTACCAAAATTCCCGATCAACGTAAGCCATATATGCGCTATGAAATTATCACGGTGAATGAAACGGTAAATTTGCAAGGCCGTAAAATAACGCCATTACCTGCCAATCACGTGGTGCCAACGGTGGGTTATCAATTGGATTCGGGGCTTTCCAGTTTGGTTTTTACATCCGATACGACCACCAATCCTAAACTCTGGTCTATCGTCAATAAAATTGAAAATCTGCAATATCTCATTGTTGAATCAGCTTTTTGTGATCAAAAGAAGGATATCGCCATTCGGTCAAAACATTATTGTCCTAGCTTGTTGGCCGAGGATTTGAAAAAATTTAAAGGTAATGCTGAGCTTTATATTACGCATTTGAAGCCGGGTGAAGTGGATATGACGATGAATCAGATTCAAGAAATCATTCCACAATTTAATCCGCGTCAGTTGCACAATAATCACACGTTTGAGTTTTAACGAACTCGGAGGCTATTTCCATGAGAACATCGTCTATTCCATCAAAAAGCAATGGCTCGGCTACAACGATTGCGGATAAGGTATCTGAAAAAGATTTTTCCAAGGCATTGCAACCGTTGATCAATAAAATTCTTGCGGCAGAGAGCCTGGACGAAATCATTTTTGAATCGAGCAAGGAAATTTGTCAGATATTCAATGCGGATCGCGCCACGATCTACACTTTGAGCGAAGATCAAAGTTATTTGAGCACACGCGTCAAGACAGGAGCGTCGTTGCAAGATCTTAAATTGCCGCTGATACAGGGCAGTATCGTCAACTACGTCAGTATCAATAAACAACCTGTCAATATCGAAGATGTTTATCACAAAGGGGAACTGCGCAAAATAGAACCTTCCATGACGTTTTCACACGATGTGGATAAACGCACTGGTTATCGCACCAAACAAATGCTAGTTGCGCCGATTGTGGGAGTGGATGATGCAAACGCATTGGGTATCGTGCAACTGGTCAATCACAAAACGAATGAACCGTTCTCGCAAGCCGCTTTGGCAGGATTGATAGAAATCTGTAATGCATTGGCGCATGTTCTTCAACCAGAACCGAAAATTGCTCAGGTTGCTAAGTCGAAATATGATCATCTGATTTTTGAACGCATCATCTCAATCGGACAGTATGAGGAGGCGATGCTGTCCGCGCGGAATAAACGCTGTGAACTGGAAGATGTTTTGATTGACGAATTAAAAATAGAAGTCGCGCAAATCGGTCGGGCATTATCATTGTTTTTCAACGTGCCTTATGAAGGATATAAAGCCGATCGTATCAAGCCTTTCACCTTGTTGAAGAATTTAAAAAGAGATTACATCGAAAACAATGGCTGGTTGCCAATCGATGAGACCAAGGATGAGGTCACAGTATTAGCGCTCGATCCGGAATCGATCAAATCTCAACGCATCGTAAATACTATTTTTCCGAAGCATAAAGTAATTTATACGGTAGCGACGCGCCGCGAGTTTTTACACACCATAGAGCAGTTTTACGGCGTCAATACTGACGATGTCGCCGCCGGTGACATCAATGAAATGCTGGGTAGCTTGGACGAAGGCGATGGTGATGAAGCTGGGATGAATCTCAGTGAGGAATCGTCTGCTGCTTCGGATAACGAGCTGGTTAAACTGGTCAATAAAATCATTATTGACGCGCACAAAATGGGTGTCTCCGATATTCATATCGAACCCTATGGCGGCAAGGAGAAAACTAAAATCCGTTTTCGTAAAGACGGTTCATTAATGCCTTATATCGAAATTCCCGCCAGTTATCGCAATCCGTTTATTACCCGTATCAAAATCATGTGCGATATGGATATCTCCGAAAAACGCAAACCGCAAGACGGCAAAATCAAGTTTCGCAAATATGCGCCCTTGGATATTGAATTGCGCGTGGCGACCATTCCATCTGCTGGGGGCGTGGAAGATGTGGTGATGCGGATTTTGGCGGCGGGTGAGCCGATTCCGCTGGAAAAAATGGGTTTTACAACGTATAACCAGGAAGAGCTGAAAAAAATCATCAGCAAGCCGTATGGTTTGTTTTTCGTCTGTGGCCCCACGGGTTCGGGTAAAACCACCACGCTGCATTCGATTCTCAAATATCTCAACCGTGTCGATACCAAAATATGGACAGCGGAAGATCCGGTGGAGATTACGCAAAAGGGATTGCGTCAGGTGCAAATCAATGTCAAAGCCGGGCTAACTTTCCCTGCCATCATGCGGTCTTTTTTGCGTGCCGATCCGGATATTATCATGGTGGGTGAGATGCGCGATAAAGAAACCACCAGTATCGGTATTGAAGCTTCACTCACTGGGCATTTGGTGTTGGCCACGTTGCATACCAACAGCGCGCCGGAATCGGTCATCCGTTTGCTCGACATGGGCATGGACCCGTTCAACTTTTCCGATGCGTTACTCGGTGTGTTGGCGCAACGCTTAGCAAAACGGTTATGCAAATGCAAAGAGCCGCATATCGCCAGCGATCAGGAAATTAATTCATTGCTGCTCGAATATTGCGAAGAGCTGAACAATATCGATCGTTTCAAAGCCAATCCAGAGGCATCGCGTCAGGAAATACTGAATCACTGGAAAGAGCACTATGGCGATGAAAACGGACAGATTACGCTGTATAAACCGGTTGGCTGCGATGATTGTTCCAATACCGGCTATAGAGGACGTGTGGGTTTGCACGAATTGATGACCGCCAGCGATGCGTTGAAGAAAAACATCCAGGAACATGCGCGGGTGGCGGATATGTTGGTAACAGCGTTAAGTGATGGCATGCGGACTCTGAAGCAGGATGGTATCGAAAAAGTGCTGCAAGGCATCACCGATATCCATCAAGTGCGCGTGGTGTGTATTAAATAGAAAAAAAGTGACAAAAATTGTCACTTTTTAACGAAATTTGTAGCGTTAATAATAAAAAAAGCACTTCTTTGATAAGAAGTGCTTTTTATTATTTAGATTTTTTCTAAAATTTTGCTACTAACTCAATTAATTAGAAATATATTGGTTAGTTACGCACGCACCAGAATATTGCCAATTTAAGCGATCACCTGTGGCCGCTGGCGACAATACACAGGTGTCAGCGGCAGCAATTCCTTTGTATGCATTTGGTGTTGCGGTAATAACACCAACGTTATCAACACTAAGGGTATTGAATGCCCCGGTCGTACTTGCTGCTGGAGCCGCAGGAATCCCATTGGCGCCGGTTGTACATCCGGTTAGACCTCCAGTGATATTAAAGCAGGTAGCAATGGCTAATTTATATGGAGCCATGGCAGAAATTACTTCAGAATAAGCTGCTTTTTTCATGTAATTTTGATAAGCAGGTAATGCTACCGCTGCCAAAATACCGATAATAGCGACAACGATCATTAACTCGATTAACGTGAAACCTTTTTGTACTTGTTGCATGTTTTTCTCCTTTTGTTTGCGTAAGGCACACCAAACTGTGTGTACTTCCTAATAAGCAGAAGTTATGCCAGAAAATTTTAAATAGTCAATATTTTTGACAGTGATTGAGCATCTATTTGATTATATAGCTTAAATTGACGATTTTTGTCAGAATGTTATTCTTATTCCTCGCCGAAAATGTCTTCCCATAACGATAACACCGTCAGACGATCGTCTTGCAGATGAATGCCTTCAACACGGGCAAAGCGTTGTATCGGTGCATCAGTCGATGGATTGTAGATGCTGTCGGTATCGCCGCTCAAGCGTTGGCGATGTTGTAGGCGGCGAAATTCACGATAGGCGGAGCGGACGTTTTCCGCTTTATCGAGTGCAATTAAGCCTAATTCGCTGGCCAATTTGAGTAGCGCGATGTTTCCAAAATTGTCGGTCAATTGTGGAAATTGATTGGAGAATCCCAACACCAGATATTGCACGATAAATTCAACATCGATGATGCCGCCGAAATCGTGTTTGATATCAAACAGATGGGTAAAGTTAGGGTGTGCGTCGATCATTTTTTGACGCATTTTGAGTATTTCATGACGCAATTCGGTTAAGTTGCGTTGCTTGCATAAGATTTCTTTGCGCGTATTTTCAAATTGTTCACCCACTTGCGCGTCGCCAACGACGTAGCGGGCCCGGGTCAGCGCTTGGTGTTCCCAAACCCAGGCTTGCTCGTATTGATATTGGGTAAATGCGTCTATCGAGTGAACCAACAAACCCGAGGCGCCATTCGGGCGCAGTCGCAAATCGGTGTCATATAACAGCCCTGCGGAAGTAGGGCGATTCAGCCAGGTATTGATGCTTTGGCCAAGCTTGGCATAAATCTCCGCGGCATCGGGGTGATCGTCTTGATACAGAAACACCAAATCGAGATCAGACACATAACCCAGTTCTTTGCCACCTAGCTTGCCATAACCTACGATGGCAAACGCGGGTTTTTCGCGATGGCGTTTTTTGAGTCCCTGCCAGGCGAGTTGCAAAACCACATCGAGAATCAAATCGGCAAGTGCAGTCAGGTGGTCGCTCAATGTTTCTAATAAGAGTGAGCCTTCTAAATCAGTAACCAACAAGCGAAAAACCTGCGCGTGCTGAAAGTGACGCAATACGTCCATTTGCCATTCGACGATATCGATCTTAGGGTTGTTAGCGTGATTCAGTTGATAAGTCAGTTCGTTGCGTAAGGCTTGCCAGTCGGGAATCGGATTGGGTTCGTCGCGCCGCAGCAATTCATCGAGCAGAATCGGATGGCGACCGAGATAATCGCTGGCCCATTGACTGATGCTGACTAGTTCAGCGACGCGTTGTAGCGTATGTGGGTGCTCTTGCAACAAGGAAATGTAGGCGGTTTGTACGCTGATTTTTTCTAGCAGTTGCAGCATGCGTTCAAAAGTAATCTCGACTGGTGAGTGCTTCGCAGCTGCCTCGATCAACAAGGGAACCAGCCCGGTGATTTGTTGTTGGGTATATTCCGATAGGAGCAGATAGGAATCGCTTTGATAGAATAAACGCAGGCGTTGCGAGATTCTTTCAGGTTCTGCAAATCCCAGTAAACTGAGTTGTGACGTGGCCGCTTCATTGTGTGAAGTGTCTTCGGTTTCAGTGCGCCACAGCGAAATCAGCATGTCGTGTGAAGTGGATTTTTTCGGCTTTGCAAAAATTAGATCAAAGTGACGGCCGACGTTATTCCGATGAATATCGAGTCCTTCCATGAACAGCGCGTAGTCATCAAACCCCATACTCGTGGCGATTAGCTGCTGATCATCAGGATGAGTGGGTAGTGTTTGAGTTTGCTGGTCATCGAGATACTGTAAGCGATGTTCGAGTTTACGCAGAAAATGATACGCTTCCAGAAGCTCGGTTACTGTTTGTGCGGATAGTTGTTGTTTTTTTTGTATACGCCACAAAACTTCCAGGGTTGGTCGAATATACCAATCGACATCACGCCCACCCCGGATAAGTTGAAAAACTTGCGCGATGAATTCAATTTCGCGAATGCCGCCGGGACCAAGCTTAATATTGTCATGTAGATCGCGACGTTCTACTTCTTTGCGGATTTGTGCGTGTAGTTTGCGCATGGCCTCATACGCACCGAAATCGAGGTATTTACGAAACACGAACGGACGTACGATTCTTTCTGTCAATGTGGACTCTGGTTCTTTGTCGTCATCCGGATAACCTGCGATGACACGTCCTTTGATCCAAGCATGACGTTCCCATTCACGTCCTTGTTTGATGAAATATTCTTCCAGCATTGGAAAACTAATCGCCAGCGGACTGTTTTCACCATGCGGACGCAATCGCATATCAACCCGGAACACGTAACCATCGACAGTATAATCATGGAGGCTGGCAATGAGTTTTCGCCCAAGCCGAGCAAAAAATTCATGATTAGAAATGGTTTTTTTACCGTTGGTCTCTCCGTCTTCGGGATAGACGAAAATAAGATCGACATCCGACGAAACATTCAATTCACCGCCACCAAGCTTACCCATTGCCACCACCATGAGATGTTGCTGAGTGTTACTCGATTCGCCTTGCGGTGTACCAAAGCGATCGGATTGCGTCAACCAATTTTCGTGAAATTGCAACGCAAAACGGATACTGATTTCAGCAAGTGCAGTAATGCTTGTCATCACCTCCGCTAAGTCAGCTAAATTGCTAAGATCGCGTACGATTAAACGCAGCATGACTTGTTTGCGCAGATCGCGCAAAACTCGGTGCAATATCTCTTCGTCTGTTATTTGTTCGCTTTGAGAATGCAGGATACTCTGCATTTGACCTCGACTAAATGGCCGCTGAAATGTTTCAATTAAAAGAGGGATTCGATCGGGTTCGCTTTGAAATAGCCTTTGCACATACCGACTGTGGGCTACGGCAAGCGACAAAGGTTGAGGGAGTGGGGCGGAAATTATCATGCCATATTGTAAATCAAATACTGCAACCGTTACGTAGGTGATAAAATTCGATTTACGAGGGAAATTTTCTGTTTATTACCGATACGATAAAAAATTAACCTGATATATTCGCTAGCATCGCATCAGTAGATAGCTATGTTGTGCATGAATCGTCAGGTGTATAACCTATATGAGAATGCCTTGAAAAATGTTAAATAGTACTCATCAAGATCATCAATCTGTGGCTGGGAGTGAAAAACTAAATAGCTTTCGCGTGGCTGCAATTCAAATGGCTTCAGGACCGAGTGTTACGGCCAATTTAGAAGAAGCTGCGCGGTGGATTGAAGAAGCCGTTTCGCAACAAGCTAAACTAGTTGTTTTACCCGAATATTTTTGTATCATGGGGTTGAAAGATACGGACAAACTGGCCGTGTGCGAACAACCGGGGGAAGGGCCGATACAGAAATTTTTAAGTGATACCGCTAAACGTCATAAAATTTGGCTGGTTGGCGGCTCTGTTCCGCTTGCGACATCAGATCCAGGCAAAGTGTATAACAGTTGTTTGGTGTATGCGGATAATGGTGAATTAGTCGCGCGCTACGATAAAATTCACTTGTTTGGCTTGCAATTAGGTAACGAACGCTACGCTGAGGAAAAAACCATCAAGGCGGGAGATAAAGTGGTTACGGTGGATTCGCCGTTTGGACGCATGGGGCTGTCGATTTGTTACGATTTGCGTTTTCCTGAATTATTCCGCAGCATGGACAAAGTCGACATCATTCTGGCGCCAGCTGCATTTACTGCGATTACCGGCAAAGCGCATTGGGAAGTGTTGGTGCGCGCGCGTGCCGTTGAAAACATGGCGTATGTTATTGCTCCAGGACAAGGGGGCTATCATGTCGGTGGACGGGAAACCAATGGTGATAGTATGATCGTGGATCCTTGGGGAGTTGTGATGGCGCGTTTGCCCAAAGGGCCTGGCGCAGTGGTTGCATCCCTCGATCTCGAATATCAAACGCGTTTACGGACCAATTTGCCTGCATTAAATCATCGAACTTTGCAGTTCTGTTAGTGGTTTTTCAGGAGGTTTTGTTTTTGTAGTGCTTTATCTGAAATAGTATTTCGTTGTTATTCCTACAAAAATTTCCGAGTCCGTTTTTTGTCACAGCTTTAGCCAAAAACTACTGATCGCAAATCCCATTTCATCCAATCGCTTTATAAAGACTCAAGGTAAAGTATACTAACGGGATGGTTTTCTGACTCCGCTATTCATGAGTTGGAATAAGCAACCCGTTTCAAATTTTGTTGAGCAAAAACTAATATGGTAATGACATTTGAAAGTGCCAAGGTCAATCAAGATAATCAAAATTTATTAAATATTGCAGATCGCTGTCTGTTGACACCCTATGACATCGATGCACCAGCATTGCAACGAGTCTTCGATCATATTATGACTTATCAGGTCGATTATGCCGATCTGTATTTTCAATATAGCCGTTCGGAAGGTTGGGTGCTCGAAGAAGGCATCGTAAAGTCTGGTAGTTTTAATATCGATCAAGGCGTTGGCGTGCGCGCGTTAAGTGGTGATAAAACGGGCTTCGCTTATTCGGACGATATCAGTATGCCGGCATTGGTGACGGCAGCCCAGGCAACACGGGCCATTGCACAACAAGGAAGTAGTCAATCTGTACAAACTGGCAAGCATCATGGGGTCGATTCGCACCGACATCTTTACTTACCACAAGACCCGATTGCTAGTCTGAAAGATGCTGAAAAAGTTGCTTTACTAGAAAAATTGGAGCGCTATACCCGCAAAATCGATCCGCGAATTACCCAAGTGATTGCTTCTTTGGCCGGTGAATACGAAGTTGTCATGGTAGTGCGTAGCGATGGTTTGTTGGCGGCTGATGTCAGGCCGTTGGTACGCTTGTCATTACAGGTGATCGCTGAAGAGGGTGATCGCAGAGAACAAGGAATGGCGGGCGGTGGCGGACGTTTTGATTATGCTTATTTTAGCGACGAAATTTTACAAGAATATGCTCAAAAAGCGGTGCATCAGGCCATTGTTAATTTGGACGCACGACCTGCTCCAGCGGGAACGATGACGGTAGTTTTAGGTAGCGGATGGCCGGGAATTTTATTGCACGAAGCAATCGGGCATGGTTTGGAAGGCGATTTTAACCGCAAAGGTAGTTCGGCTTTTTCCGGCAGAATAGGGGAACGTGTTGCGTCTTCAGGCGTGACGGTGGTTGATGATGGCACTATTCCATTGCGTCGCGGATCTTTGCATATCGATGATGAGGGCAATCCGACACAACGCACGGTTTTAATTGAAGATGGAATTTTAAAAGGGTA
Organism: Nitrosomonas sp.; assembly: GCA_044228295.1. Lineage (GTDB taxonomy): Bacteria > Pseudomonadota > Gammaproteobacteria > Burkholderiales > Nitrosomonadaceae > Nitrosomonas. Next base: position 13,991 of record JBGAVE010000038.1, read on the forward strand.
CTTACAAGACAGTTTGAATGCTCGTTTGATGGGTACGGCGGTGACTGGCAATGGACGGAGAGAGTCGTATGCGCATATTCCGATGCCTCGTATGACCAACACTCATATGCTCAACGGCGATAAAGATCCGGCAGAAATCATCGCATCGGTCAAACAGGGTTTATATGCAGCGAATTTTGGTGGCGGTCAAGTTGATATTACCAGCGGAAAATTTGTATTTTCAGCCGCAGAAGCTTATATGATTGAAGATGGCAAAATTACCTATCCAGTCAAAGGTGCCACATTGATCGGTAATGGCCCCGACGTTTTGACGCGAGTTTCCATGATTGGTAACGACATGTGTCTTGATCCCGGCGTTGGTACTTGCGGTAAAGAGGGGCAAAGTGTGCCAGTAGGTGTTGGACAACCTACACTTCGAATTGATGGATTAACCGTCGGTGGAACAGGAAATTGATCTTGGATGATCGACGTTGTTGTGATTAAATGTATGGTTTTAAACTGATTGAATTGATAGTGGGATATAGAAAAGCATGAATGTGGAATTAACCGGGGCTGAAATTGCCATACGCTGTTTACAAGAGGAAGGCGTACAGTGTATTTTTGGCTATCCTGGCGGCGCAGTATTGTTTATTTATGATGAACTTTTCAAACAAGACAAGGTTCGTCATATTTTAGTGCGACATGAACAAGCAGCGATTCATGCTGCGGATGGATATGCACGTTCTAGTAAAAACGTCGGAGTGGCTTTGGTCACTTCTGGCCCCGGCGTTACTAATGCAGTCACAGGAATCGCCACCGCCTATATGGATTCTATTCCATTGGTGATTATCAGTGGGCAAGTGCCGACTGCTGCGATCGGCTTGGATGCTTTTCAGGAAGTGGATACTGTTGACATTACGCGTCCTTGCGTTAAGCATAACTTTTTGGTGAAAGATGTTTCTGAGCTCGCCATGACGATGAAAAAAGCATTTTATATCGCGTCAACGGGTCGGCCTGGACCTGTGTTAGTCGATATTCCGAAGGATGTATCGCAACAACTAACGCAGTTTGTTTATCCCGATAAAGTCACCATGCGTTCTTATAATCCTGTTACCAAAGGTCATTCGCGTCAAATCAAGAAGGCGCTTGAACTGATTTTGAGCGCTAAGAGGCCGATGATTTATGCGGGAGGGGGGGTCATTCTCAGCAATGCCGCTGAGCAATTGACGGAGTTGACCAAAATGCTAGATTTTCCTTGCACTAATACCTTAATGGGTTTGGGTGGCTTTCCTGCGACAGACAAGCAGTCTTTAGGCATGTTGGGGATGCATGGTACCTATGAAGCCAATATGGCGATGCAATACTGCGATGTGCTGATCGCCGTTGGTGCTCGTTTTGATGACCGCGTGATCGGTAACCCGAAACATTTTTTTAACGAAAATAGAAAAATCATTCATATCGATATTGATCCTTCTTCCATTTCTAAGCGTGTTCGAGTGGATGTACCCATTGTCGGAGATGTGTTGGATGTGCTAAAAGAATTGCTTAATTTACTCAAAGTTGAGAAAAAGAAACCTGAAACGGCTGCACTGAAAGAATGGTGGAAGCAAATTGATCTGTGGCGCGAACGCGATTGTTTGAAATTCGATCGTAATAGCGAAATCATCAAGCCGCAGAAAGTGATTGAGACACTCTACGAGGTGACCAAAGGGGACGCATTTATTACGTCCGATGTTGGGCAACACCAGATGTGGGCGGCGCAGTTTTATAAATTCGATAAACCACGCCGCTGGATCAATTCTGGAGGTTTGGGTACGATGGGTTTTGGCATGCCGGCTGCGATGGGAGTGCAATTGGCAAATCCCAAAGCAAAAGTTGCTTGTATTACGGGCGAAGCCAGTATTCAGATGTGTATTCAAGAATTGTCGACATGTAAACAATATCATCTGCCGCTTAAGATTGTTAATTTGAACAATCGTTATATGGGCATGGTACGGCAATGGCAAGAATTTTTTCATGGCAATCGCTATGCCGAATCATATATGAACGCATTGCCTGATTTTGTGAAGTTAGCCGAAAGCTACGGCCATGTCGGTATGAAAATTGAAAAACCCGAAGATGTTGAGGGGGCGCTCAAGGAAGCGTTCAAGCTCAAAGATCAATTGGTGTTTTTGGATTTTATTACCGATCAAACTGAAAATGTCTTTCCTATGGTGCCGGGTGGTAAAGGCTTATCTGAAATGATTTTGGTATAACAATAATGCGACATATAATTTCTTTATTGATGGAGAATGAATCAGGGGCTTTATCGCGCGTAGCCGGGTTGTTTTCTGCGCGTGGTTATAACATTGAATCCTTGACGGTAGCTCCGACGGAAGATCCGACGCTGTCACGAATGACGCTAGTTACTATTGGTTCTGACGAGGTGGTGGAGCAAGTCACTAAGCAATTGAATAAGCTCATTGAAGTGGTGAAAGTCATTGATCTAAATGAGGGCAATCACATCGAGCGGGAATTGATGTTGGTCAAAGTGCGTGCGATAGGTGCCGAACGAGATGAAATTATGCGGCTGACGGAAATCTTTAGGGGTTCTATCATTGATGTTACCACCAAATCTTATACCATTGAATTGACTGGCACCAGTTGTAAACTGGATGCTTTTCTGAAAGCCATTGAACCCAGTGCTGTGTTAGAAACCGTGCGCACAGGGGCTTGCGGTATAGGCCGCGGAGAATGGGTTTTAAGGGTATAATTTGCATTTTTCAATCTAGAATTATTGATGAGCAATGAAGTAACAACGTTAAAAAGTTGACGAAAATCTTGTTCGTTTTATTGTTTGTCTGTTGATCGATTTATTTCTACTGCCAATCTGTTTAAAAGGAAAATAATGAAAGTTTTTTACGATAAAGACGCTGATCTTTCACTCATCAAAGGAAAAAAAGTAACCATACTGGGTTATGGTTCCCAAGGTCACGCGCATGCGAACAATTTAACCGAATCGGGTGTGAAAGTGACCGTGGGGCTGCGTAAAGATGGCGCATCTTGGAGTAAAGCAGAGAAAGCGGGATTGAAAGTCAAAGAGGTTGCTGAAGCCGTTAAAGGGGCTGACATTGTAATGGTTTTGCTGCCAGATGAACAAATCGCTACCGTTTATAAAAAAGAGATTGAACCTGCATTGAAAAAGAATGCCACGTTGGCATTTGCGCATGGTTTTAACATCCATTACGGACAAGTAACGCCGCGCGAAGATTTGGATGTGATCATGATCGCACCGAAAGGACCCGGTCATTTGGTGCGCTCCACTTATCTGCAAGGTGGGGGGGTGCCGTCATTGATTGCTGTTCATCAAAATAAATCCGGTAAAGCGCGTGATTTGGCGCTATCGTATGCTGCCGCTAATGGCGGAACACGTGGCGGCGTTATTGAAACGACGTTTAAGGAAGAAACGGAAACCGATTTGTTTGGTGAACAAGTTGTATTATGCGGCGGTTTAACTGCGTTGATTCAAGCCGGTTTTGAAACTCTCGTGGAAGCGGGATATGCACCAGAAATGGCTTATTTCGAATGCTTGCACGAAGTGAAATTGATTGTGGATTTGATTTATGAGGGTGGTATCGCCAATATGCGTTACTCGGTTTCGAACAATGCTGAGTATGGTGACGTGTCCCGCGGGCCGCGTATCATTACGGATGAAACGCGCGCTGAAATGCGAAAAATTCTTCGGCAAATTCAAACGGGTGAATATGCGCGTGAATTTATTCTTGAAAACCAAGCCGGTGCCCCGATATTGAAATCAAGCAGACGCTTGGCTTCTGAACATCCGATTGAAAAAGTGGGTGCTAAATTGCGCGACATGATGCCATGGATCAAAAAGAATAAACTGGTTGATCAGGCTAAAAACTAAGCAATTAACAGATCCTGTTGCGTCATTTTGTTTCTTGAACATTTATAACCGCTTTTATTTATGACTGATTATCCTCATCCAATCATTGCCCGTGAAGGCTGGGTGTTTATTGCGATTGCATTTCTAACGGCTATTGGAGTTACGGTGTTTGCTGGTTGGCTTTGGGCTATTCCGCTGTGGATTATTGCATTTTTTGTGTTGCAGTTTTTTCGTGATCCGCCGCGAGATATACCTGAAAATAAAAATGCCATTCTGGCGCCAGCCGATGGCCGTATTGTGGCGATTGAGAAAACAGAAGATCCTTATCTGAAACGTGACGCGATTAAAATCAGTGTATTCATGAATGTGTTCAATGTGCATTCAAATCGTAGTCCGGTCGATGGAAAGGTGGAGAATAAATGGTATTTTCCCGGTAAGTTTATTAATGCGGATTTGCCTAAGGCATCGCTTGAAAACGAAAGAAATGCTTTATGGATTAAAAGCGATAACGGTGCTGATATCACTTGCGTGCAAGTGGCGGGGTTGATTGCAAAGCGCATTGTGTGTCATATTACGGCCAATGAGCATTTGCGGCGTGGTCAACGATTTGGTTTTATCCGTTTCGGATCTCGCGTGGATGTTTATTTGCCGTTGAATATCAAAATTAATGTCAATATTGGCGATAAAGTTTCGGCAACTGAGACTGTTTTAGCTGAATTTCGATAAAATTTTCCCACTTAATATTCAGTCTAAATTTTATTAATTTCTTATTGCGTCATTGACTGTAAACGCGCAATAAAAAATTTGAAGTAAGTGTTCTATCGCCTATTGACTGCTGATTTTGGTAGCTTTGGCGAATCTTTTTGTTTTCCTTTAATCAGCTCGTTAGGAGTATTGATCATGTCTGATTCTCCTCCAGATCCTATGGTTCTTAAAAATCGTTTAAGACGCCGCGGTATCTATCTGTTGCCTAATTTATTTACAACCGCGGCACTTTTTGCGGGTTTTTACGCCATTGTGCAAGCGATGAATGGCAATTTCGAATATTCTGCCATTGCTGTTTTTATTGCGATGGTTTTGGATGGATTAGATGGCCGTGTTGCACGACTAACAGGAACGCAAAGTGAGTTTGGTGCGGAGTATGACAGCATGTCCGATATGGTTTCTTTCGGCATGGCGCCTGCATTGATTATTTACGAATGGGCATTAAAGGATTTTGGGCAATGGGGTTGGATTATTGCTTTCATTTATTGTGCTTGTGCAGCCTTGCGGTTAGCGCGATTCAACACCAATATCAACATCATCGACAAACGATTTTTTCAAGGATTGCCAAGTCCTGCGGCAGCAGCCTTAATCGCTGGATTGGTGTGGGTAACGATGGATTTCGGAGTATTGGTTCTAGGAGCCGATATCAAGTTTGTGGCCGCAGTTGTTACGCTGTTCGCGGCCTTATCGATGGTTAGCAATGTACCTTTTTACAGTGGCAAAGAAATTAATTTACGTCGTAGAGTACCTTTCTTCACAATTCTATTGTTGATGTTGTTTTTCTTCGTATTGATTCCGAGTCATCCACCGTTGGTCTTATTTAGTTTGTTTATATGCTACGCCTTGTCAGGTTATGTCGTTAAACTGTGGCGCTTTATTGTAAAAAGTCAGAACAAAAAAAATATCATTGAACCGCCTAATTCGTAACATGTCTATTGTGTGATAAGAGAAAACGATTTATATTCGCAATTACTATGGTAAGAAAAAATCCCTTCCAGCATTTCTTGTTTGTTCAACCGCAACCTTTGGTGGCTCCACTAAGGTCTTTGCTGCGCCTTGCGCGCTAAATTTTTTATTCCTATATCCTTGTGTAATCTATAAAATTCGCGAAGCGAGTTTTAGATAGTCAATAGTATTGTAATTTTCCTTCCTTTCGTGGAGAGCAAGATGCAAGAGCATTTAATTATTTTTGATACCACCTTACGTGATGGTGAGCAAAGTCCCGGGGCTTCGATGACCAAAGAAGAAAAGGTGCGTATTGCTTGGCAATTGGAGCGCATGAAAGTCGATGTCATCGAGGCGGGTTTTCCGGCCGCGTCCAATGGTGATTTTGAAGCGGTCAAAGCGGTTGCGGATTCGGTTAAAGAAAGTATGGTCTGTGGTTTGGCACGTGCTATCGAAACAGATATACAACGTACTGGAGAAGCACTAAGAGGCGCGCAATCTGCGAGAATTCATACGTTTATTGCGACCTCTCCGATCCATATGAAAAATAAGCTCCGCATGGAGCCTGAACAGGTGGTTGAGCAGGCAGTGAAAGCCATCAAATGGGCACGCCAGTATACCGATAACGTGGAATTCTCACCAGAAGATGCCGGACGTTCCGAAGTTGATTTTTTGTGCCGGATTTTAGAAGCGGTTATTGATGCGGGTGCGACGACGTTAAATATCCCAGATACGGTCGGTTATACCATGCCCGATCAATTTGGCCGGTTGATTAAGGAACTTCGTGAACGTATTCCAAACTCTGACAAAGCTGTTTTTTCAGTGCATTGCCATAATGATTTAGGATTGGCGGTGGCGAATTCTTTGGCTGCGGTGATGAATGGCGCAAGACAGATCGAATGCACGATTAATGGACTGGGTGAAAGAGCTGGAAATGCTTCGCTTGAAGAAGTTGTGATGGCGGTACGCACCCGACAGGATTATTTTCCGTGTGAAACAAGAATTGATGCCACTCATATCGTACCAGCCAGTAAGTTGGTTTCTAGTATTACGGGATTCCCTGTGCAACCGAACAAAGCGATCGTCGGTGCAAATGCCTTTGCTCATGAATCGGGTATTCACCAAGACGGCGTTTTAAAGCATCGCGAAACCTATGAAATTATGCGCGCCGAGGATGTGGGCTGGGGAGCTAATAAGCTTCTGTTGGGAAAACATTCGGGACGCAATGCGTTTCGCACGCGATTGACTGAACTCGGTATCGAGTTTGAATCTGAGGAAATGCTCAATAGTATGTTCATGCGTTTCAAAGAATTGGCAGATAAAAAACATGAAATATTTGATGAGGATTTGCATGCGTTGGTGTCTGATGAAGTGGTTGTGCCGCATGAGTGTTTTCGTTTGGTGTCGCTGATTGTGCATAGTGAAACCGGAGAAATACCGTATGCACGTATCGTGATTTCGGATAATGACAACGAATTGCACGCGGAAGCGCGGGGAAGTGGCCCTGTCGATGCTACATTTCGAGCTATTGAATCGCTCTTAAATAGCGGCGCTCAGTTGCAATTGTTTTCGGTCAATAACATCACCAGTGGAACGGATGCGCAAGGTGAAGTAACCGTGCGGTTGTTTAAATCCGACCGTATCGTCAATGGGCAAGGGGCAGATACTGATATTGTCGTGGCTTCTGCGAAAGCCTATCTGAATGCGCTCAATAAATTGTGTAGTAAACTTGAACGTGCGCATCCGCAAGTTTAGTGTGAATTTAGGCAAATATTAATATGAAGAAGCTATCAATGAAGGGAGTGCTATTGAGTGTGTGTTTGTTGTTCTGTGCACAGTTAAAAGCATTTCAATTTCAGGACTCTACAGGAAAGATTCATCAATTGGCCGATTACAAAGGGCGTTGGGTCATTGTTAATTTTTGGGCTACCTGGTGTCCGCCTTGTTTAAAAGAAATTCCGGATTTGATAGCGCTGCATAGCAGTCGTAAAGATATTGTGATCATAGGCGTTGCGATGGATACGGATGATTCCAAGGTGGTTCTGGATTTTGCTCGTTCATTGACAATTAATTATCCGATTGTGCTCGGTAACCGGAAGATTGCGTCGCAGATCGATGAAATTTCATTGCTGCCGAGTACCTACTTCTATGATCCTGATGGTGAACCAGCTGCGCGTCAATTGGGCATTATTTCGCGTGAAAGTATAGAACAATTCATTGCGGCAAGAACGAAACAAGCACAGAAATAATAACGACGCCTTATTGGCTGGCGATATGTTGATGCGCTGGAGAGGTGTTGTAACGCCAATTATTGGACCATTTGTCAAAAACCAGTTGCGGGTAAGTGGCTAATCCGAGGCTGCCATTATATCGTCCGAGTGCACGGAAATAATCGCCTTTTTCGATATCGAGATAATGTCGCAAAATAGTGCATCCGTAGCGCAAATTAACACGCAAGTGAAATAGATTGTGTTCTTGCTGCCCAATGACATCAACCCAAAAAGGCATCACTTGCATATAGCCCCTTGCCCCTGCTGTTGAGACCGCATATTTTTTAAAACGACTCTCTACTTGAATGACGCTTAGCACGATCTGCGGATCGAGTCCGGCGCGCTTTGCCTCGTAATAAACTGTACGGAGAAATTCTTCGCGTTCGATCAAGTTAGGTATGAATTTTTTCATACGTTCGCTCATCGCGACCAACCAGGCCACATTATCGGCTACCGCAGCGTATTCAACATAGGAAACAGCCTGATCGCTAATTTCATGAAAACTAATAGTTTGCGTACTCGCTGCCTCATAATCATAGCGTTGTTGACTGGCCAGGAGGGAGGTTGAAAATAAGGCTAGCAGAATGACACCGATTAGTGAACGCATAGTTTTTGCTTGATAAAAGATAAAATTTGATCGATGGCGATCGGTTGAGCTGCTGTATCTGCACGACCTTGATATTCAACGATGGATTGTTTTAAGCCCCGATCACCGATGACGATTCGATGAGGAATGCCAATGAGTTCGATATCGGCGAACATAACGCCGGGGCGTTCATTGCGGTCATCTAAAAGAACTTCAATACCTGCATCCATAAAATCGCGATAAAGCGTCTCAGTGGTTTGTTTTACCAGTTCACTTTTCTCTAAGCCAATGGGCACGATTGCAAGGTGAAACGGTGCAATTGCAGTAGGAAAAATAATACCATGCTCGTCGTGATTCTGTTCAATAGCTGCAGCAACGATACGAGAGATGCCAATACCATAGCAACCCATTTCCATCCATCGGGATTGTCCTAATTCGTCTAAAAAACTTGCTTTCATGAGCTGTGAGTATTTTGTACGTAATTGAAAAATGTGGCCTACTTCAATGCCACGGCAAATCTCCAATTGCCCTTTGCCATCGGGTGAAGCATCACCACTGACGACGTTGCGAATATCCAGAACATGCTCCGGTGTTGGTAGATCACGATCAAAATTCACTTGTGTCAAATGATAACCTTCTTCGTTAGCGCCACAGACGAAATCACTCATATCGACTACTGCTTGATCGGCAATAACTGTAGCTTTTACTCCGATTGGGCCAATATAACCGGGGACGGTATTCGTTAATCGTAGAATATCGTGTTCACTGGCGAATTCAAATTCAGATAAGAAGGGTATTTTTTTTACTTTTAATTCATTAAGCTGATGATCGCCGCGTAGCAGTAACAAATAGAATTGGTCTTTTGCTTTAACAGCGAGGGTTTTAAGTGTTTTGTCTAACGGAATTTCTAAAAATTGAGCTACTTCGACGCAAGTTTTTTTGTTTGGAGTCGAAACTTTTTGCATGCTACCTTGCGGCGCAGCGCGAACGTTAGAGGAAGGTCGCGTGCTGGCCAATTCAATATTCGCGGCATAATCCGAGGTAGGGCAAAATGCGATGGCATCTTCGCCCGAATCAGCAAGGACATGAAATTCATGTGAATGACTGCCTCCGATAGCGCCGGTATCGGCGGCAACAGCGCGGAATTTTAAACCGAGTCGTGTAAAAATTTGGCTATACGTTTCGTACATCAGCTGATAGGTTTGTAGCAAACTGGATTCATCCGTATGAAAAGAATACGCATCTTTCATGATGAATTCGCGTGCGCGCATGACGCCGAAACGCGGGCGGATTTCGTCACGAAACTTAGTTTGTATTTGATAAAAATTGATCGGTAATTGTCGATAGCTTTTGATTTCGCGCCGAACGATGTCGGTAATGATTTCTTCATGAGTTGGGCCAAAACAAAAATCATGTTCGTGACGGTCTTTGATTTTTAACATCTGTGGACCGAAAACATCCCAGCGCCCCGATTCTTGCCATAATTCTGCCGGTTGTATTGCGGGCATCAAAACTTCAATAGCGCCGCTGGCATTCATTTCTTCTCTTACAATATTTTCGATTTTGCGTAATACTCTAAGTCCTAAGGGCATCCAGCTATAAAGGCCGCTGCCTAGACGTTTTATCAATCCCGCGCGCAGCATCAGTTTGTGACTAATAAGCTCAGCTTCAGTGGGAGCTTCTTTTAATGTAGAGATAAAAAATTGCGAAACACGCATAATTCCTTCCGTTGCAGTTTACAAATGCTGGTCATTCTACTCTGAAATAATTAGTGATAGTGCGGGTTTGTCAGTTGGAGCTTTGCTTGTGCCGCTCACATAGGATATGCTGAGGGGCTTTTTCTCGGCTTATTTTTTGTTTTGTAGCCCTTTCCATCTGATGGAAAGTATGAAAAAATCCACATACTTGATGGATCAAAATGGGTAATTCACATGATAGACCGTAATGGATATCGCCCGAATGTTGGTATTATCTTGCTGAATTCTAAAAACGAAGTATTTTGGGGTAAACGAATCAAACAAAATTCTTGGCAATTTCCGCAAGGTGGTATCAAATCAGGCGAAAGCCCGGAGCAAGCAATGTATCGGGAATTAACCGAGGAGATCGGTTTGCGCTCTAATCACGTCCAAATTGTTGGTCGTACTAAAGATTGGTTACGCTATGAAGTGCCGGAACGCTGGATACGTCGTGAATGGCGTGGAAATTACAAAGGGCAGAAACAAATTTGGTATTTGTTGCGTTTAATCGGGCGCGACAGTGATGTGTCGCTTCGACGTAGCACACATCCGGAGTTTGATGCGTGGCGATGGAATCAATATTGGGTGGAGCTCGATTCGGTCGTTGAGTTCAAGCGAAAAGTATATATGCAAGCCCTAACCGAATTGGCACGATTGCTAAAAATTGATTGCAACCAGGAACAAGGTTATAGCGACAATAAGATAGTAAATACGAATGATATGATTAACAATTCGATTTAAATAGAGCGTTGCATGCAAATTATCGTTATAAATTTGTTAAATTTCCATTGATTTTAGTTATTCGCACGAGAGGTTGAATTTTTTCTTGTAACATTGTTGGTAGTTCTTTTTCAGGCGTAATCGACTGCGCCATTACAGTCGTGTCATTAACGTGATTATAAGTTTCTAAGGGAGAATATCGATGAAGGTACGTACACTGGTTGCTTCACTGTTATCGATTGGCGCACTTGCCATTTCGATGAATGCTACAGCCAATGAGCCTATTCAACCGATTAAGCCTGCGGTAGTTAAAAATGCAGACATGGTTGAGTTAGGTAAAATGTTGTTTTTCGATCCACGGTTATCTAAGTCTGGCTTTATTTCTTGCAATTCTTGCCATAACTTAAGTATGGGTGGAACGGATAACCTACCGAGTTCAATCGGCCATAAATGGTTCCAAGGCCCGATTAACGCGCCTACTGTATTAAATTCTAGTATGTCTTTGGCTCAGTTCTGGGATGGACGCGCTAAAGACTTGAAAGAACAGGCAGGCGGGCCAATTGCCAATCCTGGAGAGATGGGCTCAACGCATAAATTAGCGATTGAGGTGATTCAATCGATTCCACAATACCATGGCTTCTTTGAGAAAGCCTTTGGTTCCAAAGAAATCAATATTGATCGGGTAACCGAAGCGATTGCTGAGTTTGAAAAAACCTTAGTAACGCCTAATTCACGTTTTGATAAATGGTTGAAAGGAGATAAGGCAGCGATTACTCAACAGGAATTAGAAGGTTATGAATCGTTCAAAAGCACCGGTTGTGTAACCTGTCATTTTGGCGAAGCAGTGGGTGGTTCTATGTATCAAAAATTTGGTGTACATAATCCCTACAAAACTGCAAGCAAAATTGAAGGTAGAAAAGCTGTTACCGGTAAAGATGAAGATTTGAATGTGTTTAAAGTACCTACTTTGCGCAATATTGAATTAACCTATCCGTACTTTCATGATGGCGCTGTAACTTCTTTAGAAGAAGCGGTTGAAACAATGGGTAAAGTACAGCTCAATAAAGAATTGAGTAAAAAAGAAGTGGATAATATCGTGGCATTTTTGAAAACGTTGACCGGTGATCAACCGAGTATAAAATTGCCGATTTTGCCGCCTTCAAATAACAATACGCCAAAATCTGCACCATTTTAATGAAGTTTTAGTTTATACGTTCTTAATTTGAGTAAGCTTAGGAAGCATTCAACCAATTGAAACAGAAATTGAATGCTTCCTTGTTGATGTAAGTGTCGAGAATATTGCAAGAAATGTTACTGGTTTAATCAATACATGATGTTGTATTTATGTTTTTGAAATATTTTTCGAGTTTTGTCCGAATCTCTAGGGTCTGTTGACATTTCACATAGGTAGCCACAGATAACCACAAGCCATGGCAACCATACTTTCGTAATTTCTCT
>JBGAVE010000039.1:0-25986 GCA_044228295.1 Nitrosomonas sp.
TTTGCGTGGACTCTGCGTAATGCTCGCGTCAACGTGACAACCCTGTTTAACAGTGATGTTGTAAGCCTGGATCTGCCGGTTGATTTCCGCCAATAACCCATCCCATATTTTTGCTGCCGTCAGTCGCGTTCTAAATCGCGATAGTGAATCGCCCCGGATTTTCCGGAGATAAAATGATTTGAGAGGAGGAGAGGATGAAGAATCAAATCAGTTATTCACCGGAAGTACGGGAACGAGCGGTACGATTAGTATTTGAGCAGCAAAGAGAACATGGATCGCAGTGGTCTGCAATCAAATCGATCGCATCGAAGATTGGCTGTACAGCGGAAACATTGCGAACATGGGTAAGAAGAGCGGAGACGGATGAGGGAATTCGAGGCGGATTATCGACATCGGATCGGTAGCGGCTCAAGGAACTGGAACGGGAAAATCGTGAGCTCAAACGGGCAAATGAGATATTGCGTAAGGCATCGGCTTATTTCGCACAGGCGGAGCTCGACCGCCGGTCGAAATGATGATGGTATTTGTCGATCAGCATAGAGAACCGTATGGGGTCGAGCCAATCTGCGAACAAATCCGGATTGCTCCATCGAGCTATTACGAACATAAAGCACGTGAAAGAAACTCTGATCGATTGCCTGAACGCATCAAGCGTGACATGAAATTGGAACTCGACATACAACGGATTTGGGAAAGCAACTTTCGGGTTTATGGCGCACGCAAGGTGTGGCGGCAGTTGTTGCGAGAAGGTATTGGCGTTGCCCGCTGCACAGTCGAGCGATTGATGAAGAAGCTTGAGATACAAGGTGCCAGGCGCGGCAGGAATTGTTGGACGACCGTTGCGGATGATTCGCTCTACCGACCAACCGACAAGGTCAGCCGGCAATTTACGGCAACCCGGCCAAATCAATTGTGGGTAGCAGATATCACATTTGTTGCAACGTGAACGGGGTTTGTTTATGTGGCTTTTATAACCGATGTTTTTGCCAGATACATTGTTGGCTGGCGGGTCAGCCGGTCATTGCACACCGATTTAGTACTGGATGCATTGGAACAGGCACTGTGGGCGCGGCGGAAATTCGAGAGATTAATTCATCATAGCGACCACGGTTGCCAATATTTATCGATTCGCTATACGGAACGCCTGATTGAAGCCAATATTGAAGCTTCTGTTGGCAGTACCGGAGATTCTTATGACAATGCGCTGGCTGAAACAATTAACGGATTATACAAGACCGAGGTTATCCGGCATCGCAGCCCTTGGCGCAATATCGACGATGTGGAGTTTGCAACCTTGGAATGGGTCGATTGGTTTAACAATCGCCGGTTATTAGAGCCGATCGGAAATATCCCGCCAGCAGAATTTGAAATGGCATATTATCGCCAACTAAGGGAGTCAGCCGATGCGGTTTGACTCAAGACAAATAGTCTCCGGAAAATCCGGGGCGATTCAATAGCACAGAATGGTCCGGTACATCATCTTCCAACGACAAGCCCAGAAACCGCATTACGTGCAGATTCGAGTTCGCCATATCTTCCACCGATTCATCGCTTAGACCACCGTTCCAAATCCCGACCAATAGCATCTTAAACAACAGCAACCCCGAATAAGCTGGCCGCCCCGCTGCATCGCAAACCGGTGCATAATGGACTGCGATTGCTTTCTCGATCGAGTTCCAGTCGATCAATTGATCAATTTGCTTCAGAAAATTCCCTTTCCGGGTGCGGCGGGTTACATCAAATTCGGAAAAACTCATGCTCTTCACTTCAATGCTATTGTTTTAAATAGCCATTGTAGCAGTTGACTGACCAATCATGATTACAACCGTGCAAAGGTCTCAGAATATATTATTTTCAATTACGAAATTTATTATTCATACAGAACAATGGAATATGAATTTATGCTGAAATATTGATGCTGATACCTGGAAAGTTTTCAACGCTGATTGACAGGGCGCGTGCGACAAAGCTCATACAAAACTTCGTTGCCAATCCTCCAGAGTGACGAGAACTTGCTGCAGCTATGAGCAACCCGAGTGGCATAAGAAACCTAACGTTTGAACTGAGCCGCGAGCGCCATGCCGGTGCGAGTCAGCTCCAGCGAAGGGTTAGGCCCCTCTCTCATTTGGCGAGTGATATAGAACATTGCTCCAGACACAAGGCCCAAGGCGCTCAATGGTCTTCTGCTTGACGGCGACCGGATCGTCCGGTGGTAGAGCGTTAAGCTCTGACGCAACTTTCCTGATGCTGTCCATTGGATCTCCCTGGAGCATTGAATGGAACGCTTGAGCTTTGACATGGAGCTTGCCTTCTGGTGGATCTTCATCGTCGAACATCGAAAGGTACTCGCCCAACTCAAGCAAAAGGTACGGATGTTGGTTTTCCGGACGATCAAGAAAGGACAGTGCTTCATGGAAGACAGAGCGAGCCGTTGGCTGAGTCAACATCGCGTAGAAGTCACGTGCTCGCTGTAAGCCAACTGAGAATGGAGCGGCTAGTGCAAGAGGATGAGATGGGGCACCTTGCTCCGTGCGGAACTGCCAGATGTTTGATAGACAAAGCTCTGGCGAGCCTGCAACTAGCAGGGCATACGTAAATGGAATCTCGTAGTTGCACTCCGAGAGACCGACCAGCTTGCGCAGCGTACCGGAGTTCGCGTGCCTCGGAATGAGATCGGTTGCAAAAAGATATGTTCGATTTGCCATGCTCTGTCCCTGAGGGGCCTAACGTTTGAGATAACCGGCCTTGCCGTAGCGGGTCCGCTTGACCGAAGGGTTAGGTTTCACCAGAGCTTCCACCAGGGCTTGCGTTGCATTTCGGCTGGCGCCGGTGGTAGGGCAGAGGCTTCAGGCCCATACACGGTGCGGTACTCACGGGCTGTATAGCCAGGGTCCAGGGCGGCGGAATTATTGTTTCGCGCGTCGTGATCCAAGGCCTCTGCGGGGCCGCCGAAAAACTCCTGAAAGGTGTATGGAAGATAGTCTCCATCAATGAACGCCAATCGTTTGATCAGCGCAATGGTATCTGGCGTTCCGCGCAAGCAGTTCGCCAATGCAGCCGCCTCTTCGTTTGGATCATTCAAGAAAAGAACCTCGACCGGATCAATGGTCAAGTATTGAAACGGTAGATCGGCGAGTCCTTCCATAGCGTACCGCCAATAGTCCTCTGCGATAACAGCGTTACCGACAATCGCAATGTACAGAGGCAGACTATCCGATAGGCGTTCTCGTGCTGCGGAAACCGTGGTACATGGTAAGGACAGACGCAGAACATCAGAGCTCGATGGGGGCCAGTCTTGTACTCCACTTCCACAGGGTGCAGATCAGCCGTGCGAAAGCAACAGAGCCAAGGAACTGGAATGCGATTTGCAGCTTGCCCGATCTCGACGTAAGAAGCCCCAAGCGTGCGACGAGCCTTCTCTAACTCTCGCCGATCGCAGGACAGGATTTCTGTGTTGAGGAGGATAGCGCGATTGGACATGTGGAACCTAATGCCTTAAAAACCATCCGTTTGATTGCTTTGTTAGGTGTGGATTTTTACAGATTTGATGTACAGGTAACGTAGCATTAGCCCCAAAAGAAAACCTATTATTAATCCAATAGTCGCACCTACAGTACCAAGCACTACGCCTGAAATTGCACCTATGACCATACTTGCGAGAACTGCGGTAAAATTATTTGCTATTTTTGGGTTCACGACAAACTCCATAACAAATGAGTATATAAGCGATTGAATTCCAACAAAAGCATATGCAACTAGCATAATAAATAAAAATGTACGATCAAATAATTCGAAAACTTTAAATTCTCTTTCTGCATCAAAGGCAGCAGAGGTGCTAAGGAAAAATAGCACACCGAGAAAAGCCGGCATAAATATACCAATCAATATTCGGGATACTCTTCCGTTCATAAGTTTCTCAATGCTTACACCTAACGTTTGACATAACCGGCGCCGGTGGCCTTATCCCGGCATCCGTGTTGATGGAGGGGTTGGACCTCATTGTGTATTCTCGGAAGTGCTGTCTGGCTTTCGCGCAAGCAAGAGCAGCGGATGGACAACCAAGAACCACAAACACGTTGGCCAAAGCAGAAAAGCGGAAACCAGAAACTGAATGTCGAGCGACAGCAGATGCTCAGACCCGGGAACATAGCAGTCGCCCTGTTTGGGACACCCAATGGCCTCAGCGTAGGTGCGGGTAAATCGAAACTGGTCAATAGGCAAATAGCCAATCGCAAGCCACCAGATACCAACAAAGAGACGACGCAGAAAAGTCACGAGATTCTCGGGGCACCAAGAGAATCGACAGCAAAAGCCGGCGCCGAAGGCGCAAAGTTGATTGACTTGTTATGAGTTGCCACTACGGAAGCTCCCATAAATATGGAAATGCACACCAAGACAACAACACAAAAAGCAGTAAGTTTGCAGCAAGGGCAAGCGACTGTGAACTTTTGACTAGCGCAACAACTGCTATTGCCATTGCAAGGCTAAAACCCACGACATTTTCAATTGCAACAATTTTAGTATGTTCTGGGCCTTGGTACTTAACCCCATACTCCCAAGCGGACTGAAAGTACAAAGCATTTAGGAGGCCAAAAATAACCACTAAACCCAATACAAATTTGGTGAAGTGTGTCGATGGAGATAAAAACTTTAATACCAGCATGTAAAGTGCTGGAGTCACGAATGGAAATAGATTCAAGGTCAGGAATGCCACTAGCACAATAGGTAGTGGCATCGGAACCCAAACATTGGGTACACCACCTAAAATGATAATCGCCGATACCGCTGCTAATAATATAGCCCCGCCATACATCCATTGTTTTTGGGATAATTCCATGACTCCCCTAAGGCTCATAACTAAAATTAGAAAGATAGCATTTTCATTTATTAGATTTACCAAGTCAATATTGGTGGATTATTATCCAATATAATTATATGGATATAATGCTAGTGCTTTTTATGAGAACCTAAAAAACGCGAATGAATGATCCTCCAAAATTACTGGATCGGGTGCGCGGGTGTATACGCGCCAGACACTATTCCATTCGCACCGAGAATTCGTACATCGATTGGGCGAGGCGCTTTATTTTGTTTCATGGCAAGCGGCAACTCGAAAGAGATGGGAGTGTCGGAAGTAGAAGCATTTTTGACACATCTTGCAGTTGAGCGGAATGTGGCTGCATCCACGCAAGGGCAGGCGAAAGCAGCCTTGCTGTTTTTGTATCGGGAAGTATTGAACTTGTGATTTTCCGTGGTCTTGCCACGGGGTTGTTTATTCGTAGTTTGTTGCGAATGGCGCGAGATGAATGGCAATGGATTGAAACTACGCCAAAAATTCGCTTTTTAGTGGGTGACATGGAGCGTAATCGATGGTTAACAAGAGAAGAAGCAAATCGATTAATAACTGTCAGTCCTATTCACTTGGCGGCTTTAATTCGTTTTGCGCTTGCTACTGGCTGTCGTGCTAGGGAAATAACTGGTTTGGAGTGGAATCGGGTTGATTTGCAACGTAAAACTACCTGGCTTAACCAAACCAAGAATGGAACACCGCGAGGTGTGCCGCTGAATTACGATGCTATCGTTGTTCTTGAAGAGCAACTCGGAAAGTAGGAACAGTTTTGTTTTACCTATCAAGGTAAGCCTATTCTCTGGGAAATTACCAACAGTGCGTGGCATACCGCTCTAGCTAAAGTGGAATTGAAGGATTTCCGATTTCATGATCTTAGGCATACTTGGGCTTCATGGCATCGTCAAGCTGGCACAAGTTGCGATGAATTGAAAGATTTAGGCGGCTGGAAATCCAGGGTCATGGTGGATCGGTATGCAAAGTATGCTACTGAGCATTTACGAGTTGCAGCGACTAGAATCGAGGATGGACGTGGTGGGGACGTTTTGAATCTGTCACGTTTTTGTCACGTTCAAAAAGAAAAAAGGAATTAGTGTTTAGATAACTCCTTGTTTTATTTGGTAGGTCGTGGCAGATTCGAACTGCCGACCAACGGATTAAAAGTCCGCTGCTCTACCGACTGAGCTAACGACCCAAATAACGAAGTGCGTGATTATACCTGATCTATCTCATGATATGAAGTAGGGGACTAAAACACATTCGTTTTGGTTCTTTTAATCAAGAATAAAGTAAAATAACGGAATAGCCCTGGTAGCTCAGTGGATAGAGCAACCCCCTCCTAAGGGGTAGGTCGCACGTTCGATTCGTGTTCAGGGCGCCAATAAAATCAATCGATTACCAACTAACAGGCTTTGTTGAAATTTTTGAGCATCACGGCAGTGCCACATCAAAAGCTTCAGATGTAAAATTCTATTCATGATATTGCTTGGTTCGTAACTGTATTTACCGAACTCCCATAGCTGTTAATATCGGAGCAAAAATGCATCGGATAGTGTGCAAAAAGTGCGCCAGTCCGGTTGTCAGAAATCTAAGGGTTGTTACAGTAAGTGCTAAAAAAATTTTGCGATAAAGGCACGTTTCAGATTTCTATTCAGTGGAATTCGCACGCGATGCCCACTTCCCG
Source organism: Nitrosomonas sp. (assembly GCA_044228295.1). Taxonomy (GTDB): domain Bacteria; phylum Pseudomonadota; class Gammaproteobacteria; order Burkholderiales; family Nitrosomonadaceae; genus Nitrosomonas. The sequence continues at coordinate 6,531 of JBGAVE010000039.1, forward strand.
GCGCAACTTGTAAGGATTGGCCATTAGAATCCTGCATTTGTGATAATTCAATGATTTCATTGCCGTCGGGATGAATAATTTCCAAACGGTCGCCGATTTGGAAACGGTTCTTGACCAATATTTCTGCCATACCATTATCGCTATCAAATCCAGTGACATCTCCCACGTATTGACTGCGATTGGATTCAGAATGACCTTGTAAATAATTTTGCGTTTCTTGTGTGTTATGACGTTGATAAAACCCGCTGGTGTAACCTCGATTTGCCAGTCCTTCTAGCTCACCGAGCAAAGACAAATCAAATGGTTTTTCCGCAACCGCATCGTCAATAGCCTGACGATACACTTGTGCCGTACGTGCGACGTAATACAGTGATTTGGTGCGCCCCTCAATTTTCAACGAATCGATGCCGATTTTAACCAAGCGTTCGACATGCTCAACAGCGCGCAGGTCTTTAGAATTCATGATGTAAGTGCCGTGTTCGTCTTCCATGATCGGCATTAATTGCCCGGTGCGCTCGCTTTCTTCAATCAAATACACGTTGTCAGCTAGAGGGTGTCGGGCAATCGCATCGTTACTCTTGCCCGATGTAGCCTGTTGATTCGATTGCAGCATTGCTTGACCGAAATTGAAGTCGATTTTTTCGATTGCTTGTATATCACCGCTGTCATTTTCTTCAGCTGCCTTGACTTTATAGTCCCAGCGACATGAATTAGTGCACGTGCCTTGGTTAGGGTCGCGATGATTAAAATAGCCGGAAAGCAAGCATCGCCCCGAATAAGCAATGCATAGCGCACCATGGACAAAAACTTCTAATTCCATGTCTGAGCAATAATCACGAATTTGCGCTACTTCATCCAAAGACAATTCGCGCGACAGAATCACGCGCGTCAGGCCAATCTTTTGCCAGAATTTAACGCCCATATAATTGACGGTATTGGCTTGTACCGACAAGTGAATCGGCATATCCGGCCATTTTTCACGTACCATCATAATCAATCCGGGATCAGCCATGATCAACGCATCGGGTTTGAGATCCATGACCGGAGCCATATCTGCTAAATAAGTTTTGATTTTAGCGTTATGCGGCATAATATTACTGGCCACAAAGAACTTTTTGCCGAGGGCGTGTGCTTCGGTAATACCGGTTTGTAGCTGTTCCAACGCAAATTCGTTATTACGGGCGCGTAATGAATAGCGCGGTTGACCGGCGTACACAGCATCCGCGCCAAATGCATAGGCCATGCGCATTTTTTCTAAAGAGCCGGCAGGAAGTAGCAGTTCAGGTGATTTCAACATAGGGTAAAATAGTGTTCGATTGTATTCATCGTTTATTTCGCTAAACCCCATTGTACAACATGCCGACACCTCCTGCTTTTGTTCACTTGCGCATGCACAGCGAATACTCAATTTCAGATGGGACTATTCGCATTCCCGAGGTGATTAACAAAGCGAAAGCGGATCAGATGCCTGCATTGGCATTAACCGATCTAGCTAATTTGTTCGCTTTGGTTAAGTTTTATCAAACGGCCAATAAAAACGGCATCAAACCTATTCTCGGTTGTGATGTTTGGATTACTAACGAGATCGATCGCAACAAACCCTTTCGACTGCTATTGCTGTGCCAGTCACGCGAAGGCTACCTATTATTATCGCGTCTATTATCACGTGCCTACCGCGAAAATCAATTTCATGGTCGCGCGGAAATCAAATTTTCTTGGCTATCTCCAGATGAATGGGGGACGCAAGGTTTAATCGCACTTTCCGGTGCGCGTTTAGGTGATATCGGCATCGCTTTAATGCATCAAAACATTGCCCAAGCAAAATTACTTGCACAACAATGGTCTACTCTTTTCCCCGATCGTTTTTATCTGGAAATCCAACGCGATGGGCATGAACAGGAAGCTGCTTTATTACAAAACACCTTATTATTAGCCCAGCAAATTGATTTGCCAGTCGTTGCTACACAAGGCGTGCAGTTTCTGAATCCAGAAGATTTTCGCGCACACGAAGCACGTGTTTGTATTGCCGAAGGCTATGTTCTGGAAGACAAGCGCCGTCCAAAAAATTTTACCGGACAGCAATATTTTAAAACACAGGTTGAAATGGCGGAGTTATTTGCCGACATTCCCAGCGCGCTAATCAATACCATCGAAATTGCCAAACGCTGCAACTTAACGCTGGAATTAGGAATTAACCGTCTGCCACTGTTTCCAACACCTGAAAACATCAGTTTAGAGCAATACCTGCGTGATCAGGCGAATGCTGGATTACAGCAGCGATTGATTCAATTATTTCCACAAAGCGAATTACGTCAAAGTAAATTCCAACAGTATCAAGAACGACTGGAATTCGAAGTCAATACCATTATTCAAATGGGTTTTTCAGGTTATTTTTTGATCGTCGCAGATTTTATTAATTGGGCTAAACAAAACAATGTACCTGTTGGTCCGGGACGAGGTTCAGGTGCAGGTTCATTAGTCGCCTATTCACTCGGCATTACCGACCTCGATCCATTGCGATACGATCTATTATTTGAGCGTTTTTTAAATCCGGAACGGGTATCCATGCCGGATTTCGATATCGATTTCTGTCAAGACCGACGCGAATTGGTGATTGAGTATGTAAAACAACGCTATGGCATTGGTAAAGTGTCGCAAATTGCAACGTTTGGCACGATGGCGGCTAAAGCAGTCATTCGTGATATCGGTCGTGTGCTGGATTTGCCCTATAATTTTGTCGATCAATTAGCCAAGCTGGTACCTTTTGAATTGGGCATGACTTTAGAAAAAGCACGCCAAATGGAACCGCAGCTTAATCAGCGTGCCGATGAGGAAGAGGATGTGCGTACATTGCTCGAACTTGCAGAAAGTCTTGAAGGTGTAACGCGCAATGTGGGTATGCACGCTGGAGGTGTGTTGATTGCATCGAGCGATATTACCGATTTTTGTCCTATCTATTGTACTGAATCCGCGGCATCGGTTGTCAGTCAGCTCGATAAAGACGACGTAGAAAAAATCGGTCTGGTTAAATTCGATTTTCTGGGCTTGAAAACGTTAACCACGCTGGATCGTGCCGTCAGTTATATTCGTGAATCACAAAAACAATCCAAAGCGAAAGATACCAATGCCGGTCTTTTTTCGTTACAAACTTTACCTCTGGAAGACGATAAAACCTACGCCTTGATGCGTAAAGGCAATGCTGTCGGCATATTTCAGTTTGAATCGCAGGGCATGAAAGACATGTTGCAGCGCGCCAAACCCGATTGTTTCGAAGATGTTATCGCGTTAGTAGCGTTGTATCGCCCCGGACCAATGGATTTGATTCCTGAATTCATCGAACGCAAACATGGGAAAAAACGAATCGAGTATCTTGATCCACGCCTAGAGCCGATTCTTGGACCGACGTATGGCATTATGATTTATCAAGAGCAAGTGATGCAGATTGCGCAAGTAATCGGCGGATACAGCTTAGGCAGTGCAGATTTGTTACGCCGCGCTATGGGCAAGAAAAAAGTTGAAGAAATGGCACAGCAACGAGACATCTTCGTAGCAGGTGCTGTAAACAATAACGTGGATAAAAATAAAGCTGCCGAGCTTTTTGGCTTAATGGAAAAATTCGCCGGCTATGGTTTCAACAAATCACATGCTGCCGCGTATGCGTTAATTGCTTTTCAGACAGCCTATCTCAAAGCGCACTATCCAGCGGAATTCATGGCGGCTTGTTTATCCGCTGACATGGACGACACCGATAAAGTGTATATTTTTGTGGAAGATAGTTTTGCCAACGGGTTGACCATTTTAGCGCCAGATATTAATCAATCGACGTATCGATTCGTGCCCGTCGATGAAAAAACTATCCGCTTCGGTTTGGGGGCAATCAAAGGTACAGGCGAATCAGCGATCAATTCGATGGTTGCAGAGCGCGAAAGCAGCGGCAATTTTGTCGATTTATTTGATTTTTGCAATCGCGTCGATCGCCGAGTCGTGAATCGTCGCACGATGGAATCACTGATTCGTGTCGGTGCGTTTGATTCCATCGACTCCAACCGCGGTGCTTTGCTTGCATCGGTCGGCTTGGCCATTGAAGCGGCGGAGCAAAACAACCAGTCTGCTAACCAAACCAATTTATTTGGCGAAGTTCACGATCAGCCGCTGATAAAAACACAAATCACTCAATCGCATACATGGTCAGAGCGGGAAAAACTCATTCAAGAAAAAATCGGATTGGGCTATTACTTTAGCGCACACCTTTATGATACTTATGCAGCAGAGCTGAAGCGCTTCATTCGTACACGCTTAAATCAATTGAGTCCACGGCCGGAATCGCAAATGATAGCCGGCATCATTCATTCCATTCGCATTCAAATGACGCGCCGCGGCCGCATGGCTGTTATCAATCTGGATGATGGCGAGGCGCGGGTCGAAGTTGTCGTTTTCAATGAATTGTTTGATATCCATCGAGGCTGGCTAAAAGAGGATCAATTGTTAATTGCAGAAGTAAAAATCAGCAACCGCAATTACAACAGTGAAGAAAATGATGAATTGCGGATTACTGCCGAACAATTGTATGACCTTCCCAAGCTTCGTTCGCATTTGGCCAAGCAAATACGCATTTATTGCAATCAATCTTCGGTGTCCGAAGTGTCTGTTTTGAAAACGCTGTTGTCACCGTATGCCAATAAGGCGCAAAAAAAATATGAATCTTACTGCCAAGTTACGCTTATTTATCAGAATGAATCGGCGAGCGGTGAACTTAAACTCGGCAGTGATTGGCAAGTATATTTGCACGATGATCTATTGCAATTATTAAATTTACATTTTAAACCAAACTATATCGAAGTTATTTACTAAGCGCTAAGAATCGAGCGGTGTTAACTGGATTATAGATAAAGCTACTTATTTGTTATTTAGAATGTTGCATGATAATTTGGGTTAATCTCCTTTAATTACCCTTAGCGTTTTTAATATAAGATCGAAGGTGGTTGAAGAAATCCAATTCTAATCATGCTGTAGCGGGAGTATCGATATGGAAAAAAGTGCAATTTTGAGTGCCCTGGCGGCGGAAGTAAAACAAGGGAAGTTGTTTTTTTCAACGTCAGCCAATACGGCCATTACCATCAAAAACAAACTAGAAGATCCTGATTATAGTCTAGATGCCGTGGTGCGATTGATTCAAGCGGAGCCTTTACTGGCGGCAAAGGTGGTTGGAATAGCTAATTCGGTGATTTTTAATCGCTCTGGGAAAGACATTACTGACGTTCGATCTGCCGTTTCTTTGATTGGGATGCGAACCGTGAGGAATCTAGCAACTGCTATCGTGGTGCAACAACTTGCGGGAACTCAAACTAAAAATCCCATGGTGACTCAACTGTGGCAACATTCCACACATGTCGCTGCACTGGCGCAAGTGATTGCGCGTCATGTTACGAAACAAAATCCCGATACTGCTATGTTTGCGGGAATGATCCATGAAATTAGCTGGTTTTATTTATTATCGCGAGAAAAGTATTTTCCTGGCTTGATGGATGAAAGCATCGCCAGTGCTTGGTCAACCGATGCAGATTTAGAAAACGAAACTGAATTGGAGTGTGAGATTCAGATTGGCAGCGCCATTCTTGAAGCACTTTTAGTGCCAACGCCGGTAATGGAAGGAATTGTTTGCTTGTGGGAAGGCTATCTGTCGTCACCCTGTACTACTCTTGGCGATACCTTATTATTTGCTAATGAGATTGCGACTATAAAATCTCCCTTTAAATTACCTTCTGATCAAACGGGAGACGATATTATGTACGCTCTACATTCATTAATTGATCAAAAATCTTTACAAGAACTTCTTAAGGAATCTGAGCATGAAGTTAAGGCTTTGGTAAAAGCTTTGAGTGCATAATTTGATGAGAACAATGATAATTTCAATAAGAAAGTAAGCAGCGCTGTGCGGGGTTTTATCATGAAAAATATTCATCTACTGTAGAGGTTAACCAATTCCGGATAAAAGATAATCCGGATTTCCGGTTTTTCTAATGAGATGCCATCGCTGTACTGATGTGGCCGGTGTAGTTGTAATAATGCATCAAATAAAAAACCAATATCTTTAGTTGATTCAGTTTTTAAACTGTAGTCAACCGTCGGAATTTACTTAGATTTTAGGTGGAGAAACAATTGCTTCCATGAGCGTATTGTTCTAATAATTACCCAGATCGACTATACCCATACCACGCTGAGTAACGGGTAAAAATGACTATAATTTCCACAAATAGAGCGTCGAATTTGAAAAATCATTTAATGGAATGCATTCATCAGGATTAACTCCCGGAATTTCGAATGTATTGCTGATGAGTAAACTGCCTGGACGCATTTCCTTGCTTGCTTTACGCCATAGAGTCTCCATCGGGATTGGCGATAAATAGGCGTATACGACATCATATTGTGAGAAATCCTGTTTCCAGAAATCTCCCCAAGAAATTTTGCAAGGAGAGGTTGAAAATAAGTTTCGCAGTTTGCTAATCAAACACGGCAATGGTGCTGCTTCAATGCCATGAAATAGACCATTTTTATGCACTTTTGCTAATCGAGAGATTAATCCGCCGCAACCACTGCCTAAATCGACAAATGAAAAACGTTTACCTTTGGGTAACCAAGCTTCCAGTGTGGTGTTGACTTGTTGACTGGATAGATACAGTGGCACGCGCGTTTTGTAGGTTTTTCCATAAATCAGCGTTAAGCAGATAAAAAGGAACAAAAACCAAAGTGGTGAAATATCCATTGCTAAAGTGGTGATGATCATTGGCATAAAGAGTAGGTGAATCGGTAGCCACCAGGCAGGCATACGCAGGCAGTAAGCGAATATACATGCTAACAAAGCTTGTGCCAGACTCCATTCGAATAGACTTAAATCGATTATTGATTGTATCTTTATGAAGGAAACGATTACGAGTAAAGCAACCAGTTGAATCAATAGTGCTACGATCAAGAAATGGGGGCGTTTGAATTTAATCATAGTATTCCTATTCTTTCATGCACCTTCATTAATATGCTAGGAAGCTGGTTTAAGTAATTCGGGATTCGGTGATTTATCTTGCATATCGACTTCAACCGTTTCACTCTCTTCCATGGTGACAGCTTTAACAGCTTTTTCATTCATGACGACGATGCTAATGCGGCGATTGATGGGATTGAGCGCATCATTTTTATCAAATAAAACGGCTGAAGATAAACCAACAACTTTAAGCATTTTGTCGGTATCCATACCACCCAACACAAGCTCTCGTCGTGAAGCATTGGCGCGATCTGCAGATAATTCCCAATTACTAAAGCCTTTATCGCCGGCGGGGAAAGGCTTGGCATCGGTATGGCCAGACAGACTGATTTTGTTAGGAACATCGTTTAACATTTTGCCAATTTCCCGCAAAATGGTTTTGGTGTAGGGTTGCAATTCGGCTTTACCGAGTGCAAACATAGGACGGTTCTGTTCGTCGACGATTTGAATTCTTAAACCATCCGTTGTGATGTCCAGTAGCAGTTGTTTTTCAAATTTTTTCAGCATTGGATTAGCTTCTATAGCTTCTTCAATCTTCTTTTTTAAACCTTCCAAGCGAATGCGTTCAGCACGTTCTCTCAATATTTTCTTAGTTTTTTCATCGATTTTTTCTTCTTTAACGACACCTTTGTTTACTTGCCCCGCTTGTCGGGTGAAATCTTCTCCGCCCCCTTTAAGTATACTGTCACTGTTGGCAACTGCTGACCCTCCTGATAATGCGACCTTTAATGGGGTTTTGAAATATTCGGAGATTCCCTCTAGTTTGGCTTTACTACTGGATCCTAATAACCACATTAATAAAAAGAAAGCCATCATTGCAGTAACAAAGTCGGCATAAGCAATCTTCCATGCACCGCCATGATGTCCTCCGGCTACTTTTTTAATGCGCTTTATGACTATGGGGCGTTGCGACAGATCATCAGCCATATTTGTTTTTCCGCAATTTTATAATGTCAGAAGTTGGATGAAATTATTTGTTTTTGCTTTGTTTTACATGCTCTTCAAGTTCTGCAAAAGAAGGTCTCTCCGTTGTAAATAAAACCTTGCGACCAAATTCGACAGCTAAAACAGGTGAATAGCCATTTAAATTAGCAAGTAGCGTAATTTTGATACATTCAAACATTTTGCTGGATTCGTGTAGATTATGTTCGAGCTTTCCAGATAAAGGTGCAACGAAGCCGTAAGCGAGTAGAATCCCAAGGAATGTACCCACTAGCGCTGCTGCAATGAGAATACCTAACTCTGCTGGAGGTAAATGAACGGATTCCATGGTATGTACCACCCCCATTACCGCAGCAACGATCCCGAACGCCGGTAGCCCGTCACCCAGTTTTGCAATGGTGTGAATGGGTACTTCGCCTTCTTGATGATGCGTTTCTAGCTCACTATCCATTAAGCTCTCAATTTCCAATGAGTTCAGGTTGCCACCAACCATTAAGCGCAAATAGTCAGTGATGAATTCAGTGATGTGATGGTCTGCCAGAATACCTGGATATTTGGTAAAAATAGGACTGCTATTGGGATCATCCACGTCGCCTTCTATCGACATCAACCCTTCCTTACGGATTTTTCCAAGTATTTCATAGAGCAGTGTCATAAGCTCCATATACAGAGATTTCGTAAACTTAGAGCTTTTAAAAACGGTAGGAAGCGCTTTCATCGTTGCTTTGAGGGCTTTACTAGAGTTGCCTACTACAAACGCACCTACTGCCCCACCACCAATCATTAAAAGTTCAACGGGTTGCCATAGGGAAGCTAAATGACCTCCTGCCAAAGCAAAGCCACCAAATACTGAAACGATAATGATAATGTATCCAACACTAACAAGCATTGTTCTGACTCCCAGGTATATAACGATGTAATCACTGATGATTGATTCTGGAGTGAGAAGGTAGCATAACGTTCTGGCATTTATTTTTATAGATAAGGCTGATTTTTACCGTGATTTTCAGATTTACGTTTTTGAGCAACGGAATTCATTGATAGTTAAAGGATTTTGTAAGCTATCGGAATTTTTTAATCTTTTTTATGGACACATTGGTTATTCAGTTTTGATTCATGTTGATGAGAGTAAATTAGCCTCATCAGAAATAATTCTGAATTAGTCAACTAAAAGGAGACATGCAATGAAAACCACAAAAACAACATTCGCTCATTTCTTCGCAGTGTCATTAATTGCGTTAACTTTGATAACACCTACTTTAGCGCAAGCCGGTAGAGGGCATCATGGCCATCATCACGGTCACCATCATGGCCATCGTCATCATAATCACCATAATCATCATTTAAACGGGTATATGATGTATAACCAACCTCGTATTCAGTATCGATCATACTATCCGCAACCGAGCTATAATTACTACCCAGCTCCAGTGTATGTGCAACCTCCCATGTTAGGGGGAAGCATCAATTACGGAGGTGCGTCCTTTGTGATAGGCTTCTGAATAACTTAACGAGCTGGTAACGAAGTGCAGTGTCAATTATCGTTACCAGCTTGATTCTAAAATTCATATAGGAAGGGTGTGTATGAATACAGTGCTAAAAGTAATGATGTTGATGATTATCGTGATGATAACGACTTCGCAAGCAATCGCTCAACCTAGCAAAGTTGATTATTACCAAGCTAAGTATGATGGTGATACATTAGGTATTACCGAACAGAAGGCTATTGCGATAGCGCAGCAAAATTTTAGCGGGCACGTGCTGGCAATTAATCACTTAGAAAATATTTTTCGCGTAAAAATGCTTAGTCGTCACGGCACTGTACATATCATTATAATTAACGCAATAGATGGTGAGATTATTTCGACACATTAACCGTGTGTGAGTGCTGATTCGTCACCATTTATTTCGACTATTTCTTTCGAGAACTCTCTGTGCGTATTCTAGTCATCGAGGATGAAATCAAACTGCAACAGCAAATCCGACACCAGCTGGAGGCTTCCGGTTATATGGTGGATACTTGTGGCGATGGCAAAAAAGGGCTATTTTTTGCGACGGAATATCCTTTGGATGCGGCTATTGTTGATATTGGATTACCGGGTAAATCAGGGTTAGAGATCATTAAAGCGCTGCGTGATAAGGGCAGTCTATTACCTATTCTAATTTTGACAGCGCGCAGTAGTTGGCAGGATAAAGTGCAAGGTTTAGAAATAGGAGCAGATGATTATTTAACCAAGCCATTTCAAATGGAAGAATTGCAGGCGAGGGTGAAAGCCTTGCTGCGCCGTTCTACTGGTATAACGCACACACAACTGAATTGCGGGCCTATCTCCATTGATGTTACGGCACAGTCTGTTACGGTGAATGACAAACCGATCGAACTCACCTCATTTGAATACCGCATGTTGGAAGAACTGATACGGCACCATGGCGAAGTGCTTTCCAAACAAGTATTGACGGATTATCTTTATCCGCATGATGAAGACCGTGACAGTAACGTGTTGGAGGTGATGGTTGGACGCTTACGCCGTAAACTGGATCCGGACGGTACGCTCAATCCCATCGAAACGCTACGTGGTCGCGGCTACCGTTTCACGTTGGATTGTAATAAATCTTGATGATGTCGTTAAGTCAGCGCGTTCTCTTGAGCGCTACGTTGGTACTGCTGGCTTTTATGATTGGCATTGCGTTGACACTAGATCGAGCATTTTATGATAGCGCCAGTTTAGGCGTGCAAGATCGCTTGTTTGCCAAACTGTTGATGTTGATGGGGGATGCCGAAGTTGATGATGCGGGTGTATTGGATTTAGAAACCAATTTAATCGACGCAGAATTAGGACACGTTAACTCTGATACTTATGGTTTTGTCATTGATCAAAACCAAAGAATCCTTTGGCGCTCTACCTCTTCGTTAAATGAAAAAATCCCAGTCGTTGCTCCGCTGGAAAAAGGAAATAAAGTCTTCGAACAAATCTTAATCGCGGATCAAACTTACTTTATGTATCGCTATGGCGTCGTTTGGGAAACGCCTGCAGGGGGAGATTATCCATTGACGTTTGTCGTTGCTGCGAATACCACGTTATTTGACGCGCAGATTTCGCGTTATCGCGAGGATTTATGGGGTTGGTTGGCTGCTTTAATCGTTGTTTTGTTGATTACGCAAATGTTGGTGTTACGATGGGGTTTGAAACCATTGCGAAGTGTTTCTTTAGAAATTGCTGCAATAGAAACAGGTGGACAAGAGAATTTAAAGGGCAATTATCCCAGCGAGTTAAAACTGCTAACAGATAATATCAATTCTTTAATTAATCACGAACATAAACAACAAAAACGCTATCGTAATGGCTTAGCTGATCTGGCTCATAGTCTTAAAACGCCGCTTGCCGTGCTGCAAGGCGCAGTGAGCAGTGAAGAAGATGAAGTATCACGGCGCAAAATGATTTATGAGCAGATCGATCGCATGGATAATATTATTCAATATCAGTTGCGTCGCGCTGCAACGGCGGGTAGTTCGCCAGGCATGGGGTTAGTGGTGCTGCGGCCGATCGTGGATAAAATTGTCAACACAGTACAAAAAGCCTATCGCACCAAACGACCGGAAATCACTATTCAAGTCGTTGATGATTTGGCAGTGCGTATTGATGAAGGTGATTTAATGGAGCTGCTCGGAAACTTGATCGACAATGCCTTCAAATGGTGTCATAACAGCATTCAATTAAATGCGAGTCGTTGGGATAATCAAATAACCATTGAAGTCAAAGATGACGGTCCTGGAATTCCTCCACATGAAGCAAGTCGAATTCTTGAACGAGGGGTTCGCGCTGATCAATCAACTCCAGGGCATGGCATAGGATTAGCTATTGTTCGTGATATCGTACAAGTGTACGAAGGAGAAATGACCATAGAAAATAATCCTGAAGGCGGAGCTCGCGTTACTTTGTATTTGAAGAAACACAAATAATCGCAAAGAATACTTGATTATCTGTTTATGGTTGGTGCATAACCACTGTAGCAGTCAGCAATACGATCGTTTCAACAACTTCCACCAATCCTCCCGCAGTATCGCCCGTTGTACCACCAATGCGGTTCATCATGGCTTGACGTAACAGTAGAAAAACCATCACTGTACTAACAATATAAAAAAAACCGTTTTCGAAGAAGAAAGTGATCAAAAAACATACCGCGCTAATGATCAAAATACACCAACGAGAAGAATGATTCGCGGCTAAGCAAGAGCCTAGTCCAACGTTTCTGACATAAGGTGTTGTCAGAAACAATAATACCAGTGACGTTCTGGCTAACACGATAGAAGCAAGCAGAGCGATCGATTGAAGGGCTTGAATTAACGTATACAACGCAACAAATTTAAGCAGAATGATCAATACGATCGCTATGACGCCCATAGGCCCACAATTGGGATCTTTCATGATTGCGAGTGTTCTAGCACGATCGCCCATGCCTCCTACCCAAGCATCCGCGCTATCGGCGAGACCGTCTAAATGTAACCCACCCGTTAATAAAATCCACGCGGTGAGTACTATCGCGGCATTTATCCAAGCCGTAGCGAATAGACTAAAAAACGAGCACAGGCTGATCAATATCAAGCCAAGCAACAACCCAACTAAGGGATAGTAAGTTAGTGAATAGCCAATTTGTTGATCGGTGGGCTGTTTCTGCAGCGTAATCGGTAAGCAAGTCAGAAATTGAAGCGCGATCCAAAAAGGCTTAAACATTGCAAGGATGATAGCTAACCGTTGGATCGCCTGAAAACATTGGAATGCTGATGGAATAGCGATCGGCATGATTAATTTTGAACTTAAGCAAGTTTTCCAATGGCTTATGATGAATGTGACACAGAATGATACGCATCACTCCACCGTGGGAAATGCATAGTATCTTTTTCTGTTGATACTGATCGAGTAACTCTCTCCAGGCAGACAGTATACGTTCGGTAAATTCGATCAGAGATTCAGCATTCGGCGGGGTAACTATCAGTGGATTTTGCCAAAAACGCATCAACGTACTCGCATCATTTTGCATGATCTCAGCCGAAGAAAGATTTTCCCAATCACCAAAATGAATTTCTTGAAAACGCCTCTCTTCAATGACGGGAATATGATGGTGTCGTCCAAGCTCTGCGGCAAAAGCAGCACAACGCTGTAATGGCGAGGTAACAATGACATTCCACGGAACTGAGTTTTTTTCTGGATGGTTAACCGCATGCCAAAGCTGTTGCCAGCCTAATGGCGTTAACGGATGATTCGTGCTGCCACAATAACGGTTACGGTGTTCAGTTTCTCCATGCCGGAGTAAATCAATTTGGGTCAGTAAGCTGTGCAAAGTGAATGAAAGCAGATCAAATTTTCTGAGAAACGGCGGCTTCGGAAAAGGTTGCCATTTCATTATGTAATTGGCAAGCCGAGCGAAGTAAATGGATGGCAACTGCTGCGCCGCTGCCTTCCCCTAAACGCATCTGTAAATCCAATAAAGGCCGGGCGTTGAGGTGTTGCAAAATTATGCGATGACCTTTTTCTTCGGAAACATGTGAATAAATAAACCAGCGTTGCGTTTCTGGAATCATAGAAACAGCCATCAAAGCAGCGACCGTGCTAATGAAACCGTCTATCAAAACAGGTATTCCTATTTGTGCGCAGCGAAGATAAGCGCCCGTCAAAGCAACGATTTCAAATCCACCTAAACGACGCAGCAATTCCAACGGGGAGTCGACTTTATTGCAATGCAGTGCCAGCGCCTGAGCGATGACGCGAGTTTTATGCGCGATGCCTTGCATATCGAGACCTGTTCCTGCTCCAGTGAGCCGTTCAGCTGGTAAATTCAGAGCGCAGCAAGCCAAAGCGGTGGCGCTGGTGGTGTTAGCGATACCCATTTCACCACCGATAAACAATGGGTTTTGATCGTTTTGCTGAATCCGGTCAATGGCATCACAACCTATCTGCAGTGCAGATTCTAATTGTTCGAACGTCATCGCGGGTTGATGTAGAAAATTGGCCGTGCCCCGTCCTAGATGGTAGTTTTTTACCGCAGTAATTGACGACGTATCATCTACCGTGCCGAGATTAATGACTTCTAATGAGGCATGGTGCGAGTGCGCTAATGCATTGATAGCGGCTCCCCCACGCGCAAAGTTTTTAATCATTTCAACCGTTACCGATTGCGGAAAAGCTGAAACATTTTCAACCGCAATGCCGTGATCCCCAGCAAATACCGTGATGTGCACAGAATCGATCGACGGCCGATCAGTGTGCTGTAACGCTGCTAATTGAATGGCAATGTCTTCCAAGCGCCCAAGTGATCCTGGCGGTTTGGTCAGTTGTGCTTGACGTGCTTGCGCTCGCTGCGCAAATGATTCGTCTATTGCGGCGAACGGTTGGTTGAGCCATTCGTAAGGAAATTTTTGACTCATAGTGGCTCGCCTTTCAGCATCATAGGTAATCCTGCAATCGTCATCACGACTTGATCGCAGCATTGGGCAATTTCTTGATGCAATTTTCCTGCTTCATCACAATAACGGCGACTGAGTTCACCGAGCGGCGTAATGCCAAGATTAGTTTCGTTACTGACCATTAAAATTTTTCCTGGTAAATCGGGTAATAGTTGCAGTAATGCTTGCCGTTCAGAAGAAAATTGCTTTTCATCATTGTGCATCAATAAGTTAGTAAGCCAAAGCGTGAGACAATCCACCAATAAGCAATGGGAAGAAGTGGCATAGCGCTGTAAAGCCGATGCCAATCGAATAGGTTCTTCAATCACTTGCCAAGCTTTCGGGCGATAAGCCTGATGCAACGCAATACGTTGTTGCATCTCATCATCTTCGCCGGTTGCTGTTGCAATATAAATGACCGGTAATTGACTTTGATGCGCAATTTTTTCAGCTAAACGACTCTTTCCTGAACGAACACCGCCTAAAATCAGAGTTTTTGAGCCGGTCATGCGCTTACAAATCAATGCCTTTTTGCGCTTGAATGCCAGCGCGGAAAGCGTGTTTGATGTCATTCATTTCCGTGACGGTATCGGCTGCTTCACACAGCGTATCCGGAGCCGCGCGTCCGGTAATGACAACGTGCTGCATCGGCGGGCGGTTTTTCAAGTCACGGATGACAGCCGAAGTATCAAGCCAGCCAAATTTCAACGGATAGGTTAACTCATCGAGCACAATAAGATCTAAAGTGGGATCGCGCAACATTTCCTGTACAACAGACCATCCGCGCTGCGCTGTTGCAATATCGCGTTCAAGATCTTGCGTATCCCAGGTAAATCCTTCGCCAAGCACATGCCAAATCACATTTTGTTGCTGGCGAAAAAATGCTTCTTCACCCGTATCCGAGCGGCCTTTGATGAATTGCGCTACTCCGACGCGCAGCCCATGACCTAAAGCGCGGGCAATCATGCCAAATGCCGAAGAGGATTTTCCTTTGCCATTGCCGGTGTGGACTAACAGCAATCCTTGCACACGATCGGCTTTAGCAATCGCGGCATCGACGACTTCCTTTTGCCGCTGCATGCGATTGCGGTGCCGTTCCGCACGAGCTGAGTCAGTCATTAGTGGCGAGCGCGAGTTTGTTGTGTTATTAATGCCATCAAACTATGTAACACGATTGCGATCGCGATGTAAAACACAAAAGACTCTGCATACGCTGGGAAATATTGCAAAAAGCGACTGGCGTATTCGCTCATGGAAGTTTCTGCGAAACGTCCTGAGAAAAAATAGAAACCACCGCTTGAGAATAATTCGCAAGCCAATAAACCGGCAACCATGCTGGAGGCTAGTAGCGTAACGTTGTGCCAGGACCATTGAAATTGTTTCGCATACCAACGGCCTGCCAACCATAGCGACGCATAAGCTGGAATCAAAAATAAATAGGCTGGCGTGAGACAAAAATCGCTGACACCACCCCAGGCATACGCGACATAGTCGAGCACCCAACTGAGTAAAAACAATCCCAGCAGTGGCCAAGCAGAACGCAAATAAATACCCGCAAGGAAAAACACAGCCCACGAAGCATCGGCTAAATTGTGTGTCCAAACGAGATTATAGCCACGGGTTAAGATCATCATGGCTGTCAACATTAGCCCGATAATGATTTGGTTACGAAGCGATAGCGTTAACATATAAACTCCTTATTAAGGTTGATAACGTACCATGGCGATAAAATTACGCCCGGGTTGATTGAAAAAAGCAGCAGTTTCATAGCGTTCATTAAATAAATTCTCAATGCGTCCTTGCAGGCGCCAATGCTTGTTAATAATATATTCAGCGCGCAAGTCGAACTTGATGTAGCTATCCAGTTTTAGGGTATTAGCGATATTGTCGTAGCGTTGTCCTTCAACCAATAATGTGGCGCCAAGCATATAGGGCCCAAACTGCCGGTCTGCATTGATGCGGAAAGATTGCTCCGCGCGCCGTGGCAATATATTACCGCGATTTAAGTCGTCAGAGCGATTTTGCGTATCCATCAAGGTCACATTGGTATTGAATATCCATTCCTTGATTTGTCCGTTGATAATACCTTCAAGTCCTCGAATTCGCGCCTGATCAATATTGGCAGTCGTGAATGTTGTGCTATCAAATGCGATCAGGTGATAAATGTTGTTTTCGAAAAAATTCAGCGACCAGTCCCCAAAGCTTGTTTTGCCGCGCGAACCGAATTCATAGCTGCGCGAATCTTCGGGGCGCAAATTGGGATTGCTAAAACCGGGAAAGTACAATTCATTGAATGTCGGAGCTTTGAAGGCGCTACCAAAATTGGCCAGTAAACGAATATTTTCGGTGAGAGGATAACCCCAACTTGCATTACCGGTGACTCGACTGCCAAATTGCTGGTTATCATCATGACGAATCGATAATAAGAAGTCATGTTTTGCGATCGTGGCTTGATGTTGCGCAAATACTCCCCAATTGGTTCTGGAATTGACGGTGAAAGCTTCGGTACTACTGACTCGGTCATTTTGGAAATCCATGCCGATAGTAAGCCGGTGGTTGGGATTAATGGTGAATTCATTTAATACGGAAACCGTGGTACGCACAGTATTAAAACGGGTCAGAAACGTGCGCCCGAGAAAATTATCGGAATCTTCGCGGCTTAATCCACCGATTAAACTCACTCGCCAAAAATGAGTGGGTGAATAGCGCGCTGTACCTCCAAAGACTTGTTGCATCATCGTTGCTTTGTTGACAAAGCTGCCATCGTATTCGGTCTTTCCAGAAGATTGCGTGAAATTGCCATCAATTTCTAATCCATTCTGGAAGCGATAACCACCGCGAAAACTACCCGCCACATTACGGTAACCATCACGATCCGGTTCAAAAGTAAAACATCCTGCTGTGTCGGTGCCGTTGCAAGAATTAAACCCCCGTGTGCCAATACCGCTTGCGGTTAGATTAAGCCAACCCTGTTGCCAGGAGCGTGACAAACTGGCCGATCCTTCTAGCGTGCCATAAGTACCGCCGCCAAAATTAAAGCTGGGGGTCAATTTTTCACCACCACCTTTGCGCGTAAAAATATGAATCACGCCACCAATGGCTTCGGAGCCATATAAACTTGAACGCGGGCCGCGCACGATTTCAATTCGTTCAATCTGATCGATCGGAATGTTTTCAAACGCGGTCGTGCCAGAAGTCGCCGAACCGACTTTGATATTGTTGATCATGACCAGCACGTGGTCGGATTCGGCGCCACGCATAAAAACATCCGTAAATTTACCGGCGCCGCCACTGTTAGAAATACTGATGCCTGGCAAACCACGAAACAAATCTTGTATCGAGCGTACTTGTTGGCGTTCGATATCTTCGCGAGTGATTACGGTCATCGAAGCTAATGATGCATCGGCCGTTTGTGGTGTTCGCGTGGCAGTTATCACCACAGGCTTTTCCTGCGTGACATTATTATTTGCAGATAAATCAGTCAAGATACTAAGCCCCAGTATCATACCCACACTATAACGAATTTGAAGCATTTAGGATTTCCTTTGTGCACACCCGCACACAGTTAAAAATTAAAAAGCTGGGATGTGAAAAGGAAATGGAAAAAGACAAAAACGAACGACGCACTCCATGGTATGGATATACGATCACACATTTAATGCCTTCGATTGCCCTCCGCAATACCGCAGTCATATTGGCTTCGGGCCGGTCTCCGGACTGATGAGTGGAATATCCCAATCTGCGCCTTCCCATGTAACAACACAGTGGCGTGATGCAGATTGTTGGCTCATTTACCGTTGCGGGGGCAGTGCTGGCTTTGTTGCTGATCGATGATTTCGGTCGGCACGCACCAGCTTCCCGTTTAACCTTCAAAATGGATAATCTTGAAGGCACCTGAAGCAAGGTCTCGAAGGCTACAGAAATGATTTTAGTGTGTCAAGTAAAGAAGAATTGCAAGATACATCTGACTTAATAGATTATAGACTATAACAATTATATCAAAGAGTTAATCAATTACTCTTATTGCTGCTTATTGTGGTTTTTGCTGGTTTTTTATCTTTGAGTTTCCCACTAGTGCCCTGCAGAATCCAGTCATGTAACAGTCAGGTTAACAATTGAATTTAATAATATCTGATTTGTACTATCAATCTCTATAATATTTTTCTATAAGAATTAACCACAAAAGCCATGAAAGGGTTAAGAGGTACCTCATTTATCATTACATTTGACAATCGAGCCAGCTTTCAGTACATTCTAACCTTGTTGAAAAGGCGGTTTATTTTTTTCTATACCCAATTTAATAAGGGAATTAATGTAATGAAATCGTTATATTTGGTTGCGTTTTTAATGGTATTGTTTTTAACTGGTTGCTTTGGTGACATTGATATGAGTGCCACAGGCGTTGGAGAGAATTGTGAGTTTGGATTAGACGGTAACGGCAACTGCCTAAAAGAAGGGGCTTCTGGTATCCCTCCGAAGCATTAATCCAAAAACAATAAGCAACCCCGTGGCAAGACCACGGGGAATCGCAAGTTGAATAAATCAAAATTTGACCAAAGTCTCCATTCCCTCGTTAATTTTTTAGATTTTTATAGAAAGTGGCATGCCTAGATCGGTCATTCTGTTGAGTGCAGGCGCACTAATCCATGTTTCCGTTTTTTGCTGTTGGAGTGTCAATGGCGGAGTAAAAAGGCACCAAATAACGCACGAAGAGTGTACCAATTAGGTTAATAAAAAAGTGACCTTGCCCCGGTAATTCGTACATCTTAACGCGCTTATTATACGATTTTTCCCAACTGTGCCACAAACCAGTTTTGCTCAAACTTCATTGAACTGATGTAATTCTGTGTCGAATGTAATCTTTTGTGATTGTAGTAGTTAAGCCAATCAATCACTCCATCCATTGCCTGACGGCGTGTTTCAAATCGCATTCCATACAATCTGCCCATCCCCACAGGCTTTCAATGGGAGCGTTATCCCAACAGTTTCTTTTTCTGCTTTCATTTCTTCGTCTCCTTAACCTGTATAGTGTAACC
>JBGAVE010000003.1:0-114623 GCA_044228295.1 Nitrosomonas sp.
TCTTCAGCAACACTCAGCAAGGCATCGATCAATGCTTTTGTTTTCGGATTTAAATCTTTAGCGATCCGGTTGAATAATTCCGCTTCAAAGGCATATGTCGCTGAGCGAATCAACCGTTCAAGTTGCATTGCGCTTGGTAGCTCTATGCGACGGTTCTTGAACCAGTGAGTGGCGAAGTCCAGCAAGGCATTAAAGCTTGGATCGGACGGCAACATCTCGGCCAGAATTATCTTGGTAAACTCAGACCTGTCTTTTCCATTGGCACGACGAATTCCCAAGAATGAACGAATTTCAGCCCGGTCACGGGTACCCGTACGCCCAGTGAATTCGTATTGATTTAAGTTGTCGCCAGAAACACCAATTTGATGGGACAAATAACCCAAAACTGCTGCAGGGATTTGACGGCTATGTTCGGGGAAATAACCTTCATTTTGGAAATATTTGAGGGACAAGACAAAACCCAAACGACCATGAGGGGTTTTTTTATACAGAAGGCCAAATTCTTCAGTCGTCAAATGCCAATGGGCATGTAATTCATCTGCTTGCCATTGCCATTTCACGATAGAGTCCCTTCGCACACTGATTTAATAGATCAAAATGCTATCATTAGATTCATTTAATTGATAGTTGTTTTTAGCAAGGATTACTTATTGTTTTTTTGTTGTAGGAAATTTATTTTAACGAAGATGGCGGTTTTTGCAGCTATGTGGTAACTACCCCAGGAAGGAAGAAGTTGAAAGAGCCATATTTGAAAGAGGTAGACAGTTTAGAGACGGTCTTATGGGACTATGCAGAAGGGTTGCTCCAGAGATTATGGGAAAAACTAGCGCTGCTGAGATTGAAAGAATTCTAATGGATGAGCATAGGAATATATTGATTGAATTCGCAAAACTTCCAGTCACTGAATAACTTACATTGATCGGATTTCCTTACACTGGCCTTACACGATTCTTATTAAGCAAAAAAGCACTTAGGATTTTATCTATAAGCGCTTGTTTTTATTGGTGGCCAAGGGCGGAATCGAACCACCGACACAAGGATTTTCAGTCCTCTGCTCTACCGACTGAGCTACTTGGCCATTTTTGAATGACACTAAAATCTGGGAATGAAAATTTTGTATTTTCATTATGACATCGTACGCAATACTGCTAACGATGGCGCGCCCGGCAGGATTCGAACCCACGACCCCTTGGTTCGTAGCCAAGTACTCTATCCAACTGAGCTACGGGCGCTATGCACAATCAATTTCCTTGCAGTTTGTTAACTGGCGGAAGGATTATATCAGATTGCAGTCATAACGGGATTCGAAGTTATGCTTTTTACGCTATCTCAAAACACTTCAATCCGTATAAACGTTGAATAATCACATTTGTACATTTTGATGGGACGCGATCTTCGGTTATTTGATGCTTGTTGTCAATAACAACGCTACGATTGAGTTGTTTTTTTGCTATTCATAAGTCCTCTTCTGGCTCCGGATCTTGTTTTTTGGGCAACGGCTCATTGGTTTTTTGTTGATCGGTAGCAGTTTTTCCGGATATTTTGGGTGTTGCGCATTGAACATCAGCATTTTGCCCGCGATGACGCAGCGCGTGGTCCATTAACACTATCGCCAGCATCGCTTCGACGATCGGTGTGGCACGAATACCAACGCATGGATCATGTCGACCATGAGTTTCAACAATAACAGGATTGCCATTTTTATCGATAGATTTTCTTTCCAGTCGGATGCTGGATGTCGGTTTTATGGCGATATTGGCCGTGATATCTTGACCAGTAGAAATACCGCCCAATATGCCGCCTGCATTGTTGCTTAAAAAACCATTTGGTGTGATTTCATCGGAATGCTCAGTTCCTTTTTGCGTGATACTGGCAAATCCAGCGCCGATTTCAACCCCTTTGACGGCATTAATACTCATCATGGCATAGGCAATTTCTGCATCCAAACGATCATAAACAGGCTCACCCCATCCTACCGGTACTCCTTCAGCGACAACACTGATTTTTGCGCCAACGGATTCACCCGATTTACGTAGCTTATCCATGAAAGTTTCTAACTGTTCAACATAGTCATTGTCGGCCACAAAAAAAGGATTGTTATTCACATCCTCCCATCGCTTAAACGGAATTTCGATAGGACCGAGTTGTGATAAATAACCGCGAATGGTGATGGCAAATTTTTCCTGTAACCATTTTTTTGCAATGGCGCCAGCTGCTACCCTGACTGCCGTTTCGCGTGCCGATGCTCGACCGCCACCACGATAATCTCGGATGCCGTATTTTTGCCAATAAGTGTAGTCGGCGTGGCCTGGACGAAATACATCCATGATTTTGCTGTAATCTTGGCTGCGTTGATCTTCGTTACGAATCAATAATCCGATCGAAGTGCCCGTGGTATAGCCTTCAAATACACCGGATAAAATTTCCACTCGATCAGATTCATGACGTTGTGTCACGTGCCGCGATGTGCCAGGCTTGCGGCGATCCAACTCATGCTGGATATCGGCGGTTGATAGAGCCAATCCGGGCGGACATCCATCTACGATACAACCAATTGCCGGACCATGCGATTCACCAAATGATGTAACACAAAAAAGCTTTCCTAATGTATTGCCAGACATTCCAAGTTCTCTTAAACAGATGGTAGGAAACTATCGTCATTCATTTTTTTAAACAAAGACAGTCATTTTTTATGAAATTGTTTCAGATCAATGTGAAATTTTTTCGTCGTGTTATCTCTATACCAGTAAAATGCGCTTTATGACCTTAGTCTTGCTATGCCATCATTGATCACATAAAAGATTTTTTATCACTTATAACAATTAAAACGTATTTTCTTATTTTTTCAATCTATCCCTGTAATCAATAACATCAATTAACATCAGGAGCTCGTATGAATACACCACAAGTCAAAGAATTTCTCATAAAACTGCAAGATGATATCGTAAAAGGACTCGAAACAGTAGATGGCAAATCTTTTAAACGCGATCAATGGGATCGACCAGAAGGAGGCGGTGGAATCAGTCGCGTCATCGAAGAAGGCAATGTACTGGAACGCGGTGGCGTTAATTTTTCTCATGTCTATGGCGCTGGTTTACCCGCTTCCGCGACTGCGGCGCGGCCAGAATTAGCGGGACGTTCGTTTCAAGCGATGGGCGTATCACTGGTATTGCATCCTCGAAATCCGTATGCGCCGACGGTGCATATGAATGTACGTTTTTTTGAAGCGACCAAGGCAGGCGCAGACCCTGTTTGGTGGTTTGGTGGCGGAATGGATTTAACCCCTTATTATGGTTTTGAAGAGGATGCTGTTCATTTTCACCAAACCTGCAAAGATGCCTTACAACCTTTTGGTGACGATTGTTATCCTCGGTTAAAAAAATGGTGCGACGATTATTTTTATTTGAAACATCGAAAAGAACCACGCGGTATTGGCGGCGTTTTCTTTGATGATTTAAATCAACCGGATTTTGATACGTGTTTTAGCTTAACTCGTAGCGTCGGCGAGCATTTTTTACCCGCATACCGTCCGATACTCGAAAAACGCAAAGATACGCCTTACGGTGAGCGTGAACGCGATTTTCAAGCCTACCGACGCGGTCGGTATGTTGAGTTTAATCTGGTATGGGATCGTGGTACTTTATTTGGGTTGCAAACAGGCGGTCGCACGGAATCGATTTTGATGTCTTTGCCGCCGATCGTTAAATGGCGTTATGACTGGAAACCAGCGCCGCATGATGCGGAAAACAAGCTGTATACCGATTTTCTCATTGGCAAGAATTGGGTGTGACCGATAAATTGTCCACCGGAACAGATTCTTGAATAAGCTATCTTTAAATCTGCAAATTCTCGTTGGAACCGTAGCGGGCGTTGGATTAGGATGGTGGATGTCAAAGCTTGGGCAAGAATCTGCAACAGCGCAACACGCTTTATATATTGCCAAATTGATTGGCACATTGTTCATTGACCTGTTGCGCATGGTATTGGTACCGTTAGTTTTTACTTCGATCACCGTTGGTGTGGCGAATTTGCGCTTACACAAGCAAATGAACCGTGTATGGCAATTCACTTTGCTTTATTTCATTGCTACCATGATGATTGCGGTTCTGCTAGGGCTGACGGTTGCGAACTTGGTACAGCCCGGTAGTGAACTACAAGTTGCGATGTTTCAAAATGAAATGCAGAATTTCCAGGCAACTCAAATGTCGCTTCCAGATTTTTTTGCCCAGTTTCTTCATTCATTGTTTCAAAATCCCATTGCGGCACTGGCTCAAGGCAATATACTTGCCGTAGTCATTTTTGCTCTGCTATTAGGTATAGCGTTGGTCATTGGTGGTGATCGTTATCGCAACGTGCTAAATTTGTTGCAGGAATTTCTCGAACTAATTCTTATGCTGATTGGTTGGATTATGTATTTGGCGCCTATAGGTATTATGGCGTTATTGATGCAACTGATAGCTACCCAAGATTTGAGCCTGCTGTCAACGCTGATGCAGTTTGTTGCGGTGGTATTAGGCACGACACTTTTTCACGGGATGGTTGTACTGCCATTGATTCTATATCTTTTTACCGGCATGACGCCTGTCACTTTCTGGATAGGAGCGCGTGAAGCACTAATTACGGCTTTTTCGACCAGCTCGAGCGCTGCAACTTTACCTATTACACTGCGTTGTGCTGAACAGCAACTGCATGTCAAACGCGACGTGGCTGGTTTTGTCATACCCCTTGGCGCTACCATGAATATGGATGGCACTGCGCTTTATGAAGCAGTCGCAGCGTTATTTATAGCCAATTTGGTCGGCATCGAATTAGATTTAGCACAACAAATGATCGTATTTGTAACCGCGATGCTGGCAGCGATTGGAGCGCCAGGCATTCCCAGCGCGGGGATGGTAACGATGGTAGTGGTATTACAATCAGTTGGATTGCCAATCGAAGCCATTGCAATTTTACTGCCGATTGATCGTATTTTAGACACCGTTCGCACCATGATCAATGTCGAAGGCGATTTAGTCGGGAGTGTTGTCGTGCATCACGCAATTAACGAGAAAACTCAATAAACTTCTCAAGCGCGCTTGTGCACAATAACTTAATTGGTAGGAATACCTAAAAACTGCGAATCGTTCAGCGATTCCTTAAGGTAAACTGGTGAATTGTCATCACTGTTTTATCATCAACATTCCAACCGCACCGATAGGAGTTTAAATGACTTTTTCGATTGACATTATCATCTACTCAATCATTGCATTAGTAGCCGGTTTCATAATTGCGCAAAACCTTATGAAGTAAACATTCCGGCTGATAAGCCATTTACTTTCTGAAAGTAATGAGCAATTTCTAGTATCGGACTTTCTGAGAGCCCTACTTTTTGTTCTTTTGACTCATTTTTTTCTCCAGCTTTTTCATTTGCTCTGGCGTCAATATTTCTTCTAGACCTAAGCGAGTCTGCTGTTGAATGGATTCTAATTTTTTTCTTTCTTCACTAAAAACAGCTTCGACACTCTCTTTCTCTCGAGTTAAAATTTCTTCAACCTTGGATTTTTGTGTTTCATTTAATCCCAATTCTTTACTCATTCGAGTCACTGTTTCTTTCGTGCTGGGGGTAGGGTTCTGTTTTTGTGCCAATACCCAATTACATGAAAAAAGAAGAGAATGTATAATCACTAAAAAGCAAATTAATTTTCTTTTCATAGTGTTAAAAAATTTTATTACATTAGAATAATCCAGAAATAGAACGAGCTAGGCCATTTGTCAATTCCGGAGCGGCTTCTTCATACTGTAAGTTTGCTTTATTTGCTGTGCTGACGATACGCGTCCGGTATTTATTCATGTTACTGACTTTGGTTGATGTTTGCCTTCTTGCCCCACCAATACCTTGCTTGGCATCTTGCTTTCTATCTTCCCTAATAATCACGCCACTTTCGACTTTTTCTGCGATTTCAATATCCGTAATGGCCATATACGTGACATCTTTAACAGCCGCGCTGGCTAATGTATCCACAACGCCAAAAGCCGCAGCTCCCGCTAATCCTCCAATACCAGCGCCTGTCCATCCATCGATGGCTGCACCGGATGCTGCTCCCACCGCTCCGCCTAGTGCAGCGCTGCCACCACCGCCATATCCCGCTCTTAACGCGCTTTCTGCGGCAGTTGGGCTGGCTTTGTCAACACTTAACACGTTTACTTGAAGCCAATAATGCGATTCTTTGGGATTATTGGAAATTCGATAGCCTTTGGCTTCGAGCGCTCTAGCAACGGAATTCGAAACATCGAAATTACTTTTATCCGAAGTATTGCGAATATTGATATAAATAACCCTTTGATTGGGCTCAACCGGATCTAGAAAAATCGTATCGCTCATTTTCGTTTGCACGTCCAAGTCCTTTTTCGCTATCGATGTATGGACTGCCGCGCAACCACTTAGAACCATCATAAACAAAACGATTAGCACACCAATAAAACTATTTTTATCACTGACTCGTTCCACTTCTATCCCCTTTATCGTACTTTAGAATTCAATACCGTTTTTTATTTTTGTTGACCCATTAAATTCATGCAGTCATGCTGCATAAAATAAGGAAATTCAATACCAAAGATTCTTAAAAACTACCATCCATAATAGTAAGGACTATAATAGCTGCTGCCATACAATCCGCCATAATAAGGTCTCGGGTAACCACCAAAAAAGCCTCCATAGCCAATATTACGCCCCAAGCCTAATGTACAGCCTAGACCCACGCAAGGCGGTACGATTCCGGTTGTTCGAGTAGGCGTACCCCGTTGCGTGGCTTCTTTCAGAGCATTCGTCAAGGAAGCATCGTCTGGAACACTAAAAGGCTTATTAATCGTTTCGGCATTAAACCGTCGCTGAATCTCGGCGACATTGGGATCAGCAACACCATTAGAAATCCCTAAAAATAGCGACAAAGCGAGTGCGAAAAAAGTTTTAATGTAATTCATCACATTTCCTCCTTGTATCTGACGTAAACAGCTTCCTTAAACTGTGCTAATTTTGTTTAAAAATTATTTAGAAACTGATATTTCTAAAGTTCCCTTCTATCACACCACTATCACCGGTAAAATGCGGTTTAAAGGCGCTGATCGATTTAGCTTGGATATCAATATCATCAAAAACAAACTTAACTTCTACAGGCACTCCCTGAATTAAATTGATTACTAAGGAACGGTCACTTTTATCCAATGCTGAAACCGTAGCTTTATATTCCTTTCCGAGATCATCAAATAACTGTGATGGATAAGAGTATCCACTGTTAAAAGTAAGATTCAGTGTCATTTTTTGATCTACTGTAGTACTGACTATTTTTGTTAAGCAGGTAATTTGATTGTGTCCGGACCGCGCACAGCCATAAAACTCAGCTTTTAAGCCATTTCCTGTGATGGAATCAAGAGCTGTTGGAGAAAAAGAAGTGTCTTTTTCGGTAGCATCCAGTATGGTGAATGTGTTGTTTGCAAAATTAAGCTGCAATGTAACGCTTTTGTAATTTTTGGTACCGTCAACAGAAACGTCAGGAACTACAAACACGCCGGTACCGCTTGTAAAGTTGGCGGTAGCAAAACTATAGGTACTGATTAACAGCAAGCTCAAAACCAAAGCAATTTTTCTCATTTTTATTCTCCCCTTTTTAGGGGATATGTTAAGTTACAGCATATAAATCATAGCAGATGTTAACATCCTAAAAGAAAGAATTTTTTCGGGATATTTCTACAAAAAATTGGGTGAAATGTCCTGAGTATTTTGGAAGACTTTCGAGAAGTCATAGAGCGTTAATTTACAAAAAAAATCATTCATTCGCGCGCAGGTCGTTTGGCCAATTTACGCTGCAAGGTGCGCCGATGCATATTGAGTATTCTGGCGGTAACCGAAATGTTGTTATCGTTTTCACTTAAGATACGCTGTATGTATTCCCACTCCAATCGGTTGACGGATAACG
Source organism: Nitrosomonas sp. (assembly GCA_044228295.1). GTDB lineage: Bacteria > Pseudomonadota > Gammaproteobacteria > Burkholderiales > Nitrosomonadaceae > Nitrosomonas. Next base: position 7,953 of record JBGAVE010000003.1, read on the forward strand.
GATTACCACTGATGGGTATATCAAAATCACCACTCGTACGCTCGAAAGCCGCCATAATTTCATCCGCATCGACCGGTTTTGCTAAATAATGCGTAGCGCCCAATTTAATGGCTTCGACTGCGGTAGCGATGCTTGCATAACCCGTTAACATGACAATACGAGTGCCGGGATCCAACGATCTCAATTTATCCACCAACACCAAACCGGATTCATTCGATAATTTCAAATCAACGATGGCATATTCAGACGTGGAGGTTTCGCAAACCGACAACGCATCTTCGATGGTATGCGCGCAAGCAACTTGAAAACCGCGTTTAGTCATGGCTTTTGCCAGAACATTACAAAAAACCGTATCGTCATCGACGATCAATAAGCTAGGTTTTTCTTCAGCACTATCATCCAAACTTGGAGTCATGATTTGCCTGCGATTAAAGGTAAAACAACTTGTGTGCAAGCACCGCCCTGCTCCAGATTAAACAGACGAACGCTACCTCCAAACCGTTCAATATTGGCATTTGCAAGGAATAATCCAATGCCAAATCCCTGCCCCGGTTTTTTGGTAGAAAAAAACGCTTCGCCTGCACGCTCCATCGCTTCGCTGGATAACCCCTCCCCATCATCAATGATATCCAATTGTAGTGTTTGCGCAGTCCAACTGCTCTTGATGTCGATACATTGAACAGAAGCATCGGCTGCATTATTGAGCAAATTGAGCAGCGACTGACTGAGTAAATGATTATCCATAATTTTGGGTACCGGTTGTATCCCATTGCTTTCATAAGTAAATTTAATGGAGGGGCGTATTAACTTCCATTTATCTAAAATTTGTCCTAAAAATTCATCAATGGGTAATTCGCTTCCTTGTTCGGTTCTGGTTTGACCGGCCTTGGCCAGCAGTTGCGTGAGGGTTTGCTTACAATGAACAATCTGATCCTTGAGAATGTGGATGTTATTTTGGAATTCGCGATCTTGAGTATATTCTTGCTGAAGTTCTCCCGTAATCACTGCCATCGTTGAAAGTGGCGTGCCCAGTTCATGCGCGGCACCAGCAGCTAGGGTTCCCAATGCAATGATTTGTTCGTTACGCAAGGCGTGTTCACGTGCTTTTGCTAGATCGCGATCGCGATCTCGGATAGAGGAACTCATGCGCACTACGAACCATGCAATGATAACGGTGCTGAGAACAAAAGCCAGCCACATCCCAGAAACATGCAAGGCAAATTCGATCAAATGATTGTCGTGATTATGTGGCAATGGAATATACACAAACAAAAGAATTGAATAACAAATAATCGTCACGATCGCCATCGCCCAGGTATATCGCCAGGGCAACGTTGCCGCCGCAATGGTAAGTGGCAGCAAATACAATGAAATAAAAGGATTGGTAGATCCCCCACTAAAATAAAGCAAGCAACTCAGCGCAAGTACATCCACGAGTAATTGCAGAAAAAACTCGATATGGGTGACCGGCAATTTTTGATTTAAACGAAACCACGTCAGAGAGTTGATCAGCGCAAGCAGCGCAATCACTGCGACCATTTCTTTCCACGGCAAAGCAATATCGATACTCCAGTACACAATACCGAGCGTTAAGCTTTGTACAAGAATAGCGATATTACGAAGCAAAAAAAGACGCTGTAGATTTTTACCGAGAGGAGATTTGCTGAGTTCACGAAACATGAAAAACGAAAGGCATCTATAGATCGCACTAAAACAAATGCACAACATTAACTGAAATTGGTAAAAATGGCTATGCGACAGATTGTCACACCAGCAGCATCAGCCGCTATAGGTATCCTCAATCACGCCTTCATTTGGCAATAAACCAATTGATTTAAAAGAATAAATACTATCTTTGCCAATCACTTTTCCTTCTATTTAACAACGTTACCATTTCTTAAGAATTGAAATAGTCATCCTTGCAAAAATTGAGCAGTAATTTTCAAGCGCTTGATTCAACTGCGACGATCTGTCGCATTCCCAAAAAAAGAATTTCATGAATAATAGTTAGCGAATGTTTTTTGCGCACTATTGAAAACGCACAATGTAACGATTGCGTTGCTTGATTGATGTCAAAAAAACATTTCGAATGAGCAGATGCTTAACCATTTTTGAGTAATGCAATGAATTTTAAGACAATTCACAAAGATAGTGAAATGATTTTTTTATGATTTTATTGACCTGTAATAATCTAACCACAAGAAAAATCGCCTTCGTTAATTTCTTTTTGACGATTTTTTTGATGGGTACATTGATTTCTGGTTGTTCACAACAAATTCCATCGGATCAAACGATTCATCAAAATTCTGCGCATGATACAACCGATGCCACGTCGAAAACTGGCTATTCAACGGGGTCGTTCGGCTTAACCGAAATTTCGTCTTTTGACGTGTATGTAGAAAAACAAAAAATACATTTATTGTTGAGTGGCAGAACCATTACAAACAATAAAAAAAATGTTATCAGTTATGTCTACAGCGAAGATGGTGGATATCGTTGGCAACACAATTCCGTAATCGATTATTTGCCTGAAGCAACCGCTAAACGTGGCAATGATATTCAATTGGCCGCAAAAGATAACAATTTAGTGGCCATGTGGCAAACCGCAGGTGAATTTCCTTCGATGGGCCCGATGGTCAGTGTCTACTCTATCGATCATGGCAAAACTTGGAGCGAAGGCATTAATCCCGCGCAAGCCAGCGACAGAACCCAAGCACATATCGATTTAATTGCTGACGAACACGGTGATTTCCACGCGGTTTGGCTCGAAGATCCACAAGAAAGCGGTCACCAAAGCCTACGCTATGCTCGGAGCATCGATTCGGGCAAACATTGGAGTGAACCGGTTACGCTGGATGATTCAACCTGTTCGTGCTGCTGGAATACGTTAGCGCTGTCACCCGATAATCACCTGAATGTACTTTATCGTGACATGGCACCACGCGATATGTCTTTAATGCAGTCAGCCAATGGCGGTGTCACCTGGAAAAAAGCCAGTAACGTCGGTGATTTTCAATGGAAATTTGAGGGTTGTCCACACATTGGTGGCGGGTTGATATCCATTGGTTCGGATAAAAACTTTCAGTTACATAGCGTTGCGTGGACAGGTGCGGAGCAAATATCGGGTCTCTATTATTTGACATCCATCGATGACGGACAAAGTTGGTCACTCCCCAAAAAATTGGGAAATATGGCAACAAACGGGGATGTGGCGGCTTACAAATATGCTGATAAGCACCTTGTCGCTACCATTTGGAATGAATTAGAAGATGAAGGCGTCACCATTTGGCTTTCTCAATCATCGGATGGTGGTGCTACTTGGTCAGCGCCACAACGTTTAGCTAGCGCGAATCATTCACCGACACAACCTAAATTGGTTGCAACACAGCAGGGATTTTTAGCGCTCTGGACAGAAAATACACCGTCAGGAAAGAGCGTTCTGGCTTGGTATGTCTTCAAATAAATTCCAAACCCATACTGATTCAATGACGGGATACTTTTTATCAATTTTATTCAAAGAGACAACATTATGCATAGCGTTGGATTTGCATTCGATTTACAAGTAAAACTTATACTTCTTGGCGTTAAAAGATTTTTACTACCTGCAGTCGTTACATTAGCGATATTGCTTTCCTTCATGTGGCCAATGTCTTTGTCCGCACATGCTGTAATGGTCAAATCCTCTCCGGAAAAAGATAGCACCATCAGCCAATCTCCGAAAAAAATCGATATTTGGTTCAACGAAAAAGTTCGAGGGGCGCATAAATCGCTTGCAGTAACGGACAGTACTGGCAAACGTGTCGACAATAAAGATGTTAAACAAGAACTTCTCGATCAATCTCACATTTTCACTTCCATTCCGGATCTTCCCCCGGATACTTACACCGTACGTTATCGCGTGATGTCAGCAGATACGCACGTCATATCAGGGAAATTTAGTTTCACCATTCAAAAGCCTCAAGTAAAGGAGTAAGTCATCATGGAATCTTTTTACAAAAAACAGCTCGTCACAGTGATTTTTTTCTCAACGTTTTTAGTCTTGTCTTGCAGCAAAAAAGATATCACGGTCCCTGTGCAATACGATTACACTGAAACCGTAGGATGCTTGGTTACCAATGATTTTTACGCGGTACATTTTAGTGCCTACATCAAGCCAGAAGCCGATTGGGAAGAAATCAAGGGAAAAGATCGAAACAAACTGCTACGTTCGTATTGTAAGGAAATTCCTCGTTCGGGATCGCTGTACTTTACCGCTGATTTGGCCGATAGCGACGCGCGTGAAATGCCCATTACCGTTCGTTTTGTGAAACAGGAATTGATCGGCGAAGATGACAAGAAAGTCGAGAATCTCAAAGACATCAGTACCATTTTTGAAGTACCAGCAAGACTTTATCCGCAAGGTATGGTGGAAACACAAGTCAACTTAGAGAGTGAAGGCCGCTACGCCCTCTATTTGACGATTGGTGAAGAAGACGCTATTACAGAGGAAAATATCCTGAGAATTCCCATGAATATCGGAGCAGATCCCGATGCGATACCCATCTGGAACCATATTATTTCGGCGGTCGGTATTTTCTTAGCATTTGTGATTCTTGTTAGCATGGGTTTAATTATGTTTTCACCTATTCTACCGTTGCAACACTGGGTTAAGTATTTGACTCGAGCTTTTTTGCTATCGCGCTACAGGTCATGAATTTAATGACATTAAATGATTTAGGCTCATCCCAATTGACGGATATTAAGATTGATTGGGTCTGAGAAGCGCTTGCCAATTGTTGCTGCGACATTTTGTCACATTCACAAACAATAAATCCGGTGGATAATGCTGCTTTTGCGCGTTGAATTAGAAAGTTCGAGGAGAGATAAAATGAAAAAAGTGATTGCACTACTACTCGGGATTACAATTTTTATCTTTTTGAATGTGGCGCATGCAGAAAATAAAGACCTAAAGCGCTTTTCCTCAGGTAGTTACCAACAATTATTGCAACAATATGCTGGCAAACCGTTTATTTTGACGGTTTGGTCAACGCAATGCGCTTCTTGCATCAAGAAAATGCCTTTATTAAGTGAATTGCGCAAAGAGATGCCGCATATCAATCTCATTATGATTGCTACGGATCATATTAGCGAAGCCGATCAAGTTAAGTCGATTCTGACCGCGAACGGCTTGGACCAAACCGACAATTGGATTTTTGCCGAACCCAATAGCGCAAAATTGCGTCGAGAAATTGACACGAAATGGTTTGGGGAAGTACCGCGCACCTATTTCGTCGATAAAAGACATGAACGAGTTGCAATTAGTGGCGCATTACCACGAGAATATTATGAAAATGTGCTTAAAATTATTTTGAATTAATTGCAAATTAGAGTTTTATAATTTCATGCATCACTGCTGCAACATTTCACTGGAGCTTGTATTAGAAAGGAATTGTTGCATCCAAAGAAAAATGCATTGGTTCTTACACCCGTCAAAAGGTCGGAACGCCATATCGATACCATCGGCTCTATCATAACGGATGTTTTTCCGAATCGTCATATTCCGCATAGGCTTTTCCAACTGAGATCCCATCTTTTGCGGGCTTCCGGTTTACTCCTAAATTGAAGTTTCGCGTAGCAAGGCAGTCAGGCAAACCGTATATGATCGCGGTACCGATTGATGCAGTTTTTCAGGGACGACTATTTAAAGTTAACAATCGGCATTTTTTGAATTTCAGCGAGATTAGTTTCTCCATTAACATTAATCAAGACAAGACGGCCACGGCCTTGAGCATAGTCATTGCGAAAATCATAAACACCCCCAATTATCGTTAAACGATTTTCTTTAACTTCTTTGGCATATTTTTTTAAGGCCGTGGAAACCTGATGATTCACATTGGACTCGACACTTTCTTTAACGTGTGCATGATCATCAGCTTTATTGCTAGTAACTTTAATCGTATCCAGTTCGCGCCAAATCGAAGGCTCGAGATGCGCTGGCTTTGACATGGCCGCTTCAACTGCTCCGCAAGAGGAGTGTCCGATAATAAACAGAACGGGAGTATGTAGATGGCGCACACCATACTCGATAGATCCTTCAGTGGTAGAAACTTGATTGCCAATATTACGGACTAAAAAAATATCTCCATCAGGATGAATATCAATTGCATGCGCATGTAACCGAGAATCAGCACAAGTGACTATTGTCGCCATAGGCTTTTGCCCATGAATAAGTTGAGCAAAATAATCCGATGGCAATTTCTTAACAAATTCATCATTTGATTCTATAACATGTCGAGCAATTTCTCTCACCTGATCTTGCCCGCTTTTGTTGATCCACGCTGAAGATCCTGCCATTAAGCTGCTGGCATTAAACAGAAATATAACTAGAATGACTAAGCCTAACTTGTGCATTGAATGCAATCTCCTATGATTTAAATGCGGATTCAAATTCAAAGTGTAACACCTTGCGGCGATTAGATATAACGCAACGCCTTCCCGAAGAATATCTTTCTATTCACATTTTTATATTTTTTCTGCTTCAATCTTGATTCCATTTGACAATCACCATCAAATACAAAACCTTAAAACAAGTATAGAAGGGAAAGCTTCACTTTTCTGCCAGAAAGAGTGTGTAAAACTATCACTTACAAATTCCCTTTCCTCACCCCTACAAAAAATTATTAGGATTGTGCAGAGGTCTTGTTAATATCAATGTTTTGAAAATTTGGATTACGCAATGGATGAGCAATCAAGCCTAATCGCGCTTTTTACTAGTAGCTTTCTCGCCGCCACTTTATTGCCAGGGGGATCAGAAGCCGTTCTTGCTAGTGTGCTATTGGCTTATCCCGATTTACATTGGCACGCACTGGTTTTAGCAACCATTGGCAACACATTAGGGGGTATGAGTTCCTATCTCATTGGCTATTTCCTGCCGAATGAGCAAGCAATTCTCAAAAAATCTAAAAATAATCTTCGCGGATTACAATGGGTACGTCAGCATGGGTCTGCAATCTTACTGTTATCCTGGGTACCCTTAATTGGCGATGCACTTTGCGTTGCGGCTGGATGGTTACGGATTCACTGGTTAAGTGCAGCTATTTTTATGGCGATCGGTAAATTCGCACGCTATTGGATCATAGCCACCGCAATCAGTTAAAAAATCCTTAAAGCTTTTATCTGATAATTGGATTAAATAATCGACAGAATCCAATAATCCAATCATCAGATCGTACAAACAGGTTTTATTCAAATAATTTCTGAAGTTCTCCAGACTTATACATTTCAGAGACGATATCGGAACCGCCGATGAATTCTCCGTTTACGTACAATTGAGGTATCGTTGGCCAGTTGGAAAAATCTTTGATTCCTTGCCGAACATCTGGATCTTCCAAAACATTGACTGAAAAAATCTCATTAACACCGCAAGCTTTAAGAATATTTACTGCATTGGCAGAAAATCCACATTGCGGCTGATCTATCGTACCTTTCATATACAGAACGACCGGATGAGTGGTAATTTGTTGTTCAATTAAATCTTCAACATTCATAGTGTTAATTTCTCCAAAAATCATTCCAAAAAAATTTGTTTAAAAAACTGCGCTCATGATCAAATGACCTGCGCACATTAATGTATTTTAGCTGGATGCGTCAACTTGTCCACCGCTTACCCGTATTATCCCCGCCAAATCCGTATAGCAGCGAATGTTATTAAACCTTGCTTTTTCCAATAACAATTGACATGCCTCTGCTTGATCGTAACCATGTTCTATAAACAACCATCCTTCATTGACAAGATATTTTGCAGCGTTTTGAATAATATGCGCGATACAATCCATTCCATCATATCCTGCTGACAATGCAATTTTTGGTTCAAATCGCAAATCTCCTTGCTGTAAATATGGATCATTTTCAGCAACATACGGAGGGTTTGTTACAATCAGATCAAATTTTTCATGCGAAAGTTCATCGAACCATTTCCCCAATAAAAAATGAACATTACTCACCTGTAAATTGCTAGCATTCCAACGTGCGATTTCAATCGCTTCAAGTGATATATCCACCGCGATCACTTGTGACAAAGGCCTGTGTTTTGCAATCGAGATTGCGATCGCACCACTTCCTGTTCCTAAATCCAATATTTTACAAACCCGATCCACGGGGATCAAATCTAAAGCTAAATCAACCAGCAACTCCGTCTCAGGACGTGGAATCAATACCGCCTGAGATACCCTGAACACGCTGTCATAAAACTCCCTTTGGCCAGTCAAATAAGCCACAGGCATCCCTTGCAAGCGTTGTGTAACCCAATGAAAGAACTGCTCAGATTGTTGAGAAGTTAAAGATTGATTAGGATGCGTCAGTAAAAAAGCATGATCGACCTGCAACGCTTTTTCTAACAGTAAGCGCGCATCAACCTTTTCGATATGCTGATAAGCTTGAAATAGAGCCTTTTCGATCGTTATCGATTGCATCGTGGATTGTCATTCAGCAAAGCACTAAAAACTACACCATGCGATGAATTGGAATTACTCTTGTTCTGCAGCCAGTAATTCTGCTTGATGTTCAGCCACCAGAGCAGAACATAATTCGTCGATATCACCGTCCATGATTTGATCCATTTTATACAACGTCAGATTGATACGATGGTCAGTAACGCGGCCTTGTGGAAAATTATACGTTCGAATTCTTTCTGAACGCTCGCCAGTGCCCACTAATGACTTTCGCGTCGCAGCCTGCTCCGCATGTTGCTCGCGCATTTGCTTGTCATGAATACGAGCGGCCAAAACACTCAAGGCTTGTGCTTTATTTTTGTGCTGGGAGCGGCCATCTTGGCATTCAACGACAATCCCAGTCGGTAAATGCGTCACGCGCACGGCTGAGTCTGTTTTATTGATATGTTGCCCTCCTGCACCGGAAGCTCGAAAAGTATCAATCCGTAATTCCGCAGGATTTAAAGTCACTTCGCTTACCTCATCGGCTTCTGGCATGATGGCAACAGTGCATGTCGAGGTATGAACACGGCCTTGTGTTTCAGTCACAGGCACGCGTTGCACACGATGCCCGCCCGATTCAAACTTCAGTCGTGAATAAGCGCCTTGTCCATCAATTTTTGCGATAATCTCTTTGTATCCACCGATATCGGAAAGACTTTGCGATATGATTTCAACCTGCCAATTACGCCGTTCCGCATAACGTGAATACATGCGAAATAAATTGGCAGCAAATAGAGCTGATTCGTCACCCCCAGTCCCTGCGCGTATTTCCAAAAAAATATTACGTTCGTCATTCGGGTCTTTAGGTAGTAATTGTTTTTGGATTTCACCTTCGAGACGCACCAAATTCTCTTTAGCCGCTTGAATTTCCGTTTCGGCAAAAGCGCGCATTTCCAAGTCAGCATGCATTTCTCTCGCCGTTTGCATATCCAATTCGGTTTGTTGGAATGAACGATAAAGCTCAACGATGGGCGTGATCTCTGCATGCTCTCGTGTCAGCTTGCGATAGTTGTCCATATCAACTGTCGCAGATTCGCTACTTAACAAATGGTTTAATTCTTCCAGGCGGACACTCAATCGAGTGAGCCGATCGGTAATATTTTTGTTCATTGTGGGCGATGCAGTTGATATAGCCGGTTAACTAACTCGACTAATTCATCTCGTTCATCAGTAGAAGCGTGATTGAGTGCGCTAGAAGGCACATGTAAGAATTTATTAGTAAGACTGTTGCTAAGCGATTCGATGACTTTTTTAGGATCTTCACCTTTTTCCAGTAACTTATGCGCTTTGGCCAGTTCATGCCGGCGATAACGCTCACCCTGATCGCGCAACGCACGAATAGTAGGAACCGTTTCTCGCGTAACCATCCAACGCATAAAATCGATCACGTTAGAATCAATGATGGTTTCGGCTTGCGCTACCGCATTTTGACGTGAATCAAGGCCCTCTTTAACGATTTCTGCCAAATCGTCAACATAGTATAAAAATACGTCATCAAGCTCAGCAACCTCGGATTCGACATCGCGCGGAACCGCTAAATCAACGATGAACAAAGGACGGTGTTTACGGATCTTAATCGCCCGTTCGACCATGCCTTTTCCGAGAATCGGTAACGGACTCGCTGTGCAGGTAACGATAATGTCATGATGGGCCAGTTGCTCGGGCAAATCGCTTAAAGTAATCGCTTTAGCGTTGTTAAATCGACTGGCCAGCACTTCCGCACGTTCTGTAGTACGATTGGCCACGGTAATATTGCGTGGATTTCGCGCGCCAAAATGATTCGCACACAGCTCGATCATCTCTCCAGCGCCAATAAATAAAACATTTTGCTCGCTAATATCACCAAAAATTCGCTCGGCTAAGCGCGCTGATGCCGCCGCCATTGAAACTGAGCTTGCGCCTATTTCGGTGGAAGTCCGTACTTCCTTGGCAACATAAAAAGTCCGTTGAAACAATTTATGCAACAACAATCCAAGCGTTCCAGCATGTTGGGCCGATTTAACCGCATTTTTCAACTGACCGAGAATCTGCGGTTCACCTAAAACCATCGAATCCAATCCACTGGCTACCCGAAATGCATGTTTCACTGCTTGTTCACGTGGGAACTTATACAGATAGGGATCAAGCTGGCGGGTCGGCAAATGATGAAAATCCGCCAACCACATCATGGCGTCCTCAGGTTTATCAGTACAACAATAGATTTCCGTACGATTACAGGTAGAAACAATCGCTGCTTCTTTGATGGGATTACGTCCTACCAAGTCATGAAGGGCATGTTCCATGGTATTTTCAGGAAAACTCACCTGCTCGCGCACATCCAGTGGCGCAGTATTATGGTTTATCCCGAAAGCAAATAATTGCATAGAATTAATAGATGAGAATGTGTTCAACAAGCAATCGCCAGAAAATCGCTATTATAAATAATATACAAAGTTCTTAAATAGGTGTTGACGCACTTTTCACTCCTAATTTTGTACCAAAAATTAAATTAGTTATTCCAAGCTTTTACCGGAATAATCGAAATGCTGTTTTTAGGCGATCCCTCAATAATTCTATCGCTGTACGTCAAATAAACCAGCACATTTCTTTTTGCATCATAGAAACGCACGACTTGCAGTGTTTTAAAGAGCAACGAAGTGTGTTTTTTAAAAACTTCGTCGCCATCCAAATCACCATTCTTAATTTTTTCTGACAAGGTGATTGGGCCAATTTGACGGCACGATATCGAAGCATCTGCGGTATCTTCAGCCACACCCACCATGCCACCGACACCACCGGTTTTCGCACGACTCAAATAACAGGTCGCGCCAGGAACATCCGGGTCATCAAAAGCTTCGATCACTATTTTGTCATTCGCACCCAGTATCTTGAATTTAGTTGAAACACTTCCGATTTGATCAGCCCAAAGCGAATGTGAAATCGATAGTGCAAACATCGCTATCAAAAAATTCTTCATCAGCTTAGCTGCACCATTATTGCTCATAGCCATATTCAATTTTCTCCTAGTTTTTTTAGAAACTGAGTCATCAATTCATGAAAGCTACCATTATACTTTTTTATACTAACAATACGTGATAACCATAAAAATTTGTATAAAAAACTTTTTTAAGCTTTGATATCAACGGCAGTACCAGCGTCCACACAATCAAATAGCTCCAATATATCACTATTTCTCATACGAATGCACCCGATCGAACCCGGTTTACCCATTTCAGCGGTATCGGGGCTACCATGAATATAAATAAAGCGGCGCATTGTATCAACCGTGCCCAAACGATTAAATCCTGGTTCACATCCCGATAGCCATAAAATACGAGTCAGCATCCAATCTCGATTCGGAAATTGCTGAGCCAATTCCTTACTATAGACTTCACCTGTTGGCCGCCGCTTGATAAAAACGGTATTAACAGGTTGCCCTTTGCCAATTTTAGCGCGAATAATATGCCGTCCCAAAGGTGTGCAAAAACTTCCATACTGTTGCCCAGTGCCTTTCTTCGCAGAAGATATCCGATAGCTTTTGATCACACCTTCATTCGCATCAATCAAATCAAGCTGTTGATTCGATATACTAATATTTATTTTCATGATGACAACATTTATTTGTATCGCGTCGTTGCGCAAAAAAACTTTTTAGCAATGCACTCGCCTCTAAGGCCAAAATCCCCCCCGTTACCTGCAAATGGTGATTCAATTTAGATTCCGTCGGTAAATTAAGAATACTGCCGCAAACACCTGTTTTTGGATCGGCAGCAGCATACACTAATCGTTTGATACGCGCATGAAAAATAGCCCCAATACACATGACGCAAGGTTCCAAGGTAACGTACAACACGCACTCAGACAATCGATAATTGCCTAGCGTGTTTCCAGCAGCGCGAATCGCCATGATTTCGGCATGTGCGGTTGGATCATTACTCTGAATGGGATGATTGAACCCACAACCGATGACAATCTGGTTTTGTACCACAACGGCACCGACGGGAACTTCATCGGCATCTTGCGCCAGCAAAGCTTGCTCAATCGCAAGGCGCATAAAGAAATCGTCGCTTTTAATTTCCAAAAATGATCTCTACCCTGTTAAAAATAGCATCTGATACTATGACTACTCGATTGTATGTTACATTCCAACCCATTGGATTGGCCAAATTGATATTCATCTTGATTTTACAATGACTTTGCATACACCCTTAGAATTTGAATCTATTCGTGATTTATTACGTTACGCTGTTACTCAATTCAATAAAGCAAACTTACATTTCGGGCATGGATCTTCCAATGCTTATGATGAAGCCGCCTATCTCATTCTAAAAACGCTATCGCTGCCACTGGATCAGCTCGAACCATTTCTCGACGCACGGTTGCTAAAAAGCGAATGCGATCAGATTTTGCATGTCATTGAACGCCGCATCAAAGATCGTATTCCAGCCGCTTATCTTACACAGGAAGCATGGCTTGGTGAATACCGGTTCTATGTGGATGAACGCGTCATCGTGCCTCGCTCTTTTATTGCTGAATTACTGCAAACACAGCTTGCACCTTGGGTTGTAGAACCTGACAGAATCACGAATATATTAGACATGTGTACCGGATCGGGTTGCCTCGCAATCCTATCCGCGTTGTATTTTGAATATGCGCAAATCGATGCGGTAGATATCTCCAAACCCGCACTCGAAGTTGCACATAAAAATATTGACCATTATGGTTTAGAAAAAAGAATCAATTTGATTGCCTCGGATTTATTTTCCTCTTTAAAAAATAAACGTTACGATTTAATTATTAGTAATCCACCGTATGTCAATGCGGAATCGATGTCGCAACTACCCAAAGAATATCAACACGAACCACAAAACGCGCTATCAAGTGGAATTGATGGTCTAGATGCAACCCGTAAAATCCTAGAATCCGCAGCCGATTACCTCACAGAAGATGGATTATTAGTCGTTGAAATTGGACACAACCGCGAAGCGCTTGAACATGCTTACCCAAGCACGGCACTTAACTGGCTGGAAACCCATGCAGGAAACGAATTTGTATTCTTGTTGCACCGCAATCAATTACCTAACAACAAAACCCTGTAATCAGAAGATTTCAATCTCTATTCTTATTACGCTTGATAATCACCGATCAAATCCAACAAACGTCGCGTCTTCTTTTCATCCAGCTCCAACCATTGACCACGCTTGATTCTGGGTGGCAAATTCAGTGGTCCAAAGCGCACCCGCATCAAACGACTAACCGTTAATCCCAATGCTTCAAACATACGCCGCACCTCACGATTTTTACCTTCTTTGAGAATTGCTCGATACCAATGATTGGCGCCCTCTCCTCCCTGATCGGTCAAATACGTAAAAGCCGCTCTCCCATCTTCTAACTCGACACCGGTTGTCAATTGTTTCATTTGCTCGTCCGTCAATTCACCCAATATCCGAACCGCATATTCACGTTCCATTTCAAAACGAGGATGCATTAAACGGTTTGCAAAAGTTCCATCATCGGTAAAAATCAATAATCCACTGGTATTAAAATCGAGACGCCCAATGGCAATCCACTTGGAAGAACGCAAATGCGGTAATTTATCAAAAACCGAAGGTCGGCCTTGTGGATCATCCCGACTGACGATTTCGCCCTCGGGTTTGTGATACAACAACACGCGCGGGAGCTCTTCAGGAGCATTCAAACGGATCACTCGACGCCCTATACGCACTACATCATCAGGCCCGGCTCGATCACCTAAGATAGCGATCCGATCGTTTAGCATCACTTTGCCAGCAGCAATCAACTCTTCCATTTCGCGCCTAGAACCAAGACCTCGATGCGCTAACAACTTTTGTAACTTAAAGGTCGTTAACTCGTTAGTCGAAGCAGTTTCGCTCAAATTCCCTGGAGTGTTTATTTTTAGTGTATCAGACGCTTTGGGGCGTCCGAGTTTACGTGGAACTGTTTTTGTTTGCTTAGTATTTTTTTTCTTGTGCAAGGAAATGGTACCCTTAATTTAATTAACGAGTCATTATTAACAGACAATTTGTTCATTAATAGATGATCAAAAGAAAATTCTTAATAAACAACCCCGTAGCAAAACCACGGGATATTAAAAAAGCTTAAGTTGACGCTATTCTTTTTTGGGTTTGCCTTGTTTCTTCAAATAACATTCAACTAACCCCCCATCCGTTCTTTCCCTCTACAGTTGCAGCATAATAGCTATCCGATCAAAATCCACCAACCACCCCTCATAGATCTCGTTTCAAATCCGACTTCCTCTTTAAACTATTCCCGCGCTGTTATGCTTTTGTACACGCGAACAACCTGACCCGATGCAATTTTACAAAGTAACTAATGTACGTACTCTTTGACTCAACCAAACTGCTCAAACTCAGTGTCGTATCGATTTTCTATCTCTTTCGCAATCAGTATGATAGTTTTTATAAACGCCGTATCTAACAATCTGTGTCTGTATTTTACAGGAAATACAATGTGATAATGTATTTCTCCCGTACAGTGACTCGCCCTCACCAGGACGTCTCGCCTCTCATTATTCTAGATTCTCTTTTTGGTAAGGCCACGAGAGGAAGCGCACGTTTAAATCCCGATGAAACTTAACCGTATTGTAGAAGTTAATGTGTAACATCACTAAGCTATTTTTTTAAAACTTTATGTGGTGTTGTCGAAACCAAATCCCCTTCTCGCAATAATGTTCTTCATTTTTTTATAGAAAAGCCGTTCTAGAGACAGAACTTTCGAAAAATGATTACGACGATCACTTAATCGTCCTTTCTTGTATTGCAGAGACTCTATGATAAGCACATCTGAAGAATTATTAGTTTTAGGCGTAACAACAGAAAACCGTCCATTTCGCCCCAGCGATTGGACAGAAAGAATTTGTGGCGTTATTGCAAATTATGACAGCAAAGGGCGATGGGCATACTCGGAACTCGCTCAACCTGTCATGCACGAAGGTCGAGTCGGGGTAAAAATAAAGACAGCTTTAGCGGAAATAAATCCTAATGCCTATCAGTTCATTATCGATTTTGCGCAAAACAATCACCTGCGTATCATCCCTAGTGGAGAAATGATTCCTGTTAAAGATCCGGTACCAATAGCCATCAATGAAGAACCTCAAGAAACTCTTGCAATCAATGAAGAAATCGCGTTCTCGTTTAAAAAAATAATGACTGCTTTTTTAGCGATTCATTGGAGAATAAGATTTCCTTTTAAGAATTTTGACTATTTTTAATTTTTTCACCCAAAAGGTTACTGCAAAATACTTTCCGTCATTCATTTTTCATTCAGCTACCAGCCTGTAAACTCCTTTTAACAAAAATAAGATCCCTAATTGTCAAGAATTTTCTTTTTAGCGATTGGCTAAATTCGTATATCATGGGGATCATTCAATTTTGTGAAAAACATGTGAAGGACAATCTCGATACACCATCAGAAAGTTTTTATGCAAATATCATTAGTGTCTTTATTATTGAGTTTATTCGGATTTATAGCCCTCCCAGTATTTGCACAACCCTCGCCGCTTCCAATAGGAATTGATTCATTATCACCTCCGGCACTATCGTCTCCACCCAGCGGTTATTCCGAAACGATATCCCCGGGAAAACCATTAATCCGAAATGAATCGCGGCCACCGCTAACAACCACTTATCCGCCTCCATTATCGACCGAGCCCAAGGGACCGGCCATGTTGCTGTCTATCGAAGAATTACAGCGATTGGGTTTACGCGCCAACGGTATGGCACAAGCCGCTCGATCCCAAGTGGACATGGCGCAGGCAGGGGTTGTTGTGGCTGAGCAGTATCAGAATCCAGAGGTGATGTTTACCATGGGCCCGGCACACTCTCGAATTGGCGAAAATTTATCAGGCCCATTTAACCACCAACGCACGATCACAGTCGTACAGCCGATTGAAAACCCTTTCATGCGTAGCGCGCGTATCAATGCTTCAGAAGCTGTGGTTAACGCTTCCAAAGCCAGTTTGGATCAAGTTAATGCAGATTTGGCAGCATTACTTCGCGTGCGTAGCTATGAATTATTGTTGCGCGAAGAACAAGCCAACATGGAACAGAGTATCTTTGATTTGTTGCAACAAGTTCGCAGGCGCATTGCTGCAAACGTCGAAAAAGGTGAATCGGCACGTTTTGAATTGATTCGCGCCGATACTGAATTACAAAATGCGATCAATCGTCGAGATGCGGCTTTTTTAACGGTAGAACGCGCTCGTGTTGGACTAATGCAATTAACTGCCGGCGCACTCCCTGTTAATTTCAAAATAAAAGGCTCGTTGAAAGATCCCATTCAATTGCCTAAATTAGATGAGCTGCGTCAGCAAGTTCCTGTGATCAATCCAGATGTAGTGCGCTTGGAAGCCGAACGCGAACGTGCTGAA
This sequence comes from Nitrosomonas sp., assembly GCA_044228295.1. GTDB lineage: Bacteria > Pseudomonadota > Gammaproteobacteria > Burkholderiales > Nitrosomonadaceae > Nitrosomonas. The sequence goes on from JBGAVE010000003.1 coordinate 24,813, forward strand.
AAAAGAATTAGTCAAGAAAAAGCCACCATATTACCGTCGGTCAATCTGATCTATTCCAACTATGAAGAGCAGCAATATAACTCCAATTCAGCAGGTATCAGTGTCAGGGTGCCCTTGTTTTATCAACGCCGCGGTGAAATTGACACCGCAATTCATGATTCTTCGCGCATACGTCAGACTTTAGAGTTTCGCCGTTATGAAATTGGCCAATTATTTGAATCCGCCTGGCAAGCCTTACAAATTGCACAACGGCGAGTAGATTCCTTTGAAGGCGGGTTAATTAAAGAAGCCGAAAACGCCGTCAAAGTTGCGGAAGCCGCTTACAAATTTGGTGAACGCGGCTTGATCGAATTCTTGGACACACAACGTATTTTACGTGGAATTTTAGCGGACTCATTACTAGCACGATTTGATTTGCAATCTGCTGCCGCTGAAATTGACCGCTTGCGCGCACATTACCCTAGGGAGTTAACTGTAGAATGAAATTGAAATTGGTTTTTTTATTTTTTGCTGTTATTTCTACTTTTCTGTTTACGGGATGTGGCAACAAAGATACTCCAAAGGAAACAAAACCGGTCAAACCAGCGGAAGAGGAACGTGATGTTAACAACATTACTGCCCGACCGGAATTAGCTCAGCGTTTGAAAATCGGATTACCTACGTGGCTCGATCTAGCCGATCGCATACAGGTCCCGAGTCGCGTCCAAGTCGATGAAGAAAGAACCGCGCAAATTGGTTCTTATGTCACCGGACGCATCATTAATATGTTTGTAGTTCTGGGTGATTACGTTAAGCCTGGTCAAGCGTTAGCCCGTATTACCAGCCCTGACTTAACACAGTCTCAGCTCGCTTATTTACGAGCCGCGTCCCGTGTAACCGTTACTCAGAAAGCTTCCGACCGGGCACGTCACCTGCTCGCGGCAGATGCGATACCGGTCGCTGAAGTCGAGCGACGCCAATCCGAGTTAGAAATTGCCAAAGCAGAGTTTGGCGCTGCGAAAGACCAATTGATTTTATTTGGCATGACCGATAGCGAACTCAAGCAGATTAATAAAACGGGAAAAATTTTACCTTGGCTAGACATTAAGGCCAATCGAGAAGGATATATCATTGAACGTAATGTCATGGTTGGTAAAGTGGTGCAACCTGCCGACCCATTATTTCAAGTAGCCGATTTATCGCATGTCTGGGTCGTGGGTGATGTCCCTGAGCAAATTGCTCGCGATGTACAACTGAAGCAACATGTTGAAATTATCGTGCCTGCCTTAGCGGGTATGCCGCCATTGGATGGCGTGATTATTTTCGTATCGGATACGGTGAACCGTTTAACACGAACGGTGATGACGCGCGTATTAGTAAAAAATCCAGAGCGAAAATTAAAACCCGACATGCTAGCGAACATGCACATCACCGATCCGCAACATAAATCTCTCGTAATACCCGAATCCGCAATTGTGCGGGAATTAAACAAAGATTATATTTTTATCGTCGTGGGCGACAATCGCTTCCAACGGGTACCTGTCGATTTGGGTGATGAAGTGGATGGTTTTAGACCGGTGTTGAAAGGATTAACCGCAGACCAGAAAATTGTCTTGGAAGGTGCTTTTCACCTCGATAGCGAGCGTAAGCTTGCCGAACTGGAGTAAGTCTTTATGAAAGCAATTGTTCGTGCAATGCTGAATCAACGGCTACTGGTTCTGATTATTGGAATAGCACTTTGTATAGCAGGCGGTTTTGCAGCCAAGAATCTTTCGGTTGATGCGTTTCCAGATGTGACCAATATTCAAGTTCAAGTAGCCACAGTTGCTATTGGGCGAAGCCCTGAAGAAATGGAACGTTTAGTCACGGTTCCTGTAGAAATTGCCATGACCGGTCTGCCAGGTCTAGTAGAAATGCGCTCCATGAACAAAAGCGGTTTGTCGCTTATTACCCTCGTTTTTACCGATAAAACGGATGTGTTTTTTGCGCGTCAACTGGTGATGGAACGTATCATTGATGTGACCCCACGCCTCATTCCAGGCATTACACCGGTGTTAGGCCCTGTTTCAACAGGTTTAGGGGAAGTATATCAATATACGATCGAGCATCCTGACGACGGAAAACGTGCGCTAACTGTTGAAGAATTGACTGAACGTCGTACCACGCAAGATTGGGTCGTTAGACCGTTATTACGATCAATTCGTGGCGTAGCCGAAGTTAATTCGATTGGCGGGCACGTCAAAGAATACCAAGTGTATGTGGACCCCAACAAGTTGCGCCACTATGACTTAACGCTGACCCAAGTTGATCGTGCCTTAGCTAGCAATAATGCTAATGCAAGCGGCAATATTTTAGCATTGCAATATGAACAGTATTTAATACGCGGTGTTGGTTTGATTTCGTCTTTGGATGACATTCGTAACATCGTCTTGCGCGAAAGACAAGGTGTTCCCGTATATGTGCGGGATGTGGCGGAAGTAACTTTTGGTGGTGAGGTGCGTCAAGGCGCTAGCATCAAAAACGGTTACACTGAATCTGTAGCCGGTATTGTCATGATGTTGCGTGGTGGCAATGCCAAAGAAATTGTTGGCCGGATCAAAGAAAAAGTCGCCGACATCAATGAGCGTGGGTTATTACCTAACGGATTACAAATCGTTCCATTTTATGATCGTACCGATTTGGTCGATGGTGCGCTATCCACCGTTCAAACTACGCTCGTAGAATCCTTGATTCTCGTGATTGTGGTGTTATCCATTTTTCTGGGCACCATTCGAACAAGTGTTGTGGTGTGTTTTACCTTGATCATCACGCCGCTCGTTACATTCATGGTGATGAATTATTATGGAATGCCCGCGAATTTAATGTCGCTAGGTGGACTTACCATTGCGCTAGGCATGATGGTCGATCCCACGGTGGTGGTTGTGGAAAACATTTATCAGCGTCTAGGCGAATCGCAGGGAACTGGAAAATCAAAATATAAGGTCATTGTTGACGCTGTCGCTGAAGTCGGTACACCCGTTATATTTGGTGTTTTTGTGACGATCCTCGTATTTCTTCCGCTCATGACCCTCGAAGGCATGGAAGGAAAAACTTTTAGCCCATTGGCTGTTACCATCGCCATTTCATTATTGATTGCGCTGTTTGTTTCAATATTGCTATCTCCGGTGCTCAGTGATTACTTACTGCGAGGCGGTAGTGAGCAAGATACCAAAATTGTCGCCTTTTTAAAAAGCGGTTATCTGCGAATTCTGAATTTAGCGTTAAATAATCAGAAAACCACTATGATTATTGCAATTAGTTCGCTGATGGTCGCATTCGCAATATTTCCGTTGCTCGGAAAGTCTTTCATTCCGATCATGAAAGAAGGCGCGATAACACCAGTCATTATACGTGCTCCTTCGATTTCGCTCGATGAAGCAATAAAGATTGAAACCGAAGCAATGCAATTGATTGCGGCGGTACCTGGAGTGAAGTCTGTAGTTTCCAAGCTTGGACGTGGAGACACCCCCGCAGATCCAGCTTCGCAAAATGAATCAGACCCGATTGTCAATTTGGATTTAGAAAATTCCGGACGTGCTCAAGCTGACATTGAAGAAGATATTCGCAAAGCTTTGACTGTTTTACCGGGTGTCAATATCGTTTTATCGCAACCGATCGCACAACGAGTCGATGAAATGGTAACCGGCGTTCGCTCGCAAATAGCTGTCAAGATCTTTGGTGATGATCTTGAAGAATTAAGAAAACTATCCGAACAAGTCGCACGCATTGTCAAATCAACACGCGGCGCACGGGATATTCGTATCGAACGGCTATCGGGACAACAAGAATTAACTATTAATATCGATCGCAGAGCCATTGCCCGTCACGGCATCAACGTTTCAGATGTCAATGAAATGATTGCCACGGCTATTGGGGGAAAAGCTGTTTCCCAAGTTTTCGAGGGTGAAAGAAGATTTACCCTGCTTTTGAGATTCCCTGCTGGATTTCGCTATGATGTAGAAGCCATTAAAGAGCTGTTATTAAGACCAGCGAGCAATGCGCTACCCGGTGAAAAAGGCGGTTTAGGGGGAAGATTGGTTCCTTTAAGCGCAGTAGCGGATATTCAAGTCGTTGATGGTCCCGCGATTGTTTCGCGTGAATTTGCTCGTCGTCGCGTAGTCGTAGGCGCGAATGTTCATGACCGTGATCTCGGCGGTTTTGTTGATGAACTTAAACGACGTACCGCAGAAGAAATTAAATTACCGCCTGGTTATTATTTTGTTTGGGGCGGACAGTTTGAGAATATGGAACGAGCAATGGCTACTTTGTCAGTGATTGTTCCCATTACTCTTGCAGCCATTTTCTTCTTATTATTTATGTTGTTTAGCTCGGTCAAAATGGCGGTTTTGATCTATTTGGCACTGCCATTTGCTTCTGTCGGCGGTATTTTAGGATTATTCTTTTCCGGTCAGTACTTGTCCGTCCCTGCGTCGGTTGGATTTATTGCGGTATGGGGCACGTCTATCTTGAATGGTGTTGTACTTATTTCTTTTATTCGCGAGCTGCGGGAAAAAGGCTTGAGTATTGATGAAGCGGTACGCAAAGCTTGTGAACAGCGGTTTCGCCCCGTGATGATGACAGCGGCGACGACCGTATTAGGATTGGCTCCTTTTCTAATTGCTTCAGGTTTAGGATCAGAAGTTCAGAAACCACTGGCTGTTGTGGTGATATTTGGATTAACGACTGCAACATTGATGACGATGGTGGTCATGCCGATGATTTACCACTGGTTTGATGATCCACCGAAGAAAAAAATCAGCGATGACGAGGATGATGATAGTACTGTTGCAACGAGCACTGTGCCGCCTGCTCTCAAATCAACTTAACAAAAAATCATTGCTCAACAGTGGATTTTGATTTCGCGGCATCTCGGATCGCAATCAATAATCCATGATCCAAATAACCATCGGCGATTCGTTGAGTATTTTGCTGGAAGCGGCTAATCGCTTGCCGAGTTGCCGAACCTAAAACGCCATCGATTTCTCCAGCGTCAATGCCCAGTGTTGATAAATCTCGTTGTAACTGCCTTATTTGCTCACGTGTTATTTTGATCGAATCGGGCGGTGGCAAACGAGATAAGCTTCCCTCCCCTGCGATCCGATCAGCTAAATGCCCCACGGTAAGCGCATAATATTCTGATCGATTCCAACGCATAATCACTTGAAAATTCTTTGTGATTAAAAATGCTGGCCCCTGATAGCCGGACGGAATTAAAAGCGCCGTTTTTTGTTCGCTGGTGATAGGCAATTCCTCACCCAAGGCGGTTCGTATACCCAATTTATTCCATTCCGCATAAGTCAACATTTGCCCTCTTCCCGCCAAAGTATAATCAAAAGACGCAGGCAATCTGACTTCCTGTCCCCAAGTTAACCCGGGAGTCCACCCCATCTGGCGTAAAAAGTTGGCTGCCGATCCAAATGCATCCGGTACACTTCCCCATAAATCGCGGCGTCCATCGCCATCCACATCCTTAGCATAATGCAAGAAAGTGGATGGCATGAATTGCATATGTCCCATCGCGCCAGCCCAAGAGCCAATCATACGTTCGGCGGAAATATCCCCAGCATCAATAATGCGCATTGCATTAATCAATTCTTGGGTAAAAAATGTACTGCGTCGTGAATCACAAGCCAACGTCGCCAGCGAATCGGTTATCAACCAATCACCGAATTGGCTACCATAACTCGTTTCCAGTCCCCAAAAAGAAATCAGATAATGCCCTGGAATACCCGTTTCTTTTTGTATCTGGTTTAATAACGCGCGATGTCGATTCAATAATTGCCGGCCACGATGAACTCGCTCATCGCTGATTCGCGCATTGAAATAATTGGCAAAAGATTGTGAAAATTCGGGTTGGCGTCGATCTAACTCAATGATTCGCGGAATTTGCTTCACTTTACCTAAAGCATGGGAAATCGCTTGATCCGACACTCCTTCGCTTTTAGCGCGCTCCGCTATCCTAACCACGCAAGTATTAAAATCTTTAGCAGGATTGTTTTCTAATTCGATACCTTGCGCCATTATCCCGCAAGAAAACAATACGGACGCCTTACAAGCATTTTCACCGATACGCTTAACCCATAAGCCAATTTTATTGTTCATTTTTTTGATGATGATCGTATTGAGAAGCTACCTGTAAGATTATTTGCGACGGTCAGGACAATTAGTTTTTATACAATCCGCATACAGCGATAAAGAATGTTCTTGAAGTTTATAGCCACGATCTTTGGCAATATCCTTTTGACGTTTTTCGATCTCGGCATCATAAAATTCTTCTACACGGCCGCATTGCAAGCACACTAAATGGTCGTGATGCCCATCACTTTTGAGCTCAAATACCGCTTTGCCGCTTTCAAAATGATGACGCTCAAGTAATCCAGCTTGTTCAAACTGAGTTAAAACGCGATAAACCGTGGCTAAACCGATGTCTTCTCCTTCGGTAAGAAGCTCTTTGTAAACATCTTCAGCCGACAAATGGCGCACGCTGCTTTGTTCAAACAAATTGAGAATTTTGAGTCGTGGTAAGGTCGTCTTGAGACCCGTATTTTTTAAACCAATAGATTTCAAATCAGCAGAATTGCCCATACGTATTACCTCTGTTGATAAATTTATTTGTTGTATCATATAGTGCTATGCTCACTTTGGAAACAGCAATCTTAACCCTATGACTGCAAAAACGACTCTGCTATTTGTTCTGCTATCTACGATAGGATGCTCTTATCTACCTCCTGTTCCGTACCGGATTGATGTGCAACAAGGCAATGTTGTCACCGAGGAAATGATAGAAACACTCAAGCCAGGCATGACAAAATCTCAAGTTCTCTTTGTCATGGGATCACCGTTGATTGTGGATGCATTTCGTGAAAATCGTTGGGATTATGTCTATATTTTTCGTGACAGAGGCAGTCTTTCTGAACAAAAACGATTAACGATTTTTTTTGAAGGCGACATTTTGACCAGTATGGAAAACCATCAGGTTTATCCTAAAGATAAAACCCAAAAAGACCCGATTAAGATTGAGCAAGCAGAAAAAATCACAATCAATCCTGAAATTCCAAATTCTGATCTCACTGAACCAAAGTAACTGAGCATACTTTGCATGAATAAACAAGTTATTATCAACTGTTGCACCATTCTTTAAAATTTACCAATGATATGAGTACGCAAAAAATAGCAATTGCAGGCAGTAGCGGACGCATGGGACGCACTTTACTAGAAGCCGTAGCCCAAGCAACCGATATGAAACTCTGTGCCGCGCTGGAAAGACCCGATAGCTCTTTTCTGAATAAAGATGCAGGCGAATTAATCGGATTACCATGTGGAATTCCGATTGTCAGTGATTTCAATACCGCTTTAAAAGATTGCACGCATTTGATTGATTTTACACGTCCTGCAGGGACGCTAGCACATTTAAAAGTTTGCCGAGAGAATGGCGTAAAAATGGTCATTGGTACGACAGGTTTTTCCGCAGAGGAAAAAAATCAGCTCAAAGACGCCGCCAAAGACATTGCCATTGTATTTGCTCCTAACATGAGTGTCGGTGTTAATGTCACTTTCAAACTGCTGGAGGTTGCCGCAAAAGTACTCAATCAAGGTTACGATATTGAAATCATCGAAGCACATCATCGACACAAAGTCGATTCACCCTCGGGCACCGCATTGCGTATGGGCGAAGTTATCGCCGATGCTATTGGAAGAGATTTAAACAAAGTGGCCGTTTATGGACGGGAAGGTGTTACAGGAGAACGAAACCCAGAAACCATAGGTTTCTGCACTATTCGTGGTGGCGATGTGGTTGGTGATCATACGGCCTTATTCGCGGGCATTGGAGAACGTATTGAAATTTCCCATAAAGCAAGCAGTCGCATGACTTTTGCTTTGGGCGCATTACGCGCGGTCCGTTTTCTTACTGACAAATCCAGCGGATTGTTCGACATGCAAGATGTTTTGGGCTTACGTTAGTATTCAAAAACACGAAAGACCTGCAAACTATCCTGTAACCGATTGATTTACACAATATGGCCACGTATGCAATTGGCGATCTTCAAGGCTGCTTCAAAGCGTTTTCGAGATTGTTAGGCCAAATTGATTTCAATCCAACCCACGATAAGCTCTGGCTGGTTGGAGACCTCGTAAACCGCGGCCCTCATTCATTAGAATTACTACGCTTTCTTAAGCAAATGGATGAAACAGATCATTGTGTTGTCATCGTCCTGGGCAATCATGATTTGCATCTATTAATGGTGCAGGCAGGAATATCATCCTCGCATTCCCGCGATACCTTGCAATCCATATTGCATGCGCCTGATTGTGATGATTTATTGCTCTGGTTGCGCCATCAACGCCTGTTCTATCATCAAGATAATTTTGCAATGGTTCACGCTGGCTTGCTTCCTTCCTGGTCCATTTCTCAGGCAGCGCAACTCGCACAGGAGGTTGAAATTATTTTGCGGCGAGATGATTATGCACAACATTGCGCTGAACTCTATGGCAATGAACCTCATCATTGGCAAGAAAGCTGGACTGGTTCGAAACGTTTGCGTGTCATCGTCAATGCCATGACGAGGATGCGTATCTGCACTCCGGACGGTGTTATGAATTTTTCTTACAAAGGAAATGTGCGATCGATTCCATCAGGTTATTTACCGTGGTTTGACGCACCTAATCGCGCTAGTCACCATCACACCATCGTGTGCGGTCATTGGTCAGCAATCGGACTGTACCAGCGAGAAAATCTAATTGCTTTGGATAGCGGATGCGTTTGGGGGGGACAATTGTCTGCCGTCAGATTGGAAGACCGAGAGTTGTTTCAAGTTGCTTGTGGCGAATAGGCAGTGATAAAGTTTGTGCAATAGTGGTTTCTATCATACGTGCAAGCTCACGACGGTTTTTCATACCACTTGGAATCGGCTCTCCAAAAAACAAATCGGTATTAATTTGCGTTTGCGTAAGAATTTGTTGTAACGACAGCGCCAGTGAAGGATCCATATAGGCAGCTTCCAAGCAAACGCCATCATTACCATTTTTGTAGCCAATCGACACTGGATAAACCAATGCATCGGCAATCACTGCGGATTGCAATAACGACGCATGAAAATGATTCAAATAAGTGCCGTCTGCGGTAGTTCCCTCAGGAAACAGCGCGACACGCTCACCAGCCTCCAATACATCAACGATTTCTTGATTAATGCGCGTGGTGTCATTACGTTTGGCTCGTTTGATAAATAATGTGCCGGTATTTTTGCAAAGTAATCCTAATAATGGCCATGTTGCTATTTCAGATTTTGCAACAAAACGAGTCGGACACACCGCCATCAACACACAAATATCCAGCCAAGAAACATGATTGGCAACTAATAGTACGCGTGGAATTTCTATTCCCGGTGCTTTTCCATGACAGCGCAACTTAATATTAAGCACCCTCAGCAATCCACTCGCCCATTTTTTCATCATTCGCCGTTGGCAGTGCACTGAAACATGCGGATAAACAAACGATTGAATTATTCCGGAAAGCAAATACCAACTCAAACCAAGCAGTCTAATAGCGCGTAACAACAAAGGTGTTTTTTTGTACATAGTAAAAGTGTGGATTTAAATGTCACGAATAATAGCGTTCTCATTAAGAAAATAATAAAAATACTTTTATTTAATACATCAAGGTGTTAACATTTACTAGTTAATGTTTTTCTTTGAAAAAAAATTGTAACGTATTATAATAAATAAATTAATTTCAGAATAACATAGCGTGTCAATGGTAAATTCAAGTGGGTCATTTTTTTAGGGAGATAAAAAATGATAAATTCGAGGGTCTTGTTATTATTCGCCTTATGCTTTTTTATCAATACCGTTTTTGCCTTACCCAATAAACTTGATGTTAAATCCCAAGCGGCTCTGATCTACGATACCCAAAGTAAGCGTATTTTATACGATAAAAACGCTGACAGAGTCATGCCTATCGCTTCCATCACGAAATTGATGGCAGCCATGGTAACGCTAGATGCCCGTTTACCCTTGCATGGAAAAGTCACTATCGACAGTACCGATGTACATAACACCAAGCGCACTGCATCACGCTTGTCGGTAGGCAGCACTTACGCTCGTCATGAACTCCTCCGTTTATCCTTAATGTCCTCAGAAAATCGAGCCACGGCCGCGCTCGCGCGGACTTATCCTGGTGGAATGAAAGCATTTATCAATGCCATGAATCTTAAAGCCAAAAAAATAGGCATGCTGAATAGTCGCTTTGCCGATCCAACCGGATTAAATCAAGGCAATGTTTCAACCGCGCGCGATTTAGCGAAACTGGTGATCGCTTCGAATCAATATGCAGTCATTCGCGATTTCTCAACGACCGCACAACACCGGGTCGCACGGAAAAACAATCGCGGTCAATTGCAATTTGTTAATTCCAACAGTCTGGTGCGCAATCAAGGTTGGCATATCGATGTTTCTAAAACAGGTTATATCAATGCAGCAGGCCGTTGTTTAGTGATGAAAGCCGATATATCAGGCGACTCAATGGTTATTGTATTACTCAATTCCTTGGGTAAAAACACACGCATCGGTGATGCCAATCGCGTGAAAAAATGGGTCGAAGCCAACCAACCTATTCGCAACAAACAATATAAAGCCAGTTCACATCCGAAAACGCCCGCTTATCAACTTGCCAAGTCATAAATTTCAGCGTATTTACTATTCACATAACCGATAAAATAATCAGGATTTAATGGCTCACCGGTAATTTTGACGACTAACTCTTGTGGCGTAAACAATCTGCCCTGACGGTGAATCTTGTCATTTAGCCATTCCCGAATCGGTGCAAAATTGCCGCAAGCAATCTGTTGTTCAATATCTGGAACCTCTTTTAATAACGTGCGATAAAATTGACACGCATACATAGCCCCTAAAGTATACGAAGGGAAATATCCAAACGCGCCACCGCTCCAATGCGAGTCTTGCAACACACCGAGTGTGTCATTCGGCGGCGTAATACGTAAGTATTTCCGCATCAATTCATTCCAAATATCTGGCAAATCATTGACTTGCATAGAACCATCAAATAATCCTTTTTCGATTTCATATCGTAAAATCACATGAAGAGGATAAGTCACTTCATCGGCTTCGACGCGAATGAAATCAGTTTTGCAAACATTTAAAGCACGATAAAACTGATCAATAGTTATTGCAGAAAAATTCTCAGGGAAAGTAGCGCTAAATAACGTTAAATAATGCGAACAGAATGGCTTTCCTTGCGCGATCATGCGTTCCCAAAACAACGATTGCGATTCATGAATGCCCATCGTCAGTGATTCCGAAACAGGCAGATCGCCTAATTCATAAGGTCTTCCCTGCTCATACAACGCATGCCCCGTTTCATGAACGATAGAATATAACGATTCGACGAAATTACTGGTTTTATAACGTGTCGTGATTCGCACATCGGTGGGATGACTACCACCACAAAAGGGATGCACAGAAACATCCATGCGGCCGCGGTCAAAACTAAAACCGATATCCTTACTGATTTTCCGCGCCAAGGCTTCCTGCTTATCTAACGCAAACTGCCCTTGCATAAAAGAAGTATCCGGATGTTTGGCGCTGTTTTGAATACGACCAATCAGAGGAATCAATTCTTGCTTCAAACGTTCGAAAATCGGTGTAATTTGGGCCATCGTGGTACCACGCTCGAATAAATCAATATTCGCATCATAAGCCTGCAGCTCTGGCGATACGCACTGCGCCCACTCTTTTTTCAGCAACAGAAAATTTTTCAGAACTGGTGCAAAATCTGCAAAACAATTATCTTGTCGTGCTTTTACCCAAATTGAATGTCCTCTTGACCCTAATTCTGCTAACTCTTGCACCAAACGTTTGGGAACCTTGGTTTCTAAATCATAATTTCGCTGCGCCTCGCGAATATTGCATTGCTCCGCCCTACTAAAATGCGTCGACGAGCCATTATTCAACTGCTGTAAACATTCACCCAATGCAGGATCAGTCATGCGCTCATGAATCACGCCCGCCAAAGCTGAAAGCTGTTTCGCACGAGCTTCACCAGCCCCCACAGGCATTACGACCTCCTGATCCCAACTCAGAGTGCTCATCACACCATTCAAATGAGTAATTTCTTCTAGTTTCTGCACCAAATGCTGATAATGCTGTTTCATCATTGCCCTATTTCATTTTCGGAATACAAACTGATAGCACTAGGCTATTAAGCTGAGTATCATAGCAACTTTGTTAAAAACATCACAATTGATTACGGATGCTGACATGCTTTGGATCAAATCTCTGCATATTATTTTTATGGTGACCTGGTTCGCAGGACTTTTCTATTTGCCCAGATTATTTGTATATCACGCGATGTGTGAAGACCAGCCAGGTAAAGAGCGCTTTAAAATCATGGAACGCAAACTCTACTATGGCATCATGACACCGGGCGCAATTCTGACTATTATTTTTGGCGTTTGGCTATGGTTAGGCTATGGATTTGCTGGCACTTGGCTGCACATCAAACTGGGATTGGTGTTAACGCTGATCATTTACCACTATTCATGCGGTCGCTTTGTTGCTTCATTCAAAAGCGACAACAATACGCATAGCCACGTATTTTATCGCTGGTTCAATGAATTTCCTGTGCTTGTTTTATTTGCTGTAGTGATATTGGTAGTGGTGAAACCAATATAAGGCTTTTGCGAAATCTAGTAATTTTTCACCTCATGACAATTTAGGATTTTTTGTGAGTGGCTGGACAATTTAGGGAACTATGGCAGCTCGTTAGATATTATCAACCTCTGCTAGTCTAGAGTCTTATTAATACTTCCATCGTAGCCAAACTCTCAGCTTTCTAAATGCATCTTTTTCAACATTATCTGGCAACAAAATCACACTGTACAAACTCCGACCAAACAGAGGCTTATCAAGTTTTAAAATTAACACTGTTAGAACGGGGGTAACGAATGAATCACCGGTAATCACGCAATCCCATGATCCTTTCGCTCGGGATGTAATCTTGCACCGTTTGTTTTCATAAAATGCGAGATGAATGATCGAATCTTTAGCTAACAGTAACGCATTCTTTCGCATGCAATAGATGCAGCTCATTGCTATCAGGAAGGTAATAGTCAGTTTGATGGCAATTGGTACTTCTAGTAGTAACAATGTAAAAAACGAAACAAGATGACTAATGATAAGGATGCTCGTCAGTAAAAACGAAGCCTTCAGTCGAACATTCAAAGATTGATTCACCGCTATAATAGACCTTGGTTATCGGGTTCAAAAATTATTAACGAACGATCACATACATCAATAATACATTTCATTGCAAATACGCTTCAGATGAAAGTTGATTCGTTGAAACTGTCGATAGTTTAAAACAACGTTTGCTATGATTACCGTCTACCGAAATTCAAATACTTTCTCATAAATTTACAAAGTCGGGAATAACAATGGATCACAACATTACGCTGATCAGTACTATTGCTGCGGCATTCGGATTAGCGTTAGTTTTTGGCTTCATTGCTGAGCGGCTCAAAACTCCTGCATTAGTCGGCTATTTGTTAGCCGGAATTGTTATCAGCCCAACTACACCGGGCTTTGTGGGAGATATTGAAATAGCGGCGCAACTCTCTGAAATTGGGGTCATGCTGTTGATGTTTGGGGTAGGATTGCATTTTTCTCTGGAAGACTTACTTTCGGTCAAACGTATCGCGCTTCCAGGTGCCATTGTACAAATGGCTGTTGCTACGGTTCTCGGTACCATCATGGCGACCAGTTGGGGTTGGAGTTTTGGTGAAGGCTTGGTTCTCGGATTGTCTTTATCCTGTGCCAGTACCGTAGTGCTGTTGCAAGCAATCGAATCACGCGGCTTGTTGGAAACCATGAATGGTCGCATTGCAGTAGGCTGGTTGATTGTGGAAGATTTGGTAACGGTACTCATTTTGGTGTTGCTTCCTACGTTTTCAGTCATGCTCGGCGGCACTACTGAAAATGCAAATACATCAGATCCATTGTGGTACACCATCGGGATAACGTTGTTACTAGTCTCAGCATTTATTGCGTTAATGCTGATTGTTGGTCGTCGTTTTCTGCCTTGGTTATTATGGCAAGTAGCCAGTACAGGTTCACGGGAATTGTTCACTCTGGCTGTAATTGCCACAGCCATATGCATCGCCTTTGGTGCTGCAAAATTATTTAACGTATCGTTTGCATTAGGTGCCTTTTTTGCCGGCATGGTGATGCGGGAATCACGCTTCAGTCATCGCGCTGCTGAGGAATCATTGCCATTACGCGATGCATTTTCTGTGTTATTTTTTGTTTCGGTAGGCATGTTGTTTGATCCTAAGGTATTAATCGAAGATCCTATTCGAGTATTAAATGTGGTTGCAATCATCATTGTCGGAAAATCTTTAGCTGCCATGCTGCTGGTTTTAGTGTTACGTTATCCGTTGAATACGGCGCTAACAGTTGCAGCCAGTTTAGGTCAAATTGGAGAATTTTCTTTTATTCTAGCCGGATTAGGCCTATCGTTAGGCCTTTTACCTCCCGAAGGAATGAGTTTAGTTCTGGCAGGTGCTATCATTTCAATTGCCTTTAATCCTTTAGCATTCGCCGTTATTGCACCGATTCGACGTTGGATATTGAAATATTCAGCATTAGCTCGTAAATATGAATATCGTGATGATCCGTATGCGGAACTACCCACGTCTACGGAACGTAAATTTCTGCAAGGCCAGGTTGTGCTGGTCGGTTATGGTCATGTTGGAGAAAGGATCGGCACAGCACTTCACGAAAAAGAGATTCCTTACATTGTCGCCGAGCAAAATCGCGAATTGGTGCAAGATTTGCGCAAGCAAGGTATTAATGCGGTCTATGGAGACGCGGCCGACCCCTCGGTATTGATTCAGGCACATATCAAAGATGCCGCCATGCTTGTCATCGCAACGACAGATCTGGTGAATATTCGTCAAATGATCGATACCGCGCGTACTCTCAATCCACAAATTGAAATTGTGCTGTATTCTCTGAGTGCGGATGAAACCAAGATGTTGCGACAAGATGATTCGATCAACGCCGTATTCTTTGGCGAGGAAGAATTAGCTAAAAATATGACGCATCACATTTTGGATTGCTTCAATACTCAAGCGAAAGCACAACACGAAGCCAATAAATAGCAGGGTAATTTTTTAACAGTATGAATCAATTGATATGGACTCCAGTGAGAACACAAAAATGACAGAACAGTTTTATGTCGGCATTGATCAAGATGAAAATGAAGGATTAACGCATCTGGGGCGCATCGTTCGAGATGCCTGGATTTTTAACCTCATCCCTGAAACAGAAACTTGTTCGGGTTGGAGTACTGGACAAATGCAAGTTTTGTATGAGAAGGTCTACGAAGCTTGGGAGCCTTATGCGCACTTACCAAGCCGTTTGCCTGACGCCTTGCGTGAACGACATACTCGGCTGTATTCCGAAGCAATCACTAATGCCAAGAAAAAAGGCTGGGATACAGAATTAAAAGAAGACGACTAAGATTGCGCTTGTTTTTCTGGAAAATTGATAATCCGTGCCGGACCTTCAAGCCTTTCTTTTTTTGCTAGAATTTGCAAAGCATTCGGAAATTCGCTATGCAGGTGCTTCATAATAATCGATAAATCTTCCCGATAATACACAGCCTCATAAGCAACTGGCTGATCCAAGCTTTCACGATCGTGTGATCTGAAGTTTTGCCAGGATAAATCAATCCAGCATTTACGCTCGCCATCGATAAAGACAAATTCCTCATGATCGATGATGGCCATATATTGCATACTGCGAATCGGAACGAATAAATGCCGTGTAGGACAACGTGCGAGCAAAGTAACCGCTAAATTATAGATATTCGCAGGTAGATGACGAGATTCACGTTTGATTTCAGGATCTCGATAACAAGTAATTTCCATGAACGCTCCTGGTTTATAGGTTCTTTTTTTATAATCATACTACCAGAATGAATCAATGAGTTTGCTGGCATACAACGCCATAACGATTAATAAATAAAATTCTATGCCTGTAAAAGAGACGAAAAAGATACCAACTGCACAAAATAATCTAAAAACAATCGCGACGTTGCTCCCTTATTTATGGGAATTTAAGAGCAGAGTCGTTATTGCACTAAGCTTATTGATCCTGGCGAAGCTCGCCAATGTATCGGTACCGCTGGTGTTAAAAGAAATCGTCGATGCACTTGATTCGTCTCGTGCCGAATTAGTATTACCCGTTTTTCTGCTGCTTAGTTACGGCGCTTTGCGGTTGAGCAGTACTTTGTTTGGCGAATTGCGCGATGCGATTTTTGCCAAAGTGGCACAACGGGCGATACGTAGGGTCGCCAATCGTGTTTTTTTACATTTGCACTCACTCTCGCTACGTTTTCATTTGGAGCGTCAAACAGGAGGTGTCTCGCGTGATATAGAACGCGGCACACGCGGCATTTCTTTCTTGATGAACTTCATGTTGTTCAACATTCTGCCGACCTTGTTAGAAATCAGTTTGGTGATGATTATCCTGATCAGTCAATACGATATCTGGGTCGCCCTCATCACTTTCACAACGCTCATTGCTTACATTGCCCTGACATTGATCGTCACCGAATGGCGCATGATTTTCCGCCGCACCATGAATACCATGGATTCCAAAGCCAATACGCAAGCGATTGACAGTTTATTAAATTACGAAACGGTCAAATATTTCGGCAATGAACATTGGGAAGCACAACGCTACGATACGCACTTGCAATCCTGGGAAAAAGCTGCGATTCGCAATCAAGTATCGTTGGCTACGCTGAACGCTGGGCAAAGCGGCATCATCGCAATCGGCATGACACTGTTGATGTTTTTTGCCGCAGATCAAGTCATCGAAGGGAATATGACTCTTGGCGATTTAGTATTAATTAATGCCATCATGCTACAGCTCTACATGCCGCTGCATTTTTTGGGTTTCGTGTACCGCGAAATCAAGCATTCATTAGCAGACATGGAGCGGATGTTTACGTTATTGGAAGAAAATCACGAAATTCAAGATAAATTAGATGCAGCCGTGCTTAAAGTTGAAAACGCTACGGTACGATTTGATCACGTTAATTTTAGCTATGAATCAAATCGGCAAATTTTATTTGATATCAGTTTTGAAATTCCAGCAGGACAAACTATTGCAATCGTTGGACGTAGCGGCTCTGGAAAATCTACTTTAGCGCGGCTGCTTTTTCGTTTTTACGATGTACAATCTGGCAGCATCACCATCGATCAACAAGATATTCGCGAGGTAACACAATATAGCTTGCGAGCGAATCTAGGCATCGTGCCACAAGATACGGTGCTATTCAACGACAGCATTTATTACAACATTGCTTATGGACGACCTGATGCGTCAACCGAAGCCGTGTATGCTGCGGCAAAATCCGCACATATTCATGATTTCATTGAAAGTTTACCGGAGAAATATGACACCATCGTGGGTGAGCGTGGTTTGAAATTATCTGGAGGAGAAAAACAACGTGTCGCTATTGCGCGGACGATTCTCAAAAATCCTGCCATTCTGATTTTCGATGAAGCCACGTCAGCGTTAGATTCACAATCAGAAAAACGCATTCAAGCAGAATTGAAACGAATCGCACAAAATCGAACTACCCTCACGATTGCTCATAGACTGTCTACCATCGCCGATGCCGATCAAATTTTAGTCATGGAACGTGGACACATTATTGAACGCGGTACGCATCAGCAATTACTCGCTGCAAAAGGTATCTATGCGCAGATGTGGGAATTACAGCAACAAGAAAATATTACTGAGCCAAAAATACTAGAGAACTAATCAAAAGAAATCGCTCGTTCTTTTCTTTTCCTTGCTTTCGGCTTAACCGAGGAGCGGTAAATGCGCTGGTTAATGACAAAAAAGTTTGTTGGTCATCGGCGTAGTAACCCTGTGGAAGGGGATTTTAGCCGTGGAGATACAGTGCTTGCTTGAATGAGAGGGCAAGGAAATCGCTCGTGGACTCATCAACTATAGTGCAATAGAAACACAAAGAATTCTCAAGACAGCGACGCATGAAATCGAGAATATACTGAGGCATATTGCGGAATCAGATGTAGTAATTCAGAGCTGATACTGACCTTGCCCCGGTAATTCGTACATCTTAACGGTCTTATTATGCGGTCTTTTTCAACTATACCATACAGATCAAGAACCACCGCCAGATACAACCAGCCGACATCGGTTTGAAGTCTGACTCGTTATTCCCAGAATTTTGGCTGTCTATGCGCATGAGTGACCACCATGAACTATCGCACCGCTTCCAATTTGGATTTCAGTGTATACGACGCGTCTGTCCCTTTCTACTTCCATTTCTTCGCTTCCTTACCTTGTAGTGCAATCTCAGTTAAGAAATATGTTTTTACAGGGCAAGGTTAGACTATTTCTGATCACTAAACCACTTGGTAGCGTATCGAATTAAGTCGGCAGTATCCCTCAGTTTAAGTTTCGTTCGAATATTGAATCGATGCGTCTCTATTGTTTTTATACTACGCGACAGGTGATTAGAAATCTCGTGACTGTTATAGCCTAATCCAATCAAATGAAAAACTTCCATTTCACTTGGGGTTAATGAATGAACGGCGGCTTCTTGCTCATATCCTCTTTTTGCAATTCGCTTTAATACTTGCTCTTGCATTCCTTTACTCAGGAATATATTTCCTTTTAGAACTTCTCGTATCGCTGTGATTAAAACATTTCTTGGCTCTTGCTTCATAACATAGCCTCGAGCACCGGATCGTATAGCCCTTTCAGCATACACTGATTCATCATGCATAGAAATAAACAGCACTGGAAGCAAAGGGCAATGCGACAAGATGCTTTTTATTATTTCAAGCCCAGAGACTGTTTTAAGCGTAACATCTAATAATAAAACATCAATTTTGTTTTTCTTGATAATTTCTAACGCTTCGGGACCATCACCTGCGTCATAGCAAACTTCAAGATCAGATTCCATGTTGATTAGCATCGCCATGCCATGACGAATCATTTCGTGATCATCAACAATCATCACTTTAAACTTGTTGAAAGTCATTATCTTTGATTGGAATGATAAAATGTACTTCGACTCCGCTTTCATTTCTACGCAGGATTTTCAGTTCTCCATCAAGCTGTTTAGCTCGATAATGCATAATTTTGATTCCCATGCCAGTTAGTAAATTCTGCTCTAAGAATAACTCGCTAAAACCCCTTCCATTATCACAAATTGAAAGATGTATTCGTTTATTAATCGGATTTGATTCGTCAATATTGAGTGAAATCGAGACTTCATTCGCTTTTCCGTGAAATACAGCATTATTTACAGCTTCTTGCGCTACTCTATATAAATTTAATGCAACAACTGCATCCAAATCTTCTTCACCAATATTACTCTCAAATTCGCAACTTATATTATAAGTCGCGTTAACACGAGTTGCCAACGTTTGTAGTGCAGATATCAATCCGTTAGCCTCTAATTCAAATGGTAACAACACTTTTGAAAGGTGTTTAATACTCACAACCAAATTCTGAGTTTGCTGTGCCACAGAAGCAGCCAATTCATTAAGGTTATTGGCTAGATTTTGGCCTAGCGTACTAATATGAACTTCTAATACGCTTGCTTGATAGGCAACGGCAGCAATCTGTTGCCCAATATTATCGTGTAACTCTTGACCAATTTTATGTACTTGATCTTCAGCAACAGTAACAAGCGCCTCTTCCAATTGCCTTAATTCAAGCCACCCCTCAAGATTACTAGCAATCACATCAATAAGTTTTTGTTCTTCGACATAAGAGCCAGGCACGTCTTGCGCATGATAGACACGCAAATAACCTTGCTCTTTATTATTAACATAGATATCCGACTGAATAAAAAAATTGAAAATTGACTTACGATCAATCGATCGAGTTGGCTTTATGGCTTCCAGTAAGTTATCTGAATGCTTTCTTTCTAATAAATTATTTTTATGATTGGGTGAAACATAACGCTTGTCATTGATCAATATTTCAATGACACTGGATTCGGGATATTGAATTGCTGGCTGTAAATTTTCTATAATGGTCTGACAAACGCCATCAATCGACATTTGTAGTTCCACGCCTCTACGAATGTCATACAAGCAGGTTATTTCTTTTAACCGCTTTAATAATTCCTTTTCTTTACTAGCTAACTCAATCGAATACTCCTCTGCTTTGACTTTAGATTTCCTTGCTTCTTGTTCCGAACCGATTAATTTCCGAATAAACCAATTTAGCAAAAGAATTTCTGCAAAAATTAATGCCGCCAAATAGAGAATCACATCTTTTAGCTTATCATTAATAGGCATGAATAACTCTTCTTGGTCTAATTTTAAAGTCATCATGATTTCAATTCTTGGTAATGCTGTAAATGCCTCGATAACAGCAACATTTTTATAATCGATTGCGGATGTCACACCACTATTTCCTTGTAAAGCAAGCTCTTTAGGAGATAATCCAACTTTACTAGACTTGACATTGATATAAGTAAATCGAACTGAACCGAAAGCACTAATTAAACATGCCACTGCCTTTTGATTGTCAGTCCAGGTGGAACAAATCAAATATTCGACACTTTTTCCGAAGGATTGAATGTCTACAAAACTGCGTGTTAAATTCGGCAGGCGGGTTTCAGTGGTAATTTTTCCTATTTTTCTTCCTTTGTTAAAAACATCAACCGTAGTTCTTAAAACAAATAAGTTATCCCATATCAGCTTGATACTTCCATCATTGCTCAAATTAATAGAAACATTTTCATTGGAACTAAAAGAACCTACTTGAGACAATACATTATCGTCGTTATCATAAACAACCGCAGCACTAAAACCAATTTGTGTCAGTGAATTGACATTTCTGGAAAGATTCTTGCTCGCACTCTCATCATTTCCATTATCATTTAACTCTTGCATGAACTGAACAATGAAAGGTCGCAATGCCAGCGCCCTAGTATCTTCAATTCCTTTTTCTATCCTGGTATCAAACAACAATGCTTTACCTTGTAATGCTACCGTCAACCCTGTTCCTAAAACAGTTTCAATTTGCTGCCGCATAGTATTGTAGACAGTAAATCCAGTAATCAATGTCAAGGCTAATAGTAATAATCCACCAATGATGCTGATTTTTCTATCGTCTTTCGTTAGAAACAAATCTTCCTCCCCCAATATTTTTAAACATTATAATGAGATTGCTGCCGCATGAAGTGATCTTATCGGAATTTAAGATCCAAAAATAATGCTATATAGCAAGTCTCGAATAAAATTTAAAGCACTAGATTACCCGATACAATCTGTTGGTCTAGTAAGATTCTAAGAAACAGTAAATTAAATAAGGCTCTAGACTAGCAGATACAATCTGTTAGTCTAGAGCCTAGGGTAATTAGCAGTTTATAAACGAAGGAAAACTAGCTGCAGAAAGCATAGTCAGCATTTAGCTAACTATTTGATCTTACCCCCGAAGCTGCGCAACGGGGGATAAGTTAACGGTTATGGAAACTTACAATAACCGATTAACTGCACTTTCCTGTTTCAGAACCATCAGCCTTGGTTTCAGTACCATCCTCTTTGACACAAGAATTCTGGCAAACGCCTGATTTTTTACAAGATTTACCGGCAGGAAGGCTTTTCTTATCAATACATTGACCTTCTACCAGATAGCATGCTTGATTGGCAGCGCAGGCAGTTTTGCCGTCTTTTTCAGTTTCTAAACTACATTTTGCAAAAGCATGGCTCGTCATAAAAACCAGCGCGAAGAGAAGCGCTATAACATTGATTGTTTTTTTAAACATATTTCCTCCTTTTTTGTTTAAACAATGAGCAAAAGTGAATTTTTTGCCACAGTCAGCATAACAAAAAACATTTACTCCATGTTTGAATATCGAGATTGTTTAACTTGCATCAAACAATAAATAATTTTGGTTTTTATTTTTCAGAGGCTTATTAAGAAAGGCTAATTAATTCGCCCCGCAAATGAAATGTTAGGTGTTTTTTTGGACACCACCTAACTTACATATAGCTCATACAAGCAAATTTATCAGTGTTTCTCTTGTTGTCGTTGCAAATGCGCATCCACATCTTTTTGACTGAATCCAATCGCATCGGCCACTCTATCGGCGTGACTGACTTTCGATACGCCGGGAATCAAACGATGCGTTGGTCCGCTAGACGCAAATTCGACTTGTAGATAACGTCCAATCTGGTCTTTTTGCAGTAATTCACATAATTCATGATTATGGGTCACTAACAAAGTACTCGAACCGAGTTTATGAAATCCTTTCAAAATATATTCCGAAATCGTCATTTTCTCCTCAAATGTAGTGCCTTCAGATAATTCATCAAGCACAACCAGACTGCGTGGCGTCGAATTGAAAAATATTTCGCGAGTACGAGTCAATTCATGTGCGAAACGCCCCATACCAGCACTCAAATGCCCTGGATCGGGCACTTGGTAATAAATATGTTCTGCAGGTACTAATTTTCCATCCTTCGCTGGGATATAGCAGCCGATTTGCCCCAGCAGTTGGATCTGTGCAACCGTTTTGCAATACGCGGTTTTCCCGCCACTATTCGGTCCGGTGATGATCAATACCCTTCCTTGCGGGTCTAAGTCAATATCATTTGGCACATACTCTGCAATATCATGAATCAATAATGGATTTTTTGCGTACCAGACCATTAATTGATGGGATTTTCCATCGATGATTTCGGGTAGAATTTTATCGACGGCTAGTGTTTCTCCATATCGATAAAAAGATAGCAATTCATCCAACATCCCCAATGCTTCAATCGCCTTGGCCAATTCAGCGCTTTCACGAAATTGTTTACGCAATGGATAGATAATGGAATCGCGATCAGACACTCCCATCGCTAACAAAATAATTGGAAATATCGGAATCGTCAGACCTAGAATAGCGTAGCTGATATAAGAACCCCGGAAGTCGGGCATCAACATTTCAATAAATAATAAAATGCCATAGGAAGCCGCAAAAAATAATACCGTTGGAATCCATTTGAAAAGCGTAGGATGGAATCGGGTAAAAAGATCAAATCCTGTTTTTTCTTTTTGGGTTTTAAACTTACCGTTATTCGAATAGACCGGACCCTTCATCAACGCATATATTCGCGATTCACTCAATTCACGCATAGCCTCCAGTAAGTTTCGTAGGTACGGTGATTGCGGGACAGGAATTTCAGCTGCGCCACCGACCAAGTCAACGACAAATTCCGTGCCATCCCGGTATTGGCTATATCCATAGCCACCGAATTCGAGTTTACTCGTACGTGAACCAGGATCATCGGTAGCAAGACCACCAACAAATTCACCGTACAACAAATATTTCAATGATTTCTCATACTTAGCTGATGTTTCTACGAATTGCATCAAAGCGTCACGTAAATGCGAATTAGCCGCTATTTCTTTCAGTGCCGCTTGCTTTTGTTGCACTATCTGCGCGTCAGATAACGGCTGAGCAACGGAACGAAAAAGCATCAACTTTCCTGCCTCGGTTCGTGTCTTATCAATCGTTTGGAATAATTTTTCGGCTTCAATCGCTACAAAGGTCTTCGGATCAAGAACTGAAAAATCATTATCGTTTGGACGAATATCATCCATGTTTGTCGGCTGATCCGTAGCCGATTGAATCAATTTATTACGCCAAATATTAATCATAAAATGCGTTATTGTGTCGCTGGTTAAAAATTACTTGAATAGCAATTGCCGGGTATTCAATCTGAACATGTAAAATACGCATTTTTAAATTGAATTACAACTGATGCCTTATTATTTGTGGAACAATCGTTAAATCACATGAAACCTCCTACGCAGAAATCTTATCGATGGATAATTATCCTCATCACGATAAGCGTTGTAGTACTGGGTGGATGGTACTATTCACGCCCCAAACCCATACCGGTTGAAGTCACCATGGTTGCTACCGGGAATGTTGAATCAACCATCGTCAACACCCGCGCTGGCACCGTAAAATCCTGTCAAAGATCGAATCTTGCGCCAGCTTCAGGGGGACAGATTGCGAAAATTTGGGTCAAAGAAGGCGATCACGTCCAAAAAGGGCAAGTCTTGTTAGAATTATGGAACCACGATTTACGTGCGCAACACGATTTGGCAAAACGTCAATTTACGACTGCGCAAGAACGCAAACGGGAAACGTGCATTTTGGCTGATAATGCGCAACGTGAATTTGTCCGTACAGAACAACTCTTGACAAAAGGTTTCGTCAGTTCTCAACGAGTCGATGATGCGCGTGCGAATGCAAACTCCCGTCGAGCGAGTTGTGAAGCGACTATTTCGGATATCAAACGCGCTGAAGCACAAATCCGCGTAACCGAAGCTGCCATTGATCGCACCGTCATTACCGCGCCATTCTCCGGCATTATTGGACATATCAGCGGAGAATTGGGAGAATTCACGACGCCCTCGCCGCCTGGAATTCCTACACCGCCTACCATTGACTTAATTGACGACGGTTGTTTATACATTTCAGCGCCAATGGACGAAGTCGATGCACCGAAACTTGAAATCAATCAAGAAGCTAGAATTACCTTGGATGCCATGCCAAACAAAACTTTTCCTGGCAAAATACGCCGTATCGCTCCTTTCGTAACCGAAATAGAAAAACAAGCGCGTACAGTGGATATCGAAGTTGATTTCCAACAAGCTCCGACACAGGGACTTTTGATCGGGTACAGTGCCGATGTCGAAGTAGTGCTCTCGCGCAAAGTCGAAGTTTTACGGATTCCGACCCAAACGCTGCGGCAAAACAATAAAGTTTGGTTGGTCGATTCAAGCAATCATCTGAGCGAACAATCGGTTGAGGTGGGTTTGAGTAACTGGAGCTTTACCGAAATTACCAGTGGTTTGAAACAGGGCGATCGTATCTTGTTATCATTTGATCACGACGGTATCAAAGAAGGCGCTTTAGTAGCAGCCAAATCGCCCTAATATGATTCGTTTAATTGATATCACGCGCACCTTTAAAATGGGTGAGCAAACCGTACTGGCTTTGAATCAAATCCATCTAAATATTACATCGGGTGAGTATGTTTCGATTATGGGGCCTTCCGGTTCGGGCAAATCGACGTTACTTAACATCATTGGACTACTCGATCAACCTGACGCAGGTCGATACGAATTAGACGGAAAGGTAGTAACAGAATTGACTGAAGTCGAACAAGCGCAAATCCGACGAGAAAAAATTGGCTTTGTTTTTCAATCGTTTCATTTGATTCCGCGTTTAACTGCGGCTGAAAACATAGAATTACCACTGACCTTGGATGGTGTGCCCGTTAGCGAAAGAAAAATACGCGTACGAAATGCTTTGCAAGCTTTTGAACTTGAGCAACGTGCCAATCACCGTCCATCAGAGCTTTCCGGTGGGCAACGCCAGCGAGTCGCGATTGCACGTGCAACCATTATGCAACCCAGTGTCATTCTTGCCGATGAACCCACCGGTAATCTAGACCACAAAATTGGTGCGGAGGTTATGGTCTTATTGGAAAAGCTACAACAACATGGCACAACCTTGATCATGGTTACTCACGATCGAGAATTGGGCGCGCGAGCAACACGACAAATTGCTATGCGCGACGGTAAGATCGTCTCAGACCAAACACATGACACTGTTTGATACCTTACAAACTTCGCTCAGAACGGTTATTAGCTATCGTATCCGCTCGGTTCTTATCGTTTTAGCCATGTCATTCGGCGTAGCCGCGGTGGTGATCCTTACAGCACTCGGAGATGGCGCGAGAAATTTCGTTATTAATCAATTTTCATCGATCGGAACCAATTTATTAGTGGTGTTACCCGGTCGCGCGGAAACCACAGGATCATTTCCCGGTGCCGTGTTAGGTCAAACTCCGCGAGATTTAACGCTGCATGATGCGCAATTATTGGGACGTCTTCCTCAAGTCAAACGCTATGCACCGCTTAGTATTGGTGCCGCAGAGTTATCGATTCCCAATCGTTTACGCGAAGTTACCGTATTGGGAAGTAACGCAGATCTCATCCCGATTAGGCACATGAAACTGGCACAAGGCAGTTTTCTGCAGCATGGCTCTGGAAGAAGTGCGCAAATTGTATTAGGTGCAAAAATTGCCAATGAATTTTTCCCGCGCATCCCAGCCATTGGGCAGCATATCCGCTTAGGTGACAGTCGTTTTTTGGTTTCAGGTATTCTCGCGCCTCAAGGAGAATCGATGGGGTTTAATACTGACGAAATCGTCATTATCCCGGTCGATTATGCGCAAGCTTTATTCAATACCACGTCGCTTTTTCGGATTTTGGTGGAAGCCAAAAACCACGGCCAAATTGAATCGACTAAGCAAGCAATTCTCGCTGCATTGAAACAAAGCCATGATGGTGAAAACGACAGCACTGTTATTACCCAGGACGCTATCTTAGCAACGTTTGATCGTATTTTAGAAGCACTAACATTGGCAGTTGCCGGTATTGCAGCAATCAGTTTGATCGTTGCAGGCATTTTAGTAATGAATGTAATGTTAGTCGCGGTCAATCAACGTACCGCTGAAATCGGCTTATTAAAGGCCATTGGCGCGACATCAATGGACATTCGACGACTGTTTTTTACCGAAGCAGCTTGGTTATCATTGGTAGGCGCTTTATTGGGCTTTATACTCGGCCAATTGGGTAGTTTGTTGATCCGCATCGCATATCCGCAATTGCCGGCCTGGGCTCCGGTTTGGGCCTCATTAGCGGCAATCGGTATTGCCTTATTTACCGGCATTGCTGCCAGCACCGTACCCGCAGTTAAAGCATCCCGATTGAACCCAGTCACGGCGCTCGGCAAAAAATGAATTGGTTCGATATCTTACAATTTTCGTATCGCGCACTGACTGCGCATCGTTTACGTACCCTACTCTCCGCATCGGGCATTGCCGTTGGAATCGCTTCGGTGGTATTACTCACTGCGATTGGTGATGGCGTACAACGTTTCGTCTTATCAGAATTTACCCAATTCGGTACCAATATTATCAATATCAATCCAGGAAAAATTAGTACGCACGGTGGATCGCTAGGTGCTATCGGTAGTGCTCGATTATTAACTATTGAAGACGGTATGGCATTAAAACAAAGCCGTTATGCGCAATTCACCAATGCCAATGTGGTCGGAAATGCAGAAATCCGCGCACAAGGACGTAGCCGACGCGTCACTGCGTATGGACAAGGACCGAGTTTTGACAAAGCTTTTAACATGCAAGTTGCCATTGGGCAATTTTTACCTGATGACGACCCACGTAATCCGCGCCCTTATGTGGTACTCGGCTCCAAAGTTCGTCACGAATTATTTGGCGATGCCAATCCACTCGGAACAATATTACAAGTAGGAAACGCACGCTTTCGCGTCATCGGCGTCATGGCCTCCAAAGGAAACGTGTTGGGATTCGATTTAGATGATACGGTATTTGTACCGACAGCCCGAGCCTTAGAAGTCTTCAATCGCCGAGGCGTAATGGAAATTAATTTTTCTTATTTTCCGGATGCGCCGGTTCAAGCAGTCATTGAAGACATCCGAAGAATCCTGGTTGCACGACATGGACGTGAAGACTTTACCATTACTCCGCAAAAACAAATGCTCAGCACTCTGACAACGATTTTAAACATTCTTAAGTTTTCAGTCGCTGCTTTAGGAGGAATTTCGCTACTCGTTGGCGCCGTTGGTATGATTACATTAATGCATATCACCGTTTCAGAAAGAATCGCCGAGATTGGTTTATTGACCGCACTAGGTGCCACTCGTGCCAGAATTCGCTTATTGTTCTTACTTGAGTCGATTACACTCGCGACAATGGGTGGATTTGCTGGCTTGGCTATAGGCACGGGAATTGCCCATTTATTAAAATTACTGATCGACAGTTTACCCGTTAATATTCCGTGGGACTATGTGTTAGGCGCTTTATGTATTTCTATGTTAATTGGTCTTATAGCCGGCGTAGCGCCTGCGATACAGGCCGCCAAACTAAATCCGGTTGACGCGTTGAGAACCGAATAATCTGAGTACAAAATGTACTCATTTAAGACGATAAATTAAGAAATCTTTCTGCTAAAAATTCCTCAGCGGGCAATGGTCTCCCAATGTAATAACCTTGCGCATAATCAACGTCCATTTGAGTGATGATATTCAAAATCTCTTCACTTTCAACAAACTCCGCCGTTACTTTTTTACCAAACCCTCGCGCCACACTACATAAAGCATCAACTAAAATAACGTCATCCTTATTATTAGCCAAATTACGGACAAACGATCCATCGATTTTAACTACATCTACCGGAAGTTCTCTTAGATAAAAAAATGATGAAAACCCTACACCAAAATCATCTAGTACGAAACCGCACCCTAGTTCCTTAATTTCTTTCATTAAAGTACGCGCTCCGGGAATATCCTCTAGCGCTGCTGTCTCGGTAATTTCAAACATCAATTTTTCGGGAACAATCTGATGTTCGTTCAATTGCTGTTTCAAAATCGGCAAAAGCTCAGGGTCATTAAACGCATGAGCCGATAAGTTAATCGAAAAATTCGCAAAAATACCAGCTTCATAGATTTTTGCAGCAAGTGCGATGGCTTTACACAGTACCATATGATCGATAGCATGTATCAATCCAGTATTTTCGGCAGCAGGAATAAAATCACCTGGTGAACGTATCGTTCCATCCTTATCTTGCATGCGGATCAATACTTCATAGTGCGAAACTCGCTTGGTCTTTATATGCATAATCGGTTGTAAATACAGTATGAAGTTATCATGCGTGTGGGCATACTCTATGCGCTCTTTCCAATCCACTAATAACTGAATTCGATCACGAATACGATCATCATCTGAAAATAAATACCATGCATTGCGTCCCATCGCTTTCGCTTGATACATGGCAAGATCTGCAGCTGCGAGTAAATCATGAATATTTCGACCATGTTGTGGAAACAGCGCAATGCCAATGCTGGCCGAAATTTTGTGTGTGCGATTATTGATAACGAGTTGCGCCTGATCGAGTTGATTTAACACTTTCTTGGCAACTTCAATCGCGCCCTCAGCGTTAATTTCCGGCAAAATGATGGCAAACTCATCTCCTCCCAACCGCCCCGTAATGTCGGCTGTTCGTGTTGTTTTTGCAAGCATGCTAGCAACCATTTTTAACAAGCTATCCCCGGCTTGATGACCACTCACGTCATTGATAAACTTAAAGCGATCCAGATCAAAAAACAACAATGCTCCTGGGTGCTGATAACGTTCGGCGTGATGCAACACTTGTTCCAATTCTTCACTAAAGCGTCGTCGATTCAACATATTGGTCAGCGGATCATGATCGGCTAGCCAGGCCAAATGACCTTCGACCCGCTTATATTCGGTAACATCCAAACCAACCGATAGAATAGAAGGATCCTCCGCAGAATTCCAAGCCAGGTGCGAATGTAGCCATGCAACATGACGTTTAGATCCGTCTTTGCAAAAAGTTATCGCTTCATGACGTAACTGCATTTTTTGTCCTGAATGAATCTCAGTAAAACGACCATTCGCATCGTTAGATTCATATTCAGGAATGAGCGTTGTTAAAAATGACTTTCCTAATAACTCTACTTCGGTATAACGCGTCAGCATCTCTCCATAAGCATTGAGCGAAATAATCTTTCCATGGGAGTTCTGCGTTAAAACAATAACCTGTGCAGTATCAAGTAGGTTTTTTACAAAATCACGTTCCCGACTAAGCTCATCTCTTTGCTCAATGAGCATTTTGGTACGTGAGGAAACTCTTAACTCGAGCTTTTCTAATTGATGTGATAACGTAATTGCAGCTTCTGACAGAGTATCCACTTCATCTGCCGAGTTTGTTATTTTTTCTGGGATTGTAAGAGATTCACGAAATTTCTCGAATTGACCACTTGCCAATAAAGGCAAAGCAAAAGAAACATCTTTTAACCGAGAAAGTATGCGAGTAAAAATGAATAGTAAGAGCAATTGGGAAATAATCAGTCCCAATAATCCCGTCATTGCAATATTCCAAATTGAATTATTGATGTTTTTAACTGCCAAGGAAACATCAGTAATTACGACAAGAAATGCATTATCGGATTCAACCGAATTCAGTACAAAAAGCTCCACCTGATGATACAAACCGTTACGATCAATTTGTATGCCATCGATCAAGGAATTAATCTCTGGATATAGCTCTGAGGCCATTCGAAGAATTTGATAATTAAATCGACTATCTTTTTCAGGATTGGTCAGTCCAGCTATATGCGTGTTCCAATTTTTAATAACTTCAAAAGTACTCTCAGGCGGTAAGTCTTTTGGATGTTTAATCAGTAAACCGATATCTGCACCAAAGATTTTCTTAAATGACACCAAAACATCAACCAAAGAAATACCCAGCACTACGGTACCAACTTTCTTTCCTTCTACCAATAAAGGAGCAACACTATATTGTATGCAATTTTCTAAACAAGATAAGGGATTAATAGGCTGCTCAAATTCATTGACGTAACGTACCCAACTCAGTAACGCTTCCTTTTTGGCATCGGTATATTCAGAGTTACCCCAACCGGCTGCAAATTGATTCTGTTGATCAAAAAAATATATAAACTCCACGTCATTGTGAAATTGCAATAGTGACCAGTGTTGATCAAAAGCTTCACTGATAGCTTTACTATTATTAGCCAATAATGCACTTTTCATTCCATCCAGAAAAGGAATAATTTCCGTAAGGCGATCTAAATTTTGTATCGTGTTATCAATAAGATTATCAATTTCTCTTGAAAATCGCTTGTGATCAATCTGTCTTTGATCTTCAAAACTTTTCATCAAGCCAATATAGCTGATGCCAGAAAATACCAAAAAAATAATCAATAATATCAGGCTACTTCCCAGAAGAATTTTCCAACGCAGGCTGAAATTTTTTCTCTTTTCTTTGGTTGGTGAAAATTGCGGTCTCATCAGATGATGCGGCAAATTCTTCTTCATCAAGAACTCATTAAAAACGATAAGAAGCTTGAATAGCAAAAAGATCCCACTCATTTACCGTCTGGGCAGGAATAGGATTATCAAGACGAGAAAGCCACCCAGTTCCATTCACATGATGATATTCGGCACGTAACATAAATTCTGGTGTTATGTTCCAACGTAATCCCACAGTGAAATCTCTGGCATAGCGAGAATGCTCCAACCCTTTCCGCTTAATAGAATCTTCTGCTACCCACTTGCTTCCATTCCGATCTGATCTATCAGCAAAGAACACATCGTAGCGTATAAATCCCTCCCATTTTGGATTAAAACGATAGTCCCCTTGCACGTAAAAACTTTCTCCAGTCATGTCTAATCCATTTAATGGATTGTTTTTTTCCCCTTTAACATCCAATCCAAAATTATTGTCATACTTGAACGACCTGAGAGCATATTCGCCAGTTAAACTCCATCGCTCTGTATTGTACTGTGCTGAAAAATAAATAGGGGTAAATTGAAAAGCGCCGGGTCCCATTGGATCTTTCAATCTGTTATTGGGATCATAACTCGAGTTCAACCAGATTCCACTAATCGCTAAACGAATACTTTTATCGTTGGATTCAAATAAACCACGGCCTATATAAGAAACATCTCGATTCAAATGTCCAAGTGATTGACTTGGGCGCGTTCCAAGCAAAGAAATTTCAGTATCACCATCAGTTACGATGGGTAACCATACGCCAAATTGGGTGGAGAAAGTGCCCCAGGATGATACTGCTGCATCTCCATAAAGTTGTACTGAATCCCCTGATAAACCAAGATTACGCGTTCGATCAAAATAAATTGATTGAGGCAATAATATACTAGGGCGAGTAAACGCCATATCTCTAGTATCATTATAGAAACCAAAAGGATTTTTGAGCCTACCCACTCTGATACCGAACTGATTGGCTTCATGTGAATATAAGCGATAATCCAAGAAACCATAATCAAGCCTTGGCATTCCTGTATTACCTTCCCCTGCTCTGCGTGAAAGCATCTGCGCCGATACTAACAGTCTAGGTAATGGACGCAAAGACACGTTTAGACCGGCTTCTGTAAATCCAAAACTACCACCATTATCACTATTGCCAAAAACATCATTATCCGTTGTCACAATATAACCTTGACTGACGAAGCCATGAAACTGTAGATCCCCAGGAAGAGTTTTTGTTTTATACCAATTCAACGCATTAGCAATCCAACCTGGCTTTTGGCTTGTTCCACTAGCTGATATCTCTGCTTGGACTTTATCATTCTGAACAAATAATTCCGGAACCTGCATCCACTTTGATGCCGTTTTTTCGATTGTAGAATATCTTTGTATCGGATCTACATTTTGAGCATATATCGAAGAA
This sequence comes from Nitrosomonas sp., assembly GCA_044228295.1. Classification (GTDB taxonomy): domain Bacteria; phylum Pseudomonadota; class Gammaproteobacteria; order Burkholderiales; family Nitrosomonadaceae; genus Nitrosomonas. Next base: position 57,256 of record JBGAVE010000003.1, read on the forward strand.
TTCCAAACAATAATAACGCATAAGGTTAAAATTCTATTTAACCTTTTAGAACGCCGAATTAAGTGGCTACTTGATTTGGAGTACGTTAACACCATCATTAATTTCTGCTCTCCATAAATATCCTATTGCACCAGGGGTAGTCGATACTTTTTGAAACATCTCCTGACTCGAATTAACTTTTGTAGGAGCTTGGCCTGTTCCCGAAAAAATCAACCTATCCCATGTCGATCTCAATTGATAAGGAAATACATTAAGAATTTCTTTTGCAAAACCTTGATGCAACGGATCATCGTCCGGCAATACAAAAACTCTTATTTTGCTTCCATCTGGCCATGTTTTTTGGTGCATACCATAAATGGATCGCAAAGAATTAGCAGACAGAGTTTTTTCACCAACACTCGGATTAATAATCACCGCATGATGATCACCCGCATAAACTTGAATGTTTATGCTGTATAGAAACAAAAAAAGAAAAAGATGAAATAGAAGCTTGATTTTCGATACTGATCGCAATTCTAAAGCGACAGAATAAGATTCTATTGAGGTAGACAGCAACGAATTCAACGAATAACCTTATTATATCAATATGTTAGACTTACAAGAAAAAGGATCATATTCACCACAGTTAGTCACAACTTCCCAAGCATCATAATGATCTAAGCGCATTCTACATAAAACATCTTGCATACGCACATAATAAGGTCTTCTAAGACCATGATAATCAATTACGGGACCAATTGCATTAAACTCTAACCCGTCATAACTTAATAATCGATTTAAAGCTGGATCCATTACAGACAACCAATATCGAATATTGCAATCCACAGACATCATAACTACGCCCGCCATCAAAGCCAAAGCAATATTTGGCGCAGTTCGCCTATCCGTAGCTCTTCTTTCTCCTGCTGTTGCACTATCGGTAGCTCTTCTTTCGCCTGCTGTTGCACTATCAGTAGATCGTCTTTCCAAAAGTTCGCCTTTATCTGCAACTAATTCAGGTTTCCGGCGATCACCTTTACGTCGATCAAATTGACTTACAACCACGAACCTTGAAATTTCAGCAGTTTGTTCGGAGGGTAATTGTTTAATGTCACATATTTCAGAATCTACATTTCCATAAATTTGTACAGGCCACAATTTATTAAGGTTTGTAAAATCCGATAAAATTAAACGAACTGTACCAATATACTCACCTGTCAAACGATATCTAAGAAGGATATGCGAGGAGTGGCGATCATATTCATCAATTTCCATTTGGTTGGGATGATTGAATGCATCAAACCCAGGCAATCTCTTTTCGACACATAAAACCTGATAACGGATTTTATAAACCTTTTCCAACAATTCAGGCGTATCCGCTTTGACAATCTCGAAAAAATTTAGAAACCCACGATACAATTCTGTCATAAAGTCAAATTACTACAATCAGCTGTTAAAAAAGTGATGGATACATAGATAGGTATTTATCACTCAAATTATGCAACGTACCGATAGCCGGGAATAGCAAAAAGTAAGCCTAATTTCCTGTTCATATTAAAGTTTTTAATGATGATAATTACCAGACTGATATTTAAGACTATTTACTGCAAACATTCAATGAATGTTGAATGTTTATTTGAATAATTAAAGACAGTAGGAGCTAATATGTAAAACATACAACAAAGTCATCATTAATTTATTAACTATCAATCAGCTATAGATTAAACTAACACTTCCTCGGGTAACGGATGGCTCAAAAATTCACTGGGACTAGCTTTCAATCCATAAGCACCTGACTGCAATATGACCACTAAATCACCGACCTTTGTTGCCGGTAACTCTATTTCCTCAGCCAAGAGATCAAGCGGTGTGCACAAGGGCCCTACTATCGATACCCGCTCTTTTTCAGACCGGTATACTTTATTTCCGATAATGACAGGAAAATTTTTACGAATCACTTGGCCGAGATTGCCAGATGCTGCGAGATGATGATGCATACCACCATCGGTAATCAAAAATATTTTTCCACGAGACTCTTTGCGTTCTAATATCCGACAAACATATATTCCCGCTTCCGCTACGATGTAACGACCTAATTCCAATGCCACTCGTGTTTCGGGTAATTGACTTTGAAATGCGTCAAGCATCGGTTGTAGATTTTCACCTATCTCTACTAGATTTAATCTTTTTTCACCGGAAAAATAAGGCACACCGAAGCCCCCCCCGATATTAAACAATCGCATCGAAGAAGGCGCGTATTTTGCTAACCGAATTCCTAATTGCAGCGTTTTCAATTGCGCTTCTTGAATGGCGGCAACATTGAGATTTTGCGAACCGCTAAAAATATGCAATCCCACGAAGTCGATTCCGAGAGCAATCGCATATTTTAATACCTGAGGAACGCGCTCAACATCGATACCAAATGGCTTGGCGCCACCGCCCATTTTCATTCCTGAAGATTTCAGCTCAAAATCAGGATTGACCCGAATCGCTACTGATGGAGTAAAGCCTAATTGATCACCCAGATCGGCAACTGTTTTTAATTCTTGTTCGGATTCGATATTGATAGTAACACCGGCTGCTATAGCAGACCGTAGCTCTTGCATCCGTTTGCCTGGACCGGCAAAGCTGATCTTGTCAGGCGTAAGCAGCGTATCCAATGCGACTTTCATTTCTCCGATAGAAGCCACATCGATTCCATCCACCATACTGGCCAAGTGTTGTACTAACGCAGGCATTGGATTGGCTTTCATCGCATAGTGCAACAACAAGCCTTTAGGAAGATAGTGACGCAATAATGCTACTCGCTCGGTAATTTTTTCTCGATCATAGGCATAGAAAGGTGTAGAACCCACTCGTTCGACCAAACGAGTTAATGGCATGCCGCCAATATATAAGCAATTATCGCGAATGGGAAATTGCTGTAGAGGTGCATGTTCAGGAGCAGTATTGTTCATCATTGAACTTGCGTAAAGATATGCTGCATGCTCCGTGCAAGCTTGTAACGGTCAATCTTGCCATTTGAATTTTTTGGTAACTCCGATTGCCAGATTTCGATATGGTGAGGGCACATATAAGCCGGCAATTTATTCTTGCAAGCCTGCGACACAGTATCGATATCCAAAATTGCACCAGGTTTCGTTGTAACAATTACCACGATACCCTGCCCCAACGCCGCATGCGGCACACCGAACGCAACCACTTCATTGATAGATTCGATGTCATACAATATTTCTTCAATCTCCGTTGGACTGATACGGTAACCTGAGCTTTTAATCAAAGCATCGCGACGCTCAATGAAGTACAAAAACCCTTCAGCGTCCATTTTTACCGTATCCCCCGACCAGGCAACGATTTCGCTCAATGGCAAATCATTTTGTTGGGTCATCATTGGTTTAAAAGTCTTTGCCGTTTTTTCACGATCATTCCAATAACCCATCGCAACAGTGGCGCCTCGATGCACCAACTCACCCGACTCCTCAGGTTCACAAACCGTTCCATCTGGGCGCAATACTAAAACTTCAGCATTGGGTATCGCTTTGCCAATCGAATTTGGTCGTCGATCGATTTCCTCTGGAACCAGATAGGTAGAACGAAAAGCTTCGGTAAAGCCATACATCAAGAAAATTTGTGTCTTAGGCAATAGGTTACGTAATTGTTGAATGATAGAAACAGGCATCGCACCACCGGAATTAGTAATGTATCGCAATGAGTCAATCCCACACCAATTCAATGCTGCAAGTTGAATCCACAAAGACGGCACGGCTGCGAGTCCGGTAATACGATATCCCTTTACATGATCCAAAATATCGCGCGGCAGCAGATAATTCATTAACACATTGGTTGCGCCGACATAAAAAGTCGTTGTCAATTGACTTAATCCATAATCAAAACTGAGCGGCAACACTGTCAGAATTCGATCTTCTACATCATTATGCAAATAAGATGAAACGCTTCTTGCACCTGCAACCAAATTGCGATGCGAAAAAACAACACCTTTCGGCTTACCAGTACTACCTGAAGTATAAATGATTGCAGCCATATCGTTGTCAATGACCTTCACCGAACAGTGCGCATTCATAGCCTGTATCACACCCCACGGTACCATCCGAAGATTTGCAATGGTTGAATATTCGTGATGGGTATCATCTACAACCACAACCGTGTGTAACGTAGTTTGGCTCAATACCGTAGGTTGCAGCATTGCGAATCTTGCTGCAGAAGTGATCAAGATTCTCGCACCGCAGTCGTACAAAATATGGGCAACTTGGCCAGATTTCAAACCCGGATTCACCGGAACAAATACACCTCCCGCCCGAGTTGCGGCAAACATCGCAATCACGCTCTCAAATCGTTTCTCGAGATAAATGGCTAATCGATCGCCACGATGCAATCCTAATGCAGAAAATCCTTGCGCGATTTGTTCAACTTGTTGGGCCAAGCTTGCATAAGTCAATGTTTCATGCTGATAACATAACGCTTCTGCATCCGGTCGCGTTGTAGCAGAGTTTTGAATAAGATCGTGAAACAAATCAACCATGTATCGTCAATGTGTATGTGATTAGTGAGTAATCCTATATAGTGTGCGCATTATATAGAGCTTTATCAATCTTATTGATGGCAAGAAGATCTTTTCGTGTCATACAAACCAATCTTTCCCCACATCAGACACGAAGCAAGAAGATTCGCGTAAAATATAGTCATTCATAGAAACATCTCATTATCTGCCTACTTAACACACTACACTATCATGACCGTTCGCACTCGTTTTGCCCCCAGCCCTACCGGCTATCTTCATATTGGCGGCGCTCGTACAGCGCTTTTCTCCTGGGCTTATGCCCGCAAGCATGGCGGTAAATTTATTTTACGTATCGAAGATACCGATCAAGAACGCTCCACCGCTGAATCGACACAAGCTATTTTGGATGGCTTGTCATGGCTCCAAATTGACTATGACGAAGGTCCTTTCTATCAAATGCAACGTTTGCAGCGTTACCAAGAAGTAGCTGAACAATTATTAAAAAATAATCAGGCCTACTATTGCTATGCTTCTAAAGAAGAACTCGAAGAAATGCGAGAAAAACAGCTTGCAGCAGGATTAAAACCACGCTACGACGGACGCTGGCGTGATTCGAACAAAACGCCACCCGCAGATGTAAAACCAGTTGTGCGTTTAAAAAATCCATTGAGTGGATATGTGATGTTTAACGATGAGATCAAAGGCCATATTAGCGTCGCTAATCAAGAGTTGGATGATTTGGTGTTGCTACGTAGCGACGGTATTCCCACCTATAATTTCAGCGTGGTGTTGGATGATCTCGACATGAATATTACGCATGTCATTCGCGGTGATGATCATGTCAATAACACACCCCGGCAAATCAATATTCTTAAAGCGCTTGATGCGCCATTGCCTAAGTACGCACATGTACCAATGATTCTCGGCTCAAACGGAGAGCGTTTGTCCAAGAGACACGGTGCCGTTTCAGTTACGCAATACCGCGACGATGGCTATTTGCCACAAGCATTACTTAACTATCTCGCTAGACTCGGTTGGTCGCATGGTGACGAAGAAATATTCAGTCGTGAAGAATTGATCGAATGGTTTGATTTGTCGGCCATCAGTCGCTCTCCGGCTAAATTCAATCCAGAAAAGCTGTTTTGGATCAACCAACAATACCTTAAAAAAACCGACAATGCGGAATTAGCTGAATTGGTGATGTCGTATCTCGAAAAACATGACTGTCTGATTGCGTCAGGCCCTGATTTGAATGCTGTCGTTGAGCTTTTGAAAGAACGCGTCAACACTCTGGAAGAATTGGCCGATGCTGCCGTTTATTTTTACCGACGTTTGGAACCATCCGATGAATTAAAAGGACAATACTACAACGCCGAAACCTTATCATTACTGACTGAATTAGTGGATAAATTTAAAAGCATCGACTGGAATAAAGCAGCTATTCATCAGGAAATCAAAAATATCGCAAAAAGCCGCGACGTAAAACTCCCTAAAATTGCCATGCCACTTCGCGTGATGGCAACCGGCGAAGTTCATACGCCCTCGATTGACGCAGTCTTAGAACTACTCGGCCGCGATGAAGCACTCACGCGCATCACTGCCTGTTTGGATGAAATTCCTCGCTGAAGTTTTCTTTACAAGCTATCAACGCGTCAGTATAATCGCTGTTCCTTGGATTAAGGGGGTATAGCTCAGCTGGGAGAGCGCTTGCATGGCATGCAAGAGGTCAGCGGTTCGATCCCGCTTATCTCCACCAGTAGTTACGGACATTAAGAATTCGCAATATGATGAAATGAGTCCCCATCGTCTAGAGGCCTAGGACATCGCCCTTTCACGGCGGTAACAGGGGTTCGAATCCCCTTGGGGACGCCAGATCACTATCTTGTCTTATCCATGCCGATTTGTTTCGTGCGGAAGATATAATCGAGACTGTAAATCTACGTTTAACTCAATCTCTCTGCATACAACGCTAGGAATTTCTCAGATGTTGGAAAACTTCCCCTTCTACACCATTACCATCAGTCTTAAAAGACTATCCATATAAGTGGGCATTCGTTTCTCCAAAGTCCTCCTAGTACATAAACACCATTATTGCTCCAGCTTACTGACGCATAAGTCTGTGCAAAAACGCTATCTCATCTTCTGTAGAAATTTTTCCAATTACTGCAAGGCCGTCAACTTACTCTCCTCAAAAATTCTTACAATCATTTTGAACTGAGCGTAATGTTTTATAATGAACATCTTTATAAAATAATGCTGTCCATTTAAAAAACAATCACCATTCATGACTGATAACACTTTGCAACAGAATAATAAGAAAACTTGGTCTGGCAGGTTTAGTGAGCCGGTTTCCGAATTGGTCGAGCGCTATACCGCATCGATTTCGTTTGATTACCGACTTGCGGAATATGATATTCAAGGTTCACTAGCGCATGCAAAAATGCTATCCATACAAGGCATTATTAGCGCAATCGATTGGCAGGCTATTGAACAGGGACTTAATCAAATACGCAATGAAATCCGCGAAGGCCAATTTAACTGGCAGCTAGAATTAGAAGATGTGCATTTGAACATTGAGAAACGTTTGACGCATTTAATTGGCGATGCCGGTAAAAGACTACATACTGCTCGCTCGCGTAACGATCAAGTCGCAACGGATATTCGCTTGTTTTTGCGCGCTTCGATTGATGAAATCGTCGATTTAATTAAAAACACCCAGCATGCTTTGGTCGACCTTGCTGAAAAACATGCAGATACAGTGATGCCTGGATTCACACACTTGCAAGTGGCTCAACCGATTACATTCGGTCATCATTTGATGGCTTATTTTGAAATGCTCAAACGCGATGTTGCACGGTTGTTGGATTGTCGCAAACGTGTCAATCAGTTACCGTTGGGAGCCGCAGCATTGGCTGGTACAAGTTATCCGATTGACCGTCATTTGGTTGCTACGTTACTAGATTTTGAAGGGGTATGTGAGAATTCACTGGATGCGGTATCCGATCGGGATTTCGCTATTGAATTTAGCAGTTGCGCAGCCCTGATCATGACGCATCTCTCTCGGTTATCGGAAGAATTGATCCTGTGGATGAACCCTCAATTTGCTTTTATCGAATTAGCCGATCGGTTTTGTACCGGGTCTTCGATCATGCCTCAAAAAAAGAATCCGGATGTACCAGAGTTAGTGCGCGGTAAAACGGGTCGTGTGAATGGTCATTTGGTCGCTTTATTGACTTTAATGAAAGGTCAACCTTTGGCCTATAACAAAGACAATCAAGAAGACAAAGAACCGCTTTTTGATACCGTCGATACGTTAATCGATACGTTGCGCATTTATGCCGATATGCTTTCCGGCATAACCGTCAAAGCGGATGCCATGCGCCAATCAACATTACGCGGCCATGCAACAGCAACCGACTTGGCTGATTATTTAGTTAAAAAAGGGATTCCTTTTCGTGATGCGCACGAAATTGTTGCCAAAACCGTTCAATTTGCAGAGAAAAATGATTGTGACTTGAGTAGTCTGCCGATCCAAGCATTACAGCAATTCTCAGATCGCATTGGAGCGGACGTGTTAGCGGTATTAACGTTAGAAGGTTCGATACAAAGCCGCAATCACACCGGCGGCACTGCTCCAGAACAAGTCAATGCAGCAATTAAGAAAGCCAAACAATGGCTGCAAACATAAAAAACTATCGTACAACAACCTGACAATCGATTGCATCGTATGGATCTTTGGCAAGATATTAGCCAGCAAATCAGCACAGTTACAAAACAAAATTTCTCTATTAAAGAAAAAACATCTGTCAGTGGTGGCTGCATCAATCAATGTTTCAAAATTTCTCATGATTCACAGCACTTCTTTGTTAAATTAAATTGCTTAGAAAATTTAACGATGTTTGAGGCAGAAGCCGATGGACTGAATGAAATTTATCAATCGCAAACCATCCGTGTGCCTCAACCATTGTGCATTGGAAATAACGAACACACCGCTTGGTTAGTGCTTGAATATATCGCGCTCCACAGTCACTCACAAAATAATGCTGAAGCATTAGGCAATCAACTTGCGGCCATGCACCGTATCACAGCCAAACAATATGGATGGACTCGCAACAACACCATTGGTAGCACGCCCCAAGTGAATACCCAAAGCAATCATTGGATTGATTTCTTTCGTAAAAACCGCTTGAACTATCAACTCCAACTCGCTGCTAACAATGGTCATAGAGGAAAATTACAAACGCTGGGGGAGCGTTTGGTGGCTGAATTACATCAATTTTTTTTAAACCATCAACCCTCAGCATCACTGTTACATGGCGATCTATGGAATGGCAATTATGCTTTCGATGATTTGGGTCGCCCTGTTGTATTTGATCCTGCTGTTTATTATGGTGACAGAGAGAGCGATATCGCTATGACAGAACTTTTCGGGGGATTTCCCGCCGACTTTTATTCTTCTTACCAAAATAATTACCCGTTGGATTCTGGGTACAACACACGCAAAATAATTTATAATCTCTATCATATTTTGAATCATTTGAATCTTTTTGGAAGTAGTTATCGCGCTCAAGCTGAGCATATGATGACTGCATTGCTTGCTGAGATTCGCGCTTAAATACTATCGTTTTAATTTTTCTACCTTATTGTTTTCTGTGTTGAACTGTTATCTGCGCCAAACTTTAAATTTTGACTATTTGTGATCCATGACTAAATATGTATTTGTGACAGGCGGCGTTGTATCCTCTCTCGGAAAAGGCATTGCCGCTGCGTCTCTAGCTGCGCTTCTGGAAACACGTGGTCTTAAAGTAACCATGTTGAAACTTGATCCGTATATCAACGTCGATCCAGGGACTATGAGCCCATTTCAACATGGCGAAGTATTTGTAACCGAAGATGGCGCGGAAACTGATCTGGATCTTGGACATTATGAGCGTTTTATTAGCACGCGCATGACCAAGCAGAATAATTTCACGACAGGACAAATCTACGAAAGTGTCATTCGCAAAGAAAGACGCGGGGATTATCTCGGCGGTACGGTACAAGTCATCCCGCATATTACCGATGAAATAAAACGCTATATCCAAGCGGGTGTAGGTGATGCTCAAGTCGCCATTATCGAAATTGGCGGTACAGTAGGCGACATAGAATCGCTACCGTTTTTAGAAGCGATACGCCAAATGGCGGTACAAAATCCGCGTACTGACACTTGCTTTATTCATCTCACTTTATTGCCCTACATCGGTTCCGCTGGAGAACTGAAAACCAAGCCTACTCAGCATTCTGTAAAAGAACTTCGAGAAATTGGCATTCAACCCGATGTGTTATTGTGTCGATCAGATCGTGAAGTGCCTCAAGATGAACGTCGCAAAATTGCTCTTTTTACCAATGTTCGAGAAGAAGCGGTAATTTCCGTAGTGGATGTCGATAGCATTTACAAGATTCCGGCACTGTTGCACGAGCAAATGCTGGATGAAATCATCTGCCATAAATTAAATATTCTTGCTAAACCGGCTAATATCAGCGTCTGGAAAAACTTAATCTATGCGTTGGAATATCCCAAATACACGACCAAGATTGCCATCGTTGGCAAATATGTCGATCTAACCGAATCCTATAAATCGTTATCTGAAGCGCTGACGCACGCAGGCATTCATACGCAAAGCCGGGTCCATATTTGCTATATCGATTCAGAAAACATTGAAAAGGAAGGTACTGATTGCTTAGCGGGCATGGATGGTATCTTAGTACCAGGCGGCTTTGGTAAACGTGGGGTTGAGGGAAAAATTATGGCGGTACAATATGCACGTACCAAACGTATTCCCTATCTAGGCATCTGCCTTGGATTACAACTTGCAGTGGTGGAATACGCACGCAATAAAGCGAATATGAAAGGTGCGCATAGTACTGAATTTAATCCAGATACCCCGTATCCCGTGATTGGACTCATTACAGAGTGGCGAACACGTGACGGTCAATTAGAAACACGTAATGAAAATTCTGATATTGGCGGTAGTATGCGGTTAGGAGGGCAAGAATGTCTTCTTAAAAAGGGTTCTTTGGCTTGGAAAACCTACGGTGCAGATAAAATCACTGAAAGACATCGCCATCGCTACGAGGTCAATGGGGCTTTTATAGAAAAACTGGAACAGGCTGGGCTCAATATCAGCGGCTTATCCAAAGAAGACAGTCTATGTGAAATGATAGAATTGCCTGAATCTGAACACCCTTGGTTTCTCGCTTGCCAGTTTCATCCAGAATTCACATCAAGACCACAAACCGGCCATCCATTGTTTAAATCTTATATTGAAGCGACTCTCGCCGCCGCCAAAAAACAATCGATTAATGACGATGAAAAACTTCATGCTGTCAGCACGGTTTTATGAATGTCTTTATCATCATGCCACTTAAAAATTAACAACACTAATTAACAGGAAGAAAGTAGATGAGCGCAATTGTAGATATCATCGCCCGTGAAATTCTTGATTCACGCGGCAACCCAACTATTGAAGCCGATGTATTGCTGGAATCAGGCATACTCGGTAGAGCCGCCGTCCCTTCAGGCGCATCGGTTGGAACTCGCGAAGCAATGGAATTGCGCGACGGTGATAAACAACGCTATTTCGGCAAAGGCGTACTCAAAGCCGTTGAAAGCGTCAATAGTGAGATTTCTGAAACTTTGATGGGATTGGATGCGGTCGACCAAAGCTTCCTGGATCACGAACTGATCAAACTCGATGGTACTGAAAACAAATCGAGACTCGGTGCCAATGCCATCTTGGCCGTTTCACTGGCAATTGCTAAAGCTGCGGCTGAAGAATCGGGATTGCCGCTCTATCGATATATAGGTGGCGCGGGGCAAATGTCCATGCCGGTACCTTTAATGAACGTCATTAATGGCGGAGCCCACGCCAACAACAACATCAATATGCAAGAATTCATGATTGTTCCACTAGGAATACAAAACTTTCATGATGCGGTTCGTTGTGGTGCAGAGATTTTCGCTACTTTAAAGAAACTCATCGACAAGAAAAATATGCCGACCACAGTCGGCGATGAGGGCGGTTTTGCTCCCAACTTGGAAAATAACGAAGCTGCATTGCAATTAATCGTTCAAGCAATTGATGAAGCGGGCTATCAACCCGGCAAAGAAGTGGCAATCGGCATTGATTGCGCCAGCTCGGAATTTTACAAAGACGAAAAATATCATTTAGGTTCAGATGGGTTACATCTGACTTCTGCGCAATTCGTTGATTATCTATCGGCGTGGGTCGATAAATACCCAATTATCAGCATTGAAGACGGCATGAGCGAACATGACTGGAAAGGCTGGGAGCTGTTAACAGAAAAACTGGGAAAATTCGTTCAACTAGTGGGCGATGATATTTTTGTCACCAACACCAAAATTCTGCAACAAGGCATTCAACAAAAAATTGCCAATTCAATACTGATCAAAGTGAATCAAATTGGTACTTTGACAGAAACTCTCGCAGCCATTGAAATGGCAAAACGCGCCGGATACACCGCGGTGATTTCACACCGGTCGGGAGAAACAGAAGATACCACTATCGCTGATATTGCCGTTGCTACCAATGCTTTACAAATCAAAACAGGCTCCTTATCACGTTCTGACCGCCTGGCGAAATATAACCAGCTATTAAGAATCGAGGAAGATTTGGGCGATGCAGCTCATTACGCAGGACGAGGAGCTTTTTATCAACTCCGATAATGAAGTTACTCGCACTTATATTGTTTGCGATAATTGCGTTGTTGCAATACCCGCTTTGGTTTAGTAAATCAAGCTGGAAAAGAGTTTGGCAAGTTGAAGAAGAAGTCACGGAAGCTCGTCAGAATAACTTAAAACTGCAACAACGCAACAATATGCTAGAAGCTGAACTGAGCGACTTGAAGCAAGGGCTGGAAGCTGTTGAAGAACGAGCACGCAGTGATTTAGGCATGGTCAAGCAAAACGAAGTGCTATTTCAAATCGTTAAGATCGAATCTCATAAACAGGAAACCCAATCTCCTACGCATGAAAACAATTCCTCTCCTAAAAAATAATACCGCTGATCACATTTCTGCCGCGTTACACGTTCCGTTCATTAAATTTAAAAACTATCTATCGATGCTAAAAAATAGGGATTTTGGCGAACTCTTCGTTTGATAGACAAACTAATTAATAGCAATTTTTATTGGTTAAAATTGATTTAATTGACGAGCAATCTAAAAGTAACATGACTTGAAAATTGAAAAATCAGTCTTACATCGATATTAATTGTGCAATCTCTACCCACTAAGGAGTTATTGAATGAAAAGAATTTTGCTTTTTTTAGTCACTAACCTGGCTGTCGTCCTGGTTCTCAGTATTACGCTCAGGTTATTGGGCGTCGACAGAATTTTGGACGCTCAAGGAACCGGTCTCGACCTTAATTCCTTACTTGCTTTTGCAGCCGTTTTCGGATTTGGCGGTTCATTCATCTCACTTGCCATGTCCAAATGGACAGCCAAACAAATGACTGGAGCACAGGTCATTGAAATGCCGCGCAACGCACAAGAACATTGGTTAGTCACCACAGTACAAAAACAAGCACAAGCCGCTGGAATCGGCATGCCAGAAGTAGCCATCTATGACGCGCCAGATGTCAATGCATTCGCCACCGGCATGTCTAAAAATGATGCGTTGGTTGCGGTCAGCACCGGATTACTCAACAACATGAATCAAGACGAAGCAGAAGCCGTATTGGCACATGAAGTAAGTCATATTGCCAATGGCGACATGGTCACATTGGCTCTGATTCAAGGCGTAGTCAATACGTTTGTGATGTTCTTTTCTCGTGTAATCGGACATACGGTTGATCGTGTGGTTTTCAAAACAGAAGAAGGACATGGTCCGGCTTTTTGGATAACAACGATCGTAGCTGAATTGCTGCTCGGTATATTGGCCACCATCATTGTCATGTGGTTTAGCAGACAGCGTGAATTTCGCGCTGATGCCGGAGGCGCAAGTTTGGCCGGCAGAAATAAAATGGTCGCAGCGCTACGTCGACTCCAAATTAATTCCCAACAAGCACAACTTCCAGAGCAGCTCGCTGCATTTGGAATTTCTAGTGGTGGCGGCACAGGCTTACGCAATTTATTTAGATCTCACCCTCCGTTGGAAGAAAGAATTGCTGCGCTAGAAGCCCAACGTTAATTCTATTCTGTTTAACTCACATTAAAGCCGCGATCTAGCAATTAGGTCGCGGCTTTTTTCTTTATCTTCACTAGGTATTTGAATACTATAAATCCTCAGGCAAAGTAGCTGCTTATTTGTTAGTACAATCGTTCTATCCACTGATTTCCCTTAAGTATGTGCACCATATTCTAAGAATTTTATTGCTGAGAAAAGAACACCTAAAAACGGCTTAATTCATTTAATTGGGATAATTGCTACAACGTATTATGTTTATCGCAAAAAAAATAAGCAAAACCTTTGAGATCGAATAAAATAAGCAAGTTATTTACCCGTGCATAACAGATCAAACGCCATGGTTGCGGTTTCTTTTATAGACTTACCATTGAATCGTTTATTGTTGATTGCACTAAGCATTTTTTCTGTCAATAGTGCCTTTGCAAGTAACCAGAGACTTCATGGGCAGTTATTGGATTTGCCTATTGAAGAATTGATGAAAGTCGAGGTTACCACGGCTTCCAGACGCTCGCAAAAACTCGCTGAAGTCGCCGCAGCGGTATTTGTCATTACTCAAGATGATATTCGACGTTCTGGCGCAACCAGCATTCCTGAAGCACTACGCATGGCACCCGGCGTTGAAGTGGCTCGTATTGGCACCGATAAATGGGCTATCAATATCCGCGGTTTTAATGGCCGGTTTGCTGAAAAATTACAAGTTTTAATGGATGGCCGTAGTGTTTATAGTCCGCTGTTTTCTGGCGTTCTATGGGAACTGCAAGATACGCTCATGGAAGATATCGAACGTATTGAAGTCATCCGTGGACCAGGCGCTGCAATGTGGGGGGCCAATGCCGTTAATGGTGTTATCAATATCATCACCAAAAAAGCCATGGACACACAAGGAACACTCCTCACCGCAGGGGGTGGAAGTTTTGAACACGGTTTTGTTGGTGCACGCTATGGTGGAAAAATCAATGAAGATACCGCCTATCGTGTTTATGCAAAAGGATTCAGCCGAAATAATATGGAATCCTTGCAAGGAAAAAACGCCAATGATGATTGGCATAGTGCCCGCGGCGGATTCAGAATAGATCACCAACGTGGCAATGATCAACTAACGCTGCAAGGAGATATCTTCTATAACGCAGTCGGCGATATTTTGGATAAAAATCTGGTGAATCCCTCCATTATCCCGATAGGATCTACACGGGGACATAGCGAAGGTGGAAATATTCGTTTCCGCTGGGACCGGACTTTGTCGGAAAAATCCGCGATCATGTTGCAAATGTATTACGATCGCGTTGATTATAAGCTGCTTACTGCGAGTCAATTCAAAGCAGAAAGCTTTGATATCGACTTCAATCATCGCTTCCCATTGTTTAATCGACACGATGTCACATGGGGCTTTAATTACCGTTTATACCATAACAAAGTTTTTGACAGTCAGCTTATTACTTTTGCACCTCGCCAACAAACCAATCATTTAATCAGTGGATATATTCGTGATGAAATTACACTAATTCCCGAGTATTTGAAACTGACGTTAGGAACGCGACTCGATCACAATGATTTTACCGGATTAGAAATTCAACCGAATGCGCGCCTGATGTGGACGCCCAATGAAAAAAATTCACTTTGGCTAGCAGTGTCGCGCGCTGTACGCACACCATCTCGAGCTGAAAATGACATCTTACTGAATTTTAATACCCTAGGACAACCGCCCCTTGTTACTATGATGCAGTTAAATGGATCATCGCATTTCAATTCAGAAAAATTGTTGGCGTATGAATTAGGCTACCGTCACGCAATAACACCGAAAGCCTCCATCGATATTGCCGCTTTTTATAATGATTATACGCAACTACGTGATTTGTCTTTAGATCCAAGACTCATTACTCTTCATTCAGGCGTACCTTCTTATTTCATATTCCCTGTTGACATAAATAATAAAGCGTCTGGCCATACACAAGGCGTTGAAGTTTCAATTGACTGGCAACCGCATGAGAAATGGCGCCTACAAGGTAATTACAGCTTCTTATCGATGCATATTCACTCGCAATCCCCTGCTCGAAACCTTGATCCGACGACAGGTAGTGCCGATAAAGTAACACCGCAACACAACATGTCATTACGCTCGCATTATGATTTATCAGAAAAATTGCAATTTAATTTATGGCTACGGTATGTCAGTAATATTAGTTTTTACAATATTCCTGATTACATCACAATGGATGCAAAAGTAATATTTAAACCGACTAAAAACACCGAATTATTTATCGTAGGTCAAAATCTATTTCAAGAAAAACATCGAGAATTTTCATCTGATTTTATTCCGTCATTGGCAACCTATATTCCTCAAGGAATCTATGTGGGAGCACAATGGCGCTTTTAATAAACCCTATAGACCAAGCGTTGCATCACTTCGTCGTCATCCATAAGGTTCGTGAGTGATGATGAGACAACTGCTCGATTCTCTAAAATTTAGCCTTGGGATGCTGATTTTATTTGTCAACCTTTACGCCACTACCCCTGTTTTCGCATCTTCTCAAACGGCCAGCGAACAAACTTTGATCGCGGCCTTCCTTTATAACTTTCTTAAGTTTACTGAATGGCCAGAAGACTCGATAGAAAATGAAATAATTTTATGTGCCGATAAAAATTCGGCTTTTGAAGAGCTCAAAGCAATTTCCGGAAAATTGGTTCAAAACAAACCCGTTCAAGTTAAATTCATTTCGTTATCGGATTCTTATAAACAATGTCAACTTTTATACCTGCCGCGTGATATCAGTGCAGACAATATTCGTGAGTGGATTCATTTAACGAAAGGTCGGCCAACGCTGGTGGTTAGCAATGCCAGCGGTTTTCTGGATATGGGGGGAATGATTGCGTTAATTAACGATGGCAAAAATCTAAACTTCTCGGTAAACCTCGAAGTTACTAGAAATTCCTCGTTAAAGCTGAATGCACAATTGCTACAAATTGCCAGGGAAGTAAGAGGAAGATGACAATGAATTCTTTCTTCTCCTATCTCTCTGTATTTTTCTGCAAGTGCTATCAATATTCAAAACAAATAGCTCTAACTCATATTTTTCGTAAATTTATTCTGGTTTCATTAGCATGCTTGTCAGGAAACCTAGCCATTGCAAAGGATACGAACCTTAACAAGGCCGCCAACAACCCTTTCTTAGATTTACCGATTGCCGAGTTGACCAAAATTGAAATCACGAGTGTATCACGGCGATCACAGAGACTACAGGATGTCGCTTCAGCCGTATTTGTGATTACGCAAGACGATATTCGTCGATCAGGCGCAACAAGCATTCCCGAAGCGCTACGGATGGCGCCAGGAATTCAAGTCGATCGGATTGGCACAGACAAATGGGCAATCAGTATTCGCGGATTCAATGGCCGCTATGCCAACAAGCTACAAGTATTAATCGATGGCCGTAGCGTCTATACACCATTATTTTCTGGAACCTTCTGGGAACAGCAAGATACGTTAATGGAAGACATCGAGCGGATCGAAGTGATTCGAGGTCCTGCTGCTACCGTATGGGGAATTAATTCGGTAAATGGTGTGATCAATGTCATTACAAAGAAAGCTGCCGATACTCAAGGAACTCTGTTAACAGCCGGTGGAGGCACATTTGAACAGGGTTTTGTTGGCGCCCGCTATGGTGGAAAAATCAATGACGACACCCCTTTCCGTATTTTTGCAAAAGGATTTACACGGAACGATATGATGGCACCATCCGGTCATTCAAATTACGACCAATGGCATTCAGTCAGAGGCGGTTTTCGTATCGATCACAGCCGCGGTATTGACCAATTTACGTTGCAAGGAGATCTGTTTTCGAATTTCATTGGAAATAACACCTTCGCACAATCGACACGTGACCCAACGATACCTCGAATCGTTGATCGTGGCCGCAGCGAGGGGGGAAGTATTCGCATGCGTTGGGATCGGACTATTTCCGAACAATCTTCCATCATGCTGCAAACCTATTATGACCATGTAAACCTTAAATTACCGGCGATTACTAGTTACATGTCAGAAAGTTTTGATATTGATTTTCAACATCGCTTTCCATTTTTGAATCGTAACGATTTGACGTGGGGATTTAACTATCGCTTGTATCATACTAAGCTGACCGAAGGTAATCTCATCCAATTGTCGCCCAGTAGCCAAACGAATCAAGTTTTTAGCGGGTTTATACGCAATGATATAAAGCTTATTCCTGATCGCTTAATGTTTTCGATCGGTACTCGTTTAGATCGCAACGATTTTACCGGTTTAGAAATCCAACCAAACGCACGTTTGATGTGGACGCCGACGTCTTACAATTCAATATGGGGATCTGTCTCTCGTGCAGTACGCACACCTTCACGTATAGAAAATGATGGAGAAGTCGTGGCTGGATACCTTCCTAATCTCCCGGGACTTAACCTGGGGTTACCTCTTGCTGTTCAAGCTATTTTTCAAGGCAATCATAACTTTAAATCAGAGAAACTGATTGCCTATGAAATAGGTTACCGTCACCAATTTTCACCACAAGCCTCGGTTGATATCGCCGGATTCGTCAATGATTATAGTGAATTACGCGATCTTTCCATGGGGGCATTCTCATTCGTGAGCGGAGCATCGCGACAGGTTTTACTATCACTTTTGGGTAACAACAAGGCCTCAGGTTTGACTTACGGAGTTGAAATTTCCGGAGACTGGAAACCGACAGATAAATGGCGCTTGCAAGGAAACTATAGCTTCCTGGATATGAATATATCATCGGATGTCTCAAAAAGATATTTTGATTCAACGTCTAACGGCGCAGATAAGGTTAATCAACAACATCACCTTTCGGTACGTTCACACTATGACGTCTCCGACAAGCTCCAATTAAATCTTTGGCTGCGTTATGTCAGTGGCATTTCATATTACAAAATACCCGGATATGTCACGATGGATGCAAAATTAGCCTTCAATCCGAACAAGAATTTAGAGTTATTTTTGGTGGGGCAAAACCTGTTTGCGCAAAATCACCAAGAAGCAATGCCAGATTTCATATATTCCTTTCCCGGTCTTATTCCGAGAGGGTTTTATGCTGGCGCGCAATTGCGTTTCTGAAGTCTTAGCGACATAAACAATACTGTTTTGCAGGTTGAGAACTGAATTAATTTTCATTAATCATGAGAAATATTAAAAAATACTATTTAAAGCATAGCTTTTATAGCTTATTAATTATTTCTTTGTTAATAAATTTAATTGCACCACTGACTGCAAAAGCGGATAAAAAAGATGATTTTCTGGAAATGCCGCTCACACAGCTCGTTAATGTAGAAGTGCAAAGCGCTTCCCGTTTTAAACAAAAATCCTCTGAAGCGCCCTCTTCTGTTGAAGTATTAACTGCGGAAGATATTCGTAGTTTCAATTGGCGCACGTTATCGGATGCACTCAACGCTATTCGTGGCTTGCACGTTCGCACCGATCGCAATTATTCCTACCTTGGTGTACGTGGCTTTGGTCCAGTGGGTGAATATAATTCACGAATCTTGATCATGATCAATGGCCGGCGTATGAATGACGCGGTTTTTGATCAGAGCTTCCTGGGTGAAGATTTCCTGCTCGACATGAACATTATTGATCGTATCGAATACATTCCCGGTTCCGGTTCCTCAGTTTATGGTGGTAATGCGTTAATGGGTGTCATCAATGTGATTACAAAAAAAGGCAAGGATATAAATGCCCTGCGATTGACTGGAGAAGTTGGCAGTCTTGATACCTATCGTGGTCGGTTAACCTACGGAAAAGAATGGGATAATGGCGTAAGTTTATTATTAAATGCTTCGCAATATAGAAGCCAAGGAAACTCACAGCTGTTTTTTGAAGAATTTCGTGAGTTCAATAATGGTGTTGCGCAAAATATGGATCGCGAAAGAAGTGACCGGCTTTTTGGGCAACTGAGTTACCAAGGATTCACTTTAAGCACGGGTTATGTGGATCGCTCCAAACGTGTTCCTACTGCTTCATTTGGGGGGATTTTTAACGACAGACCGTTTACCATGGTAGATAGGCAAGCGTTCGTTGATCTTGATTACAACACTTTGATCAATAAAGATTTAACATTACAAGCTCGCGGCTTTCATCATTGGTACGATTATCATAGTATTGAAGCTTATCTTAACAGCAATGATGGTATTGAATTCTACCGTGCTGTTAATAAAGACGCTACTTCAGCGCGTTGGTGGGGTGGAGAGGTCAAATTAATCGGCACTCACTTTAAAGATCATAAATGGATCACAGGAATTGATTTTCAATATGATCAACGCCAACATATGGTCAATTATGATTTCATACCAGAGTTCTTTTCCTATAATAATAGTAATAATGGCGGCTTAAGAATAGGCGGCTACCTTCAAGATGAATATCGTATTACCAACAATCTAGCCCTGAACGCCGGATTTCGCGTCGACCACCATCACTTGATTAAAAATATTCAGATTAATCCCAGAATTGGCTTAATTTGGAATATTACGCCAACACTCACCGGAAAATTACTTTACAGTTCAGCCTTCCGTGCCCCCAATATCTACGAACGAGATTATGTATTACTAGATTCCAATGTTAGGAATCCCAACAATCGCGAGGAACTGATTAAAAGCTATGAAGCTATTGCGGAATGGTATCCCATTGATGGCATGAGGTTTTTAGGAACGTTATTTTTTAACGATTTAAACAAATTACTGATAGAAAAAACAGATCAATTTACCAACGCCGACGATTCAGATTTTAATAAATTCATGAATGCCGGTCATGCGAGAAGTATCGGCTTTGAATTGCAAGGCGAAAGACGCTGGGACAATGGCCGCTTGTTCAAATTATCTTGGACATATAATCATACCGAAACACGCGACGATTTTTCCAACTTGCCCTGGTCAGAAGCCATTAATTCTCCACAAAATCTAATAAAAGCACACTACGCTGAACCTATATTTAACAATCGATTTCGCTTGGGTTTTGAAGAAATTTTTGTAGACAACCGCCGTACTTTAGCTGGAGAATCCGCCCCTGCTTATCATATATTTAACATCAATTTAGCCATGACCAAACCGATTTATGGATTTGAAGCCCACCTCGGACTCTATAATGTGTTAGATAGTCATCCAAAAATGATTGGTGGTCCAGAACATGTGCAAGACGTTCTGCGTATGGACGGACGCACAGTAAGATTCCGTTTGGAAAAATCCTTCTGACAAAATGCAAAAGTTACGGATTACCATTAAAGCAGTAATTTTTATGCTAGCCTTGATAGTGACCGATATCACTTATATGGATAGGGCTATCGCAACGACAAGTGCCAGTGAGCAAGCACTGATTGCGGCCTTTCTTTATAAATTTCTAAAATTTACCGAATGGCCGCGAGAAATAATTACAAGAGAAATAAAGCTTTGTATTCCTGAAAACCAGAAGTTTAAAGAATTGGACGACATTACAGGCAGATCGATTGAAAACAAACCTGTGCTGATTAAATATGTTAATTTCGGAGAACCTATAGATGACTGCCAATTATTGTATTTATCGAGAGCAGAAAGTGCTGAGGAAACTCAAAACTGGCTCAAGATTACTAGACAAAAACCGATACTGATAGTTAGTAATGTCAGCGAATTTCTCGATATGGGTGGAATGATTATTTTAATTAATAATGGAAAAACATTAAATTTTGAAATTAATCTTGAACACGTTAGAAATTCTGGATTAAAACTGAGTGCTCAACTTCTACAAATAGCCCGTCATATAAGGGATCGGTAAGTATATGAACTATTTTCCTATAAGAATTATGTCGAACTCAACGCTGATTGAAAAATTACCACGCAAAGATCGTTCCATTGCGGACAGACTATTATTAATAATTTTCGTAAGTCTAGCATCGTCAATGCTATTGATTTTTGCTTTAGTCGCAGTTAACGAAGTGAGAAGTTCACTTAACATTGCAAAAGAGCAATTAAATGGATTGGCACGTGTAACAGCCGATAACTCTCAAGCTTCTCTCACATTTGCAGATGAGAAAAACGCACAGCTAACTTTGAATTCATTGCTTCAAATTCCTTCTATCACTGAAGCCTCACTCACTACGCAAGATGGGCATGAAATTGCTAGCTTAAATAATCCGAAACAAATATGGCTACCAAACTGGCTACCTTTTCAAGACATGCATATTGTTCAACCGATTAAGACAGGGGAAGAATATGTTGGAAGCTTAACAATTAGATATGCACTCGGAACAATGTGGCAACAATTAGGATGGAACCTAATGATTTTCGCATTATCCATGCTGGCGGCTTTTATTGCCGCTACATTTTTAGCCAAGCGCATGGCGTCCAAAGTGGTACAACCTATTTATGATCTTTCAACCACCGCAGAAAAAGTTTCTAGCTCTGGCCACTATTCCTTACGCGTTACACGGCACAGCATCAATGATGAAGTGGGTACTCTAGTCGATGCTTTTAATAGCATGCTTGAACAAATACAAATTAGAGACAAAGAATTGGTACAGTACCATGCCGACTTAGAGAATAAAATTGAAGAAAGAACGATTGAATTAAGACAGGCAAAAGAAAATGCGGAAGCGGCTAATTTAGCAAAATCTCAATTTCTAGCAGCAATGAGCCATGAAATCCGCACGCCGATGAATGGCGTGCTGGGGATGGCAGAATTATTATTAGACACTCAACTTAGTTCTCAACAACTTCATTTTATAAACATACTTCATAATTCTGGCGAATCACTTTTATCGATCATCAATGATATTCTTGACTTCTCTAAAATAGAGGCTGGTCGCTTTGAATTAGAAAATATAGATTTCGATTTATATCGATCGATTGAAGAAGTTATCGAACTTTTCTCAGAACGTGCTCATAGTAAGAATCTTGAGCTGAACTATCGAATTGATCCTAATGTCTCTGAATGGGTGAAAGGGGATCCGACTCGCATCAGACAAGTACTTGGGAATCTGCTTGGCAATGCCATCAAATTCACCGAATTTGGAGAGATAATTGTTGATGTAAGCCTTGATACCAGCACCAATAATCAAAACCCGATATATAACGAACATACCAATCCAGTCGCTGTTCGTTTTAGTGTTACCGATACCGGTATAGGAATTGATGAAGATGTCATGCCTCGATTGTTTCAAGCATTTTCTCAAGCAGATGGCTCAACTACCCGAAAATATGGGGGTACCGGACTAGGTCTAGCTATCTCTAAGCAACTGGTGGAATTAATGGGAGGATCAGAAATAAGAGTCAATAGCCGCATTGACCAAGGATCAACTTTTGCATTCACATTGCCTTTATACATAGGAAAATGTACAGAACGAAAAGAATCCGAAAAATTGAGCTCTGCACTCGCTGGAATAAGGCTTTTGATTGTCGAGGATAATAATACCAGTCGCGGTATTTTGAGTGCCTACGCTGAATCGTGGGGCATGGACGTCAGTTCAGTAGGTAGCGCTCAAAAAGCTTTGGACAAATTACATGAAACGACGATCAATCACCAAAATTATGATCTGGTATTAATTGATATGAAAATGGCTAATATGAATGGCTTAGAATTAGGGCAGAAGATTAAGGCTAATCCAGACTGGGCTAAAATTCCTCTCATCATGTTAACTTCTACGCATTATAAGGGAGAAGCGGATGAAGCAAAGAAAACGGGATTCGCCGTTTATAAAACAAAACCCATTCGTAAAAGCGAATTGTACAAATGTTTAATACAAGCAAGAGATTCTGTCGATGCGAACCATTCCTTACACCTTCAGGAAAAAATTGCCATTGAGAATACTCTTGAAAAACCAGGAACATCCGACATAAATGAATCCAAAGGTTACCTATTACTTGCGGAAGATAATCCCGTTAATCAAGCTGTCGCTTTAGGAATGCTACGTAATTTTGGTTACATCGTTGATGTTGTCAAAAATGGACTTGAAGCGATAGAAGCAGTTCAACGTAAAACTTACGATTTAGTTTTAATGGACTGCATGATGCCAGAAATGGATGGATATCGTGCTACAACTGAAATTAGACGGCAACAAAGTACAGGAGAATTGTATTATTTCCCTATCATTGCCTTGACTGCGAATGCCATTGAAGGCGATCGTGAAAAATGCCTCACTACCGGCATGGATGATTATTTATCAAAACCTATAAAAGCCAAAGACCTAGCTAACACTGTTGCACTCTGGTTGAACAACTCAAAGTCAACTCACTCAAGGGAACAACTATCTGAAATGGAACAATCCAGTAATCAAATTTCAGCCGAATCTATTAATAAACTCTCAATTGATACTGAAGCTCTCGCATCGATTCGTTCTCTTGAAGCCGATTACGGGCATGAATTACTGAAACAAGTAATAAAAACCTACCTGGATAATGGCAAGAAATTAATGGGGGCGCTTGAGCATGCATGGAACATTGGTGATATCAAAGCTATCAGAATGACATCCTATACTCTTAAATCCAGTAGCAGTCAAGTTGGCGCTCATAATCTGGCCGAACTCTGCCGAAATGTTGAAAATGAGGCTCGAAATAATATTTATGATGTTTCAGGTCAGGCACTGGTTGTAATCCAACAGCATTTTGCTGACGCTTGCCGCACTTTGATAGCTTATCTAGATACTTTACACAGCACTTCAGGGACTAATTAACATGCCTCAGTCAACCGTCATTATTATTGACGACGATCCTCTAATACGATTGGTAGTCGCAAGGACATTACAAGCTGCCGGCATGAATACAATCGAGGCATCTAGTGGTGAAGAGGGTTTGCAACTTTTTAAAGATAACAAAATAGATGCCATACTTCTTGATGTCATGATGCCATCTGGCATAGATGGATATACTACTTGTTATGAATTAAGAAACATGCCTGAAGGCAGGCACTTACCTATTCTAATGATGACCGGTCTGGAAGATATTGAGTCTATTAACCGGGCTTATGAAGTTGGTGCTACAGATTTTATTACTAAACCAATCAATATCCCATTATTGAGTCACCGCGTGCGATATATGCTTAAGGGAAGTTTTACTACGCAGCAATTATTGCAGAGCGAACAAAGACTGCACCAAATGGCATACTTTGATGATTTAACAGAATTACCCAATCGACATTTCTTTCAAGAAAATCTGCAACAAATGATTGCATTGGCACAACGCAAAAAATTAAAGTTAGGCATATTATTTCTTGATTTAGATGGCTTTAAACGTATCAACGATACGCTGGGTCACCACTTGGGCGACTTAGTTCTACAAGCCACGAGTGAACGCTTAAGAAAAAGCATTCGAATTAGCGATACATTTGTTCAACCAGTCATCAGTCAAGGCGATATTTCTCTTGCGCGTCTGGGAGGAGATGAATTCACAGCATTGTTACCGTTAATTGAACGTAATGAAGATGCTGCAATTGTTGCAGAACGCATTAGAATTAAATTAGCCCAACCATTCATTTTTGGAGAACACGAACTCACAACCACTACGAGTATCGGTATTGCAGTTTATCCTGATGATGGTGAAACTTCCGAAGACTTGCTCAAAAACGCTGATCTTGCAATGTATTATGCTAAACGATCCGGCGGTAATATGTATTGTTATTTTTCCAACTATATGATGGAAATGGCGGTACGAAAATTATCCATGGAAAGTCATTTACGTAAAGCTATTGAACGCGATGAGTTTTACCTGCATTATCAACCACAATTTGATGTAGAGAAAGGTAATTTTAATGGAGTGGAAGTACTATTACGATGGGAAAACAAAGAGCTAGGGCAAATTTCCCCCGTTGAATTTATTCCTCTTGCAGAAGAAACTGGGCTTATTATTCACATTGGAGAATGGGTTTTAAGGAAAGCTTGCAATCAAGCTAAGGCGTGGTGCAAGCAAGGAATTCCTCTCACGCGTATCGCAGTAAATGTTTCGGCAGTACAACTACTTCATACTGGTTTCGCAGATATAGTTAACAGCATCTTAACGGAATGCTCGCTAGACCCAGGAATTTTAGAGCTCGAATTGACTGAGAGTGCGTTAATCAATGATGTCGATCTTGTAATTAATGTACTTCAGGAACTCAAGCAAGTCGGTGTACAACTTGCCATTGATGACTTTGGAACAGGATATTCCAGTTTAAGTCGATTGATGAATTTTCCTATTGATCGATTAAAAATCGATCAAGCTTTTGTGCGCAATTTAGAGCAAAACTCTGATAATGGAGCCATTGCTACCGCTATTATAGCGATGGCCAGCAGTATGAATATGAAAGTAACAGCGGAGGGGGTTGAAACCAATATGCAGTTAGATTTCATGAAAGACAAATCTTGCGATGATGTTCAGGGTTATTTTTTAAGCAAACCATTACCCGTCGATCAAGTAGAAGAATTCTTTATAGAAAAATATAAACTGTAAGATTTTTTTCATCACACAGGATTTTTCAGCGTTTCCCTAACTCTATATATTTTTACTATACGCGTATGGGGTAATTCTCATCCCCCTGCTCCATTTCTTGATTTTATGAGACTTCCCGCCCATAAAATCAGCGGACATCGTCGCTAATTCCTTAGCGTAAAAACTGCTTCTGCGATACTAGAGCGCAAACTTGAGGATAAATCCAACATACCTGGATTTGGATCGTTCAAAACAGCATAAAAGTGATAGGATCCTGGTGAAATGCCTGCTGTGAGCGTCATACTTAAAACATGATGAGTTGTATCACTGGGATCGACCTCGCGTTTGAATGGTTGAGGCTGGGTACTCCATTGTGCTTCCGTCTGATTTGATAAATACAATAATTGCCCGTCCGGTGTAGCAACAGCAATCCACAGATCTTCTTTCTCAGTGCGTTGCGGTGAAGTTTCAGTGATCTTCATTTGGATGGAATCGCCAAATTGATAACTAGCCTCAAGACTTGAAAACGATAACTCACTAAAACGAACCGTATCCTCAATGCGAAACACCGTCCCTGAAATATCTGCAACATACATTTCTCCACTTTCGTCCTCGCCAAAGCTACTAATCAAAAAATCAGTATCGGCTAGCAAGGCAGAATCAAAGCTTGCATTCGGCTCTGCGCTTGGGCGTCTTAAGCCAGCGATTCGTCCCGAAACAAAATCGCCAAACAAATAGATACCGCGCATTCTGGGAAATACTTTACCACGGTAAACAAAACCACCAGTAATCGAGAGATCACCATGAGTATGGTCGTATTCTAAAACTGGATTGACGAGATTTTGGTTATTACACGTCGATTGTTTGAAGCAATGGTTACCTTCCATGACATTCCAACCGTAGTTTTCGCCACCAGGACTATTTACCGATTGAAAATTGATTTCCTCAAATAGATCTTGACCAACATCTGCGATAAATAAATCGCCTTTTTCACGATCAAAAGAAAATCGCCAAGGATTGCGCAAGCCGCTTGCCCAAATTTCGGGACGCTTGCTGCCATCACTGACGAAAGGATTAGTAGCGGGAATCGCATACGGTTGTGCGGAGGATTCAACATCAATTCGCAACAATTTACCTAATAAAGAAGCCGGATCTTGTCCCGAGCCTAATGGATCTCCAACACCTCCACCATCTCCCATGCCGATATATAGCATGCCATCAGGCCCAAAAGCGATTTGGCCACCGTTATGATTGACGAACGGTTGCTCAATCGTCAGGATAAAATTTTCGCTCGCCGGGTCCGCTATATCACCCGACCCCATCACAGCAAAGCGTGAAACAACGGTGTTACCAGCTTTATTAGTATAGTTGACGTAGAAATAGCCTTTTGTCGCAAATTTTGGTGGAAAAGCAACGCTGAATAATCCCCGCTCACCGCAGCAGCTCACTCGATCTTTAATGTCTAAAAACGGTGTCGGTTGTAACACGCCATTAACCACAATACGAATACGTCCAGATTGTTCGACGATAAAAATCCGTCCCTTACCGTCTCCAGCGTGAGTAACATGAACAGGGCTTTCTAAACCAGTTACGACTGGCACAAAACTTAGTTTAGGCCAACTCGCAGCAAAGCTGGTTTGCGCAAGCAAGGTTAGCGTTAAAACAAAGATGGCAAATAACCGTCCTTGGCCACAACATTTGAGATTCAAGTTTTTTTTCTGGTTAAGAGCTAACATGGTGCAGCCTCTAAGTTTGATTAAGATAATTATGATTTTATCAGCAATTACAAATGAAAATGTCTTAATGCGGTGATCGTTTCAAATCACCGAAGCACCGATCGATAAATTTCCTGATAAGCAGCTGCACTTGCCTGCCAGCTAAAATCTTTTGCCATAGCGTTTTTTTGTAACTTCTGCCAAGTTTTTGTATTTCGATAGGTCTCAACAGTCAATTGTATGGTGCTAAACAAATTACCGATCGTAATGGGTGAGAAAGAAAACCCGCTGGCAGTACCATTGGCCAAGGTATCTGGCGTAAGATTAACAACCGTATCGACTAAGCCGCCTGTCGCATGCACGATGGGAGGAGTTCCATAGCGTTGACTGTACATTTGATTCAAACCGCACGGTTCAAATCGTGAAGGCATCAGGAAGCAATCTGCACCGGCTTCAATCAGATGTGACAATGCTTCATCAAAACCAATTTTTACCGCAATGGCATGAGGATAGGCTTGCGTCAACGACATCAGTTGCGCTTCCAGTTCAACATGAGTGCTACCCAGAATGACAAGTTGTGCCGGTAATTTGACCAGATCAGGAATAATCTGAATCAACAAATCCGTAC
Source organism: Nitrosomonas sp. (assembly GCA_044228295.1). GTDB lineage: Bacteria > Pseudomonadota > Gammaproteobacteria > Burkholderiales > Nitrosomonadaceae > Nitrosomonas. Next base: position 85,692 of record JBGAVE010000003.1, read on the forward strand.
CTTTCTGATAGGTTAGGCGACTGATGACACCAAACAACGGAATAGCGTCATCGACATCAAGCCCCATGCGCTGTTGAAGTGCTGCTTTGTTAAAAGATTTGTTCGATAACTTCTTGCTGCTGTAATTTTTTGCTAAATACGGATCCGTTTCAGGATTCCATTTTTCGATATCGATACCGTTAATGATCCCCGTTAATTGCTTACTGCGTGTGGTTAGCAAGCCTTGCATACCAAATCCTAGCGGTTCTTTTTGAATTTCTTTGGCATAATTTGAACTGACGGTAGTGATATGGTCCGCATAATAAATACCCGCTTTTAGGAAAGATAGATTTCCATAGTATTCGACCCCGTGCACATTAAAACTAGATGCGGGTAGACCGAGCTGAATCACTGTTCCAGGTGCAAAATTACCCTGAAATGCCAAATTGTGGATGGTTATTACCGTAGGCGCTTTAGCACCCGAATGAAAATGTAAGTAAGCTGGCGTAAGGCCGCTTTGCCAATCATTACAGTGCGCAATATCGGGCTGCCATTTAAGCGGATTAGCGTCGCTCGATAGAATCGCGCCGATTTTTGACAATAAACCAAAACGCAGCGCGTTGTCTGGCCAATCGTGACCGCTCGCATCCAAATAAGGCCCACCTTCACGTGCGTATAAACCAGGACAATCGATGACCAATACCGATAGCGATTCCGTCTTGCTTAAAGCGAGCTTTCCAGCCAACAGAGTGGTCGGGGGAAAATGTTGCAATTCTTTGAATTCGGCGACTTTCCGCTTGTATTTGACCCCCTGCATCACTGATGGATAACCTGGCAGCAAGATTTTGATATCGGTTTGTAAATTTTGCAAAGCCACTGGCAAAGAGGCGCTCACATCCCCTAATCCCCCTGTTTTGCAGAGTGGGTAAATTTCCGATGTTATAAAAAGTACTTTTAGTTTTTGAGTGCTTTGCATAACCATTACTGATTGGATTTAAAGAAATCAATAAGTCCATTGGTCGAAGAATCGTGTGAGGTCACAGGGGCATGCTGTTCAAGTTCGGATAAGATTTTTCCTGCCAGTTGCTTACCGAGCTCAACACCCCACTGATCAAACGGGTTGATATTCCAGATGACACTTTGCACGAATACTTTGTGTTCATACATCGCTATCAACGCTCCTAAGGTATGCGGATTCAATTTCTTAAATAAAATCGATGTAGTCAAGCGATTACCTGGAAAAATCTTATGCGGCAACAGATGCTCAATAGTTTTGGCATCCATGTGTTGTGATTCAAGCTCCGTGCGAACTTCGCTCGCATTTTTACCGCTCATTAATGCTTCTGTTTGGGCAAAAAAATTAGCGAGTAGCATAAAATGATGAACACCGATCAAATGGTGGCTTTGACAAGGCGCCAAGAAATCCGCCGAAACATTGTGGGTACCTTGATGCAATAATTGATAAAACGCGTGTTGCCCGTTAGTTCCGGGCTCTCCCCAAACGATAGCACCCGTATCATAATCAACGACTTCGCCATCGCGGGTGATGCGTTTACCGTTGCTTTCCATTTCTAATTGTTGCAAATAGGCAGGAAAACGGTGCATGGATTGGTCATACGGCAAAATAGCATGCGCCGCAGTGCCGAGAAAATTGATTTGCCAAACACCGACTAAAGCCAACATAACGGGCAAGTTTTTTTCCAGCGGAGCAGTCGCAAAGTGCTGATCCATCGCATGCGCGCCAGCCAATAACTCGTAAAAATGATCCATACCGATCGTCAAAGCAATCGGCAATCCAATGGCAGACCATAATGAATATCGCCCGCCGACCCAATCCCAAAACTCAAACATGTTATCCGGATTGATGCCAAAATTCTCTACCGCTGATCGATTCGTCGATACCGCGACAAAATGTTTGGCGATGTCTTTTTCACTCCCTCCATGAGAAATAAACCATTCCCGTGCGGAACAAGCATTAGTAATTGTTTCCAGCGTAGTGAATGTTTTGGAAGCAACAACAAACAAGGTCGTAGCAGGATTAAGATGTTGCAATACATCTGCGAGCTGCGTGCCGTCAATATTGGAAATAAAATGCGGCGTAATATTGGGTAAGCGATACGGTTTTAACGCTTCGGTAACCATGACTGGCCCTAAATCGGAGCCGCCGATACCGATATTGACGATATCGGTGAACATTTTTCCCGAATAACCAACACGTGCGCCGCTTTGCACTTCGGAAGAAAATTTTTCCATTTGCTTCAAGACGCGTCTAACTTCCGGCATGACATCGACACCATCAACGGTGACAGGATCTTGTCCCCGTAAAGCCACATGTAACGCAGCACGATGTTCGGTGGAATTGATTTTGTCCCCGGAAAACATGCGTTTTATCCAGTCGGAAAGCTGCTGCTGCTTTGCGAGATTAATCAGTAAATCGACCGTATCACGTTCTATCAGCTGTTTAGAAAAATCTAATAAAATGCTATCAAATTGCAACGATAACTCATTAAAACGCTGCGGATTTTTCTCAAAAAGGTTACGTAAATGCTGTTGTGCCAGTACTTTTTGATGCGCTTGCAAAGCAAGCCAAGCTGGTGATTGAATGAGCGATGACATACGATTAAAGTTACTTTCTATTTATTTTTACGGTAAAAATCCACTGCTGCTCGGTAATTTTGCATTACCAAGACAGTCGGTTTCTAAGCAATACTGCAATCATAACGCATTAAGCGCGCTTTCTTGCATGAATTGACAGAGTAATGGTTAGCTCATGCACCGTGATCGGCCATTCCAAATGCAGCGTAACGGCTTGCATGATTTTTTCAAAACCACTTTCCGATTGCGACACTGAAAAATGCGGATTTGCGCGAAAGCTCACTGGAGCTGATGTCTTCAATACAACATGTCCATTCAAAGTGTCATCGTCGAGCGTCATTTCGGTGAAATTCGATAATTCGATCCATTGTCCGAAACCGCCTAGAATCTCATTTTGATAACGGTATCGCCCTCCCATGCCGTCGCAACTAGGCATCGCGAGATTGATTTGCGTACTGAATGATTGCTTCGTTTTGGCACTGAATCGATACAACACATGCAGTTGGTTTTTCTCCAACATAAACAGTTTATGCACAATGTTTTCAGCATGGTGCGAAACGAAATGTAAATTCTCGAGTGCGGAACTGTTCGATGTATAAGCTACCGGCACTTGATTCAAGGAATCGATAAACAAGCTCCTAGGATGATCATCAGCAACGATATCCGATGCATTGATTTCATGTTTGAAGCTGATTCGATCATGAGCGGAGGCAATACCATCACCCGAATGTTGCGAAGAATCTCGATGCCCTGCTTGTATTTTTTGATAATAATGCTCAATCTGGCGGCGTAGTGTATCGCCAAAGTTATGATGCAATTCATACGCATCCAACTCACAAATACTGGCATAGCTATCTAGCTTAACAATCGCTTGCAGCGTTCCATTATGCAGATAGACTTCTCTGACCCCATCCAAATCGGTATCTTCCACGAATGAAATTCGACGAGGCTTGCAGGCATCCAACATTACTTCCAATTCAAGCATAGCCTTGTACAAGGCGCGCCGCAAATGCGGCAAATACAATCCTCCAAACATGCCATGCCAATAAGCGTCATTGGCTTGGGATTCATAGAGTTTTTGCCGCATTTCGTCTGATTGCTGTTTTTTGGGTAATTTCGCTAAACGCGCTGAAAGACTGAGCATGCGTTTGTGCATCCAATTCGATTCAGGATAACGGGAAAAAAAGTTTTTCCAAATGCCGCCGCGTATAAAAGCTTTTTTATGCTCATACCAGCCTTGTGTTTTAGCGTGTTGAGTTAATTCTGCGTAAGCGTTGGCAGAAGCGGCAGGCAAAGTCCATTCATTCATTTCAATATAAGAAACCGTAGGCAAATAAACAATGCCTCGCGTTTTTTCGGCCGCGTGATATTCGCTGAAATGCTGGGTAACGATAATATTCGAAGCCAAAACCTTTTGAATAAATTGCTCCAACCAGCCCTTTTCATAGACCCATTGATAGGTCTCAGGCCAAATGCCAAATTTTTCAATATCATCAAAATAAATCGCCGCGCTTTGGGTATGTGACACGCCCGGATTCGCTAAAGATTCGAGATAAGCGACGGTATCATCAGCCGGTGAAAACGGAATTTTGTAACGCAATGCTTCTGAAATCGGAAACAAATCCAGTCGTTGCGAACCCTCTTCCGTAGTAAAGTAACCGTTGAGTTCAGGTAATGCTTTGCCAGCACAAACAAAATGATAGTCATCGACGGTGACATAACGAATACCGCAATCCGCTAGCGCTGGAATGACGGTAGATTCCCAAACGCGTTCAGTCAACCAAGCACCTTGCGGGCGTTGCCCTAATTTTTCAGCCAATTTGTCGGAAAAAGTTTGGATTTGTCCGATACGATCTCGATTCGGTATGACTGCTAACACCGGTTCTGTGTCACCCGCACCAAAAAGCTCGACTTGATTTCTTGCCACCATTTCTTGCAATAAAGCCATGTCTTCTGGGTAGTGCATTAACAGGTAATCAAGTAGCCAACCCGATAAATGAATCGCAAAACGAAAGTCGGGGTAACGGTACAGCACTTGTAAGAAAGGTCTATAACAGCGCAAATGCGCATCCATCAGAACGCTAGAAAAATTACCAACAGGTTGGTGGGCATGCACTCCAAACAATAACGAAACGCGTTGAGACATTCAATGATTCCCTGTGGTTGAGTTAATAACAAAAACCGATAATCTGATGAATGGCGACATCATTCGACACTTATCAGTGACTAAGAAGATCGTCGCATCGCACCACTTTCTCCATTGTCACTATTACCTTTACTGATCGATTCATAAAGCTGTGGTGGAATAGGTAATTTGAGCAAACGATACAAATTCATCAAATTTTTTCTAAATAATTGATCAAAGCTGGCAACCGAATGCGCTGGATTGTAATCACCGAACCACCAAAACCAATCAGAGCTTTCGCACGAAGACAGTTGACGGATAGCCGCTGTTTTTTCTTCTTCTGTCAGGGTATTCTGTGACATTACTTGATCAAAACAATGCTTTGCGGAACATAACAAGTCCCACGCGCTATTTTTTTCGTGATCACCAATCCAGGTGGAAAACGTCCCGTAAACCCAACTTCCGGCCGTCAATTTGTTTAAAGTCGATGCGTTTTCTCTGTTTTTTGTATCGGCAATATAATCGCGATAAGTCGTTGTTTGGATAAACGGATGTTGTGCCAGCAAGTGATAAACATCTTGCAAAAAATAGTATCCATTATACGGATAGGATTCCCAGGCATTTTCCCCATCCAGTATCACGCTGACGACGGGATCTTGGTCGCCCGATGTATGGTGATAGATGTGTTCCAATTCCTGCACGAAATTTTTTGCTGCATCGGGCGCAAACCATTTGGAATACTCAAAGCCAATTAAATCGGATAAACGGTCATCGCGAAAAAAACACAGCATGGATGCGGCCGATCCAGAAAATCGATACGGTTGATACAAATAGTTGTTTTTATCAGACAGCACAACATCAGGATTTGATGCTCGTAAACTATTAACTAAAACGGTTTCCCCGCTAGCACTCCATTCGCAATTTTGTTGCGTCATTACTTCCAATAAAGTTTGCGAAATAGCGCCTTCTGCAGGCCAGATACCGGTAGGTTTCTGATGGAAATAATTGGTATGGCTCTCCAATGCAGAAGATAAATGAAAACTAACCCGGTTCAATCCATCGGGGTATTGCGAGCAATGCGGCATCGTAATATCGGGTTGGCTGTCTTTAGCCGAGGAAAAATCAATCATCAATGGCGCCAACGGATGATAGTGTGGTGTGGTGGATAATTCAATTTGACCCGATTCGACCAACCTACGATAACGCGGAATCAAATCACGAATCAGCTCACCGATTAAATTGAATAATTGCATCCGCTCTTCATTGCTAAATCCTTTATTTTTTTCCAACAACCGCTGTATAAAAGAGTTATGTCTGCGGATACCCTCCCCCATCCATACCAGATGATACCAAACCAGCAAATCAGCAAAATACTGACCTGAAATATAGCGGATTTCATTATCATCGTATTTCGTAAACGTTTGGCTCAATTCGTACAAGCGTTTGTAGCTTGGGTATGGCTTGAGCATATTGTCATGGTTACTGAGAAAACAGCTATCGAGCAAATAAACTCGATCTTGCACCGAAAGATTTTCCAGCTCAGGATTGGCAAGCTGTTTTAATAACGGATTACGCATTTTCCCGTTAGAAAATTGCTGTGCAAAATCTTCCAGCTGATCCAGCAAAATGGGCACGAAATTAACAACGGCCTTGACGTTCGGATAGGTTTCGAGGTGATAAGCCATATCCGTGTAATCTTTAATGGCATGCAAATAAACCCAAGGCAATACAAATTCTTGTGTTTCGTAATCACGATAGTCCGGCTGGTGCATATGCCACAGCAGAACCAGATTCAGTTTTTTCATTTTCTTATAAGTTATTGTTTTTAAATGATAGATACAGCCTGAAAGTTAAGACTTTCTTGAATAGGGATATAAATCTTGCCCCAACATCTCTGGCGTAATCAACGTCACACCTTTTTCGGTCACGCGAAATCGTTGCCGATCTTCTTCTTTATTATAGCCAACCATTAAACCTTCCGGAATGACACAACGCTTTTCCACCACCACACGGCGTAAGCGCGCATTGCGGAGAATTTGGACATTAGGCAAAATGACAGAATCTTCAATGACGCTGTAACTATTCACTTTGACATTAGAAAACAACATAGAACGACGCACGGTTGAACCACTGATGATGCAACCACCCGAAACCGAAGAATCCAAGGCTTGACCACGCCGATCATTGTCATCAAAAACAAATTTTGCTGGCGGCAGTTGTTCTTGGTGTGTCCATATCGGCCAATCCGCATCATATAAATTCAACTGGGGTGTGACCGAAATCAAATCCAGGTTCGCTTCCCAAAATGCGTCAATGGTTCCGACATCGCGCCAATAGGGAATGCCCGATGCAGTATTCACGCAGCTATTATAAAAACGATGCGCAAAAATGCGATGACGTGGCACCATATAAGGAATCAAGTCCTTACCAAAATCGTGAGAAGATTCGCTGATATTATGATCACGAATCAATTGTTGATACAAGAATTCGGCGTTAAACACATAAATACCCATACTGGCCAATGCCATACCCGAATGTCCTGGAATCGGAGTAGGATTTTGTGGTTTCTCAGTAAAGCTGGTAATTTGCCAATTTTCATTGACTCCCATCACACCAAATGCGGTAGCTTCTTGCAACGGAACTTCTAAACATGCGACGGTCATGTCGGCGGATTGCATAATATGTTCTGCCAAAAGTTTGCTGTAATCCATTTTGTACACATGATCGCCGCCCAGAATCAAAACATATTTGGCGTTGTGTCTTCTCAAAATATCGAGATTCTGAAACACCGCGTCGGCAGTGCCTTGATACCAGGTTTCATCGGCTGTTTGCTGTTGCGCCGGCAATAGTTCGACAAACTCTTTGAAACGGCCATCCAGGAAACTCCAACCATGTTGAATATGGCGAATCAAGCTTTGCGCTTTATATTGCGTCACTACGCCAATGCGGCGGATACCGGAATTGACACAATTCGACAATGGAAAATCAATGATACGGAATTTGCCTCCAAAAGGTACCGCTGGTTTAGAGCGCCAATCGGTTAATTGGTGTAAGCGGCTGCCACGTCCCCCAGCTAAAATGAGCGCAATCGTATCATTACGAGCCGCATAACTGTTGTTGGAATTATTAGAAGCAGTTTGGGTATATAGTTGATCAATCATACACAGCATCCTATCGTATAAGTAATGACTATAAAGTCTAATAGCTAATCCTGATTGATTAGTACTACATGGTACCGCATTCTCAAGAGTTCTAATATCTGCAAATTAATTTCGGTATACTGTTTGTAATGTTAACCGAAGCATCTACATCTACATTTAACCCTTATCAACTCTGCATGTTGTAATCCTACCAATATCTCCAAAACTCAATTGCCGTTGATATGTAACATTTCGCAAGGGCTATCAATTTACAATTTCATAAAAAAATGAAATATCGCGATTAACATATGTTATTACCCTAATTAGAAACATGTTCTCAAGATATGATTCCATTGATATAAACTTCAAAAACTTATCACTTTTTTGTTACAGAAATTTTAATCTGGGATGTATGGTTATAAAACAATATTTATTGCGAATAGTGTACTTCTTTGTGAAGATTCTCTTGGTATCTCAAGGTGTTGCTTTCAATGTATTGGCCAACAGCAAATCGATTCACAATCAATATTTAGACCTCAGTCTGGAAGAATTAACACGAATCAAGGTCATTAACGTATCTTCAGTCACGCGTAATTCGCAAAAACTCACAGAAGTGGCTGCAGCCGTTTTTGTCATTACCCAAGATGACATTCGCCGGTCGGGAGCGACCAGCATTCCAGATGCATTGCGCATGGCGCCGGGTGTGCACGTTGATCGTATTGGCACCGATAAATGGGCTGTCAGTATTCGCGGCTTCAATAGTTTTTCTTCTAATAAAGTACAAGTATTGTTGGATGGCCGTAGTGATTATTCACCCAACATTACCGGTACTTTATGGATGCAGCAAGATACCTTAATCGAGGATATTGAACGCATTGAAATCATTCGGGGTCCAGCGGGAACAGTCTGGGGAACCAATGCTGTCAATGGCGTAATCAACATTATCACGAAAAAAGCATCCGATACACAAGGCACTCTATTAACGGGAGGCGGAGGTAGCTTTGAAAACGGGTTTGTCGGAGCTCGTTATGGGGGAAAAATGAATGAAGACACCCCTTTTCGCGTATTTGCTAAAGCGTTTAGTCGCGACAATACGGTTTCATTATCGGGAAACAATATTCATGATCAATGGCAATCGGTACGGGGAGGTTTTCGTCTAGATCACAACCGCGGCATTGATCAATTTACCTTGCAAGCAGAGGGTTTCTATAATGCGGTAGGCAATATGGCGGATACCTTCTATTTTAACCGCAACTTACTTGCCAATCCGGTGCAACGCGGCAATCAGGAAGGCGGTTATGCGAGATTCCGCTGGGATCGAACCATTTCCGACAAATCATCGATGTTTTTTCAAGCCGCTTATGACCGTAGTCATTATTCTATTGCCCCATTGACACACTACACCGCACAAAGCGTCGATTTAGATTTTCAACACCGTTTTCCTTGGCTAGAAAGACACAGCATAACTTGGGGGGGCACTATCGATTAAATTACAATAAAGCTATCAACACCGAGTTCGCACAGTATGATCCGCAAAAAATCGCACATCACTTTTATAGTGGATTTGTACGGGATGAAATTACCTTATTACCCAATAAGCTGTTGTTCACTATTGGCACTCGAGTAGACCAAAACGATTTTACGGGTCATGAAATTCAGCCGAATGCACGTTTAGCTTGGTTGCCAAATGAAAGAAATTCATTTTGGGCGGCAATTTCGCGTGCTGTTCGGACACCCTCTCGTGCTGAATTTGACTCGAGGCTTAATTTTGGCGACATCTCTACACTATTCGGTAATGGGCTATTTTCGGGAAATTTACCGATTCTGTCTATATTTCAAGGCTCAAAAGATTTCAATGCTGAAAAACTATTAGCTTATGAACTAGGTTATCGTCATCATTTCTCAGCGCAAGCATCGGTAGATATTGCGGGATTCATTAATGATTACAGTCATCTCCGAGATTATAGCTTAGGCGCTTTATCGTTAACTTCTGGCATACCGCAACAACTGATTTTGCCATTCTTACCCAACAACAAAGCCTCTGCGTGGACTTACGGATTTGAAGTCGCGGCTGATTGGAAACCCACTGAAAAGTGGCGTCTGCAAGGAAACTATAGCTTTCTCGACATAAACATTCGCGCGAGCGAGTTCTCTAAACTCACGGACGCATCAACAGGTGCGGCTGATAAAGGGAACGCTCGCCATTTGTTATCGTTTCGTTCTAATTATGATGTTACCGACAAACTGGAGCTGAATTTGTGGTTGCGTTATACCAGTAATATCGCTTTCTTTAATATTCCTGATTTTGTCACCATGGACGCCAAATTGGTATGGAAACCGGTACGCAATCTCGATTTATTTGTAGTAGGACAAAATCTATTCAGCCATCAACATCGTGAATTTATCGCCGATACTTTGTCCACTATGCCCGCTATGGTTCCTCGCGGCGTTTATGCAGGCGCCCAATTGCGCTTCTAGTCAAGAAAAAATTCATTTCTGCATTATCCTGCAACAACATTTCGTTTTATCTTGAGGACATGATAATCTCATCGATTCGATTACATTAAACTTTTGCCTTAAACCTGAGGCAAAAGCCAATCAATGATTACTTTATGATTCGTTACGACAGTGTCTGAAAAAAACAAAAAAAAACCTTTGCAAGAAGCTTTGCTGAACGCACGCCTACATGATCCTTTCTGCTACCTCGGCTTACAGCAGGAGCAAAAACACATCTGTATTCGCGTGTTTCGCCCTCATATTAAACACATCGCTATCAAAATTCAAAACGATTTCGTACCGATGCACTGCGTGCATGAGGATGGTATTTTTGAATGGATCGGTAACATCGAACCAGAAATGCCCTATCGACTGCGTCTGGAAACCAAAGGTGATGCAACCGCTGAGCCCATCATTTTTGAAAGTTACGACGCTTACGCATTTCCCTTACAAATTTCCGATCATGATCTGTATTTATTCAATGAAGGTAGGCTTTGGCAAACCTATCGCACATTAGGCTCGCATCGCTGCAAAAATAACGGTGTCATGGGCGTCCGTTTTGCGGTTTGGGCACCCAATGCGGAAAGAGTCAGTGTCATCGGCGATTTTAATCAATGGGACGGCCGCATCAATCCGATGAAAATTCATCATGCCAGCGGCGTATGGGAATTATTTATTCCTGAATTACAACCAGGCACGTTATATAAATTTGAGATTCGTCATCGCAATAGTGGCGAAATCATGGTCAAAACTGATCCATACGCCAATTGCTATGAGTTGCGCCCAAATACCGCCGCGCTCACTCCTGCAGAGCAATCCTCGCATCAATGGCAAGATGCCGCATGGTTGCAAGACCGCGCACAACGTGATTGGCTGCATGCACCGATGAACATTTTGGAAATTCACGCCGGATCATGGAAACGGCATCCTGATGGACGTTTCTATAGCTATCGAGACTTAGCCGAACATTTGATTCCGTACGTGCAAGAAATGCGATACACCCATATCGAACTGATGCCCATTTCAGAGCATCCACTGGATGAATCATGGGGTTATCAAACGACTGGCTATTTTGCAGTAACCAGCCGGTATGGTTCGCCCGATGATTTTAAATTTTTTGTCGACGCCTGCCATCAAGCTAACATCGGCGTTATTCTCGACTGGGTTCCAGCACATTTTCCGCAAGATACTTTTGCACTAGCACGCTTCGATGGCACCGCACTATATGAACATGAAGATCCAAGATTGGGTTATCACCATGATTGGGGCACCTATATTTTCAATTTTGGGCGCAACGAAGTGAAATCTTTTTTGCTATCGAGCGCACACTACTGGTTAGCGGAATATCATCTGGATGGATTGCGCGTCGACGCCGTAGCATCCATGCTGTATTTGGATTATTCGCGTAAAGCCGGTGAATGGCTGCCGAATCAATACGGTGGACGAGAAAATCTTGACGCAATCAATTTCTTGCGCGATCTGAATATCATGGTACACGGAGAATTTCCTGGCGCATTGACACTTGCGGAAGAATCTACCGCCTGGCCAGGTGTATCGCGTCCGACCTACCTTGGAGGGTTGGGTTTTTCGATGAAATGGAACATGGGTTGGATGCATGACACATTGCTTTATATGTGCCAAGACCCGATCTATCGACGTTATCATCAAAATCAACTGACTTTTAGTCAACTGTATGCATACAGTGAAAACTTCATTTTACCGTTTTCCCATGACGAAGTCGTTCACGGCAAGGGCTCGTTATATAACAAAATGGCGGGCGATCATTGGCAGAAATTTGCCAATCTGCGGTTGTTGCTGACCTATCAGATGACTTGTCCGGGCAAGAAACTCAACTTCATGGGTAATGAATTTGGTCAAATACGCGAATGGCGAATCAATCACGAACTCGATTGGTTTTTGTTGGAACAACCTTTCCACGCGGGCATACAAACGGTATTGCGTGACCTAAATCGCCATTACTGCGATATTCCGGCATTACATCAATTGGATTTTTCGTCGGAAGGATTTTACTGGATCGATTGCCAAGACGCCGATCATTCGATCATCAGCTATGTGCGGCAAGATAGAAACGGTGGTTTTGTTGTCGTAGTGTTAAATTTCACACCAGTACCCCGCACCGGTTACCGCTTAGGCGTTCCGAAACCCGGCAATTATCGAGAGATTTTCAATAGTGATTCAATGTATTACGGTGGCAGCAATATGGGTAACACTTTAGCCTTAACCAGTCATGCACAAAATTGCATGGGTTTCGACAATTCACTGGTGATTACATTACCACCATTGGCCGGCATTATGCTGGAACTGCGGGAATGATATTCAGAAATCTTCCAATTGAATGATGCAAGCGTGAAGAAACAGTAATCGTAACCCCGATATTAATTCAAAAACACTGTTATTTCTTTTCTCGATATATGCGTTGTAACGCATCATTCACCGGATTGCAGCGTAACCGGAACCTCCATTTCTTCTCCTTGCATACCATATCGACGCACGGTAAGTTTGACGGTATCGCCAACTTTATAGTTATCAATGCGCGAATAGAGCTTATCAACGGAATCAACTAGTTTTCCGTCGATTGCCACAATGACATCATTCGCCATAATATTACCTTCGGGCGTAACAGTAGCGCCTTCGAGTCCCGCTTCATCGGCAGCAGAGCCTGGGCTAATGCTCAAAATAATCACTCCGGTAATTTTTAAATGATCCGCCAGACGCTTGTTCAATTTACTGTCCACTGTAACGCCCATCGCAGGCCGGATATATTTGCCTCTGCTGATGATTTGCGGTACCACACGATTGACTGTATCCACAGGCACTGCAAAACCGATACCCGCACTAACACCGCTCGGACTATAGATGGCGGTATTAATGCCAATCAAGCGCCCGGCAGAATCAAGCAGTGGACCGCCGGAATTACCGGGATTGATTGCTGCATCAGTTTGAATCAAGTTATCAATGCTACGACCATCTCCACCTGGTAAGGAACGATCTAAAGCCGAAACGATACCGGTCGTAAGCGTCCAGTCCAAACCAAATGGATTACCAATTGCAAATACTTTTTGTCCCACTTTAAGATCATTACTGGTACCGATGGGAACTGGCGCAGGTCGCTGGAAACGCATATGGATACGCAATACCGCGATATCGTGCGCCGGACTTGCGCCAACCAAAGAAGCCTTGTAATCATTTCCATCAGTCACTCGCACCGTTGCTTCACTCGCGCCTCTGATGACGTGAAAATTGGTAATCACATGCCCTTCATCGTCCCAGATAAATCCAGACCCCGTACCGCTCGGCACAGAAAAAATATTACGTGTCCATGCATCCATAACCCGTTGTCTGGTTGTAATAAAAACAACCGAATCCCGTGAATTTTCAAATAATTCGATAGTACTTTGCTCGTCTTCCGCCAAGCTTCCTCGGGCTTGCACGATACGAGGTTCCGCATTGGCAGAACGATTACGGCTATCATCTGAAAAATTAGACTGCAAAACATTGGGAAAATAATGATAGAGAAAGCTATGTAATAGCAGCGCTAGCACAACAGCAACCAATGCAATCCATATAAGACGTAAAAAATATCCGTTTTGAACCACACGCATCTCCAGTTTTTATTAATTTTTTATCACGGACTGTGCCCAAAGTACCAAATCGCGCTGGTTCATGGCACCGGATTGACGAGCAATTTCTTGTCCATTTTGAAATACCGCCAAAGTAGGAATACTGCGAATATGATATCGGGCCCCAAGCATTTGTTCTTCTTCGGTATTGATTTTGGCCAGTCGCATGTGCGGTTCCAAAATACTTGCCGCTTGCGCAAAAGCAGGCGCCATCGCTCGACAAGGTCCGCACCACGGTGCCCAGAAATCAACCAACAGCGGAATGTCATTGCGGGTCAAGTGCAAATTAAAATTGCCATCGCTTAATTCAACCGGTTGCCCGACGAATAATGCACGATGACAAGCGCCACATTTCGGTGCAGCATTCAAACGCTCCATCGGAACGCGATTGATTGCATGGCAATGTGGGCAAACGATATGAACACTGTTGCTCGGCTTTTCCATAAAACGATATTTGTTAGAGAATGTATTGATTAGTGTTAGCGATTCGTAAGCTCCGTTATTTTTACACGGGCACGCAATACTTCAACTTCTTCGATCAAATCAGCAACCAATCCAGCCAACTCCGGATGGCATTCGAAATCCCTTTCAACTCGCATAATCCGTTTGATTCGAACCAAGCTTCGACTATCGAATATCCAGGTAGCCGGATCATGATGCGGTGAATGATCGTCCAGCAAAATACCGCATTGAACACGCTCGATAATCCATTCTCGGCTCACGTTGCAGCACTGTGCTAATCCTTCGATATCAAGCCTAGCGTCTTCAAATAATATCGCCTCGATTTGGTCAGACATGGCACTAAACTCCCAAATTCTTGCGCGGATTAAATGCAAATTCCCGCGCCATAGTTTGATAAAATTCACGTTCTTTGTCAGAAACTGCTGGTGGTAAAACAATTTCCAATATTAAGTATAAATCTCCTGGGGTCGCTGCGGGAATACCCCTATCTTTTAAACGCAATTTTCGTCCACTCTGTGAATTTTCACGGACACGAACTTCTACCAAGCCATCTGGCACGGGAATCTTAATCGTCGCACCCAGTGCCGCTTCCCAAGGAGCCACAGGAAGTGACGCATAAACATCTTTATTTTCAACTCGATACCGTGAATGGGGATTAAAATGGACTTCGAGTAATAGATCTCCAGCGACTTCACCTGGGCTGCCTGGACCGCCCTGTCCGGCAAGACGAATCACCTGCCCGGCTCGAACGCCTTTGGGAACACGTACATTTAACGTTCGTTGTTCGAAAAAAGTCCGGCCTTGACTATCCAATTTTGGTGCGCGCAATGTCATGCTGCGTGTTGCACCGTGATAGCTATCCTCCAGATCAAGCATGATTTTTGCGTGATGATCATTGCCACGCATTTTTCGTTCTCCGTAGCGTGCACCACCGCGCATTGGTTGGCTAAACAGGTTTGCAAAGAACTCACTAAAATTCTCTGCTTGTGCACTATCGAAGCCTTGCGCATTACTGAATTCAAAACCTGCATCCCAACCGGGTGGAGGTTGAAAATCAGAACCCGATTGAAAGTTTCCACTTTGACCTAAATTATCGTAAGCCGCACGCTTTTCTGGATCTGACAATACTGTGTAGGCCTCGTTGACCTCTTTCATTTTCTCTTCGGCGTTAGCTTCCTTGGAAACATCAGGGTGATACTTACGCGCTAGACTGCGAAAAGCTTTTTTGATTTCTTCGGCATTGGCTTCTCGCGCAACACCGAGTATTTTGTAATAGTCTTTAAATTCCAAGTTCGCATCCCCTTTAGTTGATTCTGCTTCGGCATTGGATCTTGGCTACCGAGTTCCAATGATTAAAAACTGACTAGCCTATCGTTAGCTATTTTATAATCTAAAAAATGGAAGATAAGATGCTTTATCGAATTATCAAGAGGAATATTGGCTTAACAACGCAACTTTCGATCTCAATTAGAACGATCCTGTGATTTCAAAAGTAACGCCGTCTTGATTATTTCCTGTCGCTCCACGTTGTGAACTGAAATACAAACGTTTACCATCAGGGCTGAATGCAGGTCCGGCTATTTCTGAGCTTGGGTGACCCACTACTTGCAGCAGTGGAAACACTTTTCCATCGACTAACACAACAAGTTGCATATTACCGCCATCTTCAGCGACCAACAGTTCTCCCGCCTGGTTAGCAATAATATTGTCTACGCCAGTTAATACCGGAAACTCATACTGTGATCCGTTATACACAATGCTCAGTTCATTTTGCGATATTTCATACGCCCACACCCGATTATCGCCTTTGGAAGTGAAATAAATAACACCTCGGTGATACCAAATTCCTTCACCGCCATTGAAATGCGTTGCACTGTCGATCTGATTGCGCGTAGACATCGCCTCTGCAAGAGGATCCAACAGCTTATGCCAACGAACCTTACCGACAGGACCACCAACCACTTCAGCCACTTCTAGAAAGCCATCTTCTAAACTCGGATAGCCTTGTTTATCGAATGAACGAGCGGTGTAGCGGTATAAGCAACCATCCGTCTCATCTTCAGTAAGATAGAGTTGATTGTTAACGCTATCTACAGCGATCGCTTCATGCCGAAACAAACCTAACGCATGTCTTGCCACTCCCTCTCTTTTACCCAAAGGATCACACTCCCACACTCGGCCTTTTTCCACTTCTTCACAAGAAAGCCATGTCTGCCACGGGGTATGGCCGCCTGCGCAGTTGCGATTGGTTCGAGTTAAGATTGAATACGCATCGACAATTTTCCCATTATGATCAAAGCGCAAGGCCCCCACTCCCCCTACTTCATGTTCCATCTCACTATTGGAAACATAAATCCAACCATTATCGTCAGTAGCAAAAACAGCACCTCCATCCGGCGCAGCATGCCACTGATAATTAAAAAGTATTTGTCCAGAACGAGCAACGATGCGTGATTTAAATCCGAGCGGCAATCGCACTCCATTTTCATCGGCGATTTGTAAATCACCTTTTGTAGCAAGACTTAGCAACGCAGCCTGCATCGATGAAGGAAAAAAAGCATTGCCTATAAAGGCTCCCATGACAAGCAAGCCTTGTCGCAAAAATTGTCGTTTTGATAAATCCATTCTTTTCATTTTGTTCGTCGCTTTGTGTGTAGCAAAGATATATTACAATGCTGCGTCGTTAAAATCTCATCAAGAAAACATTGCAATGATTTCATTCGTCAAAATACTCGCAACATGCTTCGCATTCTTATTGGTACTTTTTTTTATTGGCACGATGCTTACGATTACCAGTCAGTTACCTATTGGTTTAACTGGCGCGGTTTCAATCGTGGCCGCATTCATAGCCGGTTGGTTTAGTTGGCGATTGATTTCTGGACAACCCACCGCAAAAAGTCTCGCTATTATTGGCGGCGCATTAATTGTAGGCGGAATCTTTTTCACTTTGGTATTTCTAGGTTCTATGGCTGTTATCAAAGATACCAGTCAGGGACCGATGATTGGAATATTTATTGCTGCACCCTTAGGAATCTTATTGGGTGCGCTTGGGGGTTACCAATATGCAACAAAGTTTGCTATTTCTGATTTACAAAACGACAAATGATTATCCAAAACACCTAATCCAAGCAGATAATAAAAGCAGTAGGCTGACACATCGTATTTTTGGTATTACCCGATTGTAAACAAGATTAGAATTTCCAAGAATTTCTTTTTATTCATAACCTAAGGTGCTTTGGTATAACGCTATGACACATATTTTTTCTTTCTTACTGGTAGTGCTAGCATTCCTAACGACAAGCCATTCGGTTTCGGCAAATGAGATATGGGTCGATGTCGATACTAAAGATTACACGTTATCGGTGATGCAAGGAAACAAAGTACAGCTGGTATTTAATAATGTTTCGATTGGTCGTTATGGGACTACCTGGTCTAAAGTAACCAAAGATGATAAGACGCCACTGGGAAAATTCAAAATTGGTTGGATCAATGAGAAAAGCCGCTTTCACCGATTTTTTGGCTTAGATTATCCTAGTCTAGAAAATGCCAAACGCGCGCTCGAAGAAAAAAAAATTAGCTATGAAACTTGGTATCAAATTTTAGATGCCAAAATACTTGGAAAAACACCACCGCAGAATACCCAATTAGGAGGCCATATCGGTATCCACGGTATTGGCCAAGGAAATCCGGATATCCACAATAACTACAATTGGACAAATGGCTGTATTGCGTTGACCAATAAGCAAATCGACCAACTGAGCCAGTGGGTCAAAACTGGCACAGTCGTTAATATTCGCTAAATCATCGCAACTGTTCGTGCAATAATTTAAGGATACGATTCGATGTAGCAGTATCTACGGTACTCCCGTCATCGTTCGCCAAAATTAATTCGCTGCTATTAAAACTCGCGTCATTAACCTGTATGCGATACTTTGCAGCTTTGCTGTCTTTGGAATCATCACTGCGCCAGAACGCCAAATTAGATAAAATGCCTTTACCGTCGCCTTCTTTCTTACTATCCTTTTCAGGATTAACGTAGCGAACATAATAAATACCTTCAGCACGATTACGATCTTCCACGGTAAAACCAATACGATCAAGTGCCAGACCCACTCTGCGCCAAGAACGATCGAATGCTTCATTGATCACTAACTTGTTGCCACTAGATTGATCGATGTAAGCCCTCTCAGTTGAACTACCACGATTTGAAGCCAACTCCATTTTGGCTTTTTCTTCTTTAACACCAAAACGCAGCATCAGTCGAGAAAGCATTTCTGCCTCCAACTCAGGGTCAGCCTGGCGCGGTTGCCAAATGGTGCGTTGGAGATTGCCGCCTTCAACAACCTCCGTCATGCCGCGATGGCTAATATAAATCTCTGTAGTGCCGTCCTCCGTTCTTTCCAGTCGAGTACGAAACTTGTCGCGTTCTCCGGCAGAATAAATACTGTCTAGAAAGGTAGAAAAGATACTACGAATAATATCTTGAGGAATCTTGGCACGATTTTCAGCCCAATCTGTTTCAATAATTCCAGTTTCCGGTGTCTCCACCTTGATTAAAAAACCCAATTCTTGCCAGAATTCTTTGATAACTGGCCACACAGCTTCGGGGGATTGAGGAACCACCAGCCAGCGTTGTGTTCCCGAACGTTCTATATAAACATTTTCTATTGAAGTAGGCGAAAATGTCGTCTTGCCATTGGCTTGCGAAGGATTTCCCCGCTCACCTTGGTAGCTAGAAAAAGTAGCGCTGGTAGGAGCCTCCGATTCAGGGATAGCGTATCGTTCATCAATCGCTGGTTTAATCAGATCGGGCGGTATATCCAGCGGCGGCACTTTGCCTGCGGATTTATAGTCAACCGTTTTGGTTTCTGGAAACAATTGGAATGACCCCAATTTTTCCATAGCACCACAAGCGCTCAGCAACGTCATAGGCACCATTATTGACAACAAAGATAAAGCTTTTCGCGCTTTCATCTTGACATTACTCTCCTTCAAACTTAAATATCGGCTAACTGCATTGCTTCTCGCAGTAGCGAATGATACTGCTGAGATAAGGGCGTCAAAGGAAGTCGAATCCCAGAACGGATTAAACCCATTTGCTCGACCACCCATTTAACTGGAATTGGATTCGCTTCCACAAACAAATCGGTATGCAATCGTAATAATTGATTATTGAGCTTGCGTGCTGTGACTAGATCACCACTTGCGGCGGCAACACACATTTCGTGCATTTTTTTAGGCGCCACATTTGCGGTTACAGAAATAACACCATGCCCGCCTAGCAATAACAAAGCAAGTGAACTAGCATCATCGCCACTGTAGATCAAAAAATCTTTCGGTGCACGGCGCAACAAATCTGAACCACGTCCGATATCGCCAGTGGCGTCTTTAATGCCAATGATATTCGGTATTTCAGCCAAACGTAGCGCTGTATCATTGCGAATATCCACCACTGTTCTACCAGGAACATTATACAAAACATGTGGCATATCAACGGCTTCTGCAATGGCTTTGAAGTGTTGATAAAGCCCTTCTTGAGTTGGCTTGTTATAGTACGGCGCAACCGATAGGCACGCATCAACGCCCACTTTTTTTGCGTACAACGATAAATCAATGGCTTCTTGGGTAGAATTAGCGCCAGTACCCGCAATAACTGGGATACGTTTTGCGACATGTTCTACCGCTACCTGCATCAATAAATGATGCTCATCGAAATCGACGGTTGGAGATTCGCCAGTGGTACCTACCACGACAATACCGTCAGTTCCTTGTGCGATATGAAAATCAAGCAGAGAACGGAATTTCTCCAAATCAAGCTCACCGTTTTCGTGCATGGGAGTTACGATAGCAACTAGGCTGCCTTTAAACATACGATCTCTATCCGGTAAAAGATAGCTATTTTACCCGAATCTTGAATGACTACAGAAGCGTTGCGAAATATTCAGTGAGTGAAAGTATGCGCTTTCACTTTTATTAAGCGCACACCCTACTCTTTAATATCACATACTCTCGCTCAGAATGTTCTACGCATTAGCTTTGGTGAAAATCATTTGGCCACCCGCATAATCTACTTTAATTGTATCTTTTGCAACAAATTGACCTTGCAAGATCTCTTTCGCCAATGGATTTTCTATTTCCCCCTGGATTGCCCGTTTTAAGGGGCGAGCACCAAATACAGGATCAAATCCAACCTGTGCAATCGCTGTCAATGCCATCTCACTGACGATGAGCTTCATTTCCAGTTTTGCCAGACGGTTTTCAAGATTCTGTAGTTGTATTTTTGCAATAGACTGAATGTTTTTGAGATCCAGTGCATGAAATACCACGACTTCATCAATTCGGTTAATAAATTCCGGGCGAAAATAGGTTTTAACTTCTCCCATGACAGCTTGTTTAATGGTCTGATAATCATTACCGGACATTTCTTGAATCATTTGAGATCCCAGATTGGACGTCATCACGATGACGGTATTTTTGAAATCCACCGTTCTACCTTGTCCATCGGTCATGCGACCGTCATCGAGCACCTGCAGCAAAACGTTAAAAACATCCGGATGCGCTTTTTCAACTTCATCAAGCAAAATCACCGAATAAGGTTTACGACGTACAATTTCGGTGAGGTAACCACCCTCTTCATAACCGACATAACCTGGTGGAGCACCGATCAAACGCGCAACCGAGTGTTTTTCCATGAATTCAGACATATCAATGCGCACCAAGTGATCTTCCGAGTCAAATAAAAAACCTGCAAGCGCTTTGCAAAGCTCGGTTTTTCCTACGCCCGTCGGACCCAAAAATAAGAAAGAACCATAAGGACGATTGGGGTCTGATAATCCCGCACGGGAACGGCGAATCGCATCGGACACAAGGCGCACGGCTTCATCCTGACCGACCAAACGTTCATGCAACTTTTGCTCCATCAGAATTAATTTATCGCGCTCGCCTTGCATCATTTTTGCAACAGGAATACCTGTTGCTCGTGATACCACTTCAGCAATTTCCTCCGCACCGACTTGTGTTCGCAGCAGTTTTGGCTTTGCTGTTTTTCCCTCATCGGATTCAACAGAATGCTTTAATTGTGCTTCGAGTTGAGGGAGCCGACCGTATTGCAATTCAGAAACTCTTTGCCAATCTCCTTTACGCGTAGCCGTATCGATTTCCAATTTGATTTTTTCTATTTCTTCTTTGACTTGCTGAGAACCTTGTACCTGAAATTTTTCAGCTTTCCATACTTCAGCCAAATCTGCATATTCGCGCTCTTTTTCAGCGATTTCACTTTCTAGCAATTGCAAACGTTTTTGTGAAGCTTCGTCTTTTTCTCTTTTGACAGCCTCGCGCTCAATTTTGAGCTGAATCAAACGACGATCCAATTTATCCAACGTTTCTGGTTTAGAATCGATTTCCATGCGAATGCGCGCAGCCGCTTCATCAATTAAATCAATTGCTTTATCGGGTAAAAAACGATCGGTAATATAACGGTTAGATAGTTCAGCCGCAGCAACTATGGCTGGATCGGTAATATCCACCCCATGATGTACTTCATATCTCTCCTGTAAACCGCGTAGAATTGCGATGGTTGCTTCGACACTCGGTTCTTCCACCATAACTTTTTGAAAACGACGTTCCAAAGCGGCATCTTTTTCAATGTATTTTCGGTATTCATCTAACGTAGTTGCCCCAACACAATGTAATTCACCCCGAGCCAGCGCTGGTTTCAACATATTTCCAGCATCCATGGCGCCTTCGGCTTTCCCAGCGCCCACCATGGTATGCAATTCATCGATAAAAACTATGGTTTTACCTTCATCTTGCGCTAATTCTTTGAGTACTGACTTCAAACGCTCTTCGAACTCACCGCGATATTTTGCTCCCGCCAATAACGCTGCCATATCGAGCGACAATACCCGTTTATCTTTTAAGCTCTCCGGTACCTCTCCGTTGATGATTCTTTGGGCTAAACCCTCTACAATCGCCGTTTTACCAACCCCAGGTTCGCCAATGAGAACCGGATTGTTTTTGGTACGACGTTGTAGTACTTGTATAGAGCGGCGAATTTCATCATCGCGACCAATGACAGGGTCCAATTTACCTTGGCGCGCGCGCTCAGTGAGATCTAGGGTATATTTTTTGAGCGCTTCACGGTTGCTTTCACCTTCTGCACTATCGACTTTCTCACCACCGCGAACGGTATTGATAGCTTGTGTCAGTGCCGAATAGTTTGTACCGTGTTGTTTCAATAATGCACTTACTTCGCCTTTATCTTGCAAAACCGCCAGTAAAAACAGTTCCGAAGCGATGAATTGATCATTACGCTTTTGCGCTTCTTTATCTGCAATATTTAATAAGTTATTGAGACTGCGAGAAATAGTGACCTCGCCTCCGGAATTTTCAATCTTAGGAAGGCGATGAACTTGTTGCCGTAAACTCTCCAACAATGCAGCAGTATTCACACCAGAGCGCTGCAACAATGACACTGTGCTGCCATCTTCTTGTTGCAATAACGCTAATAACAAGTGTTGCGGTTCAATGGCAGGGTTATCCTGACCAACAGCAATGCTTTGTGCATCCGAAAAAGCTTGTTGAAATTTGGTAGTCAGCTTGTCAAAACGCATGAAAATCTCCTAGAGTAATTCAATAACGCTTACGTATAGGACGATACCGGAAATTTCAAGTACAGACTAGCTTACAAGACGCAATGTACGATTTTTTTTGATAGGCAAGAGGTGGGGTTTTTTAAATAGATTTTCTATTTTTTCTGCTTCGACCGGTTTACTAAAATAGTATCCTTGATAGTAATTACATTCTTTTTCTATCAGTAATTTCAATTGATCCTTTGTTTCTATCCCTTCAGCAATAACTTTCATTTCCAAACTATGCGCCATAGCAATTATGGCCGTCACGATCGCAAGATCATTTTTGTCGGTTACGATATCGCGGACAAAGCTTCGATCAATCTTCAATGTTTGAATTGGAAAACGTTTTAAATAACTTAAGCTGGAATAACCGGTACCAAAATCATCAATTGAAATCTGAATACCCATTTCATTCATTTTGGTAAGCGTTTCAACCGTTTTTTCGATATCATTGATCAACATACTCTCAGTTATTTCTAGAGAAATATATTCTGCGCTCACTCCATTTTTATCGAGTATGTAGGCAATGTTTTTGACTAATTCTTTATCACGAAATTGTCTGCCCGATAGATTAATCGCTACTCTTGGCACGATATATCCTTGCTTCAACCAACGATTTATTTGCATGCATACCGTTTCAAGTATCCATTCGCCAATTGGAATGATGAGCCCAGTTTCCTCCGCCAGACCGATAAATTTATCGGGTGAAACCATACCTTGCTTTGGATGATTCCAACGCAGTAAAACTTCCATACTTGACATTTCACTATCCGGCATATTCATGATCGGTTGATAGTGAAGAATCAGCTGATTGCGCTCCAATGCATGACGCAAATCTAACGCTAAGGTATGCTTTTCATGAGCCGATTCATTTAACTGCGAGGTAAAAAACTGAAAATTATTGCGCCCAGTTTCTTTGGCATAATACATTGCTGCATCGCTATTTTTTAGCAACGCTTCGGCCGTCGCACCATGATCAGGATAAACAGCGATACCAATGCTTCCCTCGATATGCAGTTCATTATTATTGATATTGTAGGGCCGAATTACTGATGTCAGGATTTTTTGCGCAACTTTTCCTGCGTCTGAAGCCTCCTTAATGGAATTGAGCACAATAAAAAACTCATCCCCCCCTTGCCGAGCTACAGTATCTTCATTGCGAACGCAATCCAATAGCCGTGCTGTGACTTCTTTCAATAATAGATCGCCGATTTCATGACCCAGTGAATCGTTAATGGTTTTAAAATGATCCAAATCAATAAGTAGAACAGCCAATTTATTATCTTTACGAGAGCTCTGGATCAACGCTTGCGCAATGCGATCTTGTAACAGTTGACGATTTGGTAATCCTGTCAAAGCATCATGCGTTGCCATTTGCTGAATGCGCTTGACGGCCTGTTGAGCTTCATACCAACGCCCTAATTCATGAGCAATATTGTCAATGAGATTTTGTTCATCGGGCAAGGAACATGACAACTCCTTGAAGCAAAAAACTTGGATCATTCCGCATCTCGCTCCATTAGACATAATAATGGCTTGCAAAATATTTGGTAAATTTTCTTGATATTCCGCTGTCGAGATTTTGTCATTACCCAATTCGATCATGACATGAACTCCATCCGAAAACTGTAATCCAGCCGATAAAGCCTTTAAAATATGCTGACAAACTGTATGACTATCCCAATCGTGACGTAAATATTCACGAATCTTGTGCATGCAGATATTTTCTTTGAGCCTTTCATCGGAATTGGAATTCTTTTGTTTTCGAGCACTAATATCAACACCTACGGATAAATAACAATCAATTTTTCCATTCGTATTGGTTAAAGGAATAATAGTCGAATCGATCCAATAAAGTGCGCCTGACTTGCTACGATTACAAACTTCGTGATGCCAAACTTCACCTTTTGCGATAGTTGCCCACATATCCACGAAAAATCTTTTAGGATGAACTTTGGAATTCAGCAATCGATGATTTTGACCAATTAATTCGTCTGAGCTGAAACCACTCACATCACAGATCTTTTCGTTGACTTGAATAATTTTACCTTTACGATCCGTAACGGAAATCAATGCAACCTTGCTAATGGCATTCATGTAAGCGGCCAATTCGGAAGAAACTTTCTCCGTTTCCTCTTTAGCCTGAGTTAATTTCTTATGTATTTGTAGTAATTCCCCTCGGGATTTAATTACTTTTTGAATAATCGGAACAAATAAATACCGTAAGACGGCGATTCCCACTAATAGCAATGCTCCGAGAAACAATAAAATTGTTTTAGCTTGCTCAAATAAATGACTATACAATTCCTTTTTATCAATCTTCAATACTGCTGCAAGACCATGTCCGACAGGTAAATGAGCGGCAACCACATCAATCCCACGGTAATCCCTAGTAAAAATGATGCCGTCTTGTCGATTTAATGCTAAATGTATCGGCCTCGGAATGTCATCAACAATCCGGTGTATTCGCCTGAATTCATTGCCACCCGGTCTACGTAAAAAACAATCGGCCTCAATGAGGCTTTGTTCAGTAGCCGTACAAAGCAAGAAATCACCTGTTGATCCGATTAATGTTGCTTCAGAAAAAATTTGCGTTAATTCAACCATCGTTTGCTCAACGATAATATGCCCAATCGAATTACCTTGTTTATCTAGAATGATTTTTGAATTGCGCAACTTGAATTGTTCGTCCCAAATCAATTCACTGTGAATGTTTTCTGGTGTTTCTAATTGAACTGCAAAATTGGGTGTTGTTGAATGCAATCCCGAGCTATAAATTTCATCATTATTTTGATCGTATATTTTTATACTCGAAAACTTTTCATTGAGTATATCTTGAGATGATTTAAAGAAATCGACAATACGGCCATCTCTTATCGCTTTATTATCAATTTTTTCTATATCATGAAAAAAAGTACGTACTGATGCCACTAATATTTCTGTATTCGAAAGCGAAGTATCGATCTGATTATCAATCAATCTTGAGATGTTTCTTAAGCCAATATTAAGACCAGAAGTAACCCCTGCTTCTGCTTTGGGTTGCATAATCCCATAAACGCATAAGCCAGATAATAAAATTACGACAACCAGCATTATCACACTGACTGTGATAACTTTACGGTCATCCTGATTAATAAAAAAACGCAACATCGCAAATAAGTGGTGAAATAATGTATTTGAAAAAAATTCTGATAAATGAATAACATATCGGAGGATTACTATATCGGAGGATTTTGATCAGACTTGAATCGAAGCAAAGATATTTGCTGAAATTGGATATGCTTGCTGATAATTAGCAAGTTTATAAGTATTTTTCAGATGTTTCTCTGCAATATGCTGGAAACAGTCACCCTAAACCGACTATTTCCGGTCGGGCGCCATAATCCATAGCTCATTTGCGGAAAATGGCAAAAAAAATCGGTATCTTTGAATTAAATCAGAATTACGCCGAGATGAGAAAATCGCGGCATTTTGTAAAGGTTTCCAAGGAAACACTAAATAATTCTCGAAGTTTGAGCTAATCGTGATACCTGATAACTTTTAAATGCACCATGTCACGCCAATTTATAAACAAATTGAACACCTACCCGATACAAATAACTTCTTTAATGTTGACAAAGCCAGCTCAAAGCTTGATTGGGCTAGTCAGCGCCGGGTTGTCGTTCCTGATCGCACTATTTTCTACGTGTTATCTTTAACGATGGTTTACACTGGAATTTGGAAAGAGATAACACAATCCCCATCGTCGCAAAGCTGGGCAATCCGATTATCAAAAAAATGATTGCTGAGCTTGTGTCACCGCTTCTCTCCATAGTAAATACTCCATGAGCGAGGAAATCGATAATGGATATCATATTGACCCCATCAAATGGATGTGATATTCGGTATCTATGTGGCTTTTCATGGTGATGATATTTTAGAGAAAAATAGACTTATGAATCGTGCCGCTTCAAACGACTAGAAATGTCTCATAAAATACCAATCGCCCTACACCATCAATCGTAAATCTGATCGCTGCATTGTGCTGACCGAGTAGCGTCTGCCACGTTTGTGCCGGTAAGGCCACTCCCGTTGGTAATTTTTGCATACTGATTAACACTTTTGACCTCATATCAGATCTTTGTTAAAGTCAAATTTCACGCAATAAACTGTTTTTTATCTATTTTATGTACCTGAGAAATCAAGATCGAATTGTGGCGGTTACACAGTGAAGCAGACAGTCGCAGTGATTGGCGCAGGCAGTTCCGGACTTGTCGCCGCTCGGAATTTTCTTTCTCATGGTTTTGAAGTACAGATCTTTGAAAAAGAAGACGATCTTGGCGGCAATTGGAACTACGGAAAGCCTTTCGCCCGAGTTTACCGGTCAACGCATACCATTTCTTCGAAGCCTGGAACAGAGTATCCCGATTTTCCAATGCCCAGGGAATATCCTGACTACCCGCATCACTCTCAGATTCTGAACTACTTGCGTTCATATGCTGAACATTTTCGCCTCATTGAGCACATTCAA
Organism: Nitrosomonas sp.; assembly: GCA_044228295.1. GTDB lineage: Bacteria > Pseudomonadota > Gammaproteobacteria > Burkholderiales > Nitrosomonadaceae > Nitrosomonas. Next base: position 113,273 of record JBGAVE010000003.1, read on the forward strand.
TTTTCCGCCGAGGTCATTCGTGTCGAACCGGTCGTTGAGAATGACGCTCGTACCGGCTGGGTAATAACGCTCAAGAATGGTCATGAAAATCGGTTTGATTTGTTGGTCATTGGCAACGGACACAATTGGTTTCCAAAATTTCCCGAGTACTCTGGTGTATTCACCGGACAATCGTTACATTCAGCCGAATATCGCACGCCAGATATCTTCGCGAATCGACGTGTTCTTGTTGTCGGGGGTGGAAACAGCGGTTGTGACATTGCGGTGGAGGCTGCTCAGATCGCCGATCATGTATGGCACAGCACGCGAAGAGGTTATTGGTACATGCCCAAGTATATTTTTGGCCGTCCCACTGATCAAGTCGGTGATCAGCTTCTGGCGCTGGGTTTGCCGCTTTGGTTGCGTCGATTAATAGCGACCGCCATGCATCGACTGTTGATTGGTTCAGCTAAAAAAACCGGCCTTCCTCATCCCGATCACCGGCTTTTTGAAACCCACCCGATCATTAACTCGCTACTACCCTACTACATCGGCCAAGGCGATATCGTGCCAAAGCCTGACATCGAACGGTTTGAAGGTACCACGGTACATTTTGTCGATCGGTCTTCGATTGAGGTGGATATGATTGTGTTTGCCACAGGCTACCTAATCCGATTCCCCTTTATTGATGATCGCCATCTCAGTTGGCAGAACGGACGACCCCATTTATATCTCAACGTCTTTCATCCAAATTACGATTCATTGTTCGTTGCTGGATTGATCCAACCGGATAGTGGCCAGTTTGGTTTGGTTCACTGGCAAATGCTGGCAGCAGCTCGGTTTGCAGCAGCGGTACGAGATGGACATAGTTCAGCCGATGCCCTTCGTCAACACAAGGCCGATCCGCGCCAGCAACTTAGCGGCGGCATCCGTTATAAAGAATCCACTCGTCATTACGTCGAAGTAGAACACTGGAGTTATCGCAAATTGCTAAAAGACTGGATCAAACGGTTCCCGCAACCAACGGATCCCCTCCCCTATAAAACAAGGGATTAAAGTTGCAACAGAATTTTCTAAAAAATCCTCTCGTAAACTCCCCCTGTAAGTAGACAAAGATCAGTAGAATTTCGGAACCTCCAGATCACGGAGATTTCCATGAAGAGAAATAGATTTACAGAAAGTCAGATCGTTGCAGTACTGAAAGAAGGCGAGGCCGGTATGCCGGTGGCTGAGTTGTGTCGTAAGCATGGTGTTAGCAACGCCACGTACTACCAGTGGAAGAGCAAGTACGCAGAGGTACAGGTATCCGAGCTTACGCGATTACGGGAGCTAGAAGCCGAGAATGCCAAGCTCAAGCGCATGTATGCTGATC
>JBGAVE010000040.1:0-23590 GCA_044228295.1 Nitrosomonas sp.
ATGCATTCTCAATACCTGACAGCCAATCTTCCTGGCGTTCATATTCACTAAAGCGCACATAGGTTGCTCGGCTAAAACCGAGCGTGGCGACAAAAGCTTTTAGTTTCTGCCTGCCACGGCGAATAGTGGTAAAGTCCACTTGCATTTGCTGCCCTGAGGGAGTCTCAAAGCGCCGCACCGGTTCGGTCCGGATCACCTTAAATTGCCGGATATAGTTTCTAAGAATGCCTTCCTTGCCATCATATCCTTTGGCCTGAAGCTCCCGAAACAACACAGTTGCCGGTATCCACTCTGGTCGGGCCGCTTCAATTCGCTCAAGTAAATAGGTCTTGAATGGCTCAAGTTTTGAGGGTCGATCATCCCGTCTGCTGTAGGTTGGTGTTCTGGCAATATCGCGCAAGTATTTACGCACGGTATTGCGTGAAACGTTTAATGCTTTGGCTATCGAACGAATGCTCTTGCCCTGCCGGTGTAACACATGAATTTCCACTAATATCTCCTGAGTCAACATTTAAATTACACCGCCTTGTCCATAAAAACATCAGCGGCAATTTTGCCTCAGGTGGGTCAATTTTAAATTGTCGTTAGTGGGTCAGTTTTACATTGTTGGTGACACAATAGGGTAGATCGTTATGCCAAGTTTGCGACTGAGAATCTAGCGTTTGCCGCGTCAAGAATTGAGGAAGGAAAAGACAGAAAAGTTATTCCGCTGTCACATTTCTGTCACGCTAAAGATGCTAACCAGAACTATAAGCCATCTAACGTTTTGAGTTAATTGGCTCACCAAAACGGATAAATCTGGTAACTGGAAAGTCAGCATGTTGTTAAGCTAATTTTTGTTATGATTATTTGCAATAGTTTTTATTTAGCTTCATGCGCTCGCTGTAATGGTTGCTTAGTGACAGCTAACTTTTTTTCGAACACCTGTGGAGCATCCGAGGCAAATAGTGTAAAGAGCTCTGTCGCTTCTTGCAGATGTGGTAATGCTTCTTTTGGTCGTTGCCAACTAAATATGCGTAACCAAATGCACTTAAAGTATTAGCCACATAAGGCAGATACACCGCCGGATAGGTTTTGGCCTGTTCGCGGTAAGTTTTTAAGGCTTCCTGGTAGAGTTTTACCGCCTCATCGCACTGACCACTTCATAAGCTGGTTTAGTTTTAGGTTTGTGTGAACTCTGCGTAATGCTCGCGTCAACGTGACAACCCTGCTTAACAGTCATGTCGTAAGCCTGGGTTTGCCGGTTGAATTCCGCCAATAACCCATCCCATACTTTTGCTGCCGTCAGTCACGTTCTAAATCGCGATAATACAGAATGGTCCGGTACATCGTCTTCCAACGACAAGGCCAGAAACCGCATCACATGTAGATTCGAGTTCGCCATGTCTTCCACCGATTCATCGCTTAGACCGCCGTTCCAAATTCCGACATAACATCTTAAACAACAGTAGTCCCGAATAAGCTGGCCGCCCCGCAGCATCGCAAACCGGTGCATAATGCACCGCGATTGCTTTCTCTATCGAGTTTCAGTCAATTAACTGATCAATCTGCTTCAGAAAATTCCCTTTTCGGGTACGGCGAGTTACATCAAATTCGGAAAAACTCATGCAGATCACTTCAGTTGTGTTGTTTTAAAAAATAATCATTGCACCTAGTTAATCAGTTTTGATTACAGACGTGCAAAGGTCTCGTACGAATTACCAGGGAAAGGTCAGTTAATCGCAGGAGGCAAAAACCAATTCGATCTGGTCAATTTTAAACCGGTATCAACACGCAGAGGGGCTGCCCCGGCTCTCGAGGCGCTGTGCCATCCAAGGCTAGCGCCAGAACTGCCACCACTTCGGTTCGTGGGTGCCGCGGGAGACGAGGAACTCGGCGAACGCGCGATATCGACCGGTCACCCATTTGTTCGAGCGATGTTTGTGTCGCGCCAGGGCCGTGGGGGTGCTGTCTTGCGGCACGAGTTCTTCCATGCCCTTCGCGTCCCAGCCGACGTAGGTCCACTTATACTGATAGTCCGCGGTGGTCGCCGCGTTGATGTCAGCACCTCGATCCAACAGGAATTCGGCGACGCGGCGTTGCCCCTGACAGGCAGCGAAATGCAGCGGAGTCAGGCCGGCCTGATTCCGCACATCGACCGGAACGCCCGCCTCAACGAGGACCTGCGCCATGCTCGGCTCGTCCAACTCGGCGGCGGTATGCAGCGGACTGTTGCCCTTGTGGTCCACCAGATGTGGATCGGCTTTCGCCTGCAGCAAGCGGGTCGCCCACGCGCCATCGAGGGCCAGGTGCAGCGGCGTGCGTCCATCATCGTCTCGTGCGTTGGGATCGGCGCCCTGTTCCAGCAGCCAGGCCACGATGGCTTCGGGTGCATGGGAGGCTGCGCGATGGAGCACGGTGCGGTGGAACGGACCTGGCCGATTGACGTCGGCTCCTTGTGCGACGGCTGAGCGGGCGGCATCGAGATCGTTGGCTTCGATGGCCTTGACGAAGGCGTCCTGCACGTCAGCGCCTCTCCCTGAGGAGGGGATGGTCAAACTCCCCAAGAAACAGAGTGAGACGAGCGCCGCTGTGGCCGCACACTGAGTCCACCTGGTGTGATGCATCGTCTCCTTCTCCTGTTTCCAGCGGCGTCCGCATGTCCTAGGGAAAGATCTCGGTTGGGATCTTGGCTTGTTGCCGGAGTGACGCCACCTGCCGCTCAAATTCCTGCAGCGAGGTCTTCTCGTTCGTCGGTACACTCCACCAGGCGCGAACAACTCGTTCTATTCCTGGATATAAAAAAATAAACTACTTTTTCCAAAAGTTTTGAATATATTGAAAGCTGGTTCAACTGTCAAACGCGGTGATAATCGATCAAAAAATGACTGCATTCCGATTCAGTTGTCACTAAAAATCAAAGATTCCGTGTTTTTGCGCTTCAAGCAAAACACGTCTAAGGATGACAGAATACCGCAATGCCGTAGTTCTGTACCTGGTGGAAACGCTCGATCACTCGATTTGGTGCATCGTTCGTACCATGTAGCCGCCTTCCTGGCCGAACCCGCGCCGGACCCGCAGCTACAGCGACATGCAGGCCTGAGTGCGCACACGCAGCACCGCTTCTTGCTGGAATCTGGACTTGTATGTGTTTACCAGCGCTTGCACGCTCGCATCGGCTTCGGTGCTGTGTGGGTGCGCGAGACTGAGCACGTAGGAGGATTCCTGCACCACCGTACCAGTAGCCGAGCGCCACTGGCCCGAGGCTTGCCAGGTGGTCAGCCCAGCGGGGAACCTGGGCGTTACGCTATCACTCAGAAACTGTGCCCACTCCTCGGGGTTGACCTGGCCACCCGGTTTATCGACACCAAAGTACAACAAATCTTGCACCGCGGCGCTGTGCCCGTCAGGGCAAGCTGGCCCACCTAGCGATGCGCAGGCGGTGAGCACAGCGGCGGCAAGTGCGGCGAACAGCCCTCGGAACCAGCTGACTGCCGTCGTGCTCCTCACACAGGTGACGATCAGGTGCGGCGGGCGTGATCGCGATCCTGGCGCCGTTGCTTGTTGGGCTGAGAATGACTGGTAGCCGCTCAATAGAAAAAGACTGGCACAAAAGCCGCACACGAAGCTGCTACGAAGCAACGATAATTGTTTTTTATACATAATAATCAACTGGATCGTGAAACTTTGACGTGATCGATGACGGTCAATTTACTAGACTTCTTACGATGACACAATCATTAACTCCAGCAAATCAGGATATTCACAAGGTCATTTAAAATATTGGCTGAGCGATAATTACGCGTCGCTATCAACACATTTTTTGACCGGCAAAATCGATTGCCCATATGATTGCCGCTATGATAAAACTGCACTTCAGTCACCCAGTCGCATCGTCAACGCGATCCTTCTGCGTTTTTCATCGACTTCCACCACTTTGACGGTGACCACCTGCCCTACTTTGACGACGCTGTGGGGGTCTTTGACGAACTTATCCGCCAAAGCGGAGATATGCACCAAGCCGTCCTGATGCACGCCGATGTCGACAAACGCGCCGAATGCGGCGACGTTGGTGACTACGCCTTCGAGCACCATGCCTGGGTGCAAGTCCTTGATCGATTCGACGCCTTCCTTGAATGTCGCGGTTTTAAACGTGGAGCGCGGGTCGCGGCCGGGTTTTTCCAGTTCGTTCAAGATGTCTTTCACGGTTGGCAGACCGAATTGCGCGGTGACGTATTTTTCCGCGCGAATCGATTTTAACGCGGACGAATTACCGATCACTGCCGTGACATTGAGTTGGATGTCCTTGAGAATTTGTTCGACCAATGGGTAGGATTCCGGGTGCACGGCCGAGGCATCGAGCGGGTTGGCGCCGTTCGGGATGCGCAGAAATCCGGCGGCCTGTTCGAAGGTTTTTTCGCCTAGCCCCGGCACTTTCAGCAATTCGGCACGTTGGGCGAAACGGCCCTTGCCGTCGCGGTAAGCGACGATATTGTGTGCGATTTTGCTGCTCAATCCAGCCACGTAGCGCAACAACGCGGGGGAAGCGGTGTTGACATCGACACCGACGGCGTTGACGCTGTCCTCCACCACCGCGTCGAGCGATTGTGCCAGCTGGCCTTGATTGACGTCATGCTGATACTGGCCAACGCCGATCGATTTCGGGTCGATTTTGACCAATTCGGCCAGTGGGTCTTGCAACCGGCGCGCAATCGACACCGCGCCGCGCAGCGACACATCGAGCTCCGGCAATTCCTCCGACGCGAGTTCGGACGCCGAATACACCGAGGCACCGGCTTCCGACACCATGATCGACGTCAGCTTGAGCTGCGGATAACGCTTGATCAGCTCCTTGGCTAATTGGTCGGTTTCGCGCGACGCGGTGCCGTTGCCGATAGCAATCAGCGTGGCCTGGTGGCGCTCGGCCAGCTGTTTTAAGGTTTGAATCGAGCCATCCCAATCGTTTTTCGGCGCATGCGGATAAATTGTCGCAGTCGCGAGCACTTTGCCGGTGGCGTCGACCACCGCCACTTTCACGCCGGTACGCAACCCGGGATCGAGCCCGATGGTGACGCGCGCCCCGGCGGGCGGCGCCAGCAGCAGCGCTTTGAGATTCTGCGCAAATACGCGGATCGCTTCGGTTTCGGCATGTTCTTGCAAATTGCTCATCAATTCGGTTTCCAGGTGCGAGAAAATTTTTGTGCGCCAAGCAGTACGCGTCGTATCGATCAACCAGCCGTCCGCCGCACGGTTCTGATCGCGGATGTTGAATTGCCGCGCGATCTGTTGTTCGCAAGGGTTAAGCGTCAAATTGCGGGTTTTGTCCTCCAATTCGGAATCGAGCAGCAGTTTGATCTTCAACACGCCCTCACGCTCCCCGCGCAGCAACGCCAATGCGCGATGCGACGGGATTTTCGTGATGGCTTCGCTGTAATCGTGGTAATCGGTGTATTTGGTATCGCCGTCCTTTTTGTCCTTGGCCACTTTCGCGGTCAGCACGCCGTGCATACGCAAATAATCGCGCAAGGTTTGCAACAGCGACGCATGTTCGGCAAAGCGCTCGATCAAAATATGCTGCGCGCCTTCCAACGCCCCAGCCGCATCGGGCACACCGGGATTGTCGCCTTCTTCGCTGGTGAACGGCGCTTTCAGGTATTTGGCGGCCTCGCCAAGCGGATCGAGCCGCGGATCGTTCAGCAGCGTATCCGCCAGCGGCTGCAAACCCGCCTCCAGCGCAATCTGCGCCTTGGTGCGGCGTTTCTTGCGGTACGGCAAATACAAATCCTCCAGATGCGCTTTATCCGTTGCGTGCGTCAATGCATCGAGCAACGGCGGCGTCATCTTACCGAGCTTCTCAATCGCCGCGATGATCGCCGCGCGCCGCTTTTCCAACTCGCGCAAATTATGTAACCGCTCCGCCAGCAGCCGCAATTGCGCATCATCCAACCCGCCGGTCGCCTCCTTGCGGTAACGCGCGATAAACGGCACCGTTGCGCCGTCGTCGAGTAATTGAATGGTAGCCTGGATTTGCGAGAATTTAACCGCCAGTTCGGTGGCGAGGCGTTGTTCGATGGAAGGCAGCATAGAGTTTGTTTGGATAAATTAAAGCAAGGGAGGGATGGTAAACCAAGTTATCGCGTAATCGCAATTGATCGCAAAATTGACTCGGAGAATAATAGTAGGTTGGGTGGCGGTAGGAACCTCAACAATTTGCGCAATGGTATGATGCTGAATGAGTTCACTTACCCCGTTTGATGAGGGGTAGTAACATGAAGCTTGGTAGCGAAGCGTTGTTCGATAGAAGGAAAGCATAGCAGTGTATTGTGAGGCTATAGAATCAAATCTGAGCTATTACTATCTTTCTTGACTATCCATTAGTTCCAGTACAGTCTGCATGTTAGAAGTTGGTGACGATGGAAGAGAGATAATCCCGGCACCTTCGAAAATAGCTTTGCGACATAACCTCGCGAAGTCATTGTTGGGATGCTGCAATAAAGCACGAACCACACGGAATAACTCAGAAGTCGGGAGTAATGCGGTTGATGATGATTGAGCAGCACTAATACATTTTTCAGTAAACTGAATCTTTCTATCACTTAGAGGTGATAACCGGAAACCATTACCAAATAAAACACCCTTTGCGGGTTTTGTAACCTCTTCACGTTGTAAATCTTCATGGATGTTCATTGCGAGTTGGCGAAGTTTATCTATATTTATCGCTTTGTTATCTTTACCTTCAGCTTCTCCAATAAGGCGTCCTTCGTCAGATTCAAAAACAACATCAAATTCCGAATTGGAGTCTTTGAAGGGCTCGGCGTGGAATCCCATGATTATTAGTCCATCAATGATTGCGTTTTCTAGTGGCTTTCCTTTTTCATAAAGAAGGTTTTTCAGACGACGAGAATTATTCAGATTTTCAAGAATGGCTTCCTTTGCTTTCCAGGCCTTTTCAATGACTTCTTCCGCAAGAAGGAGTTCTTGGTTTAACTGAGTTTCCTGAGGTAATACATAGTCAGAATTGGATGCCCATGGCGGTTCCGGTGTAATTTCATCCGTACTGTGTAGCACCTTGTCGAGCTCCACAACAATCCGCACCATACGACTGGCAAATTGGGTTGCCACAGGTGTCCAATGTTCCTCTTTACCTTTTTCTTCCAGGAAATTCTCTGGATAGAAATCAATGTCTGGGAGAAGGATTAGAGAGCCTGACGAATTTTTGCTTCTATAAATTGCACCTACTGGCTTGTCTCCGTTTTTGGTCAAGAGACATGCCGGAATCTTATCAGCCGTAAAAATAATCTTGTATTGAGATACTTCTTTAAATTCATTCCAATATGGCGCCAGTACATCCGCATCGTGGGTGGCTAGTTTTATTGCTGCCCCTTTTGTGCTAACAGGGTTGAGCGGAACTGGAATTACTGAATAATTTGTATGCGGTGAAACTATTCGAGTTGCTTTCTGATTTCTCCCTGTTCCCGAATACTGTCTTTCGCCAGTATCTACGTAGACTTCTTGGAGTTCCGGTAGAAAAACTATGACTGTCTTCCCGCTATCTAATGCATATTTGATTTCTCTGCGCCAGTGATCGCATTGTTCTTTTAAGTGGAATGAAAAGCTATCGGAAAGACAAGGTTTGCCCATGTAGTAGTCGACATAGGATGAAATGTAACTGCTGATTATCGGTTTAAAAAGTATGATATCCCAATCTAAAAGAGAAATATCAGATTCAAAATTAAAATACTGAACATCATCGGATGCGAGCTCAAAGCCAATACAGAGAATTTTTTTAAGAGCCATTTTTTTATCTTTATTTGAGTTTAAGTATAATTTCCGAATGGATTAAAGAAATTCTTATCAGGCTTTGTCGGCGTGATTTTGAAGCGCCATAACTTCCAATCCCCCACACTTCCAACATAACTGAAAATTGGCCAGATTGTCTTCGCCGCGTTTGACCCATGCTCCCGGATAGGCTTGTTGGAGCAGATCTGGTGCTATTTGCGCTTTCATCCAATGATTGGCGGAATCAATTTTTTCATGCCATGATTAACAACAAATCCGCAATCAAGTGAACCTCTGTGGTTGAGAAACTTACAGGTTTATCGTATCACTGGTAGGAATATAACACCAAATAACCTGGAACAAACGCTTTCGCAGCATGCGTTGCAGTCCTGTGTGTTGATTACACTTTTGACCGCATATCGGATCTTTGTTAAAGTCAAATTTCACGCAATAAACTGTTTTTTATCTATTTTATGTACCTGAGAAAACAAGATCGAATTGTGGTGGTTAGACAGTGAAGCAGACAGTCGCAGTGATTGGTGCAGGCAGTTCCGGACTTGTCGCCGCTCGGAATTTTCTTTCTCATGGTTTTGAGGTACATATCTTTGAAAAAGAAGACGATCTTGGCGGCAATTGGAATTTCGGAAAGCCTTTCGCCCGAGGTTACCGGTCAACGCATACCACCTCTTCGAAGCCTGGAACAGAGTATCCCGATTTTGTGTACATCTCGACTATGTGCACACGATGATCCGCTGATACAATCGTTTTTCTTGAATTTTATTACCCTGTGAGTAAGCATTTTTGTTGTTATAAGAGAGAAAAAAATTATGGCTACCATTGAATCAACATTAAACGAAACGCGAATTTTTCCCCCCTCGGAAACTTTCTCTACCCAAGCCAATGTATCCAGTTTTGAAGCCTATGAGGCTTTATGCAAAGAGGCAGAAAGTGATTATGAGGCTTTTTGGGGGAACCGCGCTCGTGAGCAAATAATGTGGCATCGGCCTTTTGATCAGGTTTTAGATGATCAGAATTTTCCCTTTTGCCAATGGTTTAAAGGTGGGCAGCTTAATGTTTCTTATAATTGTTTAGATCGCCACTTATCTACACAAGGCGATAAAACTGCGATTATTTTTGAATCGGATGAAGGCAGCGTGACTCATGTTAGCTATCGCGAACTGTATCAACGAGTATGTCAATTTGCCAATGCGTTAAAGACACAAGGTGTTAAAAAGGGCGATCGTGTCATTATTTATATGCCGATGGGTGTTGAGGCTGTGGTAGCCATGCAAGCATGTGCTCGCATTGGTGCCGTGCATTCTGTGGTGTTTGGTGGTTTTTCTTCAAAAAGTTTGTATGAACGCATCGTTGATGCAGGCGCCGTTGTCGTGATTACTGCGGATGAACAGGTGCGTGGTGGTAAACGCCATTCACTCAAATTAACCGTCGATAACGCTATGATAATGGGGGAAGAAACCGCCTCAGTAAAACGAATCATCGTATTTCGTCGTACCGGTGCGCAGATACCATTTGATTCCCATAAAGACGTGTGGTGGCATGAAATCGTTCAACGAGCTGATACTACTTGTGAGCCCGAGTGGGTTGATGCAGAACATCCTTTGTTTACCTTGTATACTTCGGGTTCGACGGGTAAGCCGAAAGGCGTTCAACATTCCAGTGGAGGCTATTTGCTGGGAACAAAATTGTCGATGCAGTGGGTGTTTGATTACAAATCGACAGATGTATTTTGGTGTACTGCGGATGTAGGTTGGATTACCGGTCATAGCTACGTTGCTTATGGTCCGCTTGCGATGGGTGCAACACAAATGATTTTCGAAGGAATTCCAACTTTCCCACACGCTGGGCGTTTTTGGGAAATGATTCAAAAGCATCGAGTAACGATTTTTTATACGGCTCCGACCGCAATTCGCTCATTAATAAAACTGGGGGCTGATTTACCTGCGCAGTACGATTTATCGTCGTTGCGACTGCTGGGATCGGTAGGGGAACCTATTAACCCAGAAGCGTGGATGTGGTTTTATGAGAAAGTAGGGCAAGCGCGTTGTCCTATTGTCGATACTTGGTGGCAGACCGAAACAGGTAGTCATATGATTGCGCCATTGCCAGGTGCTATCACGCTTAAACCTGGTTCATGCACGCTCCCGCTGCCAGGAATCACTGCAGCGATTGTCGATGATGCCGGTAATGAGCTGGATAATGGGAAAGGAGGTATTTTAGTCATTAAAAAACCGTTTCCGTCGCAAGTAAGAACATTGTGGGGGGATTCAGAGCGGTTTAAAAAAACTTATTTTCCTAGTGAAATTGCTAATGGACGATATTATCTTGCCGGTGATTCAGCTTTCCGCGATAAGGATGGGTATTTCTGGATCATGGGCCGCATTGATGATGTTTTAAACGTATCGGGGCATCGGCTTGGAACGATGGAGATCGAATCGACTTTGGTCGCTCATGTCTTGGTGGCTGAAGCTGCTGTGGTTGGAAAACCGCATGAAGTCAAGGGCGAAGCAATTGTCGCTTTTGTCGTTTTGAAAGGAGCATATCCAGGCGGTGAAGAAGCGGTAGAAATTAATGAAATACTACGTGAATGGGTGGCGAAACAAATCGGTCCGATTGCCAAGCCTGATGAAATTCGTTTTGGTGAGAATTTACCGAAAACCCGTTCTGGAAAAATTATGCGGCGCTTATTGCGTGCTTTAGCCAAAGGTGAAGAAATTACTCAGGACGTATCAACATTGGAAAATCCTGCGATTCTTGAACAATTAAAATCTGTACCCAAATAACTCAAAGAAAATGCTAAAAGATTTTTTAGATAGGATGATTTAAATAGGATGACTTTGCCTCACGTTACTGAATTTGAACACGGAATCAGTGCTATTGATGCACAATTTCATCGGCCGGGTCGTGCTGCCATCCATTTGCTCGTCGAGCAAGGCGTTGCAGCATTGGTCGATACGGGAACCAATTTTTCTATACCCGGCGTGATTGCTGTACTGAAATCGAAAAATATTCCACTAGAAAACATCGCTTATGTGATTTTGACGCATATTCATTTAGATCACGCAGGCGGTGCGAGCGAATGCATGCGTCTATTCCCAAATGCAAAATTGGTTGTTCATCCACGTGGTGCTAGTCACATGATGAATCCAGCACGACTTGTAGCTGGTGCAGTGAGTGTGTATGGCGAGGATGAATTCAAGCGTGTATACGGTGAAATTCAATGTATCGATGCGGATAGGATTATAGAAGCGCCCGATCATCACAGCATTGATTTGAATGGAAGGCTATTGCGGTTTTTGGATACGCCCGGGCATGCGCGTCATCACGTTTGTATTTTTGACGAACGTAGTCAAAGTATATTTACCGGTGATACATTCGGCGTATCGTATCGAGAGTTTGATGTAGAAGGGATGGAATTCGTTTTTCCTACCACGTCACCGGTGCAATTTGATCCTGATGCGGCGCATCACTCACTCGATCGAATCATGAGTTTGCAGCCGAAATATGCGTATTTAACACACTATAGCCGTATTCAGCATTTAGAGCAGCACGCGAATGCTATGCATCGCTTCATTGACGCGCATGTTGCAATTGCTCAAGCCGCAAAAGATGCGCAATCTGATCGCCAACGGGTTATTTCAGAGGGTTTAAAAGAATTGTTTAAACAATCTTTGATGAAACATCATTGCCGCTTACCAGACGAGCAAATTAATCAATTATTGCGCTCTGATATCAAGCTCAATGCGCAAGGATTGATTCATTGGCTGGATCATCCAACCGAGAGATTTAAAAGTTTATAGATTCATGATTGCTTTAATAATGAATTCTCATTTGATTAAGCTCTCAGTAGGTTAACAATAGCAATATGTGTAAAATATTCGTACTTCTAATATTTCGGTGACTATTCAATGAATTCTCTACAAAAATTGAAACTGCTAGGGCAAAGTGTGTGGCTCGATGATATCAATCGTGAAATGATTGAAAACGGTGAGCTCATCGAATTAATTGAGCGCGATGGGGTTTCAGGTATAACATCCAATCCAGCCATTTTTGAAAAAGCGATAACTGATAGCACTGCTTATGATGATGCCATTGCGGCGCTTAAGAAAAGCAACGTGCCACCCATTGCTATTTATGAAACACTGGCTTTGGAGGATGTGCGCAAAGCTGCGGATTTATTTTATCCCGTCTTCGAGCGATCAAAAGGCCGCGATGGATTTGTCAGCTTGGAAGTTTCTCCCTATTTAGCAAATGATACTGAACAGAGTATCAAGGAAGGTAGGCGACTATGGAAAGAATTGGATCGTGTTAATACCTTGATCAAGATTCCGGCAACGGAAGCGGGATTGCCTGTGATTGAGCAGTTAATTGCTGAGGGTATCAATGTCAATGTTACTCTAATTTTCAGCGTTTCTCGCTATCGACAAGTTGTTGAAGCATTTTTGCGAGGCTTGGAAACACGTGTACAAAAAAATAAATCCATTGATCATATCATTTCGTTTGCAAGTTTCTTTTTAAGTCGAATCGATGTGATGATTGATAAGCTGTTGGATGAAAAAGCTGCGCAAAGTGGTGATCGAGTTTATCAAGATTTACGTGGGCAAGCGGCCATTTCAAGTGCACGTATTGCTTATCAATATTACCTAGATTGGATTCGGCATGAGCGCTGGCAAACATTGTCAAAACTGAATGCGATCCCTCAGTTACTGCTATGGGCCAGTACTGGCACAAAGGACGATAGCTATAGTGATATTAAATATATCGAGGCGCTTGTGGCAAAGGATACGGTGACGACTGTGCCGCGAGAAACATTAGAAGCGTATCGCGATCATGGCGATCCAATTATTCGTAATGATCAGGAACTGCGGCAAGCGAATCAATTGCCTGGCGAATTAAAAAAAATTGGAATTGACCTTGACGAGGTTGCTAAGCGACTTGAAGCAGAGGGGATAGAGAAATTTATTAAACCTTTTGATAAATTATTACAATCTCTCGATAATTGGTCTAAATAACTAGATAGTAGTAAATCATGTTGATCATTATTTGTGATGAAAACAACTTTGGCAGACTGGAATAATTATCTCATTTTTTCGATTAAACGTTCATACGGAGTTTTTCCTCCCAAACCACCATGAGGTCGGTGGTAGTTGTAGAAAGCTTTCCACTCGGCTAATCTGGCATGCAGGTCAACATCATCGGTATCAGTTAATAACTGGAAAATTCCCGTTGATCAGTGCCATGTGAGCGCTCTACCTTGCCATTTAGTCGAGGCCTCCTGGGTTTGAGATCTTTGCACGGTTGAAATCAAAAACTGATTAGCTGGGCGCTATGATTATTTTTAAAATAATAGCATTGAAGTGATCAGCATGAGTTTTTCTGAATTTGATGTAACCCGCCGTACCCGTAGAGGGAATTTTCTGAAGCAGATTGATCCTCGGTAGAGAAAGTAATCGCAATTCATTATGCACCGGTTGCCGATGTTGTGGGGTGGCCAGCTTATTCTGGGTTGCTGTTGTTTAAAATACTATTGGTCGGGATTTGCAACGGTGGACTAAGCGATGAATCGGTGGAAGACATGACGAACTCGAATCTGCATATGATGCGGTTTCTGGGTTTGTCGTTGGAAGATGATGTGTGCTACCGCGATTTAGAACACGATTGACGGCAGCAAAAATATGGGATGGGTTATTGCGGAAATCAATCGACAAATCAAGGCATACGATATTACCGTTAAGCAGGGTTGTCACGTTGACGCGAGCATTACGCAGAGTCTGCCCAAACCTAAAACCAAATTAGCTTATGAAGTGGTCAATGATCGGGAAGAGCGCGGTGATGAAACCGAGGCCGAGAAAGCGATGCAGGTTATTGAAGTCACGCAACCGGTGTCGATGCTGAAGCACGATGGGTCATAAAAGGCGACAAATCATTATTTGGCTATAAGCGTTAATCAGCGTGCAAAACTGTAAAGATCGATACCTCTCAGCAAACAGAGCCTTGTGGGAAGGAGTTAGATTTTTTTATAAAAACTGGCGGCAATATGAACGATCAATTGGGTTATCGATAAATATATTGCCTATTTATTAGGAATCGTTCAGCGACTCACTCGCGTTACCGATTCATTTAATTGGGTCATTATTAGCTATCTTTTTCCGCAAGTGAGTCCAAAATAATCAATGCCAGCTCCGGTGACGTGAATAAATAGAATGTTGATACAATTTTCTCTTTCACCATTATTGTTTTGATGTGGATAAATAGCTTTTAGGCATTAAAACCCACATTTTTCCAGATTGTTTCATTTTTCCGGCTTGCGTTGCTGCCTCTTCACCAAATCCCCAAAAAAAATCAGCGCGAACACCACCAATGATAGCGCTTCCGACATCTTGCGCTACCATCAATCGATTTAACGGTCTATTGGTATTGGGCCAAGTTGTGGCAAGAAACACGGGAGCGCCTTGTGGAACAGAAAGTGGATCAATGGCAATACTACGTCCCGCAGTCAATGGAACGCCCAGCGCGCCGATTGGCCCGGAAATATCGGCTGGTAATTCACGAAAAAAGACATAGCGTGCATTTTGCTTTAATAACTCAGGCAATTGACTGGGATTTTTCCTTCCCCATTGTTTTATGCCTTGCATCGATGCATTTTCGAGTTTTAATTCACCACGCTGCACTAATAATTTTCCAATGGAATTATAAGGGTGTCCATTCTGGTCCGAGTAGCCTATTTTAATAATGTTGCCATTTTCGAGAAGCACGCGCCCAGACCCTTGTACATGTAAGAAAAATAATTCCACTTCATCTTCTACCCACAGAAACGCTTGTGTACTGAGTATGCTAGGATTTTGCATGATTTCTGCCCGCGTGTAATACGGTACTATTTTGTTTCCTTCCAAACGACCTCTTAATTTTAGGTCTTTGATTTCTGGGTAGGTTGTACCTAAATTAATGGTCAATAATTCAGCAGGGGCGGCATGAATCGGAAATCGATAACGTTCAGATGGTTTTCGACTACCTTTCAGAAGCGGTTCGTAATAACCCGTCACTAATCCTTCTTCGGTGTTATCCTTATTAAGAATTTGATAAGGTGTAAAGTTGCTTGAGAAAAAACGAGCAAGCGTTGCATTGTCTGGGTTATTAAGCGCTATCGCAGTCTTACAGGGCTCTTGCCAGAGTGCTTGCTTATTTAACACATTACAACTTTTGACAAAGGCTTGCCACGCAGGTAATAAATCGTCTTTCTCCCAATCAACCAGCGCTGACCAAGCTGCTGATTTATGAATTGATTTGGTAAATACTTTGTCAGTACTAGAGATTGAAGGTGCTTGTACAGTAGGCGTCGCTTGAGAGCTTGAGGAAGCCCCGGATGTTTGAGTAGAAGATTTATCCGTAGGGGAGACAGTGCTTGTTGAGCACGCCGATACTGCTAGCACGATCATCAATGAAATGAAACAAAACAGTTTTTTCATTAAAATTTTATTGCGTTAATTAATCTATTTTTAATTTGAGAACAATTTAAATTATGTGGTGGTTACTTGTAGTCGAAGCGGCAGTTGCTTTAGCGTTGTTTGTTTTTATCATTTGGTGGACTATGTTTTCAGGTAAAAAGAAAAAAGATGATGAAAATAACGATCCCAAATAATTGATTATTTTATACTCAATTTTGTCGTGACATATGACGGGTGATTTCTATTTCACTACGTATCATACGGGATTATCAATGTCGATGAACTGGTGCTTTAGTGAAAATTTTTGCGCGATATGATCGCCTAATGCTTGAACTCCATAGCGTTCTGTTGCGTGATGACCCGCTGAGATAAAAGCGATACCGGTTTCACGTGCTAGATGGACGTTGTGTTCCGAGATTTCTCCCGTGACATAAGCATCCACATTCTGCTGAATCACTGCGTCAAAATAATTTTGCGCTCCTCCGGTGCACCAGGCAATTCGGCGGATGATTTTATTTTCATCACCGATGACTTGTGGTTTTCGCAACAAAGTACGCGATATTTTTTCTGTCAATGCTTTTAGCTTGATTGCTCTGGGTAGCTCACCATGCATCATGATATCTTGTCCGCCAAAACGGCCGGTTTCAATAAATCCCAATTTCTTTCCTAGCAACGTATTGTTACCGAACTGCGGGTGTGAATCTAGAGGTAGGTGATAGGCAAACAAGTTGACTTGATTCGTTATCAGGGCTGCGATTCTGCGGTGCTTTGTGCTAACAATGCGATGATCCTCATTACGCCAGAAATAACCATGATGGACCAAAATAGCATCTGCCTTGGTAGCAATAGCTGCATGTAACAAGTCGAGCGACGCGGTTACGCCACTTACGATAGTGTTAATGTCATTGCATCCCTCTACTTGTAACCCATTTGGGCAATAATCCTGGAAGCGGTGGATATCCAACAATTCATTCAAATATTTTTCTAACACATCGCGATGCATATAGTTTTCTTCGCCTAAGAGTGTTGTCGTCAACTAAAACCGAACAATTTTGAGCTAAACCGAGAACATTTCGTTGTATAAAACGGATTATGAAGATGTTATCTATTATGGTCTTGTTTTTTTATTATTAAGTTTAATAACTTCAGCTGCAGTAATGTGTTGGCTGCTATCGCCATCCCAACTGGCATTAAAGGGAAGTGTATTGATTGCAGGCGATGCGGTGTTGATATAGTTCTTGAGGTTTATATTGGCTTTGCTAATAGGCACCGCAATACCACGAGGGCTTTGTGTTGTTTGTTGCAGCAATGAAACATTAATTTTCGTTTGAGATCGTTTGCTGAGTTTGGCTTTTTTTGTTGCTTGTAGACGTTTTAAAGACATTTTAAGTAGCGCATTGTGATTGCGTTTATCATCTTCTAGTGTCCGGTAAGCTTGAAGATACAAAATTTCGTTTCGCCAACCGAGCAGTCGAGGTTGATTAACGACCCGAACAGGGGTGCCAACCGGAACGTCTTGATAAATGCGAGTAATATCTTCTGGATACATACGCAAGCAACCGTGACTGCCGCGTAAACCAATACTAGGTGGCTTGTTGGTGCCATGGATAGCATAACTAGGCCAACCCAGTCTTAGAACGTGAGTTCCCATCGGGTTATCTGGGCCTGGTTTGACGATAGCCGGAAGTTTGTCTCCGTTTGCAGCATGTTCTTTGCGGATGGAATCCGGTGGTACCCAAGCGGGATTGGCTTCCTTATTAATAATTTTTGTCAAACCTTCTGGAGTTTTCCATTCCACGCGTCCGATACCGACCGGGTGCGTGATGACTTTTTGCAGTTTGCCGGGTTTAGTTTTGGGAAAATAAAACAGCCGCATGGCAGCAAGATTAATGACAATGCCTTCTCGAGGTGCATCCGGTAATACGAATTCTGTTGGTATCACGATAGGCGTTCCTTCGCCCGGTAACCATGGATCTACGGTAGGATTTGCATTTAAGATTTCTTCTAAACCTAAATTGAATCGTCGAGCAATATCGGATAGGGTATCTTCTTCTTTGGCTTGAATGACTTGTAATTTACCAACCACATCATCTCGATTCACGTCAAAATAGAACTCATGACTGGCCAATGGCATCTGAGCCTTCGTTTGATGAATGGGTTTCGGAATCGGTAAAGGTGGCTGGGAAGAGAAGAAATATTTAGGAAAAGTGGCTTGGCAACCACTGACCAATAAAAAAACGATCAACAAACTCGATAATTGAATTTGTCTTGAGATTGAAGCCGGAATCAGTTTATGGCAACTGATGAGAGTGGTCTTACAGAAATGAATACTCATGGGGTATCAATGTACCCGTTTTTTTACGCTGCTTCAATGTTGGATGTAGTGAAATTGATACAATAGAGGTTAAATTAGCAGGCTAGCTTTAGAAAAGAAAATGAAAGTTTGCATGAATCAGAGAGCGCTGAATTTTTGAATCGTTATGAAAAATATTGGTTTTATTGGATTAGGCATCATGGGCAAACCGATGACTGGGCATTTAATCAAAGCCGGTCATCGATTGTTTTTGCACTCGCGTAGCGGTGTCCCGGAAGAATTGATTGAACAAGGCGGTCAATCGACAGCATCACCAAAAGAAGTTGCTGAGCGTGCGGATGTGATTTTTACTATGTTGCCGGATACGCCCGATGTAGAAAAAGTATTGTTTGGAGAACAAGGAATTGCCCAAGGATTGCAACCGCGCAAGGGTTTGCCTTGCATCGTGGTCGATATGAGTTCAATTGCTCCATTAGCAACAATAAAATTTGCAGAAAGAATAAAAGCGCTCGGGCATGAATATGTTGACGCGCCGGTTTCTGGCGGAGATGTTGGTGCTAAAAACGCTACTTTAACGATTATGGTGGGTGCCAATCAAACAGTATTCGAGACGGTCAAACCGTTGTTTGAACTGATGGGTAAAACGATTACGCATGTCGGTGAAAATGGCGCGGGGCAAATTTGCAAAGTAGCCAATCAAATTCTTGTTTCGATTACGATTGAAGCCGTGGCGGAAGCCTTGTTGTTTGCGGCCAAAGCGGGCGCGGATCCACATAAGGTACGTGAAGCGTTGATGGGTGGTTTTGCGGCGTCTAAAGCGCTAGAAGTGCATGGTGCGAGAATGTTGAATCGGCAATTTGATCCGGGGTTTCGCGTCGAATTACATCATAAAGATTTAAATATTGCGCTGGCAACCGCATCCGCTCTGGGGGTTAGTTTGCCGAATACCGCTACTGTTCGTGAATTATTTGCTGCTTGCCTCGCACATGACGGTGCGAAATGGGATAATTCAGCGATTATTAAAATGCTGGAAAAGCTATCCAATTATGAAATTCCAACCTATTCAAAGTAGTCTATGTCACGTAACGAATTGATACGACGCTTGCAGGCAATTTTGCCGGCTGAAGCTGTGTTGCATGACAACGAAGATCTTCGTCCGTATGAATGCGATGGTTTGTCGGCTTACAAGCAGTTACCATACGTTGTCGTATTGCCCCATAACGAAGCACAAGTCATTGAAATATTGAAATTGTGTCATGCGACGCGAACTCCTGTGGTTGCAAGAGGTGCTGGAACTGGATTATCGGGTGGTGCTTTACCGCATGTCAGCGGGGTATTGTTATCACTGGCACGATTGAATCAAATTGTTTCGATTAATCCACAAGCAAGAACGGCATGCGTACAACCTGGCGTGAGAAATCTAGCGATCAGCGAAGCCGCAAAACCTTATGGCCTGTATTATGCACCTGATCCTTCGTCGCAAATCGCCTGTTCGATCGGTGGAAATGTGGCTGAAAATTCCGGCGGGGTGCACTGTTTAAAATACGGCTTGACGGTACATAACATACTCAAATTAAGAGTGTTAACCATTGCAGGCGAGGTGCTGGAAATTGGTGGTGAGAGCTTAGATAGCGCGGGTTATGATTTGCTGGCGTTGATGACGGGTAGTGAAGGGTTGTTGGGTATCGTGACAGAAATTGTTGTGAAATTGATTCCGTTGCCACAAAAAGCTCAACTGGTGATGGCTTCGTTTGAAGACATTCGCAAAGCAGGTCAGGCCGTGGCGAATATCATTGGTGCTGGCATTATTCCCGCAGGAATGGAAATGATGGATAAGATTACCATTCATGCGGTGGAAGAGTTCTTGCAAGTTGGTTATGACTTAAATGCTGAGGCAATATTGTTGTGTGAATCAGACGGGAATATCGAAGAAGTCTCGGATGAAATTGAGCGTATTGAAATGATCATGCAACAAAGTGGTGCTACGCGAGTGAGTACTTCGCAAAATGATCTCGAGCGATTACGTTTTTGGGCTGGCAGAAAAGCGGCTTTCCCCGCGGCTGGAAGAGTTTCTCCAGATTATTACTGCATGGATGGCACTATTCCACGCAAGCATCTGGCGAAAGTATTGCAAGGTATCGAGATGTTATCCCAGCAGTATGGATTGCGCTGCATGAACGTATTTCACGCAGGTGACGGCAATTTGCATCCATTAATTTTATATGACGCGAATACGCCAGGAGAACTCGAGAAAACAGAAGAGTTTGGCGCCAAAATATTGGAAATGTGTATTAGCGTGGGTGGCACCATTACCGGCGAGCATGGCGTAGGCATAGAAAAGATGGATCAAATGTGTACGCAGTTTGGTAGTGCCGAGCTTGCGGTGTTTCGTGCCATAAAAACGGCATTCGATCCGTTAGAATTGCTGAATCCTGGAAAAGCCATTCCGACTTTGCATCGTTGTGCCGAAATGGGAGCCATGCATGTACATCAAGGTGCGGATAAATTTGCGCATTTACCTCGGTTTTAAAGATTTTCCTTAGTATGCAATCTGTTATCGATCATTACCAAGAAGCAATTCGTTTGGCTGCTGAAAATAAAACGCCATTACAAATCCGCGCTGGAAATACCAAAACATTTTATGGCAACACAGCATTGCTACCATCTTCCAACACGCTGGACATAACGACTTATCATGGCATTGTCGATTACGATCCGGCGGAATTGGTCATCACTGCGCGTGCTGGCACTCGCTTAAGTGAACTGGAAACGCTACTGAATCAACACGGACAAATGCTGGCGTTTGAACCGCCCCATTTTGGGCAATCGGCGACACTAGGCGGTTGTGTCGCTACAGGATTGTCAGGGCCGAGACGCGCTTCTACCGGAGCCGTACGTGATTTCGTGCTGGGAGTCAGAATATTGAACGGTAAAGGCGAGGATCTTCACTTTGGCGGTCAAGTCATGAAAAACGTTGCTGGTTATGATGTATCGCGTTTGATGGTTGGTGCATTGGGGACGTTAGGCGTGTTGCTGGAAATATCTTTAAAAGTATTGCCGAAACCTAGCGTTGAAACAACGTTGTGTTTGTCAATTGGCGAAACGGCAGCGATTGACATGATGAATCGCTGGGCAGGGCAACCGTTACCCATATCGGCAACATGCTATCACAAGGATCAATTGTTTTATCGATTATCGGGTGTCGAATCGGCTGTTAAGGCGGCCCAATTGAAATTAGGTGGCGATGAGTTGAATGAACAACAAGGGATATCGTTTTGGCAAAGCATTCGCGAGCAAACCGATCATTTTTTTATGACCGCTAGCCACAACAATCTATGGCGTTTATCCACCGCATCTAACGCCCCTCCATTAGCTCTCGCTGGAGAGCAATTGTTTGAATGGAACGGTAGCTTGCGTTGGATAAAGAATACTGTGGATTGCGATCATCAGGCGATACGCCAAGCGGCAGAAAAATATGGCGGGCATGCGACATTATTTCGACACCCTTTAACGAATACCAATGTGTTTCATCCGTTAAGCTCGGGGTTGGTAAAAATTCACCGTGCTTTAAAAGAACAATTTGATCCGGGGGGAATTTTTAACCCTGGACGACTCTATCCTGAATTATAAATGCAAACCAAACTTGCTGATTTTGTAAAAAACACACCAGAAGGTCAAGAAGCCGATGCTATCTTGCGTAGTTGTGTCCACTGCGGTTTTTGCTTAGCCACGTGCCCGACTTATCAGTTATTAGGCGATGAGTTGGATAGTCCGCGAGGGCGAATTTATCTGATGAAACAAATGCTGGAAGGAGAGCCGGTTACCGTCAAAACGCTTTCACATTTGGATCGTTGTTTAACGTGTCGCGCATGTGAAACGACCTGTCCATCCGGAGTGCGTTATGGTGCTTTAGTTGATATCGGGCGTGGCATCGTTGAAAAACAAGTCAAACGAGAAATGCCTGCAGTCGCGATGCGCTATGTTTTGCGTAATGTTCTTCCTAAACCAAAGCTCTTCAAATTGCTTTTGAAAGCCGGACAAATGATTCGTCCGGTACTGCCTGGAAAGTTACAGAAAAAGATACCTCCTCCTGAGCTGTCAAAGCATGCTTGGCCGGTTACAAAACATGAACGTCAGATGTTGATTTTAGAGGGTTGTGTTCAACCTGCGCTCGCACCCAATATCAATATTGCGACCGCACGGGTGTTGGATTTTTTGGGAATTTCGCTTATCAAAGCCGAGCGGGCAGGGTGTTGTGGCGCAGTTACCTTTCATTTGAATGAACAAGCCGATGGCTTAGCGTATATGCGACGTAATATCGATGCGTGGTGGCCCTGGGTACAGCAAAACAAAATTGAGGCTATTGTGATCAATGCCAGTGGTTGCGGTGTTACCGTGAAAGAGTATGGTCATTTGCTGCAACATGATGCTAATTATGCTGAAAAAGCACGAGTGATTTCAGAATTAGCTAAAGATATCAGTGAAGTCATACATTTTGAGTTGGGAAACATGACGGATCAATTGCGAACTCAATTGCAATCAAATCAGAGCCATATCAAATTGGCTTTTCATTCGCCTTGTACTTTGCAGCATGGTATGCGGATACGAGGTGTGGTCGAACAGATTTTACGCAACGTAGAGTTTGAGTTGACCAATGTTCCTGATGCGCACTTATGTTGCGGTTCAGCAGGGACTTATTCTATTTTGCAACCGAAGCTTTCTCAGCAACTATTGACTAACAAAATCGTTGCGCTGGAATCTGAAAAGCCCCAACAGATAGCAACAGCGAATATCGGTTGTTTGATGCATCTACGGACTCAAGCGACATTGCCGGTTAAACACTGGATTGAATTGCTGGATGAAAGAGTTTCTTCGGTATAACGGGTGATTGCTGGTGTTTTAAAAAACGGTATCGATAAAAATAATAGAACGAAAATTTTCATTTCGATATTCTATTTTTTTTAGTATACAATCAACGGCTGATTTTATTCGGCAATATTTTATACGCGATTCTGATGGTAATTCGTCTTGGAATATTGACTGGTGAGAAATTATCGTAAATTGGAGAATATAAATAATGAATTTAGTTTTAAGAAGTAGAACTTGGATTACAAAAGTAGCTGGCGGATTAGCAGTTTCCGCATTTTTGTCACTGCCAGCTTATGCGCAGCTAATGCTTGCTCATGAAGGACACCACAGTGGGGGAGGATGCTCCGTTAAATCGGGAGAATTCCCTGTTTCGATTAGCGTTTATGAAGTTCCTGAAGGTGGAATTCCACCAATGCATTCTTTTTGTGAAAGCGTTCCGAAAACCGGAAAAATTAATATGACGATTGAATTGCCACAAGAAGCACGTGAGTTTCCTTTGGCCGTTCGCTTGGTTAAAGGCGGAAGTGGGCACGAAGGGCATGGTGGTGCTAAATCGAATAATGCCAGTGAGAAAAAACCTGACCAACCGAGCGCTCATGAAAATCATGATGAACATGCGGGTCATCAAATGGAAGACAAAAGTGGCATCGTATATATGCCTGCCGAATTGCACAGTTCTGGAATTATCGTTATGGCGGCAAATATTCAAGAAAAAGGACATTATACAGTTCAGTTAGAAAGGAAAGACGATGCAGGTAAAACCAAGACTGTCGTGAGTATTCCATTGAGTGTTGGTTTAGAGGGAGGGCATGGAAGTCATGGTGGCGGTTTGGGCATGATGGAAATTATTTTAGCGTTAGTCGTTGTTGGCGGTGGAGCTGGGTATTACTTTTTCGTGCATCGTAAAAAAACAACGCAGGCATCTGCTTGATTAATTTTTATCGTTTCTAGTTTGCTGTTTTCGCGTAGCGTTGTATGATGATAGTCCTTGTAAAAAATATAAGTACACGAGGAAGCGAGTTTTAGGAATTGAGTGCCTTCTTTTTTAGGAATTTTTATTTAAGAAGGTTAGATAAGAAAATTAAAACCACAAAGGAGAGGAGATGGCTATGAAGTTATGGCATCGGGTACAGGTGGTGTTGTTAGGATGTATGTTTGCGGGATATCTGCAAGCGAACAACATGCC
>JBGAVE010000041.1:0-23309 GCA_044228295.1 Nitrosomonas sp.
GATCGAACAATGGCGGCTTGTAGAAGGCCTCCTGTTCACTCGCAGTAAGAATGCGCATTCGGGGCATGGAAGACCTTTGTTTAGTTGTCCGAAAAGGAGCGGTTACGGACACAGACCAAAACCATGTCCACAAATTAGATTGATCGACTATAGGGCATGATTATAATTCCATACAGCGATTTCGTAACAAAATGTCTACCACTGTTCAGAACCATCGCCTACGCCAGAGTCTCCACCATCGACCAGATCCCCGAAAATCAAATCCGGGAGATCGAAACGGCAGGATTTGCCATAGAACCTCCCAAGATAATCGCGAAAACCGTCTCCGGGTCGAGGGCCATTGCATAAAGAAAGAGATTTTCTGACCGGGGGATAATGACGATGAACGTCATCATTAACGCAGTCGCTCAGTTCGAGGGTGATCTGCTCGTGCGCGAGAAAATCAGAAGTAGAGAAACAGTTTCTGCTATCGCACGGCGGTCAATACCAGCAGGCAGACCATCATGCGTGTCAGAGGTCACACTTGAACCTATGTCGCGTTTGGTACCTTTGTTGGGTTAGACCCTATGTAGGAGAGTAAAAGTGATAACAATATGAATCACAAGGAGTATGAATATGTTTTCTGATTTTAAAAGATTAGTATTATTTGTAATAATCCTGTTTACCTTAGTTGGTTGTGTAGGAGTAGATTCCAAAAAATATTATGCTGATTATTACGATCAAAAATTATTTGATCAAAGACTTGCTGCTAGTAAATCTACACTAAGTCGACAAGAACTCTTAGACGAAACAAAATTGGCACGCTTTTTGGTAAAAGCGTGAAAAAATTTCCATGCTGCCATCCTTGTCTGGCGAAGATGGCACTTTTGGCAGCTATGTGGTAACTACCCATTATTATATAAGGTGTGGATTGACCACACTTGCGTGATGTGGACGGACAGTAACCCGAACGTCAACATCCTGATCGAGACGTTTAAGAATTGTCATCAAGCGGTCAATAGTGAAACGGTCGAGCTTCACCTTGCGGATGCGCGAAAAGTCGGCGGCTGCAACGCCGGTCTGGTCCTCGGCTTTACGCACGGTAAGCGCACGGACATCAAGGACACCAATTATCTCGACGGCCAGCAATGCTTTCAGTTGTTCAACTTCCGCATTGGGGTGGCCGAAGTCAGCAAAGACGTTACCGCTACCACGGACTATTTCAAAAAGTTCGTCATTCATTCCAGTATCTCCTTCAATCGTTTTAGGCGTTCATGCGCAAGGTCTATTTCATATTTTGGCGTTTTGATGCCTTCCTTCGATTTTTTCTGAAAAGCATGGACCACCCACAAGTCTTCCCCAATATGGACGGCATAAATGACTCGGAATGCATCTCCACGGTGACGCAGGACAATTTCCATAATACCGCTGTCGAAGCCCTTTAACGGTTTTACATTATCGGCCTTGCGACCTTCTGCCGCGACAGTAAGTGCGCGGTTGGCCTCTGTCTGCACCGGCATGGGAAAACCTTCAAAATCCTTCCGTGCCGCCTTGACCCATGAAATCGGTCGTGTCTTTTCTGTCATGTGTCCACCTTGTTCCGGTTATTGTAGTCAAATATGCCAACATTATGCAAACTTCCCATAAAGAAACTAAAAGTCGATAGCTGGCTTATATAGATAATTCTTACCAACTTCATTCAAATAATTTGGGTGCAATAAACAACCCCGTGGTCTTGCCACGGGGTTGTTTATTAACTTGATCGGGTTTTCGGGTAATCACCGCCATATTCAATGCGTTGATAACAAGACTGGTTGTCATGTTATCACTGAATGACCAGCCTACCACCTTACAACTGAAGACATCGATCACGACAGCCAAATACAAAAAACCTGCCCATGTGGGAATGTATGTCATATCTGCAACCCATAATTGATTGATGTTGGTCGCCTTAAAATGGCGTTGCACTAGATCTGGTGCACGACGATTGTGCCTATACCGGTGAGTTGTAACTACAAAGCCACGTCTACGACTGACTCCTTTGATCTTTGCTAGGCGCATTAGTCTCCCCACACGTTTGTGATTAGCCATGATTCCCAAATCTGCCAATTCAGCAGTAATACGGGGGCGGCCATAAGTGGAATCACTCATACGGTGAATCGCTATGATCTGCTCTGTCAATTTAGCGTTTGCAATTGTTCTTTGACTGGGTATACGATTAACCCAGTCATAATAACCACTGCGTGAAACACCAAGCGTTTCACACAGCACAAGCATTGGGAACTGCGCCTGGTTCACCTTAATCAACTGATATACTTTTCCAATCAATCGATGTTGTTTGCAAACCAGGCTGTAGCCTTTGCCAATATGTCACGCTCCCTCTCTACACGCTTTAATTTCTTACGCAATTCTATTAGCTCTTGCCGTTCGTTAAGACTCAGGGGAGCGCTATTTGATGACAAAATCGTGGTCGTTGCCCGATTAGATTGATATTGAATACCTGCCGCACGACACCAATCTCGTATCGTAGTGACGTGACAACCAAATTCTTGCGATAGTTGCTTAGGACTTTTACCTAACGCAATCAACTCGACTATTTGCTGCCGAAATTCTGCTGGGTATGCAGATTTATAATTTTGAACCATCTCTTATCTCCTTTGAACTAGAACATAATATGTCCGCTCAAAGGTGACAACTCCAACTCAAGTTTCTTGCAGAAGCACCGAAACTCGCACAAGTTGCCACCGGAGTACCTCTTCCCAGAGGTCGTGGAGGGAGCTCGTGTGCGGTACAGGGTGGACATGCGGTGATGCCTAACCCCTCGTTCAAGCGGGTTTGACACCGTTATTTATAGAGTTTAAAAATATCGAATACACGTTGTTTAAAAAAGTGTCTCTCCTATCACCAAAGAATTGATTCTTTTGGAGTTTGTTGCGACATTATCTCAATAATATTTGGCTTCCGGTTAAATATATGATTGAATATTGATCACATATCAATCACAGGAGACTCATCATGTCAAAACGAGGTGGAAAGAGAGAAAATGCAGGTCGTCCAGCCGGTCAAGGGCGATATGGAGAGCCAACCAAATCTATTCGCGTTCCATTGAGTCAGGAAACCACAGTGCGTAGTTTTCTCGAAGCTTTTGAGAAACGAAAAGCTATTAATGATAGTGATGTAAGCAATGTAGATGAAATGCTGATTCCTCACATCAGTGAAGAACCAACCAGGTTGCCATTGTATTCCACTAAAGTGGCAGCAGGGCTACCCAGTCCCGCTGATGATCATGTTGAAAATACCCTGGATATCAGTGAATTCATGATCGATCGAAAAGATTCGACTTTTTTCATAACCATTAAAGGTGAATCGATGATCGATGTGGGACTGATGCCAGGTGACAAAGTCGTCGTTGACCGTTCTAAAACACCTGTAATTGGCGATATTGTGCTGGCTGTTGTGGATCGTGAATTTACCATCAAAATATACGACCTCGGCGCTAATAAAATGCCAAGACTTGTGCCTGCCAATTCATCCGGAACTTACAGGCCGATCTATATTCGGCCAGACATGCAGTTTGAAATCTTTGGTGTTGTGACAGGATCGTTTCGGCGTTTTAAATGAGCAACATGCTACCAACGTATGTTTTGCTGGATTTAGAAACAACAGGAGCAACCGCGACTTTCGACCGAATTACCGAGATTGGGTTGATCCGATTTCAGAAAGGAGTTGAAGTCGGTCGGTGGAACACATTAATTAATCCTGAAACCACTATACCTTATCATATTCAGCGTTTAACTGGGATTACTCAGGAGATGGTGAGAGACGCGCCAACTTTTGCAGACATAAATTATATTCTTCAGGAATGGTTGGATGATGCTGTACTGTGTGCACACAATGTCCGTTTCGATTATGGTTTTCTGAAAAATGAATTTAGCCGGTTAGGTATTAACTTTCAGAAAAAAGTACTATGTACCGTCAAGCTTTCTCGCAAACTTTACAGTCATTGCAGCGGGCATAGTTTGGATGCAATTATCCAGCGCTTTAATATTATTTGTGAAAAAAGACATCGTGCGATGGATGATGTTCTGGTGATGATGTCATTTATTACGCAAGCGATTAAAGATTTTGGGTTAAGTGCTGTGCAAGAAGCAGCAAAAGCTTTTCTAAAACAACAATCGATCCCAATTCATTTAGATCCTCTGCATATTCAAAACATCCCGGATACATGTGGTGCGTATCTATTCTATGGAGAAAGTGCGCTTCTGTATATCGGCAAAAGCATCAAACTTCGCTCACGAATCATGAGCCATTTCCAATCGGATCATGCTTCGTCAAAAGAGATGCGCATTGCTCAAGAAGTCAGGCATATTGAATATCGCGTCACAGCAGGAGAATTTGGAGCACTCATTCTAGAATCACGATTGATTAAGAAATTAATGCCTATTTACAATCACAAGCTGAGGAAAAACCAAAAATCGTGCGGATGGTTTATTGCAAATAATTCGCAGCAAAAACCGTTAGTTCGTTTGATTTATCAAAAAGATATTAATTGGAGCTCGTTTGGTTATGTCTACGGGATTTTTAACACTCAGTCAAAAGCAATTAATTTTTTGCGTACTTTGGCAGAAGAGCATGGGTTATGTCATAAAGCATTGGGGTTAGAGAAGGGGAGTGGTGCTTGTTTTTCACATCAGCTAAAAAAGTGCAGAGGTGTTTGTGTGGATAAGGAATCAACCGAACAGCATTACCTGCGATTTGTAACCGCGATTTCTTCACAAAGGATCACGAAGTGGCCTTTTGACGGCAAAATAGGTATTAGAGAATACAACGCTAAAGAAGAAAAAATAGAAATTCATGTTTTTGATGATTGGTGTCACCTTGGATCGGCAACTGATTATAAGGAAGCAGCACAAATCAGTTCTGAAAAGCATTTTGATGCTGATATTTATCGTTATCTTGTTAATGTCCTTAAAAAACATGAGACTGAAATAATGAAAATATCTTAACAAAGTATTGTGTCATTTTCGTAAAAAGTATTCTTTATCAAGAAACAAAGATATTGAACGGACATGTGACCTATAGTGGCTTAATGCACATTGGATCGTTATTCCTGGGATTGTTTACAAAGCTGCTGATAGGGATAGTTTGAATATCTCGGTACATCGAGTCGTCCTTAAGAATTTCTAGCATTTTTTCTTTCGATAAAGTCGTATCCAGCCAAGCTTGGTAATTTTCTGGTTTTAGAATTACCGGCATGCGGTTATGAATAGCTGCAATTTTTGAACAAGCTGAGGTTGTGATGATGGTACAAGAATCTATTTGTTCATTGCCTTTTTCCCAATGTTCCCATAAGGCCGCAAAACCAAATAATTGCTGTTCAGGAAGCGTTATGTGGAAAGGTTGTTTGGATTTATCACCTTGAACCTGCCATTCGTAGAACCCTGTAGACGGAACAATAAGATGGCGTTCTTTAAAGGCTGCCCGGAAAGCAGGCTTTTCAGTAATTGTTTCTACTCTTGCGTTAATTAATGAATAAGGGGGCTGCTTTTCTTTAGCCCAAAAAGGCACTAATCCCCAGTAAAATAATCCTGAATGATTATCGGTTGTTATCGCTAAAATATTGCTTCCAGGATTGATGTTGTAGTCGATGCGATATTCAGAAATTTCGGATAAAGAAAATTGAGCCATTATTTTCTTTGGCGAGGCTACAAGATTATATCGTCCACACATAATGTTATCGTATCGTTTAAAAATACAATTGAATATTGCACCGTATTCTATTATCCTGATCGTACAAAAACGATCATTGACACCAGAAAGATAATTGCTACGAATACGATATCACGATGAATAACCTTATCGCTTTAAAATCTTCCTTACAGATTTATGCACCTAATTTTTCAAATCCCTTATCTCGGCCTCTCTACAGTGGTCGGGTTCCTGCAGGTTTTCCATCACCAGCGGATGATCATATCGAACGTGAATTAGATTTACACGAATTACTCATTGATCATCCGGCAGCTACCTTTTACGTTCGCATGTCGGGGGAAAGCCTTAAAAACATTGGTTTGATCAATGGGGATATTTTGATTGTTGATCGATCATTGGAAGCAAAACATAACAATATCGTTGTCGCGGCAGTCAATGGAGAATTTACCGCCAAGCGGTTTTATTGCTTAAATGGGGTCATCGAATTGCACCCGGAAAACGAGTTATTCAAGCCTATAGTAATAAATCCGGATCAAGATTTTTGTGTGTGGGGTGTGGTCATCGGCAGTGTCCGAAGACTAAAAACGTGATAAAGGCATTGAATGTTTGCCTTAGCCGATTGCAATAATTTCTATGCTTCCTGCGAACGAGTATTTCGACCAGACTTAGAAAAAAAACCTATTGTTGTACTATCGAATAATGATGGATGTATCGTTGCTAGATCGGACGAAAGTAAAGCCTTGGGCTTTAAAATGGGAGAACCGTATTTTCTGAGTCTTCCTAAAATACGCAAATACAAGGTTGTCGTATTCAGTTCAAACTATACCTTATACGGCGACATGAGCCACCGTGTAATGTCAATCCTAGAATCGCAAGTTCCACAAATCGAAGTCTACTCGATTGATGAAGCATTCTTAAACTTACAAGGGGTAAAAATTCCAGATGCAACGTTATTGTGTACAAATATACGCAATATGGTGCGTCGTTCGACCGGAATCCCTATATCCATCGGAATAGGTCCAACCAAAACATTGGCCAAGCTTGCGAATCGTATGGCCAAGAAAACGAAAGCGACAGATGGCGTGTTTCATTTGTATGAACACAACTTGGATAAAGTTCTTGCGCAAGCCGAAGTAGGCGATATCTGGGGTGTTGGGCGTCAATGGGCACATTGGTTAAATAGTGCAAAAATTTTTACCGCGTTGGATTTAAAGCGCGCTAATCCTAAGATGATTAGAGAGAAAATGACAGTCATCGGAGAAAAGATCGTCCATGAATTAAATGGTATCTCCTGCATTCCATTAGAAGTGATTGCAGAGCCCCAAAAAGGAATTACCGTATCACGATCATTTGGCCAGAAACTGTGCGCGTATGCGCATATTGAGCAAGCATTAAGCAAATTTGTGGGCAGAGCAGCAGAAAAACTTAGAAGACAAAAGCTAATGGCTAATCAAGTCAGTGTTTTTATCATGACAAACCGATTCGATGATTCAAAACCTTACTATGGCAAAAACCTAACGTGTAATTTGCCTTATCCATCCGACTACACACCTGAACTTTTACATTACTCGATCGCTTTATTGAAACAGATTTATATTCCCGGAAAAGGATACAAGAAATGTGGTGTCATGCTATTAAATCTTACCAAAGCCAATAGGGATAAAACCAACCTATTAGATACCCGCAATCATCAAAAAATGAACTCGTTTATGGTAACGCTAGATCGCATTAATGCTCGTTATGGCGCAGGCACCGCAGCATTTGGTGATCTGGGCGTTTGTGGTGAAGAGCGCCCACTGTGGGAAATGAAAAATGATATGAAAAGCCATCGGTACACGACATGTTGGCAGGAACTTGTGTGTGCAAGATAGGCATCATCATTTATAAAGCAGAAGTATTTGAAGCAGCAGAGTTTGGTGAATAATACCGTGATATCACAAGATCATAGTATTGCCGCTTTGTGATGTTATGTCGATATGTAATGCAATACTACTAAAATTCATAAGATTATTCGTACAATTAATAATTGTTAAGGAGTGTCCTCAATAATCTCGCTAATATGACATTTCGTTCTTACCGACGATTTATTGAGTTATCTTAACTCAGTTAATAATTAACCCGTAGGAGGGCTAACATGGAACATGAGAAGCATGCTTATCAACAGAAAGTTGATGCCAAATTAAAAGAGTGGGATGCAGAAGTTGATCTCCTAAAAGCAAAAGGCGAAGGTCTTGTAGCTGACGCAAAGATTGAGTTCGATAAAAAGATTGAAGAACTTTCTAATCACAAATCGGAGTTATCAGCTTATTGGGATGAACTCTCAGATAATGCCGAAGATACTTGGGATAGTATTAAGGACGAAGCAGAAGAAAAGTGGAATAAACTGACTAAAGCTTTTAATGATTTTAAAGACGATATAAAAAGTTAACTTTTTTTAATTCTTAAAAAATTGTATATCCGAAACAGAATGAATATCCTTAACGAATTCTTTTGGAGAAAATCATGGGAGATAAGAAACCTAAAAAACCTTCTGATAAAAATAAGCCTGGTAAAGACTCACCAAATAAGAAGTAACAAAGATTTCCCACTAAAAATAGTATAAGAATTTTTTTAGTGGGAATAGACTTACTTATTTATTTCTCAATTTATTAGTACTTCTCTTTTTGCTCCATCAATTTTTCTTTCATGGCGGTGATTTTATCACCCAACTCTTTTAGATCTATTTTTGATTTATTAGCTTTAGGAAATATTTCACCTTCTTCTTCTTTGGCGTGATGATCGACGTATTCGCCTAATACTTTTACTTTAGCATTAAAAATAGCATCTTTTCTAGTACTAGATTGGATCTGCTCAATCAAAGCCGCTACAGAGTCGTGCTCGACTTTAGCTTCATCGATTAATTCATCTATATCCAATTCTTTACGAAAAGTAGGGTACACCAATTTCTCTTCGATCTTAGCATGCACTAAAATTTCCGTACAAATGCTGTTGGCCAATTCACCACGCTCTTTTCCGTCAGCATTGTTGTCAACAAGTAGTTGAAATTGTTTAAAAAGTTTTTTTACTTTTTTGTGATCTGCCATCAATAGTTCAATGGCGCCCGGTAAATTTTCTGCTGTTTCCTTCCCTTTCTTGTCCATCGAAATTTCCTTTTAAATTAGCTTTTTATAATCAGAAGTAAATACACTTAAAGTACCATCAGAGCGTACCATTAGTTATCACTAATCAAATTAACTTAGGATAAATACGATGTCAGATAAATACGAAAAAAAACCGATTATGGCTGAATCACTTGGAAATGCCGGGGAAATTCATCAAATAAACAGTAATGAGCAACAGAAACTTACTACTAATCATGGTCTTCCTATTTCAGACAATCAAAACTCATTAAGGATGGGTGAGCGTGGACCAACGTTGCTGGAAGATTTTGTGCTGCGTGAAAAGATTTTTCATTTTGATCATGAACGCATTCCAGAACGGATTGTGCATGCGAGGGGTTCTGGTGCACATGGTTATTTCGAATGTACTGAGGCTATTCCAGAATTAACCAAGGCCAGCTTATTTCAAAAAAAAGGAAACAGAGTACCAGTGTTTACCCGTTTCTCAACTGTTGCGGGTAGTAAAGGATCTAAAGATACACCGCGTGATGTACGAGGTTTTGCTGTGAAATTTTATACGGAGGAAGGAAATTGGGATTTGGTTGGAAACAATATGCCTGTTTTCTTTATTCAAGATGCAATGAAATTTCCTGATCTTGTTCATAGCGTAAAACCAGAGGCTGATCGTATGTTTCCACAAGCAGCGTCAGCACACGATACTTTTTGGGACTTCATTTCACTGATGCCTGAATCAATGCATATGATTATGTGGGCTATGTCAGATTTTGCACTTCCGAGAAGCTTAAGGATGATGGATGGCTTTGGAGTGCATACTTTTAGATTTACAAACGCTAAAAATAAATCAACGTTTGTAAAATTTCACTGGAGACCTAAATTAGGGGTACAGGCCACGTGTTGGGATGAGACGGTCAAAATTTCCGGCGCGGATTCTGATTATCATCGTCGAGATCTATGGGAGGCAATCCAGAAAGGAGATTTCCCGGAATGGGATTTTGCCATTCAAACATTTGATGAAGAATGGGCTTTAAAACAGCCTTATGATGTACTCGACGCGACTAAACTGATACCTGAAGAAGAAATTCCGTTAAAAGTAATAGGAAAAATGGTGCTAAATAGAAATCCTGATAATTTTTTTGCTGAAACGGAGCAGGCAGCTTTTTTGCCGTCGAATATAGTTGCTGGCATCGATTTTTCTGATGATCCTTTATTGCAAGGTCGCCTTTTTTCTTACATGGATACACAAAAGTCCCGCTTAGGCACGACTAATTTTCATCAAATACCCATTAATGCACCAAAATGTCCATTTGCTAATTTTCAGCGCGATGGAATGATGCAAACCATGATTCCTAAAGGTCGCGCCAACTATGAGCCCAACAGTCTTGATGAGGTTGGAGAAAATGGTGGTCCAAGAGAGATTCCTGCAGAAGGTTTTACGAGTTTTCAGCTAAATAGCGCATCTAATAACACCTTCCAAAAACTTCGAATTCGTGCTGAAAGTTTTGCCGATCATTATAGTCAAGCAGTCTTGTTTTATCGCTCACAAACGCCTGTAGAACAATCTCATATCGCTTCTGCTTTGATTTTTGAATTGTCAAAAGTAACGCTTGAACATGTACAAATTCGTTTTGTGTCGCGTTTAAGAAACGTAGATGAAGAATTGGCAAAACGCGTTGCAGACGAGCTTTCAATAGCACTTCCAGAAAAGTCTAGTATGGCAAAAGATGTAATCGATATGCCTATATCTGATCAGTTGTCGTTATTAAAGAAATTTAAACCTACGCTGAAAGGTCGCAAAGTAGGCATTTTATTTTCTGAGGGCTCTGACATCGAAATCATCAACAATTTAACAGAATTAATCAAAAAATCTGGCGGTTCCTTTATGCTTATAGCGCCTAAAATAGGTAGCATTAAAATGAAAGACAACAAAAGATTAAAAGCGGAAGGACAGCTCGCAGGTACGCCCTCTGTTTTATTTGATGCCATTGCTTTAGTTTTAAATTTAAAAGCTGCCGAAAACTTGTCCAAAGATAATTCCGCTATAGATTTTGTGCGTGATGCTTTTAGGCATTTGAAAGCTATTAGAATGGATGATAACGCTTTACCTTTGATAAAAAAAGCAAACATTACAAAGGACGCCGGCATAACAGAGATTGATGCTGAGTTTATTAAAGCGGCTGCTAGAAGATTTTTTGATCGAGAACATGCTTGAATTTAATAAACTGAGTTATTCAATAAGTTGGAAAAAAATAGTTTATGTTTTTCTATTTTTGGTTTTGTTTTTTCTGAGTGCAAGTCGACTGCACTCAGAAAATATTGGTGCAGGGAATAGTTTTAAATTAAAAAGAAATCCTGTTGATGTATCCAGTAAATTAAACGATATCTTGGTTAATGTTGAGAAAAAACAAAAAGAGGCTGATGAAAAATCACTGTCGTTAAAAAAAGCCAAGACCGATCAAGAAAAAGAAAGCATAAAAGAAGCAATAGATAGAATTAATAATGCGATTTCGATTGAAAAAACATCATTCGAAATGATTGTAACGGCTGGTACAGAACTAGACGCAGATGAGTCTATGGAAAGTCAGGAATTCGACTGGCAGAAAGATTTACTCGATATTATTCAGCCATTTGTAAAAGAGCTTCATCAGTTTACTGAAAATAAACGTAAATTGGATGTGTTGCATAACAAAATTACTTTTTATCAAGCTCAAATAGAAAAAATTAATAAAGCACTTTTACACCTCTCGCAATTCAACCCGCAAGGATTAAATTCATCTGCGATGGGCGAATTAAATAATATTAAAGATACATGGGAAAATTATTTAAAAGAAAACACGCACCTGTATGAAGTAGCAAAATTGCAACGTGATGAAATGATGCATTCAAAAAATGTTAATAACCTTTCGTGGATTGATAAATTTGATGAGTTTGCATCCGGAAGAGGAGCCACATTGTTTATAGCAATATTTGCTTTTGTTGGAGTTTACTCTGCAATGCTCATTCTTTTAAAAATATCAAGCTGGATAACCATTCGATTCAAAAAAACAAAATCCTCAAGAACTTATTATCAACGCGTTTTTAAGCTCTTGTACTATTTCTTGATGGCAATAATGGCGCTGAGTGCTTTCTTTTACGTGCTTGATTTGAGAGATGATCCGTTTTTGATTGCGATTAGCTTGATCATCGTTATAAGCGTTATCTGGTTTCTCAAAAACTCTATTCCTACATATATAGAAGAGATACGGCTATTACTCAATACGGGTTCCGCACGGGAAGGTGAATGCATTATTTACAATAGCGTCCCCATGGTCATTGAGGAAATCAATTACTACACCCAGTTGCGAAATCCTGTTCTACCCGAGTTAAAACTCCGCTTACCTCTATCAGAGTTATTGAAGTACGTTTCACGTCCTATTACTGATGATTCTCCTCTTTTCCCGTGCCAGAAAGGTAACTTTGTAATGTTGTATGGCGATATTTACGGCATGGTAAAACACGTTAATCTAGAAACCATTGTTCTATCATTGCCTGATGGCACAATGCCAATCACTTATACCATTGACGATTTTTATTCGGCCAACCCGAGAAATTTCTCCTTAGGTTTTACAATTCATTCTGAGTTTGGCATTGACTATGCACATCAGAGCCTTAGTACAAAAGAAATACCTAGTTGTTTGCAACAACAAATAGAAAAAGGT
Organism: Nitrosomonas sp.; assembly: GCA_044228295.1. Taxonomy (GTDB): domain Bacteria; phylum Pseudomonadota; class Gammaproteobacteria; order Burkholderiales; family Nitrosomonadaceae; genus Nitrosomonas. The sequence continues at coordinate 12,503 of JBGAVE010000041.1, forward strand.
CTTTTATCAGAAGCGTATGGTGACTATTTGAAAGAACTTAAGGTTGAATTTGGGAAAGCTAGTACATCCTTCTTAATTTATCAAGTGACTTGTCATTTGGAAGGGGGAGGCGCAAGTTATTATTTTCAGATATTTCGCGATATCCAACGCTACTCAGTCGAGGCTTGTCAAAAAAATAATTGGGCAATCGTTCCTCTTGAAAACACTTAACCCCAGATCACGGATGATTGTTCTATGGCTGGGATGAATGAAAGAATTTTAGCCGGTATTGGCGCTATATGCGTGCTGACATCATTGAGCTGAGACCTGAAGGACTTTATTGTACTGCGGGGGATTTTTATATTGATCCGTGGCAACCAGTACCTATGGCTATCATAACTCATGCGCACTCTGATCACGCTAGACGTGGATGTGAAAAATATCTATCGAATACGCTAGCAAAGAATGTTTTATACAAGCGTTTGGGAAATATTACATTACAAACTATTGATTATGGAGAAATAATTCGACATCGTGGCGTTCGTGTCAGTTTGTATCCTGCTGGACATATTTTGGGATCCGCGCAAGTGAAAATCGAATATCGCGGAGAAACCTGGGTGGTTTCAGGTGACTATAAAGTAGAAAATGATAACATCCATCAAAATTTTGAACCGATACAGTGCGATACTTTTATCACTGAATCAACTTTCGGTTTACCGATATATCGATGGCAACCGCAATCCGTAATACAAGCACAAATCAATAACTGGTGGAAAGACAATGCCTCACAAAATCGCACCAGCATTTTGTTTTGTTATGCTTTAGGAAAAGCGCAACGTCTTCTCAGTTTACTGGACTGTTCTATTGGTCCCATTGTGGCACACGGTGCCATAGAACCGATTAATCAAATTTACCGAGAAACTGGTGTCGCTTTGCCGCAGACATATATGGTCACTCAGATAACCGATAAGGTTGCATTAGAAAAAGCTTTGGTTCTTGCTCCCCCATCTGCCTCTAGAACAACTTGGTTAAAACGTTTTGGCCATTTTTCTGATGCTTTCGCAAGTGGTTGGATGCAAATTCGTGGCAGAAGACGTATCAAATCGATTGATCGTGGCTTTGTGTTATCTGATCATGCAGACTGGGCAGGTTTGTTGTCGGCAATTCGCGAAACAAACGCAGATCGAATTATCGTCACGCATGGGTATTCTGAAATCTTTGCTCGGTATCTCAACGAACAAGGATTTGATGCGCAGACTTTCTCTACCGAATTTGGTGAAAATCACGAAAATGACGACTCACCTTTAGATCATTCGATCGAAACATAATGCGTGCGTTTGTAGAGTTATATATGCAATTGGATTCAACTACTAGCATACTTGCAAAAGAACGAGCTTTGCGAAGTTATTTTTCTACTGCATCTCCAGCAGATTCAGCTTGGGCAACGTATTTTTTAGCAGGTGGAAATCCTAAACGTCTTGTCAAAACCAGTATTCTTCGCAAGTTGGTTAACCTTTTCACAACATTACCATCGTGGCTTTTCGAAGAAAGTTATGAATCAGTAGGTGATTTGGCAGAAACAATTGCGTTGTTGCTGCCACTTACGCCAATGGGTACCACTGACTCACTGCATGAATGGATGAAAAATTCTTTGCTACCGTTACGGGTCATTCCGTCGGAACATCAAGCCGAATACTTGTTGTCGTTACTTCAAAAGCTTGATTCGACGGGGAAATTCGTATGTCTAAAAATTATTACAGGCAGCTTTCGGGTCGGAGTTTCTCGTTTGACTGTAATTAAGGCTTTGGCTGCTTTAGCTGAAATTGATGAAAAAATCGTGGCGCAACGTATTGTCGGACTTGTCGGGATTAATCACATACCAACAGCCAATGATTTTTTGACGCTTATTCAACCCATAGATGCAACAAATAATATTAATCAAACTGGCTTACCTTTTCCATTTTTTTTAGCTCACACTATTCCATATGATGTCAGCGAAATGCCTGAACAATTGGGCCTATCTCAAGATTGGATAACAGAATGGAAATGGGATGGCATTAGAGCGCAAATTGTTAAACGAGGTGGCGAAATCTGGATCTGGTCTCGCGGAGAAGAACTGATTACTGAACGTTTTCCGGAAATAGCTAATATGCGAGAACACTTGCCTGATGGCGCGGTTCTGGATGGAGAATTGGTTGTTTGGTCGAATGATAAGCCCCAATCTTTTGCTATGTTGCAGCAGAGAATCGGTCGATTAAAATTAACCTCGAAATTACTGAAAGAAGTTCCGGTCATATTTATCGCTTACGATATTTTGGAGTGGCAAGGTTTAGATTTACGGCAAGAAACTTTGCTGAAAAGGAAAGACCTATTAAATGGGTTTATTAATGCTAATCCAATACCTGGTTTAAAAATTTCTCCAATACTTTTTGCCGATTCATGGCAAAAATTATCGGAATATAGAGGCGAATCTCGCCAGCGTGGCGTTGAAGGTTTAATTTTAAAACACAAATTTTCACAATATGGTATTGGGCGCACCAAAGAAGTAGGTATTTGGTGGAAATGGAAAATTGATCCATTTACCATTGATGCGGTATTAATTTACGCTCAAAGAGGGCACGGGCGACGAGCTAGTTTGTATACCGACTTCACTTTCGCATTATGGGACAAGCCCAAAAGTGAACCAGACCGTAAACTTTTACCCTTTGCTAAAGCATATTCGGGTTTAACAGACGCGGAACTGCGCGAGGCCGATCAATTAATTCGTAAAAGCACATTAGAAAGATTTGGTCCTGTCACTACGTTGGAACCAACGCAAGTTTTTGAAATTGGTTTTGAAGGCATTGCTCGCAGTAAACGACACAAAAGTGGCATTTCTGTTCGTTTTCCGAGAATTTTGCGATGGCGCAAGGATAAATCGATTTATGAAGCTAATACGCTAATGGATTTACAATCTTTTCTCCCTCATTGAATAGTTCATAAATGGCAGTAAAAAATTTAGGGGCAAAGTGGTTTAAATTACGTGGTTGGAAAGCTTTTCCCTTTCAAAAAGAAGTTTGGAAAGCTCTCTCAGAAAATAAATCGGGTTTGCTCCATGCAACCACCGGATCAGGTAAAACATATGCTGTTTGGTTAGGAGCATTAGCGTGTTGGTCTCAAGTCGTTAGTGAACAACATACTCATAAAAAAATGCTTCAAAGTAAAGTGCCACTGACTGTTTTATGGATTACTCCGATGCGTGCTTTGTCTGCCGATACATACAGTGCATTAAAAACACCACTAGAAGAACTGAAACTCGATTGGACAATTGGTATTCGTACCGGAGATACTTCTTCTTATCAAAAAACCAAAATCATTAATTCGCCTCCCAGTGCATTGGTTACCACACCAGAAAGTTTATCGTTATTATTAACTAGATCAGAATCATTGAATAATTTTGCGCATTTAAAACTGATTGTGGTTGACGAATGGCATGAATTAATCGGCAATAAACGTGGCGTATTATTGCAATTGGCGCTAGCCAGACTACGGAAAATTTCACCAAATGTATTGACTTGGGGAATGTCAGCAACGTTAGCAAATTTAGATTATGCATTTGATGTTTTGAACCCCACGTCCAACCAAAGATGCATTATTCAAGCTGAAACTCGTCGAAAAATAGTCATTGACACATTATTTCCATATAAGAGAACACGTCTATCCTATTACGGCCATCTTGGATTGATGATGTTGCCTTATGTACTTCAAGAAATAGAGCGGTATTCTTGCAGTTTAATTTTTACGAATACCCGCGCACAGTGTGAAATGTGGTATCAAGCTTTGCTTGAGAAAAAACCTGAATGGGCAGGTGAAATTGCCCTACATCACAGCTCTTTAGATGCAGATGCTCGACAGTGGGTTGAAGCCGCAGTCAAGTCGGGCAAATTACGCGCGGTAATATGTACTTCCAGTTTAGATTTAGGAGTCGATTTCTCACCAGTCGAAAAAGTGTTTCAAATAGGCTCACCTAAAAGCTTAGGGCGATTATTACAGAGAGCTGGACGTTCAGGACATTCTCCAGGAAAAGTTTCACGTATTACTATAGTGCCGACTTACCATTTAGAATATTTAGAAGCTGCTGCAGTACAGTTGGCTATTAAATTCAATCGTGTAGAACCGAGATTATCACTGGAAAAACCCTACGATGTGTTAGTTCAACATATGGTGTCCACGGCAATGTCAAATGGATTTGTGTCAGAAATATTTTTCCAGGAAGTTAAATCAACTTATGCTTATAGGAATCTCACGTTTGCTGAATGGAATTGGTGCATTGACTTTTTGCATCGTGGGGGAGATAGCCTAACAGCTTATCCAGAATATCAAAGAATAAAACTCGATGAGAATAATTATTGGCAATTAGCGAATGCTAATTTTGGTAAAAGACATCTTGCCAATATCGGGACGATCGTTAGCGAGAGTCAAGTTTCAGTGCGCTATTGGAAACGAGGTGGTTCTAAAAAGACGTTAGGGAGCATTGAAGAAAGTTTTGCTGCAAGACTAAAACCAGGGGATCATTTTATCTTAGGAGGTAATTTATTAGAGTTTGTAAAAATTTATCAAATGATCGCTTACGTTCGCAAAGGTCATGGCAAAAAGAGCTATGTTCCGCGTTGGAATGGTGGGCGGCTTTCGTTGAGTAGCGAAGTGTCAGATGCAATGCTTAATCAGCTTGAACTTGCGACACAAGCTATTTATAAGGGTCCAGAAATGCGATTTTTGAAGGCTCTATTGGAAATTCAACAATACGTATCAGCAATACCATCTTCAGATCGTTTATTAATAGAAATCTGGCAATCTCGTGAAGGTAGCCATGCGTTTCTTTACCCATTCGCCGGTAGAGGTGTACATAGCGGCCTTGCTCATTTAATCGCTTGGCGACTCGCGACTGCTTCAGAGAATACTTTCGCGATGAGCGTTAATGATTACGGTTTTGAATTGCTTTCATTCAAAACAATTGATTGGTCAACAAATATTACTCATGCATTGTTTGATTGCGATAATTTAGTCAATGATATTGTAAGTAGCCTTAATGCGGGTGAAACTGCTAAGCGACGTTTCCGCGAAATCGCACAAATTTCAGGGTTAATTTTTAGTAATTATCAAGGTTCTTATAAAACTGCGAGGCAGTTGCAAGCTTCTTCTAGTCTATTTTTTGAAGTATTTAGTCAATTTGATCCTAACAATCGTTTATTGAAGCAAGCAGAAATTGAAGTACTTAACCAAGAACTTGAGATATCTCGTTTAGGCGATGCTTTAAAAAAAATTCAAACAATGTCGCTGAATTTCAAAATCATACAACACCCAACTCCTTTCTCTTTTCCGTTAGTCTTTGAGCGCTTTCAGGAAACTCTTTCAACAGAGAAATTAACCGATAGAGTTCAGCGTATGCTTGAAAGCATTCAAAATGATTACCCTGATAGGTATTATCAATAAGCGAAATGCATTTTGAAATTGAATGCGCGGGTGAAAATATTTTACTATTATCAGACCGTGCATTGTATTGGCCAAAGAAAAAAACCTTGCTTATTGCTGATGTGCATTTAGGAAAAGCAGAATATTTTAGAAAAAATGGAATTCCGGTTCCTGTTGGGACAACGAAACTAATTTTATTTCGTTTAGACAAGTTGATTTCTCAATATCCTACTGAGAACATTTACTTTATAGGTGATTTATTTCATAACCCTGATTTCCTGAGCAATGAATTACTGAGTTGTTTTTTAGAATGGCGTAAACGTACAGTATCTGTGAATTGCTTTTTAGTTACTGGAAACCACGATAAAGTTATTGATAATAATGTTATAACGAACAATTTGCACATATTATCCCCATCACATCACATGTCTCCTTTTGATTTAACACACAATTTCGAAGAAAACAGTTCGATGTTCCAAATTACGGGACATGTACATCCAATTTATAGGTTGAAAAAAGGTTCAATAGAAAAAATCAAATTCCCGTGTTTTGTCGTTCGACCAAAGGTCTTAATCTTGCCAGCTTTTGGAGAATTTGTGGGTGGGTACAAAGTGTCACCTCAAATTAATCAATCGATATATTTATGCTGTGATCAAGACATTATTGGTATAAATATTAATTGAATATTTTTTGAGGGGTGCTATTAATTGCAACATGGTCTTTTTTGCACTAGGTTAGAGACTAGCTTTTATTTTATTGGAAAATATCAAATTTGAGAGTATTTCCAACTAGCTTTTTCAGAAGGGAGAATTCCGGGATGTTGATACAACTTAATTTTTAAATTTTTTGTGACCTGCCGTCAATAGTTCACTAGTTCTTAGTTAATTACAGCCATTTTTTTGTTTTGTTATTAGTTGTACTTTCCTTATCAAAGTTGTTTCTAATATGAAGTAATATCAAGTAAAGCTAAATAATTTGTCATTAAATACTAAGGCGAAATAATATAGGTAAATTCGCCTTAGTTACCATCGTGTTTTTAAAAATATTTATTTCATTGATAATGCTTATGGATTAAGCATCAGATGCACGCTTTTTACCTAGGACGAAAAATATAATGGATATAACGACACCTGCTACAAATACTATCCAAGCAAAATTTATTGCTGTACCTGCAATTCCGGAAAATCCAAGCATTCCAGCTATTAACGCAATAATTAAAAATGTGATTGCCCAATTAAACATAGAATTCTCCTGCTGAGATTAAATTGGCAGATACTATTTACTTTGACTGTGACTGAGTGGTTGCGTCATTAATTCCGGAACTTGGTGTGTTAGGGTTTATTTGCTCACTATCAATAGACTTACCTGAAGAATAATCAATAGGTTTATCTACCGAATCGTTGGGGTCTCTGTCTCGTGGTGTTGTCGAATTTGATCTATCTGCAGCATTCGTATGTTCTTCGGTACTTTTCCTTATCCCGTTATCAGAAGAATATTCTTTATTCTGTTTATGATCATCACTAGAACCGGCGAAAAGTTCGTTACTACTAAAGAATAGTGCAGCCATCAAAATAACAAGGCCCATTATGTTATAAAAAAAGTCTGTATTAATTACTTTCATTTTATTTCCTTTTTGATCATGTTAATGTTTATAAACCCAAGATCTTGCATCTTTCTCGGCGAAAATCTTAGCAAGATGTTCTGATTTTTGCTGATTTGAGATACTCTTTTAGATTTGAAAAAAAATTGCTAACGACTAGATACTAAATGAAATAAATTTCGTAAAGATTAACATTTGACGAATCGACATGAAAATTTTTAACAAATTCCACTTGTTTTACCCACACCTTATATAATCCAGCTTTTAAAAATACTGATTTCTCACTACTTTATATTTTGAACAGCAACGGTTTTTTGATTGATGATCGATCCAGTAAAAGTTATGTATCTTCATTTGGATCGGTATGGAATCTGGTGACAGACGACGTGATGGGAGGTGTTTCCTTTGGTGAGCTTACGTTAGAGAAATTAAATAGTGTGGACTGTATCAAAATGTCGGGTCATGTTTCAAAGGAAAATAATGGCGGTTTTGTTCAAATGTCTTTGAATCTAATGCAAATCGAACCTTTTGATGCTTCCATATACGATGGCGTGGAACTTAAGATTTTAGGCAATAATGAGATATATAATTTGCATATAAAAACGGTTGATTTATTTCGACCGTGGCAATCTTATCGATCCGCTTTCCAAACAAAATTAGAATGGCAAGATATTCGTATTAGTTTCTCAGAATTGGAGCGTCATAGAACCGATGTGCCTTTTCGCAAAGAAAAGATCAAACGTATTGCCATTGCAGCTATCGGTCGGGAATTTGACGTTGAATTGTACTTGGCCTCAATTAAGTTTTATAGCAACTCTTGAAGATTAAATTTCAAGCTTTCCTTCTACCCCTGCGTTATCACCTGACTTATCATCACTTATAATCGCTTTTGCAATGGTAAAAAGAGTCACCAACTTTCCTGCCTTCGTATCCCAGTATCTCACATCGTCAGGCTTGACGCGGATTATACTTGCATTAGGATCGTCTTTTCCAGTAAACCAAGCGTTCGCCATTATCTTCCATTTTTCTTCAATAGTTCTTCTATCTTGGTAAATTGTAGCCCTACCAAAGACTGATAAATATTGGAATTCTGAATTATTCATAAAAAACGGTTGCACACGTGAATCTTCACTAATATCAATATTTTTATGACTATCAGCACCGCTGATAAACCATAAATTTGTCAATCAACATGCAAAATTTATCAGCTGTCAACATCCAATAGTTTCCAGATAAGGAGTTGTGCAACTTAAATTGGAAGTGCATTTTTACGATGTTTAAATCGATAAGAGTCGTTACCGGTTTCGAGGATATCGCAGTGATGAGTAATGCGGTCGAGTAAAGCGGTTGTCATTTTTTCATCTCCGAAGACCTGCACCCACTCAGCGAAATTGAGGTTAGTGGTAATAATCAGAGAAGTCTTCTCATACAGCTGGCTGATGAGATGAAACAGCAAAGCGCCACCGGATTCCGGGAATGGCAGGTAGCCCAGTTCGTCGAGGATAACGGCATCGATTTGGATGAGTCGCTTGGCCAGCGAACCGGATTTGCCCAATTGCTTTTCCTTTTCCAATTGATTGACTAGATCAACAGCATTATAGAAACGCACGCGTTTTCCCTGATGAATCGCTGAAACCGCCAAAGCAATTGCCAGATGAGTTTTGCCGGTTCCTGTACCGCCGACAAAAATAAGATTGTTTGCCTGAGTCATGAATTCACCGCTAGCCAGTTGTTCAATGCGCCCCTTGGTCAAAGGATTTTCTGTCCAGTCAAAATGGATCAGATCGCGATGATGTGGAAACTTGGCAGCATGTAATTGGTAATTTAAACTGCGCGCCTTACGGTCTGCCTGTTCAGCGGCGATCAATCGATCCAGCCAGACTTCAGGTATCATTGCTTTTTGCTGTGAATTTCCTTCGACCTTCCATTCCTGCCAGGCGGCAGCCATGCCGTGTAGATGAAGCGCCTTGAGTTGCGCATGACGATCAATGATCATAGCGCATCCTCCGCAAACTGTCGTAGCGGCTGCAGTCGGCTTTAGGTTCGGTTTGCAAGGTTGGTGTGACTAACGTGATACTTCGTAGGGTTTTGGGCCGTGCCACTTCACTTAAACGACGCATTTCATTCATGACAATGGCGGCGGCAATAATGCCTGTTTGTAAGGTCAGATCGCATGCAACCTCCAGCGTTTCAAGGCCCACATCACCTAATGCTCTAGCCATCAGCAGCAGTTCGACAAACGCTCTATCACCTTTATCTTGTTTCAAGATACGATCCCGGACTATCCGAATGGGTGTTGGCAAATCCCATTGTTGAAATGGTGCGCCATGGCGTAGTGCGCCTGGTTTCTTCTCTAATACCGGTAAGTAATGCCAGGGATCACATATAAGCTGATCACGGCCATAGCAACGAGCATGCTCAGTAATAATCCGGTTTTCAGCGACTATCCGCAACCGGTCTGCCGTTATCCGCAATGAAACGACACGATTTGACCATTCGGCAGGCACACTGTAACGGTTATGATCAAACTTGATCAAACAAGTACTGGAAACCCGCAGGGTCTTTTCTACATAATCATCAAATACAGCTTTGACAGGAATGAGTAACGCTTTTTCTTCGACAAAACAATCGGCAATGGTACGTCCGGTTTGTTCCGGGTGCTTACGTCCTGCCAGCTCTTCGCAACGTACAGCCAGCCACGCATTAAGTTCAGCGAAACTCTCGAACCGAGGAGTGGGCGTAAATAGCCATTCCCTGACATTGCCGACCTGATTCTCAACCTGACCTTTTTCCCAACCAGATTCCGGGGTGCATGCCACAGGTTCAAACATATAATGATTCGCCAGGGTTAGAAAACGCCGGTTAAACTGGCGCTCTTTGCCGGCAAATATGGCATCAACGACGGTCTTGAGATTATCGTAAATCATCCGCTTAGGTACACCGCCAAAGCAAGTAAACGCCCTGATATGCGAATCAAATACCATTTCCTGGGTTTCGCGCGGGTAAGCTGCTAGAAACATTCGCCGACTGTAAGCCAGTCGAAAATGGGCTACCTTGATCGTTTGCAGTACGCCATTCAATATCGTAAGCTCCCCCGTCAAGTAGACATTGTCCGATAGAGATTCGGAACCGTGGTTATCCGAGGCATAAACTGCACCGGCGGAATGTTACCTAACGCTTCATGCGGTCGGTATTCGTTGTAATCAATCAACCACTGGTCAGTGATGGCTTGAACCTGTTCAAGATTGGTAAAAAGATACGCATCAAGCACCTCAGTCCGGTAAGTCCGATTAAAGCGCTCGATAAAGGCATTCTGGTTTGGCTTGCCCGGCTGGATATATCGGATGGCGATACTTTTGGCCGCTGCCCATTCAGTGAACATTTGTGAGACCAGTTCAGGCCCATTGTCCAACCGTATGGCATCGGGTGTACCATAGCAGTCAATCAAACGACTCAACACGCGTATCAATCGCGCTGAAGGGATTGATGTGCCGATCTCGATGGTCAGGCACTCTCGGTTTGCTTCATCTATCACATTTAATGTTCGGAACCGTCTGCCACAGTACAAAGCGTCATGCATGAAATCCAGTGCCCAGCAGCGATTCGGCGCGTTCGCCAGCTCTAGCGGTTGCCGAGATCGATCCGGCAATCTCTTCTTGCATCGCCGAGGCATGTTCAAACCCATATCGCAATATATCCGATGTACGCGTTTCTTGTTCCAGCAGCGACCGTCCAGCCGTAGCCTGGCGAAGCACTTCCAGAATCCCCAGCGTCCAT
>JBGAVE010000042.1:0-19411 GCA_044228295.1 Nitrosomonas sp.
TCGGGCAAAGTTTCTTTCGTGAGCACCGATCCTAATTCACCGTATTTCTTGGTTCCAACAAACAGTGGTGGTTTTGATGACATTGGAGCTCATGCGAAACAACGATAGGAGATACCTCACTTCTTTCTGATCTTGTCGTATCGGATATTTCCTATGCCAATGGCATTTTTACGGCTAAGGTGAAAAATCAGGGCTTAGCAGCAATCCCTGCAGGGTTTTTAGCGTATTGAGTGAATGGAAATTTGGAAATATTGGCTGAATACATGATCCTAATAATGGGATAAACACTTAATTTGAAGCTGGCATCGAAGCGGCAAGACAGTTCCTTATTTTATTGTATTTTCTTTCTTATTTTTCTCTAACATTGGCTTCAACGCTTGCCAAATTGTCTCAAGAATTTTGGGTTGTGCCATTTCGTTGGGATGTAGACGATCCGAGAGAAAAAAATCGGAATTCTCCGCAAATCCTTCGAATAAAAATGGTGCAAACGCTACTGGATACTCTTTTGCGAGCTGCGTAAAAATACCCTGGAACTTTGCTGTGTAGGTTGCGCCATAATTAGGGGGGAGGCGCATGCCGACAAGCAAAACATTGACGTTATTTTGTCGAGATTTTCGAATGATGGTTGCTAGATTATCGTAGATACTTTGAATGCTTGTGCCGCGTAATCCGTCATTAGCGCCGAGTTCTATAATAATAATATCGGGATTATGAGTCGCCAGTGATTGATCAATGCGATGGCGCCCACCGAGTGTTGTCTCTCCACTGATGCTGGCATTAACGATTTGGTAATCGGTATACTGGCTTTTTAATCGTTGCGCTAATAATGACACCCAACCTGCTTCAATGGGTATACCATAATTTGCAGAAAGACTATCGCCGTATACAAGAATCGTTGTGGTGGTTGCTTTAACCGTCGGTATAGTAAAAATAACGAGTAATAATAAAGAAATTAGGACATTTTTTTTCATGGCGAATAATGAAGATCAGAAATTTATTCTCTTGGTTCAGGCGTTGACCAAGCGAGTCAGTACGGGCGATAGCCAGCTCACTATACTACAAGATATCAATTTACAGATAACTTCAGGCGAGACGGTCGCCATCATCGGTGCGTCCGGTTCGGGTAAATCAACTTTGCTCGCTTTACTAGCAGGATTAGATCTGCCGACTTCAGGGAAAGTTTATTTAGACCAGGTGGATATTTTTTTGTTAAACGAAGATCAACGGGCCGCATTGCGAAGCAAAGTGTTAGGTTTTGTTTTTCAATCATTCCAACTACTTCCTGCCTTGACTGCTTTGGAGAATGTCATGCTGCCTCTGGAATTGGCAAATTCTGATAATGCTTCACAAAAGGCGCAACAATTACTCGCTCGTGTCGGACTGGAACAGCGATTGCAGCATTACCCCAAACAATTGTCTGGCGGCGAGCAACAGCGGGTCGCGATTGCGCGAGCTTTTGTGGCTACTCCCCAATTATTATTGGCGGATGAACCAACTGGCAATCTGGATGCAGAAACCGGAGAACAAATCATTGATTTAATGTTTGAGCTTAATCGTGAACAAGGCACAACGTTGGTTCTGGTCACTCATGACGAAACCTTATCGGAACGGTGTTCACGGCAAATTCGCTTGTCCCACGGTAGGTTAGCATAACCATGAGATCGATCTATAAACTATCGCTCAATATGTTGCGTCGCGATTGGCGCGCGGGCGAGTTAAATGTTCTGATCGTGGCACTGGTGATCGCAATCAGTGGCATTACTACCGTGGACTTCTTCATTGATCGGGTGAAGACGGCATTGGTGCAAGAAAGTAATCAGTTATTAGGTGCTGATTTATTGATTATTTCTAGTGAATCCATTCCGGAAAGTTTTGCTACTGAAGCGCAACAATTAGGACTGTCGACTGCTTCGGTGATTAAATTTCCAAGTATGATTTCCAATGGCGATCATAATCTTCTGGTTGAAATACGTGCAGTGACGAAGGGCTATCCGTTACGCGGTAAGATTCAATTGATGAGTGAAACGAGTACAACCCATGGACCATCTTCTACAGCGATTTCTGAAACATGGGAGATAGCGACGGATGTTCCACCAGCAGGTACGATTTGGGTGGATGAAAAAGTTTTGCAACAACTTGAATTGAATAAAAATAATCGTATCGATGTGGGCGCAACTCAGTTACAGGTAACTGAGTTTATCGCACGTGAGCCGGATCATTCCGTAGGTTTTATCAATTTGGGGCCACGTATCATGATGAATGCCGCTGATCTTGAAAAAACCGAGTTAATTCAGCTTGGCAGTCGTATTTCGTACAATCTTCAAGTCGCTGGCGATGCAGAAGTCGTGCAACGTTTTCGGGATTGGGCGCAAAAGCGCTTAAATAAAGCGCAACGCATCGAAGGGATCCGTGATGCTCGACCGGAAATCAAAGCTGCACTGGAGCGGGCCGAAAAATTTTTAAATCTTGCAGCATTGGCTAGCGTTGTCATGGCTGCGGCTGCAATTGCATTGGCGGTACGTCAGTTTACCCAACGACATCTCGATGGATGTGCGGTGATGCGCAGCCTAGGTGCAAGCCAGAACCAATTGTTGCATTTGTATATATTTTATTTTCTGTTACTGGGATTGCTTGCGAGTGGCGCTGGGTGTTTGATTGGTTTTATGACGCAAGAGGTTTTATCCAACTGGTTGACAGGGTTGACCGGTACCGCATTGCCTTGGCCGACGCTATTCCCCTTAGTACATGGCTTAGTGATTGGGCTGGTGCTGTTACTCGGTTTTGCGCTACCGCCAGTGCTGAATTTACGTAGCGTATCGACCATGCGAGTGCTACGTAGGGATATTGATTTGTCGAATAAACAGGGTATTGCAGGATATTTGTTGGGCTTATTGGTGTTAGCGCTATTGTTCATTTGGAAAGCGCAAGATTTGAAGATGGGCTTGTATGTGATAAGCGGATTTATCGCGGCGATTATCCTATTCGCAAGTGTTGGATGGTTACTGATTAAAGCCCTAACTCGTTTTAGACGCTACGTTAGCAGCGCATGGCGATATGGTCTTGCCAGTGTGCATCGGCGTGCGGTATCGAGTATCTTGCAGATCGTGGCACTGGGTTTAGGATTAATGGCGTTGTTGGTGATGACGTTGATTCAGGACGATTTAATTAAAGACTGGCAAACCAGTCTACCGCCCGATGCACCCAATTACTTTCTGGTGAATATACAATCGGATCAGCTCGATTCATTGAAGGATTTTTTCCAACAGCATGGCATCGAATCTCCCACGTTGTTTCCTATGATAAAGGGGAGGTTAATTAAAATTAATGATAAAGAAATTTTACCCGAGCACTTTGCGCATGATTTGCATGCAGAAAGACATATTCGTCGAGAATTTAATTTATCGTGGTTAACTGAACTTCCTTCTGATAATCAGGTGATCCAAGGCGACTGGTGGACAGTCAACATCGATTCGAAAACGCCGACTCCTCCAGAAATATCAATTGAACAAGGTGTTGCCAAAATTATTGGTATTAAACTGGGTGATGAATTGACCTTTGACATCGCGGGTAGTCCATTTTCTGCTCAAGTTACAAGCATTCGAAAAGTGAACTGGGACAGTTTTCGGGTGAATTTTTTTGTCGTTGCACCACCGGGTTTACTCGAAAATTACCCACTCAGTTATATCACTAGTTTTCACGTTCCGACCAGTGAAATCAATATGATTCATGCACTGGTACGTACCTTCCCTAACATATTGGTGATCGATATGGCCACTGTCATCAATCAAGTGCAGGGAATGATAGAGAAAGTATCTCAGGCGGTCCAGTTTGTTTTTATATTCACCGTACTGGCAGGTTTTTCGGTATTGTACGCAGCTATTGTTGCGACTCAAGACGAGCGTATTTATGAAGCGGCCATTTTACGTACCTTAGGCGCTCATCGGCAACAGATGCAGCGGGCTTGGGCGGTAGAATTTGCTATTCTTGGCGGACTGTCGGGAATATTGGCCGCAGCAGGAGCGAGCATGCTGGGTTATGTGATTGCGGAACACGTGTTGCATTTTGAATATCGCTTTGATTTCTGGATCTGGCTCATCGCAATACCTCTCGGTGCAATGACTGTATTGGTTGCAGGCTTACTGGGGACGCGCGCCGCCTTGTCGACTCCACCGGTATTAACTTTGCGTAAGCTCGCATAGTCTTTCAGATAAAACAATGAATGATTTAGCTCCTACACTCGCAGCATTACCACCGCTCAGTTTATACATACACATCCCGTGGTGTCTGAAGAAATGTCCGTACTGTGATTTTAATTCACATGAAGTTCGAAAAAATTATCTTGAACAAGATGATTTGGAAAAGAACTACGTCACTGCACTGGTACGTGATTTGGAAATGGCGTTGGCCGACGTATGGGGTAGGCGAATTAGCAGCGTATTTTTTGGAGGAGGGACACCCAGCTTGTTCGGTGCTTCTTCAATCGACACCATTTTAACCGCAGTGCGCACATTGATGCCTTTGGAGCATTTCGCTGAAGTCACACTGGAAGCGAATCCCGCTACTTTCGAAGTACAGAAATTTTCGGATTATCGCGCGGCCGGAATTAATCGATTATCGATCGGCATACAAAGCTTCAATCCGAAATTACTCAAAGCAATCGGGCGGCTGCATGATGATCAAGAAGCATTGCGTGCGGTCGAAATCGCTCAAACCAATTTCAATGCGATTAATTTGGACTTGATGTATGCTTTACCTGGCCAGACGTTGGATGAAGTACAAAACGATATTGATATCGCGTGTGGTTTTGGTGTTTCTCACCTTTCCGCCTATCATTTAACATTGGAACCGAATACGCTATTTCATCGCTATCCGCCAAAGCTACCCGATGATGAGCAGGCCACGGCAATGCAGGACGCCATTGAGCAAACGCTGTCTCGACAAGGCTATCACCATTATGAAACCTCCGCATTTTCGCAACCAGGAAAAGAATCGCAGCACAATTTGAATTACTGGTTATTCGGCGATTATCTTGGGATCGGTGCGGGAGCGCATAGTAAAATCAGTTTCGCTGATACAATTATTCGAAAAATGCGCTACAAGCAACCGAAAGAATACTTGCTGCAAAGCCAAAGTGGAGCCCCCTTGATTCAAACGCATCAGACATTATCGAACGCTGATCGCGCTTTTGAATTTATGATGAACGCGTTGAGATTGAATGAGGGATTCGATTCGAAGTTGTTTCAGGAGCGCACCGGCCTGCCACTGACTGTTATTCATTCGCAATTGGAGCAGGCGGAGGAACGTGGTTTACTCGTGCGTAATGCCTTTCGCATCAAACCGACAATACTGGGGAAACGATTTTTAAATGATCTGTTGCAAATTTTTTTGCCTGAATCAGAAGTTGTTTTGCCAAACCATATTGTAAATTGATAGATAGTTTTTTGTTCATTGTATGCCTCGAACCGGAGCATTATTACCCTTATCACGCGAGCATCACTCTTCGTTGGTGTTAGCAAGAAATATCCGTAAAGTCATGGAGGGAAATGATTTGCAGGTCTGCGAGAAAGCATTGCAAGCCATTGATGAACATTGGCACTCCATACTTTCTCGTCATTTTGCGCAAGAAGAATACTTGATGGAGTTAATGAAAAGCTCGCTCAATCCTAAACATGTAGCTCGGTTTCATATGGAACATGCACAACTGAAAAAAATGGCATGCCAGCGACCTATCGATCGATTGCAAAATTATTTGTTGGAATTCGCAGATTTATTGACGGCCCATGTACGCTTTGAAGATCGCGTACTTTTTAAAGAAATGCAACAGCATGCGGAGATTGGGTCTATTGTTTTACCTGATCATTTTGATTATGAAGGGGCACCCAAAAACTGAACAGCTTGTTCAGCATAGTTATGCGAAGCGAAGAGGATCCTAGCCACGCACAAGAAACGCAGTAATACTGAAGTGACTTTCACGCATAGTATTACTGACAAGCAGTTTTCCATTCCAATTCATCGATACTGCCGGGTTGTATTTTTACCCATTTTTGGGGTTGATTGTAGGATCGCACTAAATCACCTTTTTCCATATTCCAACTGAATAACGAGAACGTCAGTGTGCGCATTTGTTCTTCTTCACAATCGTATTCACGGCGAATTTTTTCCGATAAGAAGTTAAATCCAGAGACATTTTGTTCCACAGCATAGTCGAACAGTACCCACATTTTGACTCGACTATAAGCTTTTCGGGCTGAACTTGAATCGGCGTAAGTTACATATCCGCCTCTTTTTTCACTCTCACCAATTTTGCTCCATTCAGCCAACACAACGTTACTGGCAAAAATTAAAATCAAAACAACCAATTGCTTCATAGCAGTATTAATCGGATTCCTCACAATAAATTTTCTCAACTATTTGCTAGCCTCTAATGATACCTTCGGGTAAGTTACAGCTATGTTAACGCATTTAAGGGATCGACGTATGATAGTCCGAGGTCTTGCGCTACCGCTTGGTGCGTCAAATGCCCTTGACACACATTTAGACCGTTACGAAAATGTGTGTCCTCAGTTAACGCTTTTTGATAACCTTTGTTGGCTAATGCCAATACAAACGGTAACGTTGCGTTATTCAGAGCGAAGGCAGAGGTACGCGCTACTGCTCCTGGCATATTTGAAACGCAATAATGCACAACGCCATCTACAGTATAAATCGGATCGGCTAAACTGGTTGGTCGTGATGTTTCAAAACATCCTCCCTGATCGATCGCCACATCTACCAGTACTGATCCACGATTCATGCGACTTACCATATTTCGATTGACCAGTTTGGGGGCAGCTCCGCCAGGAATCAATACTGCGCCGATCACTAAATCTGCTGAGGTAACATATTCTTCCAAGGCATCTGTAGTCGAAAATACGGTATTCAGTCGAGAGCCGTATTGAAAGTCCAGTTGTTGCAAACGGTGAATGGACTTGTCCAACAATGTAACGCGTGCTTCCATACCCATCGCGACTCTTGCAGCATTGGTCCCGACAACGCCACCGCCGATGATGACTATCTGAGCAGGGGGCACACCTGAAACCCCGCCCAACAACATACCACGGCCGCCCTGATTGAGTTCCAACGCATGTGCACCAGCTTGAATCGACATACGTCCAGCAACTTCACTCATCGGAGCCAATAGTGGTAAGCCGCCGAATTTATCGGTGACTGTTTCATAGGCAATCGCGATGCAACCTGAATTCAATAGTGCTTTGGTTTGCACAGGATCGGCAGCTAAATGCAGGTAAGTAAAAATCACCTGCCCTTCGTGCAGTAGTGAGATCTCAGCTTGCTGCGGTTCTTTAACTTTGACGATCAATTCTGCTTGGGCATAAATTTCTTGCGGAGTATCGATAATTTGAGCGCCAGCGTCGCGATATTTATCATCACTCAGATCAATTTGGAATCCAGCATTTTTTTGTACCATTACTTGATGGCCATTAGTCGTCAGCTCACGAACCGTACTAGGCGTTAGTCCAACCCGAGATTCGTGATTTTTTATTTCCTTTGGCACACCGATACGCATTTATTTCTCCACACAATGAATTTCTTAACAGTTAAATTTAAATTATCCCACCATTGGCTCTGATATTTTGTCCGCTAATCCAACGAGCCGCATCGCTAACTAGAAACAAAACTACTTGCGCAATATCATCGACTTCCCCGAGACGACCTAATGCCGCCATTGTTTTCATTCGTTCAATATCTTCGGGTGTTTTTCCTGTACGAAATAGCTCTGTATCAACCGGCCCAGGAGATACGATATTGGCGGTAATGCCCCGTTGCCCCAATTCTTTTGCAAAAATCTTGGTCAGTTGTTCAATAGCGGCTTTAGTAGCGGCGTATGCGCCATACTTGGGTAACATCAGATTGGTAACGGTGCTTGAAATCGTCACTACACGACCCTGATCAGATAGTTTTGTCGCAGCTTCGCGCAACGTGTAGAAAACACTTTTAAAATTGATATCGACTATGCGATCGAACTCTGCGTCAGTGATGTCCGCTATTTCTTTAAAAAGCAAAATCCCTGCGTTATTAATGAGTAAATCGATCGATCTAAAATGCGATAGGGTTTTAGAAAAAAGGGATGCAACATCCGTTGGATTGCTGACATCTGCTTGTATTGCGATGCATTGTCCGTGATGTTGCCGAATTTTCTCACATACATGATTGGCTGCTGACTGATTCTGCGCATAATTAACCACCACCTTAGCACCATTGCGAGCTAGGCACAATGCAATCTCTGCTCCGATGCCTCTCGAGCCGCCTGTCACCAACGCTACTTTGTCATGCAGTGTACTCAATTTTTACACTATTATCGGTCATCATTAATTGACTGGATCGCGCCATATTTCTTCAATAATCCTACTACACTGATATATCCCGCTTTTTCTGCCCAATAAAGCGCATTCTCGCCGTTCTCATTGGAAATAGTTACGTTCGCTCCTCGTTTTAGCAATAATTCAACCGCATCAAAATGATTGCTGCGAACCGCCATCATTAATGCTGTTGTTCCATTGGGTGAGATAGCATTGATATCGACTTTTTCATCCAGTAAGTATTCAATGATATGCAAAAATCCATTGGTGGCAGCATAGATCAATGGATTCCATCCCGAGTGATCGATTTTTGCACCCTGCTGATGGAGTTGTTTGACCATTTCAGTACGGCCATAATAGCTCGCTAGCATCACGGCAGTTTCGCCAAATTGATTACGGATATTGGGGTTAGCTTTTAATTCGAGCAAATACTGGGTCAACCTTAAGTTATCCGTTTGCGCGGCGATCATCAGCGGCGTGTAGCCTTGCGCATTGGGTTGATCGGGATTGGCGCCACTTTTAATCGCTTTAGCTGCAAGCGACAAGCTATCTTTATCGATGGCACGAAAGAAATCACTTTGCGCATCGGCTAAAGCATACGGAGATGGAAAAAATGCGAGGGTGACAACCAGGGTCATCCAGAAGTGTCGCTTAGTGCGCAAAAGATTCATTTTTATTTAATTTAAATAAATCAAAAAAATTCTGGGTGGTCGCTGTCGCGATTTCCGCTACGCTGACTTGACGCAATTTTGCAATTTCTTCGGCTACATAACTAACAAATGCTGGCTGGTTTGTTTTTCCGCGAAAAGGTACAGGAGCCAAATACGGAGAATCGGTTTCAATCAATATTTTATTTAATGGGATATTCTTGGCTACTTCTTTAAGCGCCAATGCGTTTTTGAACGTTACGATACCCGAGAAAGAAATATAGAAATTCATTGCGATGGCCTGATCAGCGACTTCTCGGCTTTCGGTAAAGCAATGCATAACACCCCCCACTCGATAAGCTTCTTCCTCCTGCATAATTCGCAATGTATCCGCAGCGGCTGAACGAGTATGAATAATCAGCGGCTTATTTATTTTTAGTGCCGCGCGAATATGCTGCCGGAAACGTTTACGTTGCCATTCAAAGTCGCCTTGTAATCGAAAATAGTCTAAACCGGTTTCCCCAATCGCAATGACCTTGGGATGTTGCGCTAATTCAGCTAACTCATTGTCAGTAGGTTCATGTTGATCTTCATAATCAGGGTGAACACCTACTGAGGCGAATAAATTCTCATGCTTTTCAGCTAAAGCAAGAACGCGTGGGAAATGAGGTAGATCGACGCTGACACATAGTGCATGCGTGACATGATTTTCTCGCATGTTTTGTAATAGCACATCTAAATCTTTGACGAGATCGGGAAAATCAAGGTGACAATGGGAATCGATAAACATATTGTGCAAATAATACAGCGATTGTAGGTAATAAAATTTGAATGAAGTTCAACATTCTACGATCTTAACACTACTACAAGCTATTTTTATTATTCGGTCAATATGTTTATGTTGTGGAAAATAAGTTAACGACCCCGTCCAGTCCTACATAGCTAATGGCATAAGTGGCATGTTGCTTGACGATTGGTTTGGCGTGATAGGCGATACTGACACCCGCTTCAGACATCATATCTAAATCGTTAGCGCCGTCTCCTATCGCAATCACTTGTTCGCGATTGATGTTCAATTGCGCTCGCATCTGCTTTAGGATTTCGGCTTTTCCTTCGCGACCTAGGATTTTGCCAACAACTTTTCCAGTGAGTCTTTCATTTCTGATATCTAATGTATTCGCAGCAGCGAAATCTAAATTAAGCTTAGTTTTGATGCGATCAGTAAAAAAAGTAAATCCGCCCGAAATGACCATAGTTCTTAGGCCATGTTGTTTGGCTTGCTGCAGCAATCTTTCCGCACCTGGGCTTAGTTTTACGCGTTCGTCAAATACTTTTTGCAGCTTATCTTGATGTACGCCTTCGAGCAGCGCGGTACGGCGAGTCAAGCTTTCCTCAAAGCTGATTTCCCCGCGCATAGTTTGTAAGGTTATTTCAGCGACTTGCGGCTTAATATTGTGCATATCAGCGATTTCATCGATTGATTCAATCGCCAGCAAGGTTGAATCCATGTCCATCGCAATCAGTTTAAAATCGGATAGTTTCATATGGGCATCTACGAAAGCAAAATCTAGTTCTGCTTCCGTACAATATTCTGAAAGTTCTTCAGCTTGACTAGCGTTGGTAAGACGAAAAGCTTGGGCGGTAATTTTCTCGATAGCGTCGGCATGAGTTAGTTTTGCAAGAGCGCGCAAATCACTATTGAGAACGTTCAAACCTTGAATGATTAAATTCATTGAAATAATAAAAGAATAGATGAATTAATTAAAAGAGAGCGATCACTACAAAGACGGATGCCATTCTACGATTCGATTGCGCCCGGCTTTTTTGCCAGCATAGAGTGCAATGTCAGCCGCTTTAATCATATCTAATGGTACTCGAAAAAGATTTTTACCGCCTTCATTAGAAACGATTCCAATGGTAGCGGTAACATTAACGATTAATTTATCGTCGACTTTGAAATTAATTTTTGAGATGGAATCTTTAAGCCGTTCAATCAAATTTCTGGATGCTTCTAATGTAGTTCCTGGCAAAATCAACGAAAATTCTTCGCCACCAAAGCGGCTAAACGTATCGTCTTGTCGAATTTGCTCAAAAATAGTACTCGCTACCGCTGCCAGTAGCGAATCTCCGACTACGTGTCCATAAGTGTCGTTAATTCTTTTGAAATGATCCAAATCAATCATGGCTACAGTCAGAGGCAGATTGTATTGAGCGGATAGATCAAATTCACGACGTAAGGTTTCATCAAAATACAAGCGATTATAGGCACCCGTTAAACCATCGCGTTGCGATTTTTCTTCTAAATCCTTAATTTTTGCCAGACTATTAATCATCAATAATTCTTTTGCTTCTCCCATCACGGTCGTTGCATCAATCGATCCGTAAATACTCAAATCAAACAGATCTTCGACAGAGCCCAAACCTGTTTCCATGATTTTGATCACCTCAACGAGCGCTTCACTGGTCATCCCTAGCCAATCGTAAGCAGCCTCAACTAAAAGGTTAATCTTATTGCCATCACGAGGAAAAATAAAATAATCTGCTAAATAACGTGACACAGCGACACAAGACTGTAAAGTGGGGCCATGATTTTTAGGACCAGGATGACTATGGCTGGCAATACAAGACAATGCAATAAAGTCAGGAACATTCCATTTGCGAAGCAAAGCATAACCCATTTCATCATGTCCAAAACCGAAAGTTTCGCGCTCCATTTTCAACTGAGTATCATGATCCTGTGTTGCTAACAGAATTTGTGTATATTCTTCCGGCACGATAGCCGCAAATGCGAGGATGCCAATTTCTTGAATGAGCCCAGCTAATAATAGGTCGTCTAAAAAACCGACTGCCAATTTTTCTCCCAGGGCACGGCAAGCAAGCGCCGAGGCAATCGAACGGCGCCAAAAAATATCCTGATCAAAGTTAGCAGGATACCCAGAGCGCGATTCTTTCATCAGTGAATTACTTAAAGAAAAAGAAAGCGCTATAACGATGACAGAATGGGTTCCAAGAATACTTACCGCTTGGCGAACATTGGTTGCTACACGTCGAGATTTATATAACGGCGCGTTAGCTGCTTTGAGAAGTTTTGCTGAAAGTACCGGATCTAAAGAAATATACTGGCAAGCAGTCCCGATATCGGCGTCCGGATCATTGGCTAATTCTATTATTTTTACCGCAACGGCAGGGAGAGTAGGTAGCGTTGTACAAAAATCAATGCGTTTCTTTGTTTTTTCATCCAGCACTTGATACACCTGTTGTCGAATTGAATTATAAAAGTGTTTAATTTTTCACTTTAGATTATAGTATAACGAATGTGTAAGTGCCTAATTAAATTGAATTGTTTATTCAGGAATATTATATCTTTCAGTATTTAATTATCATTGTATTGCTCAAATGTTATGCTACATATTTTTTATAAACTAAAAAAATTTCATAAAGGAGTTTATGGTGGATTTTGCAATTAAAGTAGGAACCCCTGAGAAGCAACGTGGCGCATGCATGGTAGTCGGTGTTTATGAATCCAGGAAATTATCTAGCTCAGCAAAAGCGTTAGATAAAATTTCTCAAGGACATATTAAAAACTTGCTTGCTACAGGCGACATGGAAGGCAAAGCGGGTACTTGCTTATTACTGTACCACGTTCCAGGTAGTTTATTTAAAAGAGTTTTATTAATTGGACTAGGTAAAGAACAAGAGTTTAATGAAAAATCTTTGCAAAGCGTGATGAATACGGTTTCATCTACTTTACAAAATACGGCCGTCACTGATGTGTCCTTATTTTTGTCTGATTTTCCGTTGAAAAAACAAACTAACGACTGGAAAGTATGTCAGCTCGTGGTTCAATCGATTGCTAACAACTATCGATTCACTCAATTGAAAAGTAATCCAGAGAATGAAGAAAATTGTTTGCGAAAAGTGATCTTCTACATTGAAAACCGCTCAGAACTGGATATGTGTGAGCGTTCTGTGCAACAAGCAATTGCCATTGGACACGGCATGAACTTCGCGAAAGATCTCGGAAATTTGGCACCCAATATATGCACTCCGACTTATCTTGCCAAACAAGCCAAAGATTTATCCAAATCACACAAACTCAAAGTGGAAGTGTTGGATGAGAAGGATATGGAAAAACTAGGCATGGGTTCATTGTTGTCGGTAGCGCAAGGCAGTAACCAGCCAGCCAAATTGATTGTTTTGGAATATTACGGGTTAGAAAAGAGAGACAATCCTTTCGTCTTGGTTGGAAAAGGAGTTACGTTTGATACCGGTGGAATTTCACTGAAACCCGGTGCGGATATGGACGAAATGAAATTCGATATGAGTGGAGCGGGAAGCGTTTTGGGGACATTGCATGCGGTTGCTGCGATGAAACTGCCCATTAATGTTGTCGGAATCATTCCTGCGACCGAAAATATGCCAAGCGGTAAAGCGACAAAACCTGGCGATATCGTAAAAAGCATGTCGGGGCAAACAATAGAAATTTTAAACACCGATGCAGAAGGTAGGTTGATACTTTGCGATGCTTTGACTTATGCGGAACGCTTTCATCCTAAAGCGGTTATCGATATTGCAACCTTGACAGGAGCTTGTGTCATTGCACTCGGTAATTTTACGACGGGACTAATGGCGAATGATGACGATTTGGCGCAAGAACTATTAGCGGCAGGTGAAAAAATAGGAGATCGGGCATGGCAGCTTCCTTTGTGGGACGAATATCAAGATTTGCTTAAAAGCAATTTTGCAGATATGGCAAACATAGGTGGGCGAGCTGCTGGAACCATTTCTGCTGCATGCTTTTTGTCTCGATTTACCAAGAAATACCGTTGGGTTCATTTGGATATTGCAGGAACCGCATGGAAATCGGGTAAAGATAAAGGATCCACCGGCCGTCCCGTGCCGCTACTGTGTCAGTTTTTGTTAACGCAATCTCAAATCAACCATTAATTGAGATCATATCGATTTAACTGAAATTTATCGGTGATGACAGAGATTTATTTTTATTCAGGCGCTTACGACAAGCTAACCACCGCTTGTCGACTTTGTGCCAAAGCGCTGCAGCAAAATATGCGAGTATTGATTTATATTCTTGATACTGCAATGATGAATAAAATGGATGAGTTATTGTGGACTTTTTCAGCCACCAGCTTCATTCCTCATTGTTCTGTTTTAAGCCAGCATGACAAAGAGGTGATCGAGTCGTCACCAGTAATTATCAGCAATAATATTCAAGCTGGTGTTCATTTTGATGTTTTATTAAACTTGCATAGTGAGTGTCCTCCCATGATTGAACAGTTTAATCGTTTAATCGAAATCGTAGATTTATCTGATCACGATAGTGAAAGTGGGCGTCATCGATTTCGTTGCTATAAGCAAAAGGGGTTCACAATCCATCATCATCAACTAAAAGATTCAACAACTTCCTAGCGTTACTGATTGACATCATGTTTGAGAACAATTCTTTATCAGATCAAGATGATGCTAAAATTTTAGAAAAATTTAGTAATCTATTGAACAAATATCAGAACCACATAGAAGAGGGAATGAACAATGAACGTCGCGACAATTTGAAAGGATCAAACCCAGAACGCGGTGATTCAAAATTAAATCCTGACAATATTCCGACTTTGACTGAAAGTGTCGTGCTACATCAATCGATCGCTTCATCTCAAGCTATAAAAAATTCACCTATTCGCTATATACTTGATACCGCGCTACAAGATGTTGGGATAGAAATGAATAATCTTGACCGTGAAGCGTTAGCGGGTGCGCTGGAGAATCGATTGACTGAACCAAGTCAATCTACTCATTCAGAATGAGTGGCAGTGTTACTTTATTAATGGATTGTATATTGATTTCTGAAAGTTTCTGATGTAAATAAATAGGGTTTTGCCAAACCAAATCCTTGTACAAAATCAATACCAATTTCCTCCAACATCTGTAAGGTTTGAATATCTTCCACCCATTCCGCGATCGTTTCTAATTTCATGTGATGTGCCACATGATTGATCGATTCCACCATGGCACGATCAACAGCATCACTACGAACATTTCTAATAAGTTGTCCGTCAATTTTTAAATAATCGATTGGAATATTTTTTAAGTAGCCGAAAGAAGATAAGTTAGCACCGAAATCATCCATCGAAATGCGACAGCCTAAATTTTTTACTGTTACCATAAACTCCGTTACTCGTTGCAAATCTAACAGAGTAATCTTCTCGGTAATTTCAAAACAAATATTATTAGGATGAATGGTTTGTTTTTTTAAGTTTTGAACCACGAAATCAAGAAAATTTTCATCACTGACAGCATGCGCGGAAAGATTAATAACGTACCTGCCCGTAGATTTTTTTTGCACTCTGGTTTTTATTAATTCCAGTGATTGCTTAATAACCCATCGGTCAATTTCCACCATTTGATGATTGCGTTCTGCGAGGGGCAAGAAGATATTCGGTAAAATGAGCTGATTTTTTTCACCGTATAAACGCACGAGAATTTCACCATGCTCTGCCAAACTACTCGCATGGGAAATTGCTATGATAGGTTGAAAATAGAGGCATAAGCGTCGATTGGCTATTGCATCTTGAATGCGCGGCAACCAATAGACTTCATCCTTATTGTCTAGTAAGGATGAATCTCTTTCTTGATAAATTTGTACTTGATTGCGGCCTTGATTTTTAGCTGTAATACATGCGTCATCAGCGGCTTTCATAACATCTTCTAATTGTTGGTGAGTATCTTTTATTGGGTAGAGACCAATACTCAGTCCGATAGAAAAAGTTTTATCGTGCCATTGATAACGAAAGTTTTGCACTAATTCTCTTAAAGCATTCGCCACTTGTAATGCTTCTTCCTCAGGACAGTGCTCTAAAATGACACAAAATTCATCACCGCCCAGACGTGCAAGAGTATCGCGTGCGCGCAGCTTAGAATTCAAAAGAGCAGTGATTTGACGCAACAAATCATCACCAGCGGCATGTCCACAAGCATCGTTAATGGATTTAAACTGATCCAGATCGAGAAATAGTAATGCATGGACATCATTCTTGCGATGCGCCTTTAGAATTTTTCTTAACCGTTTTTCGAACTCGTGTCGGTTGAGTAAACCGGTAAGAGAGTCGTGTGTTGCTTGATAAGTCAGCTTATCCGTGAGCTTGCGTTGTTCGGTAACATCACGAAAAATCAGCACGCTACCCATCATTTGGTTTTGATGATTGCGAATGGGAGCGACTGAATAGTCAATAATGAATTCTTGTTTATCCCGCCGTGTGAGAATGCATTCACGATTTTTCTTGGAATTATCGTGATTGATTGAAACTAAATCAATATTCAGCGGCTGTTCGATAGCAACGTTATTGGTGGCATCTTTTATTTGAAAGATTTCTTGAATTGGCATTCCATTTACATCATTACTATTCCATCCCGTATAGATTTCTGCAATCGGATTGAGATAAGTTATTTTATCCATTGCATCTGTAGTAATCACTGCATCGGCAATACTCGCTAGGGTTACTTGGAATAATTCTTTTTCTCGATACAATCGGTCATTCGATAATGCTAATTCGGTTGTTCGTTCAATAATGCGTTGTTCTAGTTCCAATTTCGCCGTTTGTAGTGCGCGTTGAGTCATATCCCTTTCAGAAATCTGAACTTGCAGTTCTTGATTAATGGTATTTTGGAGAACCTGAGCTTTTTGCAAATTGTTGATCAAATCAAAGTTCTCGAAACGCAGCTTGAATGAATTAATGATAGTTAGGTGCAACCGACTTGAGATTCTCCACATCAAGAAATTAAATAATAAAAACGTAGTGCCAATCGCTATTTGTTCATTGCCCGCATCAGAAAATATCTGATAGGTAAATGGAACCATAACAGGCACTGCAAAGAGTAAAAAAGCACTTGGGTACGGGGACAAAGTTGCCATCCCGCCAGCAATCATGCCACCCAAGAAATAAGCTAGGAATAGCTGATGCGTTAGGCTATCCGATATGAAAAAGACCCCACCCGCAAAACCCCAAAGCATCGCAGATATCGCTAAGGTAGCTATAAAATAATATCCCCATCGAATCGATTCTGCGGCAGAAGGTTTTTTTCGCTGATAAGAAATAACCAATAGAAATCTTGTGGCACTCAATACAATGATGGCAGCAAACCATCCGATCAGCATCGATTGGGGTAATTGCTCCCAAAAAACGATGACACAAGCAAGGGATACTAATAAAGAGGCTATTAAAGCTTTATTAGCTTGAAGATAAAGGAGTTTGATTTGTTCTGCAAATAATGTAACTGAATAATTGGATGGATCAGATAAATTGCTTTTATCGTTATGGCTTAAATCTTATCGATCCTGGTCAATCTTCATTGCAGGCTATGGAAGTAATAGAACTTTAAGAAATGGTACATCTGACTCTATTGCAGTGGTATGGATGGAGTTTAATTCAATAATCCAGCTATTTTTAATTTTTAGTTATTAATACAATGATTTTCAACCATTTTATTGAGAATAAACAATTTCTCGTATTAGGAAGCTAATACGATTATACTCTCAGTATAAGAATAGATAATAAAAACGTTCTAGTTTTACCAAGAGGCGGTATTGAATTTTTGTCTGAGGTAGCGATGATTCAATCGAAGACTATTATTTATTTTTTTTGTCGGGAATTTTTTTATTTTATAAGCCTTCTATCGCTCTGCTTCGCAATGCCGTTATTTGGTGCCGGTATTGCACTCATGGAACAAAGCGTGAAAGAGATGGGGCAGGCGTTTTCCGGAGCGCCAACCAACTTCGATGATGCCAGCATGGTGTTTTTTAATCCTGCTGCAATGAGCCAGAGTAAAACCAGATTAGTTTCAATAGCAGGTTATATCGTCGCACCCTCCGTTAACTTCCACAACGAAAGCTCTCATTTCGGTCCGGCTTCAAGGGGTATTCCATTATTAGGAAATAATGGTGGGAATTCTGGAAATTTAGCTTTCATTCCTAATATTTATTATGTGCATCCTCTAACCACGCGAATAACATTGGGATTTGGATTTAATACCTTATTTGGCATGAAAAACAGTTACGATTCCGGTTGGAAGGGACGCTATCAAGCTTTAGATTCCGAAATAAGAAACGCTAATTTCAATCCCTCTCTCGCGTTTAAAGTGACGGAAAATTTCTCGCTTGGCGTAGGTTTTAATGTTCAGTATATGCAAGCCATATTGACCAATGCGATTGATTTTGGAGCAATTTGTGTGCGATTTAGAAACCCTTCGGAATGCCTCAGTGAAGGTTCGTTGCCACAGTTAAACGATGGCCACGTTTCACTCAAAGGCGACAGTGTCGGATTTGGTTATAACTTCGGAGCTTTTTATACCATTAATCCTAACACTCGTGTCGGTGTGAGCTATCGTTCTCGTATATTCCATGATATCCATAGCAAAGCAAATTTCTCAGTTCCAGACAATGCGTCAGTATTTACGCGAGGCGGACAATTCGTTGACACGCACGCACAATCGTCTGTGACATTGCCAGATAATGTGCTATTTGGTTTTTCACATCGTATTACACCACAATGGACTCTGTCAGCAGATGCGATGTGGACGAATTGGAGTTTGATACGAGAATTGAAAACCGACTTTGCCTCTGCACAGCGAGACGACGCGTTGACTTTAAACTGGCACAAT
Source organism: Nitrosomonas sp. (assembly GCA_044228295.1). GTDB lineage: Bacteria > Pseudomonadota > Gammaproteobacteria > Burkholderiales > Nitrosomonadaceae > Nitrosomonas. Next base: position 18,674 of record JBGAVE010000042.1, read on the forward strand.
ACCTGGCGCTTAGCCGTTGGCGTCAATTACCAACCAGAATCGAATAAATGGGCGTTACGAAGTGGTTTTGCCTATGATCAAAGCCCAGTTTCTGGCGCGCACCTACGATCGCCTAGAATTCCTGATGGCGATCGATATTGGTTTACATTGGGATTGAGTTACGCATTATTCCAAAACATCAACATTCACGCTGCTTATGCGCATTTGTTTGTTAATGATCTGGCAATCAATCGGCAAGGCACCAGTGGCGATTTTTTGAATGGTCAATATTCCGAGCAATTCAACATTGGCGGCTTGCAATTGGATTGGCGATTTTAGAAATATGAAACGTGCAGATGATGCAAAAATGACCTTGCCCCGGTAATTCGTACATCTTAACGGGCTTATTATGCGATTTTTTTCAGCTGTGCCATAAAACAGTTTTGCTCAAACTGCATTGTTGACAAATATAATTCACTGATGAATGCAATCTTCTGTGGTTTTAGTAGTTAAGCCAATCAATCATTTCATCGGGCGTGTTTCAAATCGCATTCCATACAATCTACCCACCTTCAACGATCCCCCACAAGCTTTCCATTGTGGAGCGTTACGCAGCCCAGTTTCCTTTTCTGCTCATTGAACTGCACATACTCCAACCCACAATCTGACGGCTATACAGATCGAGACCTTTGCAAAATCACAGGTAGTTCTTTTTTCAATGCAATTCTGGGTTTATTTGTAAATTTTCAAGATATTTTT
>JBGAVE010000043.1:0-19347 GCA_044228295.1 Nitrosomonas sp.
ACACCAAGCGGCGAGCGAGTTAGATGCTCTGCTGCAACTGAAGATAAAACCCAGGCGCAAGAATTCCACGATAAGTTAAAAGCGGAATCCTGGCGGGTTGCAAGACTGGGGGATAAGCCAAAGCGAACTTGGGATGAAGCGGCTTATAAATGGCTGATGGAGACACAACATAAGGCTTCACATAAACAGGACATGAAGCAAGTTGCGTGGTTTCAACAGTTTTTTAGAGGCCAATTACTTTCTGAATTAACTCGGGAAGTGATTGCTGAAGCGGGCGAAATAAAATGCAAAGAAACCTCACCTTCAACGGCTAATCGTTATTTAGCAACTATCAGGGCCATTCTACGAAGAGCGGCTTTAGATTGGGAATGGATTGAGAAAGCACCCTTTATCCGGCTATATAAGGAACCCAAACGGCGAATTCGCTGGATAGCACCTGAGCAAGTACAAATATTACTAAATGAATTACCCGAGCATTTGGTTGATTTGGTAAAGTTTTCACTTTCAACTGGATTGCGCAAACGCAATGTTACTGAATTGGAATGGTCGCAGGTTGATTTGCAACGAAATGTTGCATGGATTCATGCAGATCAAGCCAAAGCAAGAAAAAGCATTCATATTTCACTGAATGCAACTGCTATGGAAGTTCTGAGAAAGCAGGTTGGTAAACATTCGTTAAGAGTGTTTACTTACCAAGGAAAACCAATTATTCAGGTCAATACTAGGGCATGGCGGAAAGCATTAAGAAGAGCAGGCATAGAAGATTTCCGTTGGCATGATTTGCGCCATACTTGGGCCAGTTGGTTAACTCAAAAAGGTGTACCGTTAAATGTAATTCAAGAAATGGGGGCTTGGGAGTCAACTGAGATGGTGAAACGTTATGCTCATTTGGCACCCGAACAATTCAGAAAACATGCAATGGTTGTAGATGAACTTCTGAATGACACAATTTTGACACAAGTGGAAAATTAGAAGATGATAAAATCAATATAACTCATTGATTTTATGGTGCCGACACCAAGAATCGAACTCGGGACCTTCTGATTACAAATTTGATTTACTTCAGAGTCAAATTTTCTAAAGCGAATTTTTATTTGTCTTTTATCCCTACTTTACTGTCTACATAGCGTCTACATGAATCATGGGTTTTTTATATAATTTATTGTAACCTGTTGATTTATTGGTGCTGTTGAGAGGAGTCGAACCTCCGACCTACTGATTACGAATCAGTTGCTCTACCAACTGAGCTACAACAGCTTTAGATGCAAATGAACGCGTCATTATAGTGATTCGTGCAATCACCCGCAAATCAAAATCTGATTTTTGGGAAAATTTAATGATAATGGATTAAGTTCGGCGAAATTCGTTAAAAATATGTACATTTTGACTATAACGGTACATAATTAGCGGATGAGTGAAAAAGAATATACAGTGACTAATATTTTAATTCTTCACGGGCCGAATTTGAATCTGCTAGGTATGCGCGAGCCGGAAATTTACGGCGCTGTTACACTCCAAGATATTAACAGAAATTTGAGTAAATTAGCTGCAAATGCGGACATTAAGATTGATTTTTTTCAAAATAACGCTGAATCTGCGTTAATTGATAGAGTGCAGCTTTGCATGACCGATGGTACAGATTTCATGATTATCAATCCGGCCGCTTATACACATACCAGTGTTGCTTTGCGCGATGCGTTGGCTGCCGTGAAGATACCTTTTATTGAAGTACATATATCGAATATTTATTCTCGTGAGTCGTTCCGTCAGCATTCTTATTTCTCAGATCTGGCGATCGGTGTCATTAGTGGTTTAGGCGTCAAAGGTTATGAACTCGCATTACAATACGCTTTAGATCGAAATCAGCTACACAATTAAAGTACCTATTGCATTTAACTTACTGCTATTTAGAAGATAAGTAATTGCAGTTTTTTAACTATTATTTTGAGTGACCATTTTGCAGGAAAATTGACATGGATTTGAGAAAGCTTAAGAAGCTCATTGAGTTAGTCGAAGAATCGAGCATTGCCGAGCTGGAAATTACTGAGGGTGAAGAAAAAGTACGGATCAGTAAATCCGGCTCAGCTAACGCTATGCCAAATTACGCTTTTATGCCTCCCATCATGCAGCAACCTGTGCAACAATCATCGGCACTGACAGCGGGCACTGCATCGCCACTCGATAATCAAAAATCTGCAAGCAACGAACCTTCGGATACTAATCGCATACCTGACGGCCATATGGTCAAATCGCCTATGGTAGGTACATTTTATCGCTCGGCTTCTCCTGGATCGAATCCATTTGTGGAAATCGGTCAAACGGTAAAAGTTGGCGATACGCTGTGCATTATCGAAGCAATGAAATTGCTCAACGAGATAGAAGCTGATAAAAATGGCGTCATTAAAGCGATCCTGCCGGACAATGGCCAGCCCGTGGAATATGGCGAACCACTATTTGTGATCGAATGATGGATTCAATCACGAGCCAATAAAAATATTATGTTTGAGAAAATTCTGATCGCCAATCGTGGCGAAATTGCTTTACGGGTTCAACGTGCCTGTCGCACTATGGGTATCAAAACAGTTGCCGTACATTCCACCGCTGACGCCGAGGCAAAATATGTGAAACTTGCCGACGAATCAGTCTGTATCGGCCCTCCTCCTGCGGCGCAGAGTTATCTGAATATTCCGGCTATTATTAGCGCTGCTGAAGTCACTGATTCTCAGGCGATTCATCCCGGTTACGGTTTTTTATCTGAAAATGCTGATTTTGCCGAACGCGTAGAAAAAAGTGGTTTTGTATTTATCGGCCCACGCCCTGAAACGATCCGTTTGATGGGCGATAAAGTCAGCGCCAAAAATGCCATGAAAAAAGCGGGAGTGCCCTGTGTTCCTGGTTCAGATGGTGCATTACCTGAGGATATCGAAGAAATCCGGAAAATTGCAAAACAAATCGGTTATCCGATTATCATTAAAGCATCGGGCGGCGGTGGCGGTCGCGGTATGCGCGTGGTACATACCGAAGCGGCTTTATCGAATGCCGTGATCATGACCCGCAATGAAGCACAAGCTGCTTTTGGCAATCCAGTCGTGTACGCCGAAAAATTTCTGGAAAATCCTCGTCACATTGAATTTCAATTGTTAATCGATGAACACGGCAATGCGATTCATTTGGGCGAAAGAGACTGCTCGTTGCAACGCCGTCATCAGAAAATTTTAGAGGAAGCCCCTGCCCCAGGAATTACCGAAAAAATGCGTAATAAGATTGGCGAGCGCTGTGCCGATGCGTGCCGTCGTATTAAGTACCGCGGTGTTGGCACTTTTGAGTTTTTGTTTGAAAACGATGAATTTTATTTCATCGAAATGAACACTCGCTTGCAAGTCGAACACCCCATTACCGAAGCCATTACTGGCATTGATCTGGTTCAAGCGCAAATTAGAGTCGCGGCGGGAGAAGTCTTGGCTGTTCGTCAAAAAGACGTGATCATCAAAGGTCATGCCATTGAGTGCCGCATCAACGCTGAAGATCCCTATAAACTCACGCCATCAGCCGGACGCATCACGCAATATCATATTCCTGGCGGGCCAGGCGTGCGGTTTGATTCACATGCGTATCACAATTATATGGTGCCACCTCATTATGACTCGATGATCGGTAAGGTTATCGCTTATGGCGACACACGCGAACAAGCCATTGCGCGCATGCGCATTGCTTTGACCGAAACTGTGATCGAAGGCATTAAAACGAACATTCCACTGCATTTGGATTTGCTTGCCGATGCTACCTTCTTGCGCGGTGGTGTATCCATTCATTACTTGGAACAAAAGCTTGCTTTGCATAACAAAAGCAGTTAATCCATTTTTCATTATCGATATCTAAAAAATCGGTATGGCTTGGATTTCACTGATTTTTAAAACCGATGCTGTCCATGCAGAATTGCTGAGTGAAGCGCTTATGGAACAAGGCGCTTTATCCGTCGATATTCATGATGCGGCTGCTAATTCACACGATGAACAACCTCTTTTCGGCGAGCCTGGAAATCCTACCGGTGAAATTTGGCAAAATTCCGAAGTATCCGCATTATTTAATGACAGCACTAATGTTTCTGATATCGTTGCGCATCTCACGCGATCCAATCTTATTAACATTCCGCTCGATTATCGAATAGAAAAAATTGCGGATCAAGATTGGGTACGGCTGACGCAATCGCAGTTCGCGCCGATTCAAATTTCAACTCGTATGTGGATTGTGCCAACTTGGCACACGCCGCCGGATCCTCATGCCATCAATCTATTACTCGATCCTGGCTTGGCTTTTGGAACAGGCAGTCATCCTACCACGCAGCTTTGTTTGCATTGGTTGGAGCAAAACTTACAAGCAGGCAATACTGTCATTGACTATGGTTGCGGTTCTGGAATCTTAGCTATTGCCGCGTTGAAACTTGGCGCTGCACATGTAACCGGTATTGATATCGATGAACAAGCTATTACGGTCAGTCAAGAAAATGCCAAGCGTAATCAATGCAATCCAGCACAATGCGTTTTTGCTACTTCACATCAGCCATCGAAACCCGTCGATATCGTCATTGCAAATATTCTCGCCAATCCACTGATGATTTTGGCGCCGCTACTGGCATCGTTGGTCAAACAAGGCGGTCACATTGCATTATCGGGCATTCTCTATGAACAAACCGCAGAAGTAATCGATATCTATCAAGCATGGTTTGATATGAAATCCGTTCGACAACAAGAAGATTGGGTGTTGTTAGTAGGCAATAAAAGGTGAATAATCTGCAATTTATTTTGCCTCTTTGAGTAAAAAAGATTATTCCTCGACATGGCCTTAGTAACTTTTTGCCCTAGTTGCAATACAGCTTTTCGCGTCAATGCGACCCAGTTGCAAACGCATAATGGCGATGTTCGCTGCGGATCTTGTCAACTCATATTCAATGGCTTTTCAACACTGATCACCATTCATGAATCAGCCATCGTATCGTCAAGTTCAGCGGCAGAAATCAACACTGAAATTGCAGCACCCACCTCTACTGTGTTACCGAATTTACCGGTTTTACCAACACAACCCTCAGAATCAAGGCTATCAGAGCAGCCACAATCCTTGCAGCAAGATTCTTTACCGTCGTTACAACCGCCTTTTCGACCACGGTTACAAGCTGAAGCTGAATCTGAAGTAGATACTCTATTTCAAACGCAATCTCAAACGGAACATCAGGCACAAGCTTATTCATCTGCAACGATTGAGAACTCACAAGAACAGGAATCGCTCGTAGGAATTGACTCAACATCACAAACCGTGGCGCAAGTTACTTTGTCACCAGAAGACTCAGAAAATCAGCACTCGTTTACTGAATCTTTAGCCGATAATTTGTTGAGTGACAACAAGCAACCCCTTTCTTATGGATCGCAAGTTTTTTTTGGATTTGCCAACACTATGTTAGTGCTACTGTTGGCAATGCAAATAACCTACCACTATCGCACCGAATTAACAATGCTAGCACCTGACAACAGGCCAATACTAGAGCGTTATTGTCAGGTGCTAGGGTGTTCGATACCCTATCCAAAAAAAATTGAACAACTCGGTATTGAAACTTCAGATTTACAAAAAAACGAAACCCGTCAACCCGTCATTTCGACTTTAACCGCGGTGATTCGTAATCACGCCCCATTCTCGCAAGCCTTACCCATATTGCAATTATCTCTGCTGAATGCCAAAGATCAGTTAACCGCGAGCCGCTTGTTTACCCCGCAAGAATACTTATCTGAGGAAAATCAAGCCAAGCAATTTATCGAAGCGCACGATGATTTGGAAATTCACCTTGATTTTGATAGTACTCAATTAGATGCCTTCGGTTATCGCTTGAATTTGTTGTACCTTTAATCGTTTTGCAACGAATTCGCTTGGCAGTTAAGATATAATCCACTGTTAATTCTTTTATTTGTATGCTTCTCATGAATAATCCTTCACGCACACAATTACTTGAAAATTTGTTCACCCAACGCATTCTGATTTTAGATGGCGCAATGGGAACAATGATTCAAACGTTCAAGTTACAAGAAAATGACTTTCGCGGTGAACGTTTTGCCAACTTTGCGCATGATTTGCGTGGCAATAACGATTTGCTGACCATTACACAACCGCACATCATCCGCTCAATTCATACCGGTTATTTGGAAGCTGGGGCGGATATCATCGAAACGAATACATTCAATTCCAATGCAGCATCGATGGCTGATTACCATATGCAGGATCTGGTCTATGAGTTGAATTGCTCCGCCGCAAAGCTGGCACGCGAAGCAGCGCAGGAATACGAAGCCAAAACACCGGACAAACCGCGCTTTGTTGCCGGCGTGATCGGCCCCACCACAAAAACCGCTTCGATTTCACCCGACGTTAATGATCCCGGATTTCGTGGCATTACCTACGATCAATTAGTAAAAGACTATACCGAATCGATTCGCGGCTTAGTAGACGGTGGCGTTGATATTTTATTGGTGGAAACCATTTTTGATTCGCTCAACGCCAAAGCAGCGTTATTTGCCATTGACCAATTCTTTGAGGAACACAATATCCGTTTGCCGGTCATGATTTCTGTGACCATTACCGATGCTTCAGGGCGTACGCTATCAGGACAAACACCGGAAGCATTTTGGAATTCTGTCAGCCATACCCGACCATTGTCGGTCGGCATCAACTGTGCTTTGGGCGCTGAATTAATGCGCCCATATGTCGAGGAATTAGCCAAAGTCGCGAATGTTTATACCAGCGTCCATCCGAATGCAGGCTTACCTAATCCACTTTCGGAAACCGGTTACGATGAATCACCCGACTATACCGCAGGACAAATCAAAAGCTTTGCCGAAGCTGGGTACGTCAATATTGTCGGCGGCTGTTGTGGTACTACCCCGGCGCATATCAAAGCCATTGCTGAAGCTGTCAGTCAGATTTCGCCACGAAAAATACCTGATATCCCTAAAAAACTCCGTTTGTCAGGACTGGAACCACTCAACATTGGTGACGATTCGTTGTTCGTGAATGTCGGCGAACGTACCAACGTAACCGGTTCACGTGCGTTTGCACGATTAATTTTGAACGATGACTATGACGAAGCTTTGAATGTTGCACGCAGCCAGGTAGAAAACGGTGCGCAGATTATCGATATCAACATGGATGAAGCGATGCTGGATTCGCAAAAAGCCATGGTAACGTTTCTGAATTTGCTTGCGGCAGAACCGGATATTTGCAAAGTTCCGATCATGCTAGATTCCAGTAAATGGTCCGTCATCGAGGCTGGATTGAAATGCATTCAAGGCAAGCCAGTCATTAACTCAATCAGCATGAAAGAAGGCGAAGCAGAGTTTATTCATCACGCCAAGCTGGCACGGCGTTATGGCGCCGCAGTAATTGTCATGGCTTTCGACGAAAAAGGCCAGGCTGATACGTTGCAACGCAAAATCGATATTTGCACGCGTAGTTATCATTTATTAGTCAGCATTGGATTTCCGCCGGAAGATATCATTTTTGACCCCAATATTTTTGCCATTGCCACTGGTATTGAAGAACACAATAACTACGGCGTTGACTTCATAGAGGCCGTACGTTTAATTAAACAAACGCTTCCCTATGCCAAAGTTAGCGGCGGCGTTTCCAATGTATCTTTTTCTTTTCGCGGCAATGAACCTATTCGCGAAGCCATTCATACGGCCTTTTTGTATCACGCAATCAAAGCTGGCATGACGATGGGTATTGTCAATGCCGGGCAATTGGGTGTTTATTCGGATATCCCTGCCGAATTACTGCAGAAAGTTGAAGATGTCATTTTGAATCGAAAACCTGAAGCTACCGAGTCTTTGGTCGAGTTCGCGGAAAATTTCAAGGGACTGAAAAAGGAACAAATCGAAGATTTATCCTGGCGTGAGCAACCGTTACAACAACGTCTAACACATGCTTTGGTCAATGGAATTTCGACGTATATCGTCGAAGATACCGAAGCGGCGCGGTTAGAAATAGACAAACAAGGCGGTCGTCCGATCCAAGTCATTGAAGGTCCTTTGATGGAAGGCATGGGAGTTGTCGGTGACTTATTTGGCGCTGGTAAAATGTTTCTACCACAAGTTGTTAAGTCAGCACGTGTTATGAAACAAGCGGTTGCACACTTATTGCCTTTTATCGAAGCCGAGAAAAAATTGTTGGGTGACAACAAACCGAAGGGAAAAATCGTCATTGCAACTGTCAAAGGAGATGTGCACGATATTGGCAAAAATATCGTAACCGTGGTACTGCAATGCAATAACTACGAAGTCATCAACATGGGCGTGATGGTGCCCAGCGCGCAGATTCTCGATATGGCAAAACGTGAAAATGCCGATATCATCGGCCTTTCGGGATTGATTACACCTTCTTTGGAAGAAATGGCGCATGTCGCCAAGGAAATGCAGCGTGAAGGCTTTACCATTCCTCTACTGATTGGCGGCGCCACGACTTCCCGCGTGCATACCGCTGTTAAAATTGCGCCTCATTATGAAGGCCCAACCGTATGGGTACCCGATGCCAGCCGCGCAGTCGGCGTATGCAGTAATTTGCTATCACAAGATTTGCGTTCCAAATATGTGGAAGAAATCAAAGAAGAATATGAAAAAGTTCGCACCCAGCACAAAAATAAAAAAGGTCCATCCAAGTTACTGACGCTCACCGAAGCACGTGCGAATCCATTTAAAACGGATTGGAAAAACTATCGACCATATGCGCCAGATTTTCTAGGCATACGCACACTGAACAATTATCCGTTGGAAAAAATTGTGCCCTATGTTGATTGGACACCATTTTTCCAAGCCTGGGAGCTGGTTGGACGCTACCCCAACATCTTAGAAGATGAAATTGTCGGTGAGACTGCTCGCCAGCTTTTTCACGACTCTCAAACGATGTTGAAGAAAATCATCGAACAAAAATGGCTCAGCGCAAATGCAGTGATTGGAATATTTCCTGCCAATGCTGTTGGCGATGACATCGAAATCTACACGGATTCGTCACGCAACAAATTAGCCATGACCTATCACTGTTTACGCCAGCAAGATCAAAAACCATCCGGAAAACCCAACCGCTGTTTGGCTGATTATATTGCTCCGAAAGAAACCGGCATTGAAGATTACATTGGCATGTTCGCGGTCGCCGCCGGATTCGGCATCGATGAACGTATCAAAGCCTTTGAAGCGCAAAATGATGATTACAGCGCGATTGTGCTCAAAGCCTTAGCGGACCGTTTGGCGGAAGGATTTGCCGAACACATGCATGCACGGATACGGCGTGAATTCTGGGGCTATGCCAAAGATGAAAATCTCACCAATGATCAATTGATCGATGAACAATACCTCGGTATTCGCCCAGCCCCGGGCTACCCTGCTTGTCCCGACCATACCGAAAAAGGCGAGTTATTCAGAGTACTCAATGCAACGGAAAATGCTGGCATCGTTATTACCGAATCATTCGCGATGGTACCAACGGCTGCTGTATCGGGATTCTATTTGGCACATCCTGAATCGAGTTTCTTCGCCGTTGGAAAAATTGGTAAGGATCAAGTTGAAGACTATGCGCAGCGTAAAGGCTGGACACTCGAATTTGCCGAACAGTGGCTAGCGCCTGTACTGGCATACGAGCGATAGATATCGTTGCAATAATTTGTCGTATTATTCTATTACATGGCTAAACGGATGCAATCCCTATTATCAGATCTTTTGCATCGACTGGCCTGATATTCCTTTTGGATGAGGTCGTTGATTAGGAAAGAAAAAGTAAATCTTTTTCGTGTATGCTTTTCTTATAAACGTATTCGTCTATACTTACGCTATAGGTTCTTGCCGAACAATCATTGATAGCTGCTTTTAGGGAGTATTAAATATGTCTAAGAGAAATCGTTTTTTTTATATTGTCTGCAGTGCGACACTTTCATTGTCAAGTATGTCTTTGATGGCGAATCCTTCTGTTCCAGCACCTAAACCTATCACCGATGATAGATCTAGTATTGGTCAGTCTGACTCATCCGATTCGACGCGACTTAGTCGAAACAAAAGTGATGCGGCAGTAGCTTCTCCTACAGTGAAGGAGAGCAGTTCTGATGTATTGGATAATAAAAAATTAGATGCTCCCCCTGTACCACCGCGAGAAGAAATTCCGATGATGAGTCCGGCGAGTCCTTCTATTCCTTCGACACCTTCTCAGAGTAATCGCCTCAACTTAAACAACGCGCCTCCAGCGAGCAGCCAGCAAAGAATGCTCAATCCACATCGCCCTATGGATTCAGGGTACTAAAAACTTAGAAGGTCCCTGAGAAAGATAACAAATGCAGGGTAGGCTAAAAGGCGAAATCAGGCAGGAAATCGTAGTTTACCGTTAGTAAGTGAGAATCTATAGCCTGATTTTAAAGGGTCATGACCGAAAAAAGTGGTTTTCCAGCGATTTGATTATCACACTTAAACAACAGATTCCTTGCCGTCCGTGTATTCATAACAGCAGTTCCGAGTAGGTCGGATTGTTCTGTTGCGTCCAATCCAAGCACATGATGCTGTGCAATTTTGTGTTTTGTTGCCTTCCAATCAATCGGTTGGGTTATCTGATTCAAGAGATTTCCTTTGCGCATGCAGCAATTGGGATCAAAATTCGTTGTTGCTCGCGCAAAGGCGGTCTCAGGATGCATCACTCAATAAGTTTTTCAGTTTTGCTGAAGGTATTTGAGTCTTAGCGCTTTTATTATCAACTAATCGCGCTATTTTCTTTTGGAGAGAGACAGCTCATTGTTAGTCTCGATTAATTCGGTAAAGCGATTTACATCATCCACATGAGCAGAGATGGTGTAAGTCCCTCTCGAAATAAAGTAAGCCCCACCTCCTGTACCAATCTCAATCGACTGTCCTGCAGCTAATGGACCCTCAAAATCCCCCCATGTTTTGAATTGACCGTTCACAAAGTATGCTACACCGATCACTACTCCTTCTGGAGTTGCCGCAGTACCCTGGTTTTTTATTGTGCTTTTGAAGATGCCATTGGCATAAGTAATATTCGTAACAATCACATCTGGAAGCGCCGTAGCTGCTACCCCTGTTGTCACATCAGGCGAACTAGTAGCGTTCGTAGCAATCACATCTGGAAGCGTCGTAGCTGCCCCTGTTGTCACATCAGGCGAACTAGCGTCGTCCGTAACCGTAACAATCACTTCTGGAAGCGCCTTAGCTGCTGTCACATTAACGTAAGCTCCAATATTGTTAAAACCACCATTACTTGTTGGGACTAAAAAATCAGGCGAACTAGCGGACGTGCTAATGAAACTAACATTGCCTGAACGCTGCCAGGAATTATTGGTCTCTTTACCTGCCCCCCCTGTTTTCCATGTTTCTGCAGCAATGTTATTACTTGTAATGGTATCAAATCCAAGGTAATACCCTGATTCATTATTCCAAGTGGTGTTATTAACAAGCTGGACATTACGACCCAAGTTGAAAGTAATTCCTGTACCGGTGTTTGAATAGGACAAATTGTGTTCTACAAGTATATCGGCGCTCGGGTAATCGCCTCCCGCTTTTATGCCGTTGCCCTCTCCATCTCCTAAGCCGTTTGAATGAACAATGCTATATCCGACATAGGTATTTGTTGATCTCCATGTGTCAATTCCATCATCGGAGTTGCTGTATATCAAGCAGTTCTCGATACGATTGTCTGTACCGCTTGAGATGGCAATGCCGTCCGAATTGGCGCCATTTGCTAATTCACCAAAATAATAACCTACCGCTGAATTGTTATGCACCGTACAGTTACGAATAATGTTGCGAGAATTATAGGCACCATAAGGGTAAGGATAATTATAATCATCAAGGAGATGAATGCCTGATAAAGCATTGTGATGTACATGTACGCCATCAAGTATATTATCTGTACCAGTTACATATATACCTTGCAAGGGCATTCTCATCACTTCGATACCGCGTATGTGTATAAATTTTCCAGTCACCAGAAAATTAATATCAGTTCCTTTTGTCAGCTGATTGCCATCAAAAACTGCAATCTCGCCAGGATAACTCTCAAAAATAATAGGAGCTGCCGCACTGCCTTGCTTGTAAAACTCAATATTTCTATTGAAGACATATGTACCGCCACGCAGAAATACCACATCTCCACCCACTGCTTTATTAATGCCGCTCCATATATCACAAGGCGACGATGCTAGGCAGGAGGTTCCCTTTCCATTGGGCGCGACAAATATCGTTCCTTTAGCGAGACTCGTAGGAACTATTGGTTTTGGACCAATGCTATTAGCCGATAATTCGGTTATTCCTAATAAGCTAATAATCAAGCAGCAAAGCAAAACCCAGTTGTGTTTTTTCATAACTTATTCCTTTCTTGATGAATTTCATCTTTAAATTGTCTAAAAGAAGTAGTATTTCTGAAAATCTTATGTCGAAATTACAAAGCGCAGAGCCTTTGGGCTCGCTAGTCTTCTTTTTAATCTTTAGGAAGCTTTACTGTAAAGAAAATTGTTTAAAGTTTTTTTGAAAGTCATTATCTATTAATTAAATTGTTAAAAGCCCCTTCATAACTAATTATCTGGAACGATCAAGATATGAGAGGACGAGAATTTTGTGTGATTATTTCCCGCCGGGCGAAATATACGTGGGAAAAATTACCATGTCAATGACTGTTTTATCATTAGTGCCTCTCAATTTGAAATAGAAATATCGTTGTTCGTTGCTATTTTTTCTCATTTTGATTATTGGCAAGGGGATAAATCGATTGACTGCTTGACAACTACTATCGACATTAGTACTTTCATCTTAGTGTAAGAAAGCCGTAGTCTTGCACGATTTTGTCGTTAAACATAACGACGCAACTTTACAAGGAGATGATATTCATGACCGTAGCTAAAGTAATTGAAATCAGCGCAAACAGCACCAAAAGCTTTGAACATGCCATTAATGAAGGCATCGCACGCGCCTCTGAAACTATTAATAATATCTGCGGTGCATGGGTCAAAGAGCAAAAGGTTGAAATTGAAAACGGAAAAATTGTTGAATATCGTGTCAATCTCCAAATAACCTTTATTTTGGAAAGTAAGAAAGCAGTTCTAAAGTCTATTGAAAAGTCAGTGACGAAGCCTGTCGTAAAATCGGTTCCGAAATCAGTTGCAAAAAAAGTTGAAGGTAAAAAGAAATAACGACTTTCCACCGGAATCAATGGTGTTCTGAGGGAGATATAATGTGCGTGATTCAGGTAGGGAATCGGGCTTGAATATCAATTTGATTGTACCGATTGCATTATTAGCTGTGTTATTAATCGTACCTTTTTCGATTAACTCCCTTTTACATTTCTTTACCGTTAAGCGACAATTCACTCCTGTGATTATGAAGATTCCGGTGGACAGCAGCGCAATTAATCTTTCTCACCAAGCCAAGCAATATGAATCTTTTGAAGTGAGCCTTAATTTGCAAACTGAGCAGCTGGCTAAATTTATCAACGAAATTGTATCAACCGCAGCAGAAGGCACTTCGTATCAGGGCATTGTCGGCCATGTATCCACTCGCATGAAGGCCGAGATTGCTGGAGATAACTGGATAATCGACCTTGAAAATGAGCAAGAACCGATTTCCTCTTATCGAGGCTCATCCAACTGGCGCTGGCGTGTTACCCCTACGTCATCTGGAAATCAAGAATTAGCTTTTTACTTACACTTATCAATTCAAGACGGTAACCGATTAAATAACAAAACCATTGATCTTGCAGAAGCTAATTTTCTGGTAGAAGCAAATTGGTCTGAGTGGTTTAAAAGAAATGGAATTTGGGCGTCGATAATCCTAACTATAGCAACCATAGTAGCTTTTCGATGGCACCGCCATCGTATCAGAAGTAAAAATCTTCAATAATTTTCTCCTCAAAACTTGAAATATCGCTAATAAATCTTATATACGATTTTGAAAGCGCGTTGTATCGCAGCTTGTGTTTAAGAGGAAAATTACTAACGCGTAATTTCTACGGTTAAATTGATAAGGAGAGATTTATTATGGCTGTTACACGTTATGAACCCTGGGGATTGTTAAGTCAAATACAAAGAGAATTGGAGAGAAACGCTGTAGAAGGGTCCTCGGCAACTGCTGAATGGGCACCCGCAGTCGATATAAAAGAAGAGGCAGACAAATTTGTCATTCATGCGGACATTCCTGGCGTAAAACCGGAAGAAATTGATATCAGCATGCATGATGGTGTATTGACCATTAAAGGTGAAAAGAAAACCGAAGCCAAATCTGAAAATGCCGGATATAAAAGAGTTGAGCGAACATACGGTTCATTTTATCGACGTTTTAGCTTGCCCGATACGGCAAATGCCGATGCAATATCTGCTGCTTCGAAACACGGTGTGCTAGAAGTGTTGATACCAAAGCGTGAAGCAGTGCAACCTAAAAAGATCAACGTTACTGCTACAGAAAGCTGACAATGTAATAACTGACTCGAAGAAATGGAGTCTATGGAGGATTCCATTTCTTCATCGTTTCTAAAAGACCGCTGCATAACTGGTTATATCGGTTGCGCAAGATTTATAAGTAATTGATTTATCAATGCTGAAAGTGATCTAAAAAACTCAGAAAAACAGTTATGTCGAGGTCATTCTAATAAAACTAATGACTTGGTATTAACTAACCGTTAAAGCCACTGTGGCGAATTGCCATGACAGCAAGCTGCTGCTGGTCGCGATGCTTTAAAATCACGAGTCATTAAAAATGGCATTCAGAATAAGGCGACAAAAAATAATCCACGGTCACCAAGACCATTACAACGTAACCGACTCATTACAAAGGCTCGCTATGGGGTAGAGCGGACCTTCGGTAGCCGAGCACGTTGTGGTTTAATGTCAAAAAATGCGTTACTGCGATCTATCTAAAGCTCATACCTGACATATATTACTGGTTATGGCTTATCACTAGAAAAAACTCCCGAAACGCTTCGCTGGGCGTCAAATGATTACACAAACATAGGATCATTGCGCTCTCACAACTAACAATGGATGATTTAAAATGCTTTTTCTTGGTTCATTTGCGAGAAAATGATTTAAAAACATCCCCGGCTTTTTCACAATAAGTCCGGAATTGCAATGAAAGGAGAAATTTGTGGCATTTTGCAAAAATCTCCTCTAATCGGAGATGCATTGCTGATCCGTGGTATTTGCGTGGAGGGTATCATTGGCCGGAAAAAATGAAAACCGCGGAAAATTGACTTCCTTTGCGCATATCAGCGGAACCAAGATTACTTATCCGCCGACGCTCCTCACCGATTTAGAAACAATGAAATAGGCAAGGCAATATCACTTGTCTTGTTATTTGTACAAAATCATTAAAGCACTATCAAACACTACAAGTTTTAGTCGATATCAAAATTATCCCCTGTATTAAATTCTAGCTAGGAACCTATAAAGTTGAAGATCAATTTTCACCTTCAGCAAGCATTTACATTGATTGAGCTATTGATTGTCATAGCAATTATAGGAATTCTTGCGGTCATTGCGGTACCTACCTACAGCGACTACATCGATCGTGCAAAAGCAGTACAGGCAGTCACTGATATTGGAGCCATTGCTAAAAATTTGATTGTGTATCAAATCAGTACTGGAAAATTTCCCCCTTCTCTCAATGAAGTAGGTGCGCAAAATCTCTTGGATCCATGGGGTAATCACTATCAATATTTAAATCTATCCGACCCAAATGACAGAAGCGTAAAAGCGAAAGCACGCAAAGACCACAATTTGGTCCCGATAAATTCAGATTTTGATTTATACAGTATGGGAAAAGATGGTGCGAGCGTATCTCCCTTAACGGGGAAAGCCAGTCGAGATGATATTGTGCGCGCGAATAATGGACGTTATATCGGATTAGCTTCTAAATACTAGTCATTTTTATGTTCCTAGAAAAAAATCTTTTACTCAGTAAAGTAGCCCGTAGAATGTTGGCATTTTTTGTATTGGCCGCATTTATTCCAATATTCTTATTAGCTTATTTATCCTATTGGGAATCCACTCAATTATTGATCAAGGAAGCACATACTCGCCTAGAAGCGACAAGCGACGTCTATAAAAAATCAATTTACGAAAGACTCCTTTTATCGGACCAATTGCTGTTTGATCTCATACAACGTTCTTCAAAACAACAATGGCCAATAGACGCCAAACAGCAACTCAATCATCGTTTCAAAAGTTTAACTGTCCTTGCTGCGGATGGCAGCTTGACCCCTGTGTTTGGAAATCCAACAAAATTACCAGCAATAAGTCCCGTTGCAAGAAAACATTTATCAAGCAATCAACCACTGCTACTAACTCAATATGACGGTGGTGAAATTTATATTTTCATGTTATATGCACGAGACCATTTGTTCCCAGAGAAAGAGGTCGTGATTGCTGAAATGGATACCGAATTTCTTTGGGGAAGCAGTGACGTTTTTGTGATGAATATGAATCTATGCGTCTACAACGAAAATTCTCTTAAGATATTTTGTACACAACCGACCCCTTATCCGCCCACCAATACGATACAGGAGAACACTCGTTCGGTTAAAGGCGATTTTGTGTGGAGGTTAAAACAAAATAACTATTTAGCGAATTATCAAGAAATTTTTCTACAAGCAAAATTCCTAACCCCTCGTTGGCTAGTAGTAGCAAGTCAGCTTGAGACAGAGGCAGTGGAATCATTAAAAAAATTTAACACCATTTTTTGGGGCAGTGTTTTTTTCACAATACTTTTGATTATTCTGCTCAGTATGATTCAGATCCGTCGTGTTTTGACGCCATTAGAAAAACTAATCGAAGGTACGCGCCGATTAGGCCGTCGAGATTTCTCTAGCAAAGTGCCTATTACCAGCGATGATGAATTTAGCGAGTTAGCGCACTCTTTTAATACCATGAGCGAGAAACTAGGGCGGCAATTTCAGATACTCGCCACGCTTTCAAAAATTGATCGAGAAATTTTATCTTCTTTGAGTATCCATAAGATTATTGATGATGTGCTTGTTCATTTACAAAAAATAACTCCTATCAATGCCATCAGCATCGCGATTTTTAGCGAAAATCCCGACAATTTTATTGAGGTTTATGAAATCAACGCCAATGGAAAAACATTAGCGCCTCAACAAAAAATGCTGCCGAATGAAATCAAACAATTTTTAGCGCAAAGCCCTAAAGGAAGTTATTTAACAAAAAAATGCCTTTCTGTTGGAGAGACATTTCAAATAACCGATCCTAAACAAGCCGAAGAATTTTTATTGCCACTGATTTGGAAAGACCAAATGGTTGGTTACATTTTGCTTTCTCTTTCGTCTGAGCAAGAATGGGATGACGAAAATAATGATTTCGTGCAAGATTATGCTGACCGAATTGCAGTAGCTTTGTTTACAAAAAACCGTGAGTTAAAGCTGATTAAGCAAGCGCGTATTGATGCTTTAACAGGAATGCCCAATCGTTTACTTTTTACTGAACAATTACAAAAGGAAATAGCGCAAGCAGAATTTTCACGTCAAAAATTGGCAGTACTCTACATTAATCTTGATCAATTTAAAAAAGTCAATGAGATTTTTGGCCATTCCATTGGTGATCAATTATTATGTGAAGCGGCACAGCGGATACAAAGTAATGTGGGGGAAACCAACACCATTGCTCGTTTGGGGGGAGATGAATTTGCAATCATTATTCCTCAATTAAATTCTACCCATCAAGCCAGCGATTTGGCGACTAATCTTATACATCGCTTATCTAATCCTTTTGTCATTCAAAATGAAGAAAATATCGTTGCAGCGAGTATTGGAATCGCTGTATATCCTAACGATGGAACAAGTGTTGCCGAATTAATGCGTAATTCAGGCATCGCCATGGATAGAGCCAAACAAAAAAACGGTAATCAATACATTTTCTTTGAAGAGAGAATGAATGCTGAAGTGGTTAACAGAAATACAATTGAAAGAGAACTCAGACGAGCGATCTCAGAACGTGAATTTATTTTGCATTATCAACCACAAATAGATCCTGAAACTAACGCAATTCGTGGAGTGGAAGCGTTAGTAAGATGGAATCATCCTGAAAAAGGATTACTGTCCCCCGGATATTTCATTGGAATCGCCGAAGAAGTTGGGTTTATTGTGGAGATAGGTCAAATAGTATTATTTGAAGCATGCTCACAGTATCGAATCTGGCGTAATGAAGGATTCTTGATAGATTATGTGGCTGTCAATGTTTCAGTAAAGCAATTCGTTCAAGAAAATTTTTTACATCAGGTCAAAGAGGCACTTAGTAAAAACGCAATTCCTCCTCATTGTTTAGAGTTAGAAATTACCGAAAGCGTATTGATGGATGACTCGCAGGTAGTGCTTGAAGTGTTGCGAAAATTACAAGATTTAGGTGTACAGCTTTCAATTGATGACTTCGGAACAGGATATTCTTCTATGTCTTATTTGGAGCAACTACCATTTAACACTTTAAAAATCGATCAGTCTTTCGTGCGTAAAATTGATAATAATGGTAATGGAGGAATTATAGCGGGAACGATTGCTGCGATGGCGCATGCATTAGGGAAAAAAATCGTCGCAGAGGGTGTTGAAACACAGGCTCAAGTAGCTTTTTTAAGAAATCATCATTGTGAACTTCTGCAAGGGTATTTTTATAGCAAACCATTGCCCGCTCAAGAGCTTGCCAAATTGATTCTTCATAAAAAGATACTAGGATCCGCTGAGCGGATGGAGGTTAACAATTTAATAGAATAACTGTAAACATACAGTTGAGCATTCTATGCCACCAATAAAACGTACCATCGAAAGCAGTAAGTGAAAAGCATTTTCCAGACGTTAATCAAAGAGAACTTACGAAAGCATAATCGCTTTGGCTTGGTAAGCTATCTGAAATGTCAACAAGTTCTAGAAATTTTTATATGCTTAGATTTTTAGTATTGATTAGGACTCTTATTCTACTCAGTTTTTTCTACGCCCCTGATATTCATTCCTACTAGTGTCATTTGAAAAAGTCAGTGACCACCATTGCTAGCCACTGAATCTAGTCAATGAGAACTTTGCTCAGTTGCATCGCAATGTATGGATCCGATAATTGACTGGAATTCTGTAGAGAAGGCGATCGCGGTCCATTATGCCCCAGCTTCCGATGCTGCGGAGCGTCTGGCGTATTCGGTGTTGCTGTTGCTGTTGTTTAAGATGCTATTGGTCGGAATTTGGAACGGTGATCTAAGTGATTAATCGGTGGAAGACATGGCGAACTCGAATCTGCACGTGATGCGGTTTCTGGGCTTATCGCTGGAAGACGATGTACCA
>JBGAVE010000044.1:0-17917 GCA_044228295.1 Nitrosomonas sp.
AAAAATATCTTGAAAACTTACAAATAAACCCAGAATTGCATTGAAACAAGAGCTACGTGTGATTTTGCAAAGGTCTCCTAAAGTAGAAGTTGATGGTATTTTGCCATAGCGAACTGGATAGATGGAATTCTCCCGAGCGACTCATGGGGTCGCTCGTGGGTTATAGCGCTGTCTCCATTCCTCGGTCATGCGCCTGACCTCATCGAGCGTCTTGAAGACATAGCAATCCAATATCTCAGTGCGATAAGTGCGATTAAACCGTTCGATAAAAGCATTCTGCGTTGATTTACCGGATTGAATGAATTGCAATACGATGCCCCGGCACTTTGCCCACTCAGCTAGCAATCGGCTGACGAATTCCGGGCCGTTGTCCAAGTCGGCAAACATCCATGCCGCCGTAGGCGGCCTTCCATTTGTAGTAGGTCGCTTCGATGATGCCGTATTTACGGCAAACATCGGCAACCTTAGCACCCAGTTCAACTTCCTTGAGCAGTGAAATGATCTGCTGCTCGCTCTATTTCGACTTCTTCATCGTAGAAGCTCCTTTGGGTTAAGAAACTCTACTTCAAACTGGCTCAATTTACCGAGGAAACTACATAATCATCAAAACCAAAATTGCATCTACAACATCAAGGAACTTTTACGTCAACAATCTAAAACCAAAACAAATCAATATTGACCGGATCATTAAAATCGTTTGCTGCTGTTTTTCACTGATAATGAACTTGCCTTAACGTTCTCTAACCTACCCTTTATCAATAATCAATCTACTTTTTAGTTAAAAGCATCATCGAACAAGTGAAGGCTATCAGTAATCCCACTAATTCATAGGCAAGTACGCCACCATTGTCTGTAAAAATAAAATAAACTTGAAGCATTGCAGCGATTACTAAAGAAACAATTAAAATAATTTTCGTCATGGTTACGCCTTGTCAATGTTGTCTACTTACTTCTTTTAAGGTGCGAATAATCGAAAACAATGCAAAACCATCGCACCTCTCTTTTTGAATCAGTATTTCAAATGTATATCGATTTCTAATTGCGATCGTAAGTATCATTCTATGCCTGTTGAAATGTAAGAATTCCTAGCGTTGCTTACAGTATTTTTAGGAGAATACGGTACATGAACATACACAAACGTACTCGGCGGAGCACTTTAGGAGTGAGCCGACCAACGATTGATGACGTACTGAAACACGCCAGACGCCAGGAATTCACCCCGCGTGACAAGTACCAATCATCGGTTCAAAACGTTACAGTACGGCCTCAAGCACTAAGTTAAACGCTATAATGCCGATTTTTCCCCGATAAAACCCCAGCACAGCCTCAATCGACGTATTCAGCTATTGTGTTTCATTAACTTCTACAGTACCGTAAAACCCCCATAAAGGTTTGAATAATGCTACTCCTTTTGAAATACTCACCGCTTATTTTAATTAATCTCTCGGTAAACAATCCTGAGGTTTCTTACAGTTAACAGGCCGTTGAAAAACGTTTTCGAGGCAACCGATACAAGGCAGAAACAGGCGAAAAAGCGCAGTTTATATGTAATAAATGAGCATTTTGAACCTGTTTTTAACACCGTAGCGGCAACGCAGATAGTTTTTCAACGGCCTGTTAACGCGCAGCAGGAATTGGCGCGTGCTGCATGAGTTCCTTCAAAACCCCCGTTGCAACGGCATTTCCCGCAGCACTTGCTTTTTGATACCAATCCATAGCACGTTTTTGATCGTTACTGCGATGATAAATCAAACCCAGTTGCAACATCGCGTCGTCGCTACCTTGCTCCGCTTTGGGTAACCAATACAAAGGATGATCCATTGACCACTCGAACATCTCTGATTGGCTACCGTATAAGTTTGGCTCTGGATAATCTGCTATTAAGTTGATGTCGTTGAGATGAAATCGATGGCGGCGCATCTATTCAGTTAAGTAATTGGCATCTTTTTTTTCGATCTGCTGCCAATACCATTGTATTTTTTCAATATTCCACAGTTGAATCATAGTATCTTTTGATCCTGACGCGAGCGTTTCGCCATCCGGGGACCACGATACAGAAAAAACAACCCCTTTATGATGTGAAACAAAGGGTGAAACAAAAACCGGCACTATTTCTGAAGTATTCAAATACTGGAGACCTTTGCACGGTTGTAATCAAAAACTGATTAGCTGGGTGTTATGATTATTTTTCAAAACCATAGCATTGAAGAAATCTGCATGAGTTTTTCAGAATTTGATGTAACCCGTCGCACCCGAAAAGGGCATTTTCTGAAGCAGATAAATCAGTTAATTGATTGGAACTCGATAGGGAAAGCAATCGCAGTCCATTATGCAGCGGTTTGCGATGCTGCGAGGCGGCCAGCTTATTCTGGGTTGCAGTTATTTAAGATGCTATTGGTCGGAATTTGGAACGGTGGTCTAAACGATGAATCGGTGGAAGGCATGACGAACCCGAATCTGCACGTGATGCGGTTTCTGGGCTTGTCGCTGGAAGACGATGTACCAGATCACTCAGTATTGTCGCGCTTCAGAACATGGTTAAGGCCTCTGCATAACTGGTTATATCGGTTGCGCAAGATTTATAAGTATTTGATTTATCAATGCTGAAAGTGATCTAAAAAACTCAAAAAAACAGTTATGCAAAGATCTTATAAATTTATCAAAACTGTTAACCGAAGTCGTAATATTCATACAATAATCTCCTGATTTGTTGACATTCCTTGAGTCATGGTAAGTTTCCTATCTGTTGTTGAATTTTGTCCGCTTGTTGGTGAAGAAAATGAATAAATAAATCAATAAGAAAAATAATCACTCCCACCAAACTGAAATCGTTATAAATTTTTCCCCACTGGTTATCTTCTGTCCTATTCCCGATTTTTTTGATAAGAAAACCCTCTATTTTTAAAATAATGCCATCCTTCAAAAAGAAGAATTTGTTAATGTATGAAGAGATAACTACAAAAATTATAAAGACATAATTCCAGGGATAATCAATCATATAAAACTCCTTTCTTCCATTTGTACACATCGTCCAAAAGGTCAGTTAACTTGTGGGGCTTGTCCTTCGGCTTAGATTGCCTAACGGTGATATCTATTAGCATTTGTTGGTATCAAAGGCACCAGCAAAATACCATCTGAATGTTGGTATGTACAGATTCTTCATGATACAGTCTGAATCTATCTATTTCTGTTAAAGCTAGTTAATTCAAGGAATTTGATACGGTATGAAACTGCTTGAGATTTTTGCGTGGTGCCCGGAGCCGGAGTCGAACCGGCACGGGCGGTTTAAGCCCGAGGGATTTTAAGTCCCTTGTGTCTACCTATTTCACCACCCGGGCGATCAAATTGAAATGCAATTTACTTCAAATATGCATGATTAACAAGTGAAGTAAAATTTCAGGCGGCATTATAACCCGAATATAGGCCATTTTAATATGAATTATTCATTTGCAATACTGTCTATGCCTTGTATGCTTTATTCGAACTCACTTTCAATCAGTCATCATTCGCTTTCTAATCATTACGTTTATTTTCTCTTATGCCATACCACAATGATATAAAAAAAAACTCTTTCTTAATCAGAACAATACAGAGAGGGATTCTTTCATCTTTTTCTGTAGCAGTGATTGGGATTTTATTGATCATTAACGCAGATACTTTTGCTACTTCTATGGATAACCAAGAAAAGACTTCCACAACACAGGATCAGAAAAACGTCGCGATCACGATCTATAACGAAAATCTGGCATTAGTAAAAGATTTGCGTCACATTAAGTTGGATTCAGATTTAAATCGTCTGGCGTGGCGTGATGTTTCTGCGCAGATTCGTCCAGAAACGGCGATATTGCGAAGCCTGAACCATTCGAGTGAGTTTCGTTTAGTGGAACAAAATTTTGATTTTGATCTGCTGACACCGACTAAGTTATTAGAAAAATATCGTGGACAAGAAATTGTTGTGATTCGTACAAACCCTGCTTCTGGGGTTGAAACGAAAGAAACGGCTACCGTACTTGCTACGAATGAAGGTATTGTGCTGAAATTTGGCGATCGCATTGAAACCGATATTTCTGGGCGACTGGTATTTCCTGGAGTACCCAATCATTTACGGGATAGGCCGACCTTACTACTTTCTTTACTCAATTCTGCGAAAGAAGCGCATGATTTTGAACTTTCTTACCTCACGTCTGGATTGTCTTGGCACGCAGATTATGTTGCAGCCTTAAATGAAAAAGACAATGTTCTGGATTTGAATGGATTAGTAACATTAACCAACCAGAGTGGCGCTGCTTATCGTGACGCGCAATTACAATTGGTTGCAGGCGATGTCAATCAAGTACAGCCAGCATTGGGAAGATCGACCAAAATGATGGAAATGACAGCGATGGCTGCGGCGGATGCGCCACAAATGAAACAGGAATCATTTTTTGACTATCATTTATACACATTGCAACACCTAACTACGCTATCTGAAAATCAAACCAAGCAAGTATCATTGATGTCAGCGGTAAATGTACCTTTAACAAAAGAATATTTATTGCAAGGCGCAGATTACTATTATTCAGGACAATATGGCACGATTGAACAAAAAAAATCGATTGGGGTATATATCAGCTTTCTGAATAAAGGAAAAGGGTTAGGCATTCCATTACCGAAAGGTGTGGTACGTGTGTACAAAAAAGATTTAGCGGGAAATAGTCAATTTGTAGGTGAAGATCGAATCGAACATACTCCGAATAATGAGTTGATTCGTTTGAAACTGGGTAATGCATTTGATATCACAGCGAATAAACTACAAACCGATTTTCAGCAAATCTCTGCAAATAGGCCAAATCAAGCAGGTGTCTTTGAGAGTGCTTATAAAATTACTATCAAGAATGCTAAGAAGGAAGCAATAAAAGTACAAGTACAAGAACCTATGCCCGGAGATTGGAAAATTCTATCGGAATCCTTACCTCATGAAAAAAAATCAGCAAGCATGGTGGAATGGAACATTCCAGTGGCTGCCGAAAGTGAAACAGTCCTAACGTATCGCGTTCGCATTACCCACTAACTGTGAGAAGTTAAAAGCTTTACAGTTTCGAACCGAAGGGGTTTGAGTTTATCCTTATGACCCTATATAGTAGGCAACATTCGAGAATGTGATATAAGATAAAAACTAAAATTTGCAGGTTTAAATTTACTGCTTGCTTAATTTTTAGCCAGTAAAAATTTTTAGGCATAGAAGCTTTTTCTTACTAAAGAATTAACTTATTAATTAATATAGTAACAGTGACTGATGGTGCCCAGAAGAGGACTCGAACCTCCACACCCGAAGGCACATGGACCTGAACCATGCGCGTCTACCAATTCCGCCATCTGGGCAATGGATAGTTTGACAGACTACCAGAGCGCGTAATTCTATAGGAAACCATTGCTTTGTCAAATAACAAGAAACAAAAACTCCGTCAATTAGATCCCCATTTTCAACGAGAAAAAGAGCGTTACGAACAACCGCTGCCAAGCCGCGAGTATATTTTGCAAGTGTTACAGCAACAAGGTATTCCCGTCACTGAGCAGGCTTTGCATAAATTATTGTCGATTAGCAAAAAAGAGCAGGATTTCTTTTCTCGTCGCTTGACTGCAATGATTCGAGAAGGACAGCTTTTCCGTAATCGCAAAGGCGATATTTGTGTTATGGAAAAATTGGATTTAATCAAAGGAAAAATACAAGGTCATGCCGATGAATTTGGCTTTTTGATTCCAGATGACGGCAGTGGCGATTTGTATTTAAGCCCCAAGGAAATGCACAAAGCTTTACACGGAGACCGCGTATTGGTGCGTGAAATTGGCTTGGATCGTCGCGGGCGAAGAGAAGCTACGATTGTTGAGGTATTGGAACATTCCAACACGCAATTAGTGGGACGGTTATATATTGACCACGGCGTTTTGTATGTGGTTGCAGAAAACAAGCGTATCAGCCAAGACATTTTAATTGCCAAGGAGCATTCGTTAAAAGCCGAAGCGGGACAGGTAGTGATGGTCGAGATTATTCGTCAACCTAGCAAACAATCGCAACCCATCGGAAAAATTGTAGAAGTCCTGGGGGATTATACGGCTTCTGGCATGGAGATCGAGATTGCTTTACGTAAACATGACCTTCCCTATGAGTTTTCTGATGAGATCGAGAAAGCTTCCAGTAAATTCCCTAAAAATGTTTTAAAACGTGAGCTTACAGGACGCAAGGATTTGTGCCATCTGCCCTTGGTCACTATCGATGGTGAAACCGCGCGCGATTTCGACGATGCAGTATTTTGCGAAAAAGATGACAAAGGCTATCGCCTGTATGTCGCCATTGCTGATGTGAGCCACTATGTGAAACAGGGTGATGTGATTGATAAAGAAGCTTACAATCGGGGCAATTCGACTTATTTCCCCCGCCGTGTTATTCCGATGCTGCCGGAAGTTTTATCGAATGGACTTTGTTCATTGAATCCTCAGCAAAAAAGATTGTGCATGGTATGTGAGATACGCATTCAATCAAATGGAGAAATTCTCGACTACATTTTTTATCCTGCGGTAATGTTATCGCAAGCACGACTTACTTATACCGAAGTCGCAGCGATGCTTGAAGCAAAGAAAGAGAATCCCATCAAGCAAGAACATGTTGCGCTATTGCCGCATTTACAGTTGCTCAACAAATTATTCAAATGTTTGCTCAAAGCCCGAAAAAAACGGGGTGCAATCGATTTTGAAACGATCGAAACTCAAATTTTTTTCAACGATCAAGGAAAGATAGAGAAAATTCTACCCATACAGCGTAATGACGCACACCGCTTGATCGAAGAATGCATGCTAGCCGCCAATGTATGCGCCGCAGATTTTTTACAGAAACATCAACATCCTGCGTTATATCGCATCCACGAAGATCCGGTGCCTGAAAAAATTGCCGCATTGCGTGATTTTCTCAAAGAATTTGGTATTCCATTAAGTGGTGGAGATAAACCCAGTGCCAAAGACTACGCCCAAACTCTGCTCAAAATACAAGGCAGACCTGATGTACAGCTATTACAAACGGTTATGCTGCGATCGCTCAAACAGGCGATTTACAGCCCAGACATTACGGGACACTTTGGTTTGGCATATGAAGCGTATACCCACTTCACTTCGCCAATACGACGCTATCCGGACCTATTGATTCATCGTGCCATTAAAGCGGTACTCAACGATGAAACTTATCGCCCGGGAGATTGGCATGAAATAGGATTGCACTGCTCGATGACCGAGCGACGTTCCGATGATGCAACGCGTGATGTTGAATCGTGGCTCAAATGTTTTTACATGCAAGACAAAATCGGCACTATTTTCGATGGCGTGATTAGTAGCGTTACTGCGTTTGGTTTGTTTGTTGCATTGGATAAAGTTTATATTGAGGGATTGGTACATATTTCCGAGCTGCCAAGCGACTATTTCCATTTTGATGCCGTTAAACATTTATTACGTGGCGAACGCAGTGGAAAACAATATCGATTAGGGGATCGATTACGCGTAAAACTGGTACGAGTAGACTTGGAAACCAGCAAAATTGATTTTATCTTAGTAGAAGCTGATAAAAAATCAGCCAAACCTAAAGAAAAAACATCCGCCAAAATAAAAAAATAGTCTTGCAATAAACAAATTACATTACAATACGCGTGATTTTAGGCTTTTATAATGTGATGGAAATGTATTACTCGTGGTAACAAACAATGTCCGGTAACCGCATTATTTTTGGTTTTCATGCCATTACCAGTCGACTTAAACAATCTCCAGGAACGATTAAAGAGATTTATATGGATGCGGCTCGCCACGATCAACGTGCGCGAGATCTTATGCAATTAACGCAACATCAAAAAATGCAAGTTACCGCTTGTCCCGCTGCAAAATTAGACAGTCTTGCAGGTTGTGATCGTCATCAAGGGGTGGTTGCAGTCATTGATGCAGTGCAACGTATGATTGATCTTGACGATTTACTGGATAACTTAACAGAACCTGCGCGGTTATTGATACTCGATGGTGTGCAAGATCCGCATAATTTAGGCGCCTGTCTACGCATCGCTGATGCTTTTTCCATCCACGCAGTGATCGCACCCAAAGATAGAGCGGTTGGATTGAATGCTACCGTCCACAAAGTATCGAGTGGCGCCGCCGACACAGTTCCATTTATCGCAGTCACTAACTTGTCTCGCACCTTGAAAGATTTAAAGCAACGCGGCATCTGGATTATTGGTACCGCAGGTGATGCGCAACAGACTTTGGATAATTTTGATATCACCGAACCGGTCGCATGGGTATTTGGTTCTGAAGAAAAGGGATTACGGCGCCTCACGCGCGAAAATTGTGATTTTATGGTGCGCATACCGATGTCGGGTCAAGTAGAGAGCCTGAATATTTCAGTCAGCGTAGGTATTTGTTTGTTTGAAACGCAACGTCAAAGAATGCTACGCAGCCCATCATAATACCTTTAAAATGACGCATTCCCGTTAACAAAATCACTATTCATGACTTCGCCTGAACCGATCAATTTCAAAACGCATTTTATTGAGCTATTTCAGTCAGCGCTAGACGCTCTGAAAATATCAGAAAACCTTCCTGCTATCGAATTAACTCGTACCAAACAGGCTTCACACGGGGATTATTCGTGCAATCTGGCCATGCATTTGGCAAAAACAATGCGCAAAAGCCCACGTGAAGTGGCTCAAAATCTGATCGACCACTTGCCCGCATCACCAATTCTCGAAAAGATAGAAATTGCTGGTGCTGGATTCATTAATTTGTTTATTAAAGATTCTGCGAAACAAAGCTATATAAAACATATTTTAACCAGCAAGGAACGGTACGGTTCGTGCAATTATGGGCAAGGTAAAAAAGTTCAAATTGAGTTTGTTTCCGCTAATCCGACTGGACCATTACATGTTGGTCACGGTAGAGGAGCTGCCCTTGGCGCCAGTCTTGCCAATTTACTCAAAGCTGCAGGCTATACCGTACTTCGTGAGTTTTACGTTAACGACGCCGGCCGGCAAATGGATATTCTGACAGTTTCCACATGGTTGCGTTATTTGGAAATTAATCAAGTGCACATTCCTTTTCCACAAAACGCCTATCAGGGTGGTTACGTAAAAGAGATGGCACAGCAACTATACGATCAATTCTCCAAACGATTGGTACAGCAAACCGAACGGATTCTGCAAGATTTTCCTTTAAGCGCAACAGAGATGCCAATCACAACGGATGCTGAGCTGGATCTGTTAATCGCGAATGCGAAGAAAATTCTTGGCGATGACTATTTTTTGATTCATCAATTTGTTTTGAAAGAACAAATCCATGATTGCCGTAACGATTTGCAAGAATTTGGCGTTGAGTTTGATGAGTGGTTTTCAGAACAGTCGCTATTTGATTCAGGATTAGTGACACGAACGGTTGCTTTACTAGAAGAGAAAAATTATCTGTATACAAAAGATGGCGCCAAATGGTTTCGTTCTACTGATTTTGGGGATGAAAAAGACCGAGTGGTGCAACGCGAAAATGGTCAATTTACCTATTTTGCTTCAGATATCGCGTATCATTTAAATAAGTTTGAACGGGGTTTCGATTTGCTCATCAATATTTGGGGCGCCGATCATCATGGCTATATTGCTCGAGTCAAAGGCGCACTGCAAGCATTAAATCTTGATCCAACTAAGCTAGAAATCGCTTTGGTGCAATTCGCAGTGTTGTATCAAGATGGGAAAAAAATGCCCATGTCTACCCGCTCGGGAGAATTCGTCACATTGCGTGAATTGCGTCATGAAGTCGGTAATGATGCCGCCCGTTTCTTTTATGCGATGCGTAAAAGCGATCAACATTTAGATTTTGATTTGGATTTGGCAAAATCGCAAAGTAACGAGAATCCTGTCTATTATGTGCAATATGCGTATGCCCGCATTTGTAGTGTCTTAGCACAATGGAATGGCGATTTAACCACGCTTGAAGGAGTGGATACGAATACTTTGTCCAATCCAGGTGAATTGAGTTTGTTGCAAAAACTCATTGATTTTCCAGATATGATAGAAGCCGCTGCCAAAGAATTTTCCCCGCACTTGATTACTTTCTGCTTGCGAGAACTAGCCGGCGAATTTCATAGTTACTATAATTCAACGCGCTTTTTGGTTGATGAAACATCAATAATGCATGCTCGACTTGCGCTCATTGCGTCTGTGCGGCAAACATTGAGCAATGGACTCAAATTACTGGGAGTCAGTACACCTGTTAAAATGTAGCATCTCTGTATAGGGTTCTTCATGAGTCGAGATTATAAATCACAAAAATCATCAAGATCGTCTTCCAAAAAAGGCGGTTCCGCTTTTTTAGGCGGATTCGTTGGTTATGCGCTTGGTATTATGAGCGCTATTGGAATATGGCTGTATCTTAATTACGCGCCGAGCCCCTATTTGTCGAATGACAAAAACGCTACCGCAACCGTCAAAAACGAAACACCATCGAAGTCCGATAAATCAGAGCCATCGAATAAGGCACCCTCTGAAACACCAATTACCGTAGTCGAAGAAAAACCACGGTTTGATTTTTATAAAATATTGCCAGGTGTTGACGAGCCTACAGTTGAGCGTACCGTTCCACAGCGTTCAGTGCCGCCTGTGCCATCTTCTGTAAATACCAATAAACCACAGGAAAATATTATCAAACCTGTTGAAAAACAACCGACATTGTATGCAAGTGTTCCACCGAGTATTCGCACACAGGAATTGACTCAATCTCCGCAGACTCCGCCTTCAGCACCGTCAACACCCAAAAATAACGTGACGGCCACTAAAGAAAAGTTTTTTCTCCAGGCTGGGTCATTTAAAACCAAGGGAGACGCTGAAAACTTAAAAGCGCGGCTGGCGCTGCTTGGCATACTCGCGTCAGTTCAACCCATTGATTTAGCGGATAAAGGAACCTGGCACAGAGTACGTGTAGGGCCTTTCACTAAAAAAGAAGATGTCGACCAGACCAACGCTTCTTTAAAAGAAAATGGCATTACGGCGCAATTTATCAAAGTACAATAATAAAAAGATGTGGTATCGTACTTTTTGTCGTTAGCTTTTGCAGATAAATAGTGGTCGCGACTTGCTTCATCAAATAATGAATTGATCGATCAAAAAATTTTAAGGAGTCAGAATGAATCCTCGCATTTTTTTTATACTTCCTTTTTTGTTGCTTAGCTTTAGTTTATTGAGTATCGCAAACGTATATGCGGATCTGGTAGAAGGTAAAAATTACACGGTTTTGAAAAGCCCGCAACCGACACGCGACGACAGCAAAATCGAAGTATTGGAATTTTTCTGGTACGGCTGCCCTCACTGCGATAGCCTGCATCCACACGTCAAAGCTTGGGCGAAAACTATTCCAGCAGATGTCGATTTCCGCTATGTTCCCGCTATATTTAGACCCAATTGGACAACGGGTGCTAAAGTTTTTTATACCATTGAAGCGATGGGATTGCTCGATCCATTGCACGACAAAATCTATCAAGCGACACATCGAGAAAAAATTGATTTAAATGATGAAGCCGTTTTATTCGGTTGGATAGAGAAACAAGGGATTGACCGCAAGAAATTTGAAGATACTTTTCGCTCATTTAGCGTTCAGAATCAAGTAGCTAAATCGACGCAAATGTCACGCCAGTATCAATTGACCGGAGTACCCGCTTTGGTGGTAAACGGCAAGTATTTGACCAGTGGTGGAATGAGTCCAACGCCTGATGAAACCATTAAAACACTGAACGCACTCATCGAAAAAGCGCGCAAAGAAAAATAATTGATCGATATATCAATATCCATCTGCTTTGTTTGAGAGTGTAGCTGTACGAGAGCATTAAACTGAATACTATTTACCACAACCAAATTGACAATAGCGCTTCTTTAAAAGAGCAACTGCTTAAAACAATCAACGAAGAATTGGATCTACCCTCTTTAGGGAGCGCAATTGGTCGGATTGTGCAATTGTCTACATCAGAAGACGAATCCATACGCAAGCTATCGCATTTCATTTTGTCGGATGTTTCGTTAACGCAAAAAATTCTTCGTTTGTCGAATTCTATTGCTTATCGCTCAACTAACGGAAAAGTGGTAACGAGCATCACAAAGGCAATCTTCTTACTTGGGTTTGAAACGGTCAAAACATGCGCCCTGGCAATTTTACTGGTTGATAAAATTTTAGCTGGTAAACATGCAGATTTTGTTCGCTTAGAATTAGTTCGCGCATTAATGGCAAGCATGTTATGCCAGGAACTGGTCAAACAAAGTCAGGTTTATCAAGTGGAAGAAGTTGCAATCGCTGCGTTATTTAAG
This sequence comes from Nitrosomonas sp., assembly GCA_044228295.1. Lineage (GTDB taxonomy): Bacteria > Pseudomonadota > Gammaproteobacteria > Burkholderiales > Nitrosomonadaceae > Nitrosomonas. Next base: position 12,345 of record JBGAVE010000044.1, read on the forward strand.
AATATGGGGCGTTTACTATTGGCGGCCTATGAACCTGATAAATATCAGCAAATCATGCAATCGGCACGAACGCAAAATCAGTCACCTGAGCAAGTAGCAAGAAAGCTATTTGCCTTTGATTTAAATGATTTTACTGAAACTATTCTGGAAAAATGGAATATTCCAGCCAGTATTATTCAAACAATCAAAAACAAACCTGTTGGAACCTTGAGTCCTGCTAAAAATAAACAAGAGTGGATTCAACAAGCTGCTGAGTTTAGCGACACTGCTGCACATCTTCCTATAAACAATACACCAGAAAGCCTTGCTCTTAAGGAGAAGGTTCTTAATCGCTTTGGCCGAGCATTAAATTTAGATATGTCAAAGCTTGATGCACTGTTAGAACGAGCAACAGAAGAAACGACTGCGCTGCGCGTCAATATCAATCTGTTTCCCGAAGCACTAGATTCGAACGAATCAACGTATCAACAACAAGTAGAATCAGAGGAAAAAGCGAAAAATGATATCTTGGCGGAATTAGCTTTAACAGATCAAGATACTGCAGATATACAAATCACTCAGCGACATCCAAGTGGGAAACCCTATAATTCGGTCGAATTACTATTGTCTGCGATCCAAGATGTGACAGAAATCATAGCCAGCGGTAATTATAAATTGAGCGATTTGATATTACTGATATTGGAATATTACTATAATAGTTTAGGATTCCGGTTTATTACATTATGTTTGAGGGATACGAAAAAGAATCAATATCGGGCGCGTACTTCTTTCGGCAAAAACAGCACCGAATTACAAAAAGCTTTTCATTTTCCCATTACACCTGCGGTTGATTTATTTTATCTGGCGATGGAAAAAGACACCGATTTACTGATTTCTAACGCAAAATCTCCCAAAGTTATTGAAATGCTGCCACAGTGGCACTTAAGCTTATTATCTGATGCACGCAGCTTTATTGTCTTGCCAATAGTTTTGAATAAAAAAGCTGTTGGTTTTATTTATGGAGACCGTGAATTTGATGCACCAGAACAAACGCCTCATGAAGAAACTCGTTTAATTAAGATGTTAAAAAGTCAGCTTTTAATTATTTTGAATGCCAAATAAACTTCAGTTATGATGGAAAAGCAAAACAAATCCGTTATTCCAGGCTGTTTATTTATTATAAGCGCGCCCTCAGGCACAGGAAAAACCAGCTTAGTACGCGCATTACTCGAATCAGGCATAGATTTAAGTTTGTCGATTTCCCATACCACGCGCGCTCCTCGGTCAGGTGAAATTACTGGTAAGGATTATCATTTTATCAGTCGAGAAGTCTTCGCATCGATGCTGCAAAATGGATGTTTCTTAGAAAGCGCAGAGGTTTATGGTAATTTCTATGGCACCTCAAAGCAATGGTTAACTGAAACGATGGCCGCTGGCCGCGATATTATTTTGGAAATCGATTGCCAAGGTGCTGCACAAATTCAAAGGATTTTTGCGCACTCCGTCAGTATTTTTGTTCTTCCTCCATCTCAAGAAGTATTAGTACAGCGATTGCATTCAAGAGCGCAAGACGATCTTGCTGTTATTCAACGAAGACTGGCTGCAGCTCGAGAAGAAGTCAGTCATATTCAAGACTTTGATTATATTGTCGTCAATAATCAGTTAGAATACGCACTCAACGAATTAATTTGTATCGTTAAAGCAGAACGTTTAAGAAAGCATCGGCAACTAATTAAATATCATTCTTTAATTAGCGAGTTATCTTAATTTATCCACTCCTCTTTCAGTGACTATAAAAAAACATGGCAAGAATTACCGTTGATGATTGTTTAAAGAAAATTCCCAATCGATTTGATATGACTTTGGCAGCCACTGCACGCGCCAGACAAATAGCGATCGGTTCCGCACCGATGGTGGATCCATTGCGCGATAAACCCACTGTTATCGCATTACGGGAACTGGCGCAAGGTAAAATTGATATCGATATCCTTAATCCCAAGAGTACATAAATCTCCTGTTTATGGCTCAGATCATCTGTTAAATTTTCTGTGGCTCTTGGCTATCAAATGCTAACCACATTAAAAACAACCACTCATTTCTTCCACCTTATACAATCGATGCGATAAAGTATCCCTTAAATCCGGTGAATAAGATTTCGGTGGATAATCATTTAAAAGATTTTGATTACTTCTGATTTCGATCAAAGATTGAGTAATATGGTTATCGCTTGTGTCTTTGATCGTCATGATCCAATTTCCATTGCCAAAAGTGATGGATTTATTATCATTACTCAGAAATTTAGGATTATGAATTTCAGTAACATAGTAAGTTTTCTCTGCCTCGTCGTGTAACTGCGGATAACCATCGACTTGCACCGCTTCGTGATAAATAAAAAATGTATTAATATCTCGCCAAGCATGCCTTTGCTTTTTCGGTAAGGGAAAACCATCTTCACTTTTCAAACATTCGGCAATAACCAGATAGTTCTTATCGCTGTTGCGGCTATAAATCACTTTTTGCTTAAGCAATTCTTCACGCTGTGGTGTTGCCATGCAAGAAGACACAACTAAAACGGCAATTAAGCTTAGAATCGTTTTTTTCAGAGAAAACCCTCCTATAAAAATCAATAAGTTAATAAACAATGCTATCAACCTAAATTAATGCATACTATCAGATGCTTTACACCCATACAATTTTTGGCATCGTCATTGGTTCAGTAACCATCTCTACCTAAATCACACAAACTGTCCTGCCGCATGTCCCGATGCCCAAGCCCATTGAAAATTGAAGTCTCCTAAATGACCCGTCACATCAACGACTTCACCTATAAAATAAAGCCCAGGAACACGATTGGCTTGCATTGTTTTAGAAGATAATTCTCGCGTGTCTACCCCACCAACCGTCACCTCAACTTTTTTATAGCCGACCGTTCCACTCGGAAATACTTTCCAACAATGCAGCTTATCGGCAATTTGTTGCAATTCGGTGTCGCGATAGCGATTCATTGGCAGAATCGCAAGTGACAATTCGTTACAAATAGTATGACACCAAGTGTCTACGAAACGCTTAGGTAAGAAACGCGATAATAAATTACTCAACAATTCGAGGCTATTTCTAGATTCGGACAATATTTTTATTGCGCGATGGGAAGATAATACATTGATATAAATGGCTTATTTTGGCTGCCAATACGATGAGATTTGTAAAATGGCAGGCCCACTTAAACCGCGATGTGTAAATAACACTTGTTCTCGAAATGTAACCCCATTGCAACTAACTTCTGCATCAATAGAAACGCCTGATATATCTTTGAATTGCACAAAATTTTCGGTATTAAAAGTCAAACCCACCAAACCTGGGCGGGGTGGCACAACCGCAATACCGAATTGATTGGCAATTTGATATCCGTAGCTACTTGCTCCAATTTGAGGAATCGAAAAACCACCCGTAGCGATTACCAGTGAAGTGGTCTCAATCGAGTTACGATCGGCATTAAGCAAAAATTTTGCAACATTAGACTCATTGCTAGCGTAATACTGTACTTCCCTAACGTGCGAAAGTATTTGCCATTCTACCTGTGCGACCGCACATTCTGCTTTCAGCATATCAATGATCTGCTGTGCACTCTCATCACAAAACAATTGTCCCAGTTTTTTTCATGATAGTGAATGCCGTGCTTATCCATCAGCACAATGAAATCCTGAGGGGTAAAACGCGCTAATGCCGAACGACAAAAATGTGGGTTACTAGAAATAAAGTTTTCTGAGGAACAGCATCGATTGGTGAAGTTACAACGTCCACCGCCTGAAATACGAATTTTTTCCGCTAATTTGGGCGAATGATCGATCAATATCGCTCGGCGACCGCGCTTTCCTGCTTCGATCGCGCACATCATACCTGCAGCACCCGCCCCTACGATAGCTACATCTTTAAACGTTTTTTTACAACGACAGACTGCAAAACAAATGTGTTTGTTGAACTAAATTAACCCGAAGTCATGTTTAGCCGATGAGCAATCATCATGACAATAAACAGAAAAAACGACAAACCGATACGAATACTCAATGATCGTACCATTCGCGTCGAATGACCTTTATCCTTATACATATAATACAAAGCCGAAACCATGTTATACACGATCAATAAGAAAACTACTATCGCAAAAAATTTCAAGGCATTATCCTTAACAATATCTAGATTGATTAAAGTTTAGCCCAGTTTAATCAATTATCCAACGACTACTTTTCATGGAGGACAAGAAATCTAGATTTCTTCTAAGAAATGGTTTTGTAGCGATAGTACAATTATCGATTATTCACATAATTTGTGTGTGAGAAAAAATCCACACAAGCCCTATCCCCCCATGCATGCTCCCCCCGTCATTTTTTTAATAGGCCCGACTGCCAGCGGAAAAAGTCAAATCGCGTTAGATATTGCGGCACATTTTCCAGTTGAAATCATTAGCGTGGATTCAGCGCAAGTATACCGTTACATGGACATTGGTACCGCCAAACCTAGTCCGTCTACACTTCAACAAATTAATCATCATTTGGTCAATATCATTGATCCGAATCAAACCTACTCTGCGGCACAGTTTCGCCGTGATGCTTTGGCTTTGATGAAAAGCATTACTGATCGCGGTAAAATTCCACTGTTAGTAGGTGGTACTATGTTGTATTTCAAGGTTTTATTGGAAGGGTTATCCGAATTGCCCTCGACTGACCAGAATCTTCGGATTGAACTTGAAAAGGAAGCATTAACACTGGGTTGGCCCGTCATGCACCAAAAACTTTCACAAATTGACGCTGAAACCGCCAAGCGAATCAAGCCAACCGATAGTCAACGTATTCAGCGCGCTTTAGAAATTTTCCTACTGACTCGAAAGCCAATGTCTGAATTAATTCACAGTTCCAGTAACTCAGCGCAACTCCCAGTCGATTTTCCCTATCATGCGATTCAAATTGCATTGGTACCCAACGATAGAAGCCAATTGCATCAACGCATTGCAAGCCGCTTCATGACGATGCTGGATCAAGGATTAATTGATGAAGTAACTTCGCTTCGCCAACGATTTCCAGAACTCGATGCGCACTACCCTTCGATGCGCTGTGTGGGTTATCGCCAAAGCTGGTTATACCTACTCAACCAAATCAATGACAAAGAACTGTGGGATATGGGAATTGCTGCAACACGGCAGTTAGCTAAACGACAATTAACGTGGTTACGCAGCTTGAAAAAAAACTATCAAATCGAGGAATATGATTGCTTTTCAAGTGATCTGCCCTGCCAAATAAAAAATTTCTTAAATCAAGAAATCGAGAAAAGCACCTAAAAAAACAAGCAGTAGTGATTAGGCGATCCAACGTAACACCCAAAAGATATTAAGTGATTGATAGTCTTTAGCGACGATTGTACGGACTGTAGTCTCCTCTTTAAATTGAGCCAGTTTGAAGTAGAGTTTCTTAACCCAAAGGAGCTCTACGATGAAGAAGTCGAAATATAGCGAGCAGCAGATCATTTCACTACTCAAGGAAGTTGAACTGGGTGCTAAGGTTGCCGATGTCTTCCGTAAATACGGCATGAGCGAAGCGACC
>JBGAVE010000045.1:0-12751 GCA_044228295.1 Nitrosomonas sp.
AAGAAGGGTTGCGTTTTGCGATTCGCGAGGGTGGTAGAACCGTTGGTGCCGGTGTCGTTGCAAAAATTATTGAATAATATAATTGTTTCAAAGAAATACTAAATACTTTTGTTGTTAATAAAAATGTTCATCATGAAGGTCAGTAGCTCAATTGGCAGAGCGTCGGTCTCCAAAACCGAAGGTTGGGGGTTCGATGCCCTCCTGGCCTGCCAGCATTTTTATTCGAATTGAATGAATTACATTAAAGTATTAGTGTTAAATTTTAAAAAAACAAACTTGGAAATATAAAAAGCCTCTGTTCTGTATAAAACTTATCATGCAATTTGTTAGCTTTCTTTATTAGCTATCGTGATATAGAGCTAGGGTAAAAAGGATCTTGTTAGTGTGAATAAACTGAAGCTTGCATTGGCGTTGTTATTTTTTATCGGGGGAATTGCGGGATTCATTTATTTGGCTGAGAGCCCGATGGTCTTACGTATCCTATCTATTTTGATTGGATTCTTATTGGCAGGAGTGACTGTGAAGTTCACTACGCAAGGGCAGGAATTTTTTGTCTATGCGAAAGAATCTATCGAAGAAACAAGAAAAGTCGTATGGCCTAGCCGCAAGGAGACCCTTCAAACGTCGGGTGTGGTGTTTGCATTCGTTGTTGCGATGGCTTTATTTTTGTGGTTAATTGATGCTGCCTTGATGTCATTAGTGAAGTTGCTATTGAATCAAGAGGTATGACAAATTCCACAGAGGAAAATTGAATGAGTAAGAAATGGTATGTGATTCACGCTTATTCAGGGTATGAAAAAAGTGTTCAACGTGCGCTGATAGAGCGAATTGAACGAGCTGGAATGCAAGACAAATTTGGCCAGATTTTGATTCCGGTAGAGGAAGTAATTGAGATGAAAAGTGGGCAAAAAAATATCAGTGAACGTAAATTTTTTCCCGGTTATGTACTCATCGAAATGGAAATGTCGGATGAATCTTGGCATTTGGTAAAGAATACTGATAAAGTCACCGGTTTTGTTGGTGGGTCAGTGATGCGACCAACACCCATCAGTCAAAAAGAAGTCGATAGCATCCTTCAACAAATTCAGGAGGGGATTGAGAAACCTAAACCTAAGATTTTGTTTGAGATGGGTGAGGCTGTTCGTGTTAAGGAGGGGCCTTTCACAGACTTTCATGGCAATGTTGAGGACGTAAATTACGACAAAAGTAAACTCAGAGTGTCAGTTTCAATATTTGGTCGTCCTACGCCTGTAGAGCTAGATTTCAATCAGGTGGAAAAATCTTAATTCATCGATTAGTGGCAAATATTAGTTAATCATACATAAGAGGGAGAGCAACGCGTATTGTTCGTTCGTACCTCGAGGAGATAGTAGTGGCAAAAAAAATAATAGGTTATATCAAATTGCAAGTGCCTGCAGGGAAGGCGAATCCGAGCCCTCCTATCGGCCCAGCTCTTGGGCAGCGTCAGCTTAATATCATGGAATTTTGTAAGGCTTTTAATGCGGCTACACAAAAAATGGAACCGGGTTTGCCGGTGCCAGTGATTATTACTGCTTATGCTGATAAAAGTTTTACTTTTATCATGAAAACGACGCCTGCATCTGTTTTGATTAAGAAAGCAGCCGGTGTTGGTAAAGGTAGCCCAAGACCGCACCTGGATAAAGTTGGAAAATTGAGCCGAAGTCAAGCAGAAGAAATTGCTAAAACCAAAATGCCCGACTTGACCGCTGCTGATTTAAACGCTGCGGTCAGAACGATCGCAGGTAGTGCTAGAAGTATGGGCATTGAAGTAGAGGGATTATAAAAATGGCACATATATCGAAACGCTATAAAGCATTTACCGGAAAAATCGATCGCAATAAAAACTATTCATTGAATGATGCATTGGGGTTAGTAAAGGAATTGGCGACCGCTAAATTCGATGAATCGATTGATATTGCTGTCAATCTTGGTATTGATGCGAAAAAATCGGATCAAGCGGTACGAGGCTCGGTGGTTTTGCCCGCAGGTACAGGAAAAGTGGTTCGTGTGGCGGTTTTTGCACAAGGTGAAAAAGCGAAAGAAGCGCAGGAAGCTGGAGCCGATATTGTCGGATTTGATGATCTCGCAGCTGATATCAAGGCGGGAAATATTAACTTTGATGTAGCGATTGCAAGTCCTGATGCGATGAAAGTAGTGGGACAATTAGGGCAAATTTTAGGTCCGAGAAGTTTGATGCCAAATCCTAAAGTCGGAACAGTGACCACAGATGTAGCGGGCGCGGTTAAGAATGCGAAAGCAGGACAGGTCCAATTTAGGGCGGACAAGACAGGAGTCATTCATTGCACGATTGGACGTGCATCCTTCAACGTCGATGCGCTGAAACAAAATTTATTGGCTTTGATAGAGGCATTGAATAAATCGAAGCCAGCTGCTTCTAAGGGAATTTATCTTAGGAAGATATCTATTTCGAGCACTATGGGAATTGGTGTTAGAGTGGATCAATCTAGCGTTACGCAGCAGCAATAATAAAAAGAACTTTGGGCTGTTTGGAGAAGCAATCAATTGATGTTATCCAGATGGATTATCAAAGACCGCTGGGGATTAGTGAAATAACTATTGATAAACAGTTTGTTAAACAAATAGAAAATTTCCCATAGCTTAAACGTGCAATCTATAAGTCGTAGATGTTTTATTTTACAGATTTATTTAATGCCGCCCAGCGTAGATGGTGTACCAGAGCGGGAAAAATTTTCCTGGTTATAGGTCACCAGTTTATAGTGTTTGAAAATAACTGTTCAAAGTGTGATTATTTAATCAAACACTATTTTTACTGATGGAGAATGTACCTTGAGTCTTAATCTTGAAGATAAAAAAGCAATTGTAGCGGAAGTAGCCGCGCAAGTGGCAACTGCTCAAGCTATTATTATTGCTGAATATCGAGGAATAGAAGTGGGTGAAATGACCCAGTTACGAGCTAAAACGCGTGCATCAGGAATTTATTTTCGCGTTATAAAAAATTCGCTTGTAAGACGTGCCGTGACAGATACACCCTATGCGGATTTAGCGAAGCATATGGTGGGCCCTCTTGTATATGGTATTAGCGCAGATCCTGTAGCTGCGGCTAAAGTTTTGCACGAATTTTCTAAAGGCAATGAAAAATTCGTCATCAAAGCCGGTGCAATGGGTCAGCATGTCATGAGTCGAGAAGAAATTTCTGCTTTGGCTTCATTGCCTAGCCGAGATGAATTGCTCGCGAAATTACTTGGCACCATGCAGGCCCCAATTAGTAAATTTGTTCAAACGCTTAATGAAGTTCCGACCAAATTTGTTCGTGGTTTGGCAATGGTGCGCGATGGCAAGGATTCATAACACTTCTATAACTTGTAATAAAAGAACTTAATTTAACCAGGAGAAAATAATGGCTGTACAAAAAGCTGAAATATTAGATGCGATTGCCAATATGACGGTATTAGAGTTATCGCAACTGATCAAAGAAATGGAAGAAAAATTTGGGGTGTCTGCAGTAGCTACGGCCGCTGTTGCCGTTGCTGCACCGGGCGCTGGCGGTGGAGCGGCTCCTGCGGCGGCAGAACAAACTGAATTCACGGTAATTTTAACTTCTGCGGGCGACAGCAAAGTGAATGTTATTAAAGTCGTTAGAGCAATTACCGGATTAGGATTGAAAGAAGCTAAGGATCTGGTAGATGGCGCACCGAAAACTGTTAAAGAGGGCGTATCAAAAGAGGATGCTGCTGCAATTCAAAAACAATTGGTTGAAGCTGGCGCTGCTTGCGAAATTAAATAATCTGTTAATAAACACAATGAAGGCTGGTAGATTTTTAATCTTGCCGGCCTTTTGGTATTTCTTGAACTTTCATTGATTGAAATATCATCTACTTAAGATAATGATTATTCTAGTTAAATTAAGCTTTTTCAATTTTTTATCTTCTTCATTCGGAGAAAAATCATGAGTTATTCATTCACCGAGAAAAAGCGTATTCGGAAAAGTTTTGCTAAACGTGCAAGCGTACTACCAATTCCATTCCTACTCGCAACACAACTGGAATCCTATGCCTCATTTTTGCAAGAAAAAACATTACCTAATAAACGCAAAAATCAAGGACTTCAAGCAGCATTTAATTCTATTTTTCCGATTGAGAGCCATACAAAAAACGCTCGCTTAGATTTTATCAGTTATGAATTAGGATTGCCTGTATTTGACGTCAAGGAATGTCAGCAGCGTGGCCTTACCTATGCTTCACCATTAAGAGCGCGAGTACGATTGACTATCATGGATAAGGAATCCTCTAAGCCAACGGTTAAAGAGGTCAAAGAACAAGAAGTCTACATGGGAGAAATTCCTTTGATGACGGAAACGGGTTCGTTTGTCATTAATGGTACGGAGCGCGTGATCGTATCCCAATTACATCGCTCTCCGGGAGTATTTTTTGAGCATGATCGTGGCAAAACTCATTCATCCGGAAAATTACTATTTTCTGCAAGAATCATTCCTTATCGTGGTTCTTGGCTAGATTTTGAATTTGATCCTAGAGACTGTTTGTATTTCAGGATAGATCGTCGACGAAAGATGCCTGTTACAACGCTATTAAAAGCAATTGGTTGTACGGTTGAACAAATTCTTAAAGATTTTTTCATATTTGACACTTTTTATTTATCGGAAAAAGAAATTCAATTCGAGCTTGTTCCTGAGCGATTAAGGGGGGAGGTGGCAAGTTTCGATATTGTCGCTAAAAAGAATACGATTGTTCAGAAGAATAAACGTATTACTGCAAAACACATTCGGGAGATGCAGGAAGCTGGCATTAAGCAGTTAGATGTGCCCGAGGATTTTTTACTAGGAAGAATTCTTGCTCACAATATTATCGATAAAGAAACTGGTGAAATTGTTGCTTTGGCCAATGATGAAATTACCGAAGAGCTTTTAGGAAAGCTGCGTAAAGCTGGGGTTAAAAAATTCAATACGCTCTATATCAACGACTTGAATCATGGTTCCTACATTTCTCAAACACTACGAATTGATGAAACCGCTGATGAAATGACCGCACAAGTTGCAATCTACCGTATGATGCGCCCCGGCGAACCTCCTACGGAAGAGGCTGTTAACGCTTTGTTTCATGGTTTATTTTATTCGGAAGAGCGTTATGATTTATCAGTAGTCGGTCGAATGAAATTTAATCGTAGAGTAGGGCGCAATGAATTAGAGGGGTCACCGACACTTTCTAATAACGACATTATTGCAGTCATTAAAATACTAGTGGAACTACGCAATGGTCGTGGTGAAATCGATGATATTGATCATCTGGGAAATCGACGCGTTCGATCGGTCGGTGAATTAGCAGAGAATCAGTTTAGATCGGGCTTGGTGCGAGTCGAGCGTGCGGTGAAAGAACGCCTGAGTCAGGCAGAATCCGATAATTTGATGCCACATGACTTGATTAATGCGAAACCAGTTTCCGCGGCAGCGCGAGAATTTTTTGGCTCGAGCCAATTATCGCAATTTATGGATCAAACTAACCCGCTTTCTGAGATAACCCATAAACGACGTATTTCCGCATTAGGGCCTGGAGGACTGACACGGGAGAGAGCCGGTTTTGAGGTTCGAGACGTGCATCCAACACATTATGGTCGTGTGTGCCCTATTGAAACACCTGAAGGGCCGAATATTGGTTTGATCAATTCATTGGCGCTTTATGCGCGAACCAACGATTATGGATTCATAGAAACGCCTTATAGAAAGGTGGAAGGCGGTCATGTAACGAAGCAAATCGATTATCTTTCAGCGATTGAAGAAAGTAACTTTACCATTGCACAAGCAAATGCCGAACTGGATAGTAAGAATCGGTTTGTTAGCGAAATCGTTTCGTGTCGGCACAAAAATGAATTTACTCTGTCGGCTCCTGATCGTATTGAATATGTCGACGTTGCACCTGCGCAGATTGTTTCGGTGGCTGCATCTTTAATTCCTTTTTTGGAACACGATGATGCAAACCGTGCACTGATGGGGTCCAACATGCAGCGTCAGGCCGTTCCTTGTTTGCGTGCTGAGAAACCGTTAGTGGGAACGGGAATTGAGCGTGTCGTTGCGATACATTCGGGCACCACTGTGCGTGCAAAGCGTGGTGGAATCGTTGATTATGTCGATGCAGGGCGAATCGTGATTCGTGTCAATGATGATGAAACTATCGTGGGTGAAGTCGGTGTAGATATTTATAACCTGACTAAGTATACGCGTTCAAATCAAAATACCAATATTAATCAACGACCTTTAGTGAATACGGGCGACAAAATTTCTAAAGATGACGTGATAGCTGACGGTGCTTCAACGGATTTGGGGGAACTTGCATTAGGGCAAAATATGCTCGTGGCTTTTATGCCGTGGAATGGATACAACTTTGAGGATTCGATTCTCATTTCAGAACGCATTGTCGCGGAAGATCGCTTTACATCGATTCATATCGAAGAATTATCGGTTGTTAGTAGAGATACTAAGCTTGGGACCGAAGAAATTACCGCCGATATTCCGAATCTTTCGGAGCATCAACTAGGACGACTGGATGAGTCCGGTATCGTTTACATTGGTGCAGAAGTTGAAGCCGGTGATGTTTTGGTCGGTAAAGTGACTCCCAAGGGCGAAACACAGCTGACACCGGAAGAAAAATTGTTACGAGCAATTTTTGGTGAAAAAGCATCCGATGTAAAAGATACCTCCTTACGCGTTCCATCGGGTATTTCAGGTACAGTCATTGATGTGCAAGTGTTTACTCGAGAAGGTATACAGCGCGATAAGCGCGCGCAACAAATTATCGATGATGAGTTGGTTAAATATAAGAAGGACTTGGCGGACCAGATGCGCATTATGGAGCAAGATGCGTTTGAGCGTCTTGAGCGCTTGTTAGTTGGGAAAATTGCCACAGGGGGGCCGCAAAAGCTTGGTAAAGGCAAAGAAATTACTTCTGAATATCTGAGGAGTTTTGATCCGCATTTTTGGTTTGATATTCGCTTAGCCGATGAAGATACCAGTATGCAACTCGAGCAAGTTCGAGAAAGTGTTGCACAAAAGCGTAAAGCATTTGATGCAGCCTTTGATGAGAAGAAAAAGAAACTGACGCAAGGCGACGAATTGGCACCAGGTGTACAAAAAATGGTGAAAATTTATATCGCAGTAAAGCGTCGCTTACAGCCCGGAGACAAAATGGCTGGGCGCCACGGTAATAAGGGTGTGGTATCAAAAATCGTACCATTGGAAGATATGCCTTATATGGCTGACGGTACGCCCGTCGATGTGGTATTGAATCCACTTGGTGTTCCTTCTCGGATGAATGTTGGGCAAATTCTCGAAGTGCATTTGGGTTGGGCGGCAAAAGGGCTTGGTAAAAAAATCGATGAAATGCTGAGAGCCGAAAGAAATGCCCAAGATGTTAAAGAATTTCTTAATAAAATTTATAACTCAAGTGGCCATAAGGAAAATATTGATTCGTTGAATAACGACGAAATTCTATCGCTTGCTGAAAATTTAAAGCTGGGTGTTCCTTTTGCAACTCCTGTTTTTGATGGCGCTACGGAAGGGGAAATTAAAGACATGTTGGAATTGGCAGGATTGCCGAGATCTGGGCAGGTTGATTTACATGATGGCCGTACTGGAGAGATCTTTGATCGTCCGATAACTGTAGGGTATATGCATGTTCTGAAATTGCATCATCTGGTGGATGACAAGATGCATGCTCGTTCAACCGGGCCTTATAGCCTTGTTACCCAACAACCTTTGGGTGGTAAAGCACAGTTTGGTGGACAACGCTTTGGAGAGATGGAGGTTTGGGCATTGGAGGCTTATGGTGCTGCTTATACTTTGCAGGAAATGTTGACGGTCAAATCGGATGATGTGACTGGACGTACCAAAGTGTATGAAAGTATCGTCAAGGGAGAGCATAAAATTGATGCAGGAATGCCCGAGTCTTTTAATGTATTAGTTAAAGAGATTCGCTCTTTGGGAATGGATATTGATCTGGAGCAACATTAATTGCTGTAACAAGCACGACAACAGTGTTTGTTGTGCTTTATATCGGGCCCTTTAACTGTTACCTAAATTATAACAACAATCAGTATTACCCCTGATTACAGGAGTGACAAATGAAAGCACTGCTAGATCTATTTAAACAAGTTGTTCAAAAAGAAGAGTTTGATGCCATCAAAATTGGTTTGGCGTCACCTGAGAAAATTCGTTCATGGTCGTATGGTGAGGTCAAAAAACCTGAAACCATCAATTATCGGACGTTCAAACCAGAGAGGGATGGTTTATTCTGTGCCAAAATATTCGGTCCTGTCAAAGATTATGAATGTCTATGCGGAAAATATAAGCGGTTAAAACATCGTGGTGTTATTTGTGAAAAATGCGGCGTTGAAGTTACACTTTCTAAAGTGCGTCGTGAACGCATGGGACATATCGAGTTAGCTACGCCTGTTTCACATATTTGGTTTTTGAAGTCGCTTCCGTCACGACTTGGTATGGTGCTTGATATGACTTTACGCGATATCGAGCGAGTATTATATTTTGAAGCTTATGTAGTTACTGATCCCGGACTTACGCCGCTGGCGCGTTGCCAATTACTCACAGAAGATGACTATCTCATTAAAACTGAAGAATACGGCGACGACTTTAGCGCTAGCATGGGGGCAGAAGGAATTCGCGATTTATTAAGTAATTTGGATATTACTTCTGAAATCGAAAATCTCCGTAAAGAAATCGAGAGTACTGGTTCCGAAACAAAGATCAAAAAAATCTCTAAACGACTTAAATTGCTGGAAGCATTTAATAAGTCAGGTATCAAACCGCAGTGGATGATTTTAACGGTTCTTCCTGTGTTACCACCTGATTTGCGGCCTTTAGTACCGCTGGATGGCGGGCGTTTTGCAACGTCTGATTTAAATGATTTGTATCGACGAGTCATCAATCGTAATAACCGATTAAAACGATTACTCGAATTGAAAGCGCCAGAAATCATTGTACGCAATGAAAAGCGCATGTTGCAAGAAGCGGTTGATTCATTACTCGATAATGGTCGTCGCGGTAAGGCAATGACGGGGGCTAATAAACGGGCGTTGAAGTCACTGGCTGATATGATTAAAGGCAAAGGAGGGCGTTTTCGTCAAAACCTATTGGGTAAACGAGTTGATTACTCTGGACGCTCGGTTATCGTGGTAGGACCGCAATTGAAACTGCATCAATGCGGTTTACCGAAAAAAATGGCGCTTGAGTTGTTCAAACCATTTATCTTCAATAAATTAGAACTGATGGGTATCGCCAGCACGATCAAGGCGGCGAAGCGCGAAGTTGAGAATGAAACGCCAGTGGTTTGGGATATTCTGGAAGATGTCATTCGCGAGCATCCGGTCATGCTTAATCGTGCACCGACTTTGCATCGCTTGGGTATTCAGGCTTTCGAACCAGTTTTGATTGAAGGTAAGGCGATACAATTGCATCCATTGGTTTGCGCGGCGTTTAATGCTGACTTTGACGGTGACCAAATGGCAGTTCACGTACCGCTTTCTTTGGAAGCGCAAATGGAATGTCGGACGCTGATGATGTCAACTAATAATGTACTGTCACCTGCAAACGGTGAGCCAATCATCGTTCCTTCGCAAGATATCGTACTAGGATTGTATTACACTACGAGAGAGAAAATTGGTGCAAAAGGAGAGGGCACCTTATTTCAGAATGTGGATGAAGTATCGCGTGCTTATGAAAGTCGCAACGTAGAGTTGAATGCAAAAATTACGGTGCGCATTAAAGAGTATGATAAAAATAACGAGAATGAAATCATCGAAAAAAATACTCGCTATGAAACCACAGTAGGTCGTGCTTTGTTATTTGAAATTTTCCCGCCGGGAATGCCTTTTACGCTGCTGAATACCACGCTCAAGAAAAAAGAAATTTCCAAACTCATTAATGCCAGCTTTAGACGATGTGGTTTGCGCGAAGCGGTGATTTTTGCTGATAAGCTCATGTATTCTGGATTCACTTATGCAACTCGGGCCGGTATTTCGATTTGCGCTGATGATATGTTGGTACCGGTAGAAAAAGGTGACATCATTGCTGCGGCCGAAAATGAAGTGAAAGAAATTGAAGGACAATATGTTTCTGGGTTGGTGACTCAAGGCGAACGGTACAATAAAGTCGTTGATATCTGGGGGCGTGCCGGTGATCAAGTCGCCAAAGCGATGATGAATCAACTCGGTGTGGAGCCTGTGCTTGATAAAGAAACCAATAAAATACAATTGGATAAAAATGGTAAGCAGGTCACCCAAGAATCCTTTAATTCAATCTATATGATGGCTGATTCTGGCGCGCGCGGTTCAGCGGCACAGATTCGTCAGTTGTCCGGCATGCGCGGATTAATGGCCAAACCCGATGGTTCAATTATCGAAACACCGATTACGGCTAATTTCCGCGAAGGTCTCAATGTATTGCAGTATTTTATTTCGACTCATGGAGCACGTAAGGGGTTGGCAGATACGGCTTTGAAAACTGCAAACTCGGGTTATTTGACACGCCGTTTGGTGGATGTTACGCAAGATCTGGTCGTCACGGAAGACGATTGTGGAACGGGTAATGGTGTCGTCATGAAAGCATTGGTCGAAGGCGGAGAAATAATTGAGCCATTGCGAGAAAGAATCTTGGGTAGAGTGGTCGCAGTAGACGTGATTAACCCTGAAAATCAGAATGTCATTTTTGATTCGGGAACATTATTGGATGAGGATGCGGTTGATTTAATCGAATCGATTGGTATCGATGAAGTTAAAGTGCGCACACCGCTGACTTGCGAAACACGCTACGGTTTGTGTGCAAAATGTTATGGTCGTGATTTAGGTCGAGGTACTTCAGTTAACGTAGGTGAGGCAGTAGGTGTTATTGCTGCTCAATCAATCGGTGAACCAGGTACACAATTAACCATGCGTACTTTCCACATCGGTGGAGCTGCGTCTCGAACCGCGGTTGTAAGTAAAGTGGAAAGTAAATCAAATGGTACCGTTCACTATTCTTCAACGATGCGCTATGTCACCAACGCGCAAAACGAATTAATTGCGATTTCGCGAAGTGGTGAAATCATCATTCAAGACGAAAATGGGAGAGAGCGTGAGCGACATAAAGCTTCTTATGGCGCTACGCTATTAGTACGTAATGGTGAAACCGTCAAAGCAGGTCAAATTTTGACTTCTTGGGACCCACACACTCGTCCGATCATTACCGAATATGCGGGTAAAGTTCGCTTTGAAAACGTGGAAGAAGGAGTCACCGTTGCGAAACAAATCGACGAAGTAACTGGACTGTCCACTTTGGTGGTCATTGATCCGAAGCGTCGTGGCGTAGCGCAATCGAAAGGCTTGCGTCCTCTTGTTAAATTTTTGGATGATGATGGTAACGAGATCAAAATAGTTGGTAGTACTCAGTCAGTGAGTATTACATTCCAAATCGGTTGTATTATTACCGTACGAGATGGTCAGCAGGTGAGTGTCGGGGAAGTTTTAGCTAGAATTCCACAAGAGACGTCAAAAACTCGTGATATTACTGGTGGCTTACCGCGCGTAGCTGAATTGTTTGAGGCGCGATCCCCTAAAGATGCCGGCTTGTTGGCGGAAGTAACGGGAATTGTTTCTTTCGGTAAAGACACCAAAGGTAAGCAGCGGCTGGTGATCACTGATTTAGAGGGTGTCGTACATGAGTATTTGATTCCAAAAGACAAGCACGTTATGGCGCATGATGGACAAGTTGTCAACAAAGGCGAAGTCATCGTCGACGGACCAGCTGACCCTCGCGATATTTTGCGTTTACAGGGTGTTGAATCTTTAGCACGATATATTACTGATGAAGTACAAGATGTTTATCGTTTACAGGGTGTTAGAATCAATGATAAGCATATTGAAGTGATTGTGCGTCAAATGCTGAGAAGGGTTCAGATTACTCATGCAGGGGACTCATCGTTTATTCCGGGAGAACAAGTTGAGCGCGCTGATTTGTTGAATGAAAATGAGCGCTTGATCGTTGAAGGTAAAGCTCCTGCTACCTATGAATTTATGTTATTGGGAATTACTAAAGCGTCTTTGTCGACTGATTCGTTTATTTCTGCCGCATCTTTCCAAGAAACAACGCGCGTTTTGACAGAAGCCGCAATTATGGGTAAAAAAGATGAACTGCGCGGGTTAAAAGAGAATGTTATTGTTGGAAGGTTGGTACCAGCGGGAACAGGGTTGTCTTTCCACAATAAACGCAAGAGTCAAAATAAGCCTTCAGAACTGGGAATTGGATCGATAGAAGTATCGATTGATAGCACTGTTTAATAGAGTAAAAGAAATCATTAAATAAAATCTGGAGTATTTCAATGAAGTTATGGCATCGGGTACAGGTGGTGTTGTTAGGATGCATGTTTGCGGGATATCTGCAAGCGAACAACATGCCGAGCGTACCGAACGAGTTATTTGAGGCATTAAAGATAGACAGAGCGAAGGTAACGCCGAAGGAATTACATGAAGCGTTAGTAAAGCGCTATAAAGACCCAGCGCAAGGCGCAGGTAGAGGCACGTTAGCGCAATACTGGGAACCGATTCCATACGGAATTTATTTAGACCCAGCGACATTTTACAAATCGCCGACTACCAACAAAGAAATCGCAAGCCGAAAGGAATGCGTTGAATGTCACACAGACGAATCACCGGTATGGGTACAAGCGTGGAAACGCAGCAGCCACTCCAACCT
>JBGAVE010000046.1:0-12678 GCA_044228295.1 Nitrosomonas sp.
AGAAATTACGAAAGTATGGTTGCCATGGCTTGTGGTTATCTGTGGCTACCTATGTGAAATGTCAACAGACCCTAGAGCTTTTGCAATGTGTACGTGATGAAGAAGCTGCTTGAGAGTATTTTTTTCTAATATGAGAAAAATTGATTGGTACGAACAAGATTCTTTCCGTTTACGTTACTGATAAATTCACTTCAGGGCAATGCACAATTTCCATCAATACCGAAAAACCTGGAAATCAATAATTGTTCAGCAATTCCCTAAAGAAAATTCTTAGAATTCTGAACAATTTCTCTCCAGGTAGATTGATAGGCAGCCGTCATTTTTTCTAAACTAAAATGCTCAATAATTCTATTGCGAACAGCAACACAACGCGACTCCCACTCGTCTTTATTGCTGAGCGCTATCAGAGCCCGTTGAATAGCTTCTGCAAACATATTTGGATTAGAGGGCGGCACCACCCATCCTGTATCGCCAACGATAAAAGCTGCATCCCCTACGTCAGTAGTAATACAAGGTGTTCCGCACGCCATTGCCTCACATATCACATTAGGAAATGCTTCAGATGCACTAGACAGTAGATGTATATCGATAGCATTCATCACAATAGGGATATCATTGCGTTGCCCAAGTAGTACTACCTCTTCAAGCAAATCATATTGCTTTAACCAAGTCATCAACTGATTATTATTGACATCAATATCCCTGCCCACCAATACACAACAAAAATGCGCTCCTCGTTGCTTAATTAGAGACAATGATTTTATAAGTGTCAGATGATCTTTCTGAAAATCAAAACGACCAACAAGTCCGAACAAGGGTATATTTTCCTCTATACCTAATTCGATACGAAGCTTCTGCCCGGCTCCACGATCGGGTTTAAATAAATTAATGTCATAGCCATTAGGTATCACAACGAATCTATCACTTGTAAATCCTTTTTTCTGATGCACTATCTTTGCTTTGTCTGCACAACAAATAATAGTCGTTGGGATAAAACGTGATAAAAGAGCATTGGCATAAGCAACAGCAATTGTAGACCAACGGGATTTCCCAATCTTAAGTGAGCTGTTATGTATACCCCAGAATACATGCTTAATTCCTGCCATACGAGCAATAATTCCACCGATTAAGTCAGCATGATACATCCATGTCTGAACTACGTCGGGTTTCATACTACGAAGCAGACGGTATAATTCCACTAAAGCTGCCAATCTCAATCGACCTGGCGGCATATTTAGCCAATGCACTTCAAATCCTTTTTCACGTAACAATGCACCATACTTACCTTCTGATGAGAGAGAGATGACCGTATGTGTGTTCGATTCATTGGCGGAGCAAAGACGGTATAATACCGCCTCGGCACCACCGTCATTAAGTCCTGAAATTACATGAACAATTTTCATATAGATTAAAAGATATTTGAAAAATCGCTAGTCCAACGTAACTTTGGATTGGCTTGTTTACAAGTTATTGAATACTTTCGGCTCTTTTTGCAGGAATAATGATCAGAAATGCCATCTTTTAAATTAAAATCTAAAAACCTTCATCACCTGTAGATTTGAATGCATCAAATCTAACATTATTGGACCGTAGTGATCGTTGATGTTAGCAGACAGGCAGTACGACTATTGCCCTTCTATAACTTATTTAACGGTATATCATTTACATCGAATAAATACATTACGTGTTATCGTTGAACCCGGATAAGAAATATACCCAGAGGTTGGTGAATAAGGATTTTTCTTAAAATCATGCACTGCAATCGAATAAGGGATAATCGCGCCACTCTGATTGAGGATATGATATCCCTTAGCAGCACAAATTTCCCCAGCTTTTTCTAGGCAATGACTAAAGTTCATTTCCTTACCACTACAGTTGATGTTATAGCCTTTAGTGCCATCAGCAAAATAAATTTCACGTTGCGTCGATGTTGCGCAGCCTTGCAGTACTAAAATTGCAACAGCCAAAAGAAAGAAACAATGGTTCAGTTGAAGCATGATAGGCGGTTTGATTGAGTTAAGTGAATTGAATCAGACTTGGAATTCTACAGGATTCTTACAAATCATCGCTAATTTTTGAGAGAGTCATATTAGCTCTTTAAAATGAATAAGTAAAACGGTGAGACATGCTGTCAAAATGCAGTCCATGTGTTTCAGTAACTCGATTTGCTTAGAATGCGGCTGTGATTGTGATGGCAACACCCGATCAGGCCTATTATGAATCCATCACGTTACTGAAGGCAAGTTGATGGCAGAGAAAATAGCTCCCAAGACATCTGTGCAAAAGTTGGCGTCCACTTCTAAATCTCTAATTATTTCAGTTGTTTCAAAATTGAAGTTAAATTTGTATCATATGAAAAAATCTCTACCAAACTCACTCAAAGGGAGCTATATGTCACAAAATAATGACCCGAAGCTAGCATTAGTGGAAAAAATAAGACAAGTCATCAGAAACCAGAGCTATCCGACTGATATTGCAGAGATAAAAGAGAATATTAAAATCCTGAAAGAGAAAAGTGAATTTAATTTAGCGAATAAATTTTTAACAAAAATTCGAGAGAATTTACAAAATCAGCGATTATCCCAGCCAGCGCTAACAGGACAGGAATGGTGGCAAGCCGAAACTGCAAAAAATGAAGTATGGGCAGTACATCAACTTGCCTTATGCATCTATAAGAATGAAGAAATTCCTGCCAGGAAACGGCTGGAACAGGCAATCTCCTTGCTAGAAGAAGTCGGTCTGCGTGATGATTCCAATAAAAATACTGAAACACTTTGCTTAGGGGGGGCAGTCTATAAAATCAAGTGGCAGCAATTCGGGCAAATTGAAGATTTGTATGAATCCCTAGCCTTCTATCGTGCTGCATTTGAGCGCAATCCCCAGCAGGACATGGGATATGGTGGTATCAATGCTGCATTTATTCTGGACATACTGGCTGATCGAGCTAGTCGTATTGCTCATCGCAGTAACACCTCATCGGAAGAAGCTAGTCGCCTAAAGGAGAAATCCGACACTCTCCGGCAACAAATCATAGCAACCGTTCCGACATGGATCGAACAAGACCAAAGTATCATTGAAGAATATAGGTTCTGGCATCTACTCACCCTGGCAGAAGCACATTTCGGCTTAAAAGAATACCAAGAAGCGGGAGAATGGCTCAAAAAAGCCGATGTCACCAACGCAGACAACTGGAAA
This sequence comes from Nitrosomonas sp., assembly GCA_044228295.1. Lineage (GTDB taxonomy): Bacteria > Pseudomonadota > Gammaproteobacteria > Burkholderiales > Nitrosomonadaceae > Nitrosomonas. Next base: position 3,196 of record JBGAVE010000046.1, read on the forward strand.
AAGCAGACACTATTCATGCAACTGCGTCATCTCGCATATTTGCAAGGCATTGCTCCGCCGAAGGAAACCGACAACCCAGTGGATTGGGATCCAGCTTGGAAAGCATTAGCAATCATTGTCGGTGAAAAAAACGCACAACGCGCACTCACATCCGGTAGCGGCACAGTTGGCCTTGCGCTGTCAGGTGGCGGATTCCGCGCTTCCTTCTTCCATCTGGGTGTTCTGGCGCGATTAGCAGAAATGGATGCATTGCGCACCGTGGCAGCCATTTCCACCGTATCTGGCGGCAGTATTCTTGGGGCGCATTACTACCTGGAAGTGCAGAATTTACTGCAAACCAAGGCGGATTACGAAATCACTCGCGAAGACTACATCAAAATCGTACGCCGGGTGCAAGAAAATTTTCTTGCAGGCGTGCAAACCAATATCAAAATGCAGACCTTTGCAAGCCTGAAAGATAATTGGGATTTCTTTTCCCGCAAAAAAGATTACTCACGCAGTCATCGCCTGGGTGAATTTTACGAAGCGATGCTTTATCAAAAAATTGGTGAAAACAGTAACCACAGCGAACCGCGCTGCATGCCGGAATTACTGATCCAACCCGAGGGTGTGGCGGATGTAGAATCCTTTAAACCAAAATTTTGCAACTGGGAACGGCACGCCAAGGCACCTGCGTTAATTCTGAACAGTTCTTCTCTCAATTCCGGGCACAACTGGCAGTTTACTGCCAATTCTATGGGTGAACCACCAGGTCATATTCTCGGTGAAATCGATATTAACAGGCGTTACCGACGTATATACTATGACAATGCCCCTACGGATGAGCTAAAGAAATACCGCTTAGGCTATGCGGTCGCTGCATCAGCCTGTGTACCGGGCATGTTTGAACCACTTACCATCACTGGATTATATCAAGACCGCACGGTTCGCTTGGTAGATGGCGGTGTACATGATAATCAGGGAATTGCAGGACTGCTCAGCGAAGGCTGCACGCGCATTCTTTGCAGTGATGCTTGTGGGCAAATGGAAGATGTGCTGCAACCACCGGACACCCCAACTGGGGTCTTATTACGCACCACCTCTATTCTGCAAGATCGGGTACGCGAAGCAGAATACCAAGATTTACGCAGCCGTTTAGATAGCCATGCATTGGATGGGTTATTTTTTGTGCACACCCGCAAAGAATTAGAGGATGATCCTCTCAATTGGATCGGCTGCGAAGATTCCAGATCAGTCGCATCTAACAGCAATCACCAAACCTCCTACGGTATCGATCGGGATTTGCAAGAAAAAATTGCAACCATGCGCACTGACTTAGATACCTTCACCGAGGTCGAAGCGTATGCACTGATGGCAAGCGGCTATCAAATTACCAAGCGTGAATTTGAATTGTTACAGCAACAGCACCGCAAAGAAGGCAAGTCTGGCACCTGGGGCAATTATGACATCGACGCCTCCGGGGTCGACTGGCCGTTCCGCCCACTAGAACCCTTAATGGCGATGAAGCGAGAAACCAACAAACAAAGCGAAGATCTGCATCATCAATTGAAAATTGCGAGGGAAGTATTTTCAAAAGCCTGGTATTTGATCCCCCAATACAAAATAGCGGCAATAGTAACCGGTGTTATTGCAGTGATCGGCGTAGTCTTTTTTGCTGCGCTTGCATGGAGTACCACCATTTCAGTAGGTGTCATGATTATTTCTGTTGTACTCTCAATGATTGCCATGGCTGTCCCCCTACTCCACTGGTTAATGCCCGCTTCCCGATTCAGGCTCATTTTTAAAACCAGCATCACGCTAGTGGGCTATATCGTCGCAAAAATTCACCTCAAATACGTCAACGAAAAATTTCTGAAGCGTGGTCAATTAGAGAGGTTGTTGAAATTATAAGTTGGTTTTTCATGAAATACGCATCGCTACTGTGAAGGGGCGTATTTCAATTCGCTACTAAAATCGAACGGTTTACCGCTGGAATCGGAATAGCGGGCTTAGGTTGTAAATCAATCTGTTGTACGGTAGCTTCCACTTGTTTTTCCTGCCGCAGCAACGGATGGCCGGGAAATTCCTGCGCCACTTGCTCGCGGCGTCCGGCTTCGATTTCCTGTTGGATATATTCCGGTACTGTTTTTTTAGATAGCGGTGAAATCGTGCGAGTCCAAGGATCGGATAAAAACCAACGTACAAAGGATTCGGCAGTTGGTTCGCCTAAAGGTGCATGCGCTGTTTGCTGGCGCAATTGATTCAACCGTTCGATTTGATCCTGCAAAGTATCAATCGCGTCATATTCGCCAAGTTTGAGTCCGGCGACTGCTTCCGCTAACTCAGCCAGCAAGTTATCGGAATCGGATACAACCGATAACACATCCCACATTCGCATCGTTCCATCTTCGGATACCGTCACCACGCGTGCACCGTCCGCGCAAAAGGCCGCTGATAGGACTTTACCCTCATGGCGCATCGGTTCACCCAATGCCTCGCCGCTTTGCGCATCCCACACTCGCGCCGTTCCATCATTGGATACCGTCACCACGCGGGTACCGTCCACGCTGAAAACCGCTGATAGGACTTCATCCACATGGAGCATCGGTTCACCCAATGCTTTACCGCTTTGCGCATCCCACACTCGCACCGTTTCATCCCAGGATACCGTCACCACGCGGGCACCATCCGTGCTGAAGACCGCTGATAGGACTCCATCCTTATGGCGCATCGGTTCACCCAATGCTTTGCCGCTTTGCGCATCCCACATTCGCACCGTATTATCATCGGATGCCGTCACCACGCGTGTACCGTCCGTGCTGAAGGCCGCTGATAGGACTCCATACTTATGGCGCATCGGTTCACCCAATACTTTGCCGCTTTGTGCATCCCACACTCGCACCGCATTATCATCGGATACCGTCACCACACGTGTACCGTCCGCGCTAGAAACCGCTGATAAAACATAATTTTCATGGCGCATCGGTTCACTCAGTGCCTTGCCGCTTTGCGCATTCCATATGCGCACCATTCCATCCCCGGATACCGTCACCACGCGGGTGCCATCCGCGCTGAAAGTCGCTGATAGGACTCCAGCCTCATGGCGCATCGGTCCACCCAATGCCTTGCCGCTGTGCGCATCCCACATTCGCACCGTATTATCATCGGATGCCGTCATCACGCGGGTACCGTCCGCGCTGAAGACAGCTGATCGGACGTTACCCTCAAGGCGCATCGATTCACCCAATGCCTTGCCGCTTTGCGCATCCCACACTCGCGCCGTTCCATCCAAGGATGCCGTCACCACGCGGGTACCATCCGCGCTGAAGGCCGCCAATGTAAAGTTATCTCCATGTTTGAGAATCTGGTTGGGCAAATGCCATTTTTTTTGTTGCATCAGGTTGACCAGCCAAGTGCGACTGAATATCCACAACGGATCAAACCGCGTCGCTTGCGCCAGATGCATCAATGCGCGCGCCGAATCGTGATTATCGATGAGTCGCTGCGCTTCGCGAATACCCGCTACAGCGAATGCATGTTGCGCCTTGTCACGTTGCTCAATTGCCGTTTTTGTAGCTTGTTGCTCTGCTTCTTTCGCCTGTTCGGCTTCAAACCAATTGAAAATAGCTAGTCCTAACAACCCAAAGAGAATAACGATGAGAGCAATCAATAAATTGCGAATGCGTACTTGGCGCTTCCTTTCTCGCTGTTCAATTTCACTACGACTGACGCCATAAAGGTTAGCTAAAAGAGAAAACCACTCACTCTCAAATTTTCCCTTGCTCACTTTATCGCTGCTATCTAGCCGAAAATCACGATAATCGATTGCGAGCGGCATTTGCACGCAATTGACTAAAGCATCCGGGAAAGCTTGATTGGCTTCTTGTTGTTTGGTCGCTTCATTGTTCGGTAATCCATCGAGCAAAATCGGAATAATGTACTCACTGCCATTGGTTTTGGCAAAAAGGCGAATCTCATCGTTAACATACTGACTAGCTCGCGCTGCCGGGGTGCAAATCACGATCAGTTTTCTGGAGTCTTGCAGGTGCTTACTGACGGCTTTGTGATAATCAGTACCGGTGATATCCTCTTCATCACGAAAAATATCGAGATGCTTCTGTGGAATAGTACCGATCTTTGGCGGTGAGAAATCCTCCAAAGCTTTTTCGAGTAAGGTTGCGAAGGCTCTATCCTTACGTGAATAGCTGATAAAGGCATCGTGCAGTTTCTCGGCCATTTCAATTGCTGTTGTTAAAGTTAGATTTTAAATCAGCCTACATTATCAATTATTAACCAAATAAATCAATAATTTTCTCCAGTTCAGCGGTATCTTCGTTGCGTTGTTTTCTGAAATTGAAAATTTTGCTGAGGTTTTCCTTGGTTGTTCCAAACATCCAGGTTTCAATCGCTAAAGCCTCGGCTTCATCAAAAAATTCTCTTGCTTCTTTAAATCTGCCTTCAATGACGGCGAGTTCAAGCAATGTGGCATAATCCCAGTAGTCGGGTTGTTTTCGCTTCATTTTGGCGACAACCGCGTATTCCACTGCGGGTATCAACCGTAATGCTTTTTCTTTTTCCCCGAGCAATTCCAGGCAGGTAACATAGTTGACGCCCGGGTAGGCATCGCGCGGATCAAACTCAAAACCTTTTTGGTAATAAATTAAAGCCTTCTTAAGGTGGGTTTTGGCCAAATTAAGATTTTCAGCCTGATAGGCTTTTTCAAATTTATCTTTATAAATCCTTCCCCAAATGCCATAGGTTTCACTACTGGCCTTGCCTTGTTCTTCCAATTTTTGTAGCACCTTTTCAGCTTTGTCGATCGTCACAGTATCGATCGGTTTCGCTTTATTACCATTGCGGTTGAGCACAAAGGCGTATTGCTCCTGCACCATAATGGTTTCAAAAACATAGCGCGGCAGTTGTTCAATGAACAATTGCATCTCAGGGAAAGCTTCGATATTGCGGTAGGAAATCATGATGTCGATTAACACCCCTGTTTCTAGATCTACCAGCGGTTTGTTTTTTTCAACGAGCTGATGGATGGCTTCTATGCTCATTGCCTTAGCTTTACCTTTGTCCGGATCGCAAGTTATCAAGGCACGGGCACGGGCCAATTCTTCCTTGATTGCATTGTCGTACTGAACTCGCTCCCTGAAAATATCGGTCTTTTCGTGCGCCACAGAATTCTGGAATGCTATGCCATTGATCAGATCGTACAATGGGCTATCAGTTGACCGGTTTTTCTTGGTTTCCTGGAGCGTATCCGCAAGTTTTTTAATATCATTTTGCTTGTCGGATAAGTTAAACTCATCATCAACTTGATACATAAAGATGCGATTAGATGTAATATCAAAAGGAAGCGGAAAATGCGACGAAGCAATAATGGGAACCGTCGTAAATGGTTTAACCGCATGGCGCATGCCTAATTCATAATAAGCATTGGGATTGAAGTTCGTAAGATCTGCGATGCAAAATTCACATAAGATAATCTTTTCGTACATCGTTTTGTGAATGGTTCCGCCACTTTTCTCTTCGCTCTCCTTCACTGGCTCTAACCCGGCTAGAACAATAGCTGGTTTAATCAATTCCTCATAAATTCGATCAAAATTGATTTTCTGTACAGGCCCACTGACTCCCGCAGCCTGTTTTAACTTGATATCATTCAGGTTATCTTTTTCACCGAACGAGGTGATAACGAAACAGTATGGTTTCATGGTGATTCCTTTTTAATGGGTTTAACTTTCTTTTCGTTATCCTCAGTTATGGTAGAAGACATTGCTATCCCATAGAGATACGTTTAGGCAGAATTGTCTTTGCTTTCGTTTTCTCTGGATCAGCTTCACCGAAGGAATTTCCTGTAAGAGTAACAAGATTGGGAAAGTCATTGATTTCAATTCGAACAAAACTCAATGCACATAAGTCTTCCCCAGTGACCTTTTTCCACCAAACACCTCTAATTGATTGACAAAAATTCCGAACAACCTATTGATTAACCAGGATATGCGAGAACTCCTAATCTAATATCATTTAATTGGAAAGGCATTGGATAACTTTGGGCACAAATCTCAAGCTTAACCTGTATCGCGGATACCTGCTCAAGCTTTTCGCACAATTGAGCTTTTAGGGCTTTTATTTGTAATGATAGATCTAACTCCTTGTTCATAGAGATATCTTAAAACCCCTACCACAAAGTCACCTCGAGATTCACCACCACGAAGAACTATCGCATTAAATATGAGCTTCTCGTTTTTCCCGTCTCAAAAAATTGGTGTCCTGTGGATTTGTGACCTGCTCCTCATAGACCGCGAAGTGGTCCAGAGCATCGATACAGCCTTGGAGTGCGACATTCAATCAAGATAATTTAGATATCAGTCAAAGCTGGCTCTGTTAATAAAATACCTATGTGTTGATAAGAAAATCTGCTATTAAGCTATCCTTTTCCTGACTAGGTCCTTACTATCCAAATATCTCAACGCAGAAGCACTCAAAAGCTTTTTAAGCTTCGCAATTTGTTCACGCGTACTATCAAGCATCCAATTAGCGACTTTCATTGCTGTGGCTTGTTCTGACCATTGTTTTTCTGCATCAACATCTTCAATACCAACCGCTGCTTCCCAAAGTGTTGCATTGATCCAGTAGCGTTCTTCTTTAGTTTGGGGACCGTTAGTAAGCTCGAGCAAATTTTTACAATACTTCATCACTTCCCGCCGGATGCGTCGTGCTTGAACGAAATCCGCAATAGCTTCGGCACGCATTCCAGCCTGTTCTTCAACTGCTGCTCGCTCATTTAATAGAAAAGCGAGATTGATTCCGTTGTAATAATCCTGCTTGAGATAGAAGCCACGTTCGTATGCTGCAATCGCTTCATCGAGAAATTTACAATCATGCTCAAGTTCCCAGAGTTTTTCGTGTAAGCCGCCCCATAATCCCAATGTTTCTGGATCGTTGGTCGTTGCAGGTTTAAGTGTTTGTAAAATCTTGTGAGCTGCTAAGAGTGCAGCCTTGGGATCAGGTTGTTTATGCTTATAAGTCGCTAAGGCAAGCTGTTGGATGACGTATTCGTCATTGGGACGCATTTGCAGAATGGCTTCAAACAAGGATTTGGCGGTACCAAAATTATCCTGCAGTATGGCTTGCCGGGCTAAGTCTAGAAGCTGTTTTGCATTCTGTTCAGTTGAAGTATTCGAGAGTCTTGTATTTGCTGTATTTGCTGTATTTGCTGTATTTGTTGATGAATCAACAGCTGAAAATACTCTGGGTGGATCTAAATTAGGCAAGAAGGTATAAACAGGACTATCCGTCTTCTGGGCTGCAATAATTTCCTTTATCGTCGCTTTGAGTTCATTGATAAGGCGATTGGCTTCTTGCCAACTCAGCCCTTCTTTGCCAAGATGTTTGTATCTGCGAAAAACCATATGATCGAAATCAAAAGGATAATTAAATTCGGTTTCCGCGATTACAATAGTCGCATAAGGCCGTAAGGCATAACGTACGCCGAGCTCATAGGCAGCATTGACATTGTAAGTTGATAAATCTGCGATAACAACATCTGCATTAAGCAGGTACTGATACATGGGCGTATCGATTATTCCCGAATGTTGAATTTCATCCGCACGTATGCATTTTAATCCCGCATCTTGTAGGCTTCTTTAATCACTGCATAAGAAGCATCGAGGTTAAGCTTGCGGCCATTGGTGAAATCCGTTTTTTCACCAAATCCTTGAATTACAAAGCAGGTTTTTTCCATCGATTTATCGCCTATATTACATCTCCAGAAACAAATCTGAAGAAATTTCACAGAAACTCTAATCCGAATTTTTACTTATGCCACGACCAACTGCTCTAGGCATATGCTCTCATCTTTTTTTATCTATTGACGTGATATAAGTCACATTTAATGAAAAAATGTATTACATTCATTGCTACACCTAGTATTTCGATATTGTTTTAATTTTCGGATGCCGCCAATAAAAACTGCTCCACCTAACGATTCTGTAGTGACCTTGCCCTGTAGAAACGTATTTCTTAACAGCGATTACATTACAAGTTAAGGAAGCGAAGAAATGAAAGTAGAAAGGATCAGGCGAGCATCGTATGCACTGGAATCCAAATAGAACTGGGTTCGAAAAGCGGCAAAAAGCCGATTGGCAGTTACAGGTGCCAAGCCGGTAAGTGAGAGGAACAACTGGAATTAACGCGGCTGAGGACAGAGCTTGCTGCAAGCATTTTGGCTGTGCCTTTAAACCTATACCGAAAACGCCATAACTTAGAACCTGACGTTTTTACGTACAAGGTTGACCATGCCCGTCAGGCATTGAGTAATCCTTATCCTTAATCTTTGCAGATTTAATGATTAAATCTGTCAGTTTCACGTAAACCCCTAGGCATAAGCATTCGCGTAAGATTTGCGAGTACGTTTATATGGGTAGTTAAAAGCTACTCGCAATTGCACTCACTTTTTGGAATGCTACCCCATGTTCACATGATTGACTAGAACTAGCTAGGAATTACGTATTTACAAGAAGTTAGAGGGGGTTTATTGCTGACGGTAGGCGAGAGAGGGATTCACAAAATTCTGTGAATCCGTTTTTATATAACGATCTTTTTTTATTCTTAAAAGATACCAACAATTTTTCTTGCTGGGGTAGTAAATGCCAAATTTCCGATAACTTCACAACATAAACAAGAAAGGCTAGCGAAACTTATTTTAGGGGGCAGTATGACCGTTAGAAATTACGCGTCAAAACCACGCAAACCAAATCATCACAAGAAAGGAACACTAAGATCGATCTCTGTACGATCTAAGGTTATCGCCATAAGACCTAAAATCATAATCTATTGAAAGTATGACAAATATGTTATTGCAGGTATTTTAGGCCTAGATATAATGACCCACCTTTCTCGCCGTGCAGAAGGTATCTGGGAAAGCGCCTACACACTATTTGCGTCATCTGAAATAATGAAAATAATCAAATTTATCTTGCTGGTTTTCGTGATTGCTTTGGCTATTGATTACTTTGGCAGAAGCACATTGGTTAAAGAAATTGCTGAGTTAAAAAAACCGAGCGGTTTCGAAGTTGTGAATATCGATCCTATCGTGCAGAAGCATATTCTGCCTGGAAGTAGTAAGGAACAAGTAGTAAATCGCCTGAAATCTTATGGTTTTGAGGTATCAGAGGAAAGTGTAGTCCCTGGATTTTTTTTGATGGACAAATTAACTGGCAAATGTGATCAATGCAACGATATCGTGGTCGGAATATTTGAATATAAGTTTCTGTTTATATTCGTAACATATAGAGTTGTAATTGATATTGGATTCCAGGATGGACGCGCAGCGATAATTATTGGTAGTTATGTTCAAAGTTTACTTTAGGAAAAGGGTTATATGGAAAAAATAGAAGTTGGCTATAGACAGTGCAATGAGTAGCGAGTTGTAACTTTGTACGTGGTAAAAGAGATTCAAGGTCGCCATATGTCTGGGCAAATACTTTAAAGGATGATTAT
>JBGAVE010000047.1:0-10549 GCA_044228295.1 Nitrosomonas sp.
AAAAATATCTTGAAAATTTACAAATAAACCCAGAATTGCATTGAAAAAAGAACTACCTGTGATTTTGCAAAGGTCTCTTTTACTATGAGTAGATCAACCATTCCACACTATTTGCACAAGACAAGAATCACATCAACGGCATTGAAAATTTTTGGAATCAGACCAAACGCGTCTTAAGAAAATACAATGGCATTCCTAAAGAATCATTTCCATTGTTTCTCAAAGAATGCGAATTCAGATTCAATTATGGAACACCTAATCAACCATTAATAATTCTGAAATCTTGAACTCAAATTTAATCTGATCTAATACAGCTCCAACAATAATGTATGGCTCCTAAAGTTTTATTAGCACATTTTTGGTTAGTTTGCCATTCAAGCGCAGATGTCGAATAATGTCCGCGTATCTTTTTACTAATCAACTTTTATTCAAAAAACTTAAGAAGCTTACCGTATGCAAGCAATATATTTTCACAGTGGTGGCGACAGCGAAGTTTTGCGCTATGGCAAGGTAGATGCACCAAAACAGTGCAACGATAATCAAGTTCTGGTGCATCTCAAAGCCATCGGCGTCAATCCGATTGATATTAAAATACGTACCACCCCGAATCGTTTTCCAGTAACTTTTCCAGTCATACCGGGTTGTGATGGAGCGGGAATTATCGAAGCGATAGGTACGAAGGTCAAAAATTTTAAGCCTGGCGATGAAGTCTATTTTTCTCAACCGGGATTTAATGGCCGTCAAGGGAGTTACGCGGAACATATACTAGTCGATAGCGATTTACTGTCACATAAACCACAATCGTTATCGTTTGAACAAGCTGCCGCGGCGCCTCTCGTACTGATTACGGCTTGGGAAGCATTGTTCGATCGCGCCGATATGCATGAAGGACAAACCGTTTTGATCCAAGCGGGTGCTGGTGGAGTGGGTCATGTAGCGATTCAATTGGCAAAGCTACACGGCGCTACTGTAATTACTACTGTGAGTAATGATGCAAAAGCCGCGTTTGTAAAAAAATTGGGGGCCGATTACGTCATCAATTATCGCCATCAAAACGTAGTGACAGAAGTATTCGCTTATACAAAAGGCACAGGCGTAGATATCGCATTTGATACCGTTGGCTCGCAAGTGTTACAAGATTGCCTTAATTGCGTCAAACCGTATGGCGATGTAGTCACGATTCTGCAACCCACCAATGAGACAAACTGGAGTGAAGCACGCTTGCGAAATCTGCGATTTAGTATGGAAATGATGTTGTCGCCGGTTTTATTAGAATCAACGGAGGCTAAATCACACCAAGCCGGAATATTACGCCAATGCGCACAGTTATTTGATGAAAACAAGCTCACTATCGAAATAGCACGTATTTTTAAATTATCAGAAGCCGCTGCCGCACAACAATTCTTAGACCAAACGCATCCAATAGGAAAGGTTGTATTGACCGTTCCTTGATCAATCATCGTTGGAGAACTCAATGGGCAAAATATTGGATGTGATTATTGTCGGCGCCGGTACGGCTGGATTGTCGTCATTACGTGAAGTCAAAAAACAAACGGATCAGTTTGCAATCATTAATGATGGCCCGTGGGGAACAACTTGCGCTCGAGTCGGTTGCATGCCTTCCAAGCTATTGATCGAAGCCGCCAATGCATTTCACCACCGCAATACCTTCACTGAATTTGGCATTAACGGCGCTGACTCATTAACGATAGATATTCCCAAAGTACTGCGACGTGTGAGAAAACTCAGGGACGATTTTGTTAGCAGCACCATAAAAACCACTACCGAGTTAGGTAAGAAAGCCATTTCGGGACGAGCACGATTAATCGCACCCGATACCATCGAAATCAATGGCGAAAAACTGCGTGCCCACAAAATCATTCTCGCAACTGGCACCCATCCCATCATTCCTGAACCTTGGCGCAAATTAGGTAAACGATTACTGACGACAGATACTCTATTTGAGCAGAAAAAATTGCCTGCGCGTATAGGCGTCATCGGCATGGGGCCAATTGGCGTTGAAATGGCTCAAGCACTTTCTCGTTTAGGTATAAAAGTTAGCGCATTCGGTAGCAGAAATACCATTGCAGGCATTAGCGATCCCGAAATCAATGAAACTGCGATCCAATTATTACAAAAAGAATTTCCAATTTATTTAGGCAGTAGAGCAGATGTCATCACCGATCACAAAAAAATTCAAATCACTGCCGGAAAATCAGCTATTGAGGTCGATAGTATCCTGGTCGCATTGGGCCGCCAACCCAATATGGATCAATTGGGCTTAGAAACGCTAGGAATAACCTTAAATGACAAAGGCATGCCATCGTTTAATGCTAATACACTACAAATTGAAGATTTACCTATTTTTCTAGCAGGTGATGCCAATGGAGAAAAAGCCATACTTCATGAGGCTGCTGACGAAGGTTTCATTGCCGGATATAACGCTACTCGCAGCGAAAATTTTTGCTTTAAACGTCGAACACCGCTAGGCATTATTTTTTGCAACCCGAATATTGCGATAGCCGGGCAACGCTATCAGGAACTCAGCAAGCAAAAAAATAAATTCGTTATTGGAAAAGTCAATTTTGCAAATCAAGGTCGTGCAAGGGCAAGCCTAAAAAACAAAGGATTACTGCATGTCTATGCAAATGCAAAAAATGGCACTTTATTAGGAGCAGAGATGTGCGCACCGGGCGGTGAACATATGGCGCATTTACTTGCTTTAGCAATAGACCGCAAACTCACGGTTCACCAGCTATTGCATATGCCTTTTTATCATCCCGTATTAGAAGAAGGTTTACGAACGGCATTACGATCCATTACCGCTCAATTACCCGTTGGTCGTGTACCCGATTTAACGCTATGCAGTACGCTAAATACCAATGCGATCGATTGAATCTTGCAAGTTATTGGTGTTTACGAAATAAATATAAAAAAAAAGCTACCTGAAAATTCAGGTAGCTATGAACAGCACACCAAAGACAATTACAAACTACTTCTTATTATTCTTTAGATAATACTTAATTGCCCCCTATTGGGTTTTGTTGCGCAGCGGTTAATAAATCTTTCCACTGTGAAGGCAAATTTTGCACCCAACCGTTATACACATTGGGTACTGCTAAAACGCCTTGCCCACCAAACCCTGGTAACGAAGTGACGGTATCATCTTTCGCGGTCGCTTCCGTATCCCACAATGAAACATGGCCAGCAATCTTTGCGTCATCAATTTTTCCATCACCATTTGGATCAACATCCACAACTGTCAATCGGTTAGAAAACTTACTGGTGACATAGGCATAGTACCCGCCATCTTTCTTCGCGCCAAAGTTCGCGCCATGACAACCTGGATCGCACGGTAACATTTTAACAATCGCACCCGTTTCAGTATTCACGATAACGATTTGACCATCCATTGCAGCAATGACCAAAGCTTTGCCATCAGGAGATACAGGCGCTTGAATTGGCAATACACCAACAGCAATCTCTCCATTACCATCATTATCAGTAAAACTTCCCGTGATAGGATCGTAATCGGCAATCAGATTAACCGTTTTTTGTAATTTACCTTCACCATCCATAATACTCAAAGAATGATGCAATAAATTAGTCGCAAAAATTTTGCTGGAATCCGGCATCATGCCAATAGCGATAGGATGTGCGCCCGGGGCGTTGTTACCTGTCGGTGTTCTGGCATGAATATCGCCATTCGTGCCATAGACACCCACGTCATGCGTATTAATGTTCGGCGTTACAATCTTAGAACCATCTGCACTAATCCAATGTCCATGAGGATTAGCGGAAAGATGTCCTTGTGCTTGCGTTGGCAACATTTTCTGTGGAATCGTGGTTCCAGCCGGAATCATGTAAAGACCATTTTCACCGTTAATTGCGATGGTAATGTCATCACTTGTGGGTAACGTAACAACATGCGAAGGCGAAAAACCAACACGGATATTTTTCACTAACTTGCCATCTTCTCTGTTAATGATGGAAAATTTGTTATCAAACCATTGCGTTTGATATATCAATGTTTGGTCACGATTTGACCACATATTGTGGGGGTTATTGTTGTTAATTTCTGGCAATGCGACTTTACGTTTAACCGTCCAATTCGCTGTATCTACAACGGTGGTCGTACCTGGTTTGTATTTACCAGCAGTTTTTTCAAACTGCGTATTGACCCACACTTCACCAACACCTGGAACTTCAGGCGCTTTTGAAGCAGCCAAAGGTATTTCTTTCTGGTTTAAAGCACTCAATGCCAATACAAAACCTTTATCGGTTGGTTCAGTTTTTTTGAAAGGTTCTCCAGAAATTCTGACTGAAGCTTTGTCATTAGGAAACGTCAAATTCCATGTACCTGCTTTAAAATCTTGCCAATTGTCAGTAGCGGTTGCGATGAAAAATGTTTTCAACAAGCGTACAGCTAAATCCGAATTGGTTGGCAATCCTTTGATTCCCGTAACCAAATCAATTGCGTAATTTTTTCCCTGCGCCGGGTTACCCAAATCCAATCCTTCTGTATCTGGATCATCTACGATCACGGCTGCAAACATGAATGGATGCACTTTACAAGTAAAAACATACAATCCCGGTGTATCCAATTTTATGATGGCGCCACCACGATACGCGTCTGACTGGTTAAGCGGCATATGCGGCGCTCCCGTTGGCCACAACAAAGAACTGATCGTATGGACTCCGTTTGTATCCGACATAACAAAGTTAACACTGCTGCCAGGTCCCATTACTTCTAGTGATCTTGATTTAATATCAAGTCCTAAGCCAACAATAGCATCTCCTCGAGCACTTCTAAACCAGCTTCCACCTTCATCGCTGACTTCAAAGGTGACCAAACCGGGTTCCGCAGGTCTTGGCCCCAATAAAATGTTGCCATATGGAGACGCACCAACAACACTCGCCCCGTCACCACCTTTTGGATCCACACGAAAATTACCGTGCATACCGGCTTCCATGTGTGCAAACAAGTGACAGTGGTATTGCCAACTTCCTGGACCTACACCTGTACCCGCTTTAACTGTAAAAGAATGCGTGTCAGAAATATTTTTCATTAACTTGGTATCGATGACTTCCTCGGTTCCTTTTTTCAGCCAACGATGCGCATGTAAATGAAAGGTATGTCCTGGACCTACCGATAAAATGTGGAAACGAACAATATCATCCTCAACGGCGGCTGGAAGCGGATTCGCCCAAAGTGGCTTTTGTTGCGTTCCATCACCAGATATTTCTGTTCCCCAGAAGGTCGATCCCACCATGTACAACACAAATTGTTTATCGATATCTTTTGAATGAACAGGCGTAATTTCTCCTTTACCTTCTACAAAACTATCGACTGGACCATTCTTGTCATCAACAATAATTGCACCAAATAAACCGAGCATTTTCTTTTTACCACCATGGTAAACGTAGGTGCCTGATTTATCAGCCTGGATAGTGTATTTTTGTGTTTGACCCGGTTTTGCCACCGTTTTATTATTATTTTTTAATCCAGGCACATAAAATCCAACATTGTTCTTCGTCTCATTCGCGAGGGATACATTGATGACATCACCTCGTTTGGCAAATAAAGCCGGACCTGGAATAACCGCTTCGTTCCCATTTGACCCACTTAGAGCGTAACCTACTTGACCATTGGGAAGTATTTTTGCAGTCAAATTAAAATCCAATGACGCCGCAAAAGACGAAGATACCGAGAACCATGACATCGCTAACAGAATCGCTACGACTGGTCTCGAAATAGAAATACCGATTTTCAAAATACTTGTTTTCATTATATTTTCCCTCAACACATATTATTATATTAGTTAACTTGGAAATTGCCTTTCATACCTAACAATCTATTTGATAAGTCTTGATCAATATAGAACGAGCTTTGTTTGGCTTTAACACTAAATACGTGCTTTTCCAGTGGACCAATAGCAGCAGTGTTTATTTGTTGATGAGTTCCGGGATCAAACCAACGATATCCGGGTAATGCAAATTGATGTATGTCGGTACCCATAGCAATCAAATGAAAACGGACGTCGTTGTTTTTCGCTGCAGCAAGTGATGGATTTGCGCCATGTTTTGACTGTTTATGAGTATTTCCATCAATTTCCATGCCCCAAAAAGCATCATCGCCTAAGTACAACACATATTCTTTGTCATATTTAGGAGCATTTTTCGGACTTACAATAATTGCACCGAATAACCCTTTATTTTCTGAACCATTATGACTTTCATAATTGTGATCATGGTAAGCCCATGTGCCGGCAGTTCCATGTGCAACATTCCACTTATAGTTATAGACTGCATAAGTTTCTTCCAAACCTGCGCCTGCACCTTCATCAAAGTTTCTATTGATGACTTTCAATGTCCCATCACTCAAAATATCGTAATGAACACCGTGAACATGAATACTGACCTGCTTACTGATTCCTGGCACAGTCGTTTCATTGCCTGGAATCGCATTCAGAATAGATATTTTGACAACATCCCCTTCCGTTAAGAACAGAGTAGGCCCAGGTATGGTTGCTTCCGAACTATAACGATCGGTAATATCCGCACCATCAACCTTGTGTTCCACCATTTTGTAAGCCAGTAACTTATTACCAAACCCGTCATCACCTGTTTCTTCGGATTTTAATTGAATGACATGTTCCGCAGAATAAGCGTCAGGTGTATACAAAAACAGCGTGGGAATAACTAGTGAGCAAAATGATGCAATAGTGATTTGTTTACGAAATACAGCTTGAAATTGGCTTTTAGCAGTGTTTTCATTACCCAAATTTTGAGCAATAGCCAACCGCCAAGCCATATTAGACTTAGATGACATCTTTCACACCCCTCCAAAAATATGAAAAAAATACGAAATGAGATGCTAGTGTTTATTTGTTATTGTTATTGTTATTGTTAACACACGTTTCATGCATATCATGCGCTTTGCTTAAAATGACAGAGTCAGATTAAGGTATTCATTAAGCGCAAAAACAGATTACCAAAAAACAATACAAGCAAATAGATGTCATTCGTCCCTCACAATCACTCTATTTCATCATGATTTTGAGAAAATGTCCCGGATGAAGCCGAATCTTCAAAATAATTATATAGAGGGGCTTTTAAACATAATTCTATTTGCTTATTTACCCCGGTTTTTTTATAAATTTTTGAAAGTTGATTGCGAACTGTTTTTTCAGCAAGCGATAAATGGGTACTAATTCTTTTAGCTGGTAGCCCTTTACAGGCAAGATAAGCTATTCGTCTTTCACTTTCACTTAATTTCAAATGATGATTTGACTGGGTATGGATTTCTGGCTGTAATTCGGGACGAGTATTTACTCCAAATTGAGCCTGCCATAATAATTTGGTGATATGACGATCAAACCATACTTGTCCAGAGTAAATAGCAATTATTGCTTTAAGTAACAACTCTGACGAATGTTGTTTGCTAATGATCCCGACCGCACCTGAACGAAAAGTTTGCAGACATATCTGCTCATCGATTTCTTTATCTGATATGACCAATACTTTGCTGTCTGGGTGATCTAGTAATAGTTTAACGATATGTTCAGCGCAATTGCCGTTGTTTAATTGCAAATCAATTAATACTACATCAGGTTTATGTTTAGAAGATAATGCCAACAAATCTTCAATGCAATCTGTTTCATCAACCAGCAAAATCTGAGGATGGTTCTCGAACAATTCGCGTAATCCCATGCGAACCAGTTCAAAACTTTCCCCTACTAAAAGACGAATCTTATTGATAGGCTGCTCACCCATTTTCTAGTATCATAGGCTTTAGTTAATTTGCTCAATTGTTGCTACTGAATACGAATTATTAACTTAAGCACCCTCTAAAGATAATCAGCGAATATTCTCCCTCGACAGCTAATGAATATTCCTTTCTAAATGAAAACTGATGATCAGAAAAACTTCTAAAATTGATCGATAAACCCCATTTATTACATAACTATTTAATCTATCAGGGTTAATTCTATCCAATCTGTTGAATGTTAAACAGATGTCATTTGTCCTTACAATGATAAAAAGAAGGCCAAAACCAAGGGGCAAATATCCCAAACGCTTCTGTAGAATTACCTAAAGTTATTGAAGTATCGAGCTTTTAAGCACAATTCAATTTTCTTTTGTATTCCGATTTTTTTATAAATGAGGGATAGTTGATTACGAATCGTTTTCTCGGTAAGAAGCAGTTGCGCACCGATTTCTTTCGCAGATAGCCCTTTAGATGCCAAATTTGCTATGTGTCGTTCGCGATCGCTTAAAATTGGTTTTGAAGCAAAAGTATGCATCATTTGGGATTCCGAAAAAAATCGGTTGGATTGATTAGAATCATTTTGATTTAAATGACAATCAAACCAAATCTGACCAGAGTGTATTGCATAAATCGCTTTTAACAATAATTTGCAGGAGTAATTTTTAAAGGCTACTCCCGAGACTCCGATATTGTGCAATTTTTGCAAAACACTATTATCGGCACGCTGTGATAAGAATAGGAATTTACTCTCCGGATTTTTACTCAACAAAACTTAATTTGTCGATAACTTTCTCCATTATTTAGCCCCAAATCAATTAACGCAATATCAGGCTTATAGTGCATTATTAATGTGGACAAATTCTCTATACTATTTGTTTCTGCTACCAAAAGAATTGAAGGGTGTTTTTGAAACAATGATCTCAATCCTATGCGAACAAGATCAACGCTTTCTGCAACTAAAATTTTTATTTCTTTATCTTTTTCCACAAAGCTTCTTCTCCCCCATTTGTGGCCGCAATAAGAAACTTATGCGTATTTCAGTTTCATTATATCCAATTAACTCAAAACTACTACAGTTTACTAGAAAATCGCTAACCAATCAGTGATTCACAGATTTTCTGGTAATATACTTAATTGCCGTAAACACAGTTACTAACAATTTATTTTCTCACTGAATTCCGCTTGATTCTGCTATATTGCCTACTATTTGGGGAGAATTACTTCCTTTCATATAATCAGCAGCAGTCTGCGAAACAAGGTACAGATTGGCTAGACCTTACGCCGACTTCACTCGCTTCTACTATGGCAAATCCCCCCGCTTTTAATGATAGCCTACAGTAGAATTTTTTAGTTTAAAATTCTGCCAGTTTCATCACTTTCGTAATACCTCGGAGCGCCATATTCGGGCGTTCATTATTGTAAATCCACAACCACTGTGTCGCAGTAAGTAGTACCTCGTCGGTGATCGCAAATACATTCATCTCCAATCAATTCATGCCGAACGCTCCTGTTATAGCATTCCAAATAGGTGTTTGCTGTGATTTTGCTGATTAGATGTAATCAAGTTTGATACGTCAATTTAGTTATAATTCCATTCAAATTACGCAAATAAAGGAAGTATAGACCAAGCCCCCCAGCGTTTGTGACAGTTTTTCAGCCGTAGCAACCAGTCGATGATTTCATCGTTGAGTACGGACCCCGATAACGATAGCAGGTTTGAGAGGCGAAAAATGCTGCACAGACTATCAAACTAATTATTTATTAACCTTATCACATTGCACTGTAAACGATTTACCACTTTTTCCCAAGCGCTTCCTTTGGCAACTCATTCTGATCTAGCTTTCCACACATTCGTTTCAGCCACTTTTTTTCCTCAGGTATTGCCTTCATTTCAGATAGCCTGGCTGCATCCATTTCGCCATACTTGCTACACATTTAAAAAATTCGAGCTGCTCGTCATCCCGTATTCTCGACATCAATCAGCCACAGGGACAACTACCTCAACTTGGTTCAATATCTGTGCATGATCTGGGTTTCACAAAATCCCCGCTTCTTCATCAGTAAAACTCTTTTGTATTGCACTTTTAATGGAGGAGTGAATTACCATATAACCTACAACACCAATTTTTTTTGTATCCATTGACTGATATCGTAGATTTCTCGCTGGCTTACGCTATGCATCATCGGATATTCATGCCATTCAGGCATAAAACCAAGCTCTTTTATTATTTCTCGTGATCTTTTAGCATACGATATGGGGATTACTGGATCTTCAATTCCATGTGCCATAAAAATTGGCACTGCTAAATTATTGCGATTTATTTCAACTGCCACAGCCTTCGGAATTGGCAAATAGCATGACAATGCTAAGATTCCAGCAAGCATCTTTGGGTAACGTAGCCCCACCTGCAAAGCCATCACACCACCTTGAGAAAACCCTGCTAGTATTATGTTCTTAGGATTTATTCCACGCTGAATTTCTTTCGCGATCAACGCTTCAATCGCTTTTTGAGAATTACGGATTCCAGATTCATCCGCTAATCCATCAAAAGACGAGTCTACAATGTCATACCACGCACGCATTATATAATCATTATTGATACTAATTGGCTTCTCTGGCGCATGAGGAAATATGAACCGCATCGACTTGCTGGGCGGTAAATTTAACTGATTTATTATTGGCACGAAATCATTACCATCGGCACCTAAACCGTGTAGCCATATAATCGAATACTCTGGCGAATCCGCGGTCTCAATTTCTATTGTTGGTAATAAATT
>JBGAVE010000048.1:0-9642 GCA_044228295.1 Nitrosomonas sp.
ACGGTGGTCTAAGCGATGAATCGGTGGAAGATATGGCGAACTCGAATCTGCACGTAATGCGGTTTCTGGGCTTGTCGTTGGAAGATGATGTGCCGGACCATTCTGTATTATCGCGATTTAGAGCGCGACTGACCAGAAAAATACCTTGAAAACTTACAAATAAACCCAGAATTGCATTGAAACAAAAACTACCTGTGATTTTACAAAGGTCTCACCCTGTTTTGCAGAGGGACGGGGCAGATGCTAGGCGTCTGTGATAATTGGGTTCGGCACAGCATAGACGGCTGCACCGCCCATGTGTCCCGCGCCGGCCGGTGGCGAGGCTTTTGAGCTTTCAGCGGTTTAAAGTAAAAGGGTTTGTTCGAAAAAGAGAAATTTGGCACAAATGTCATGACTCAGATCAAGCATTGTTCTATTCTTTGATTAAAAACTTAATATCCTCTATTGGTAATATCGGAAATACGTTAATAAGAGAGAATGACTGTTTGGTTTCACCTCCATTATTTAACGCGGAAAAAAGATTATCTAATTTAGTAGCGCTTTTAAGCTTAAACGCTTGCGTGGAAGATAGGTAATCAAAAACAAGAGTGTAAGTACTAGGGAAGTTAGTATCAGTAAGTAATATAGGAGTACCGCTAACAATGTCTTTATTTTGCTTGATAATCCCATATGAGATAACCAGAGTGCTGCCATTAAAATAAGCGACTGCATTTATTTTTGAAAGACCAAATCTATTTGAAGGGTCTACTGAAGTATCTATCGATTCTAAACAAATTTCATCTCTAAACTCCAAGTATCCACCTTCTAATAACAATTTATAGGTGCCATTTCCAAAATCTTTTTCAACCGTAAATATGCTTTGCGCCGAAGTACCTGTACTCATTGAGTTATCAGTACATTCCAATCCATCGTAAACAATTGATAATGCATATGCATTGTTAGTTATTAATAAAAAAAATAACAAAATTAGAAATTTCTTCATGAATCACTCCTTTTCAAACTAAACAACCATCGGCTAAAGCCGGAGGGTTTGGATTACGGACCGAAAGTCCGGATACGCGTCGCCTAAAAGGCGCGTCCTAATCGGGTTCCATTTTAAAATCATCATTCGGCTTGTGCTCAAAATGATGCTCCAAATATTGATCTATCATTGCTTCCTGAAGTGGTCCCCTGCAACTCTACAAACTGAGAGTAGAATGAAGCTCTGCCATTGATAGCCATTTATAAGCCGCTTCATCCCAAGTCCGCTTTGGCTTATCTCCCAGTTTTGCAACCCGCCAGGATTCCACTCTCAGCTTATTATGGAATTCTTGCGCCTGGATTTTATCTTCAGTTGCAGCAGAGCATCTAACTCGTTCGCCACTTGGTGTGGTTAAACTAATCCACCACGTCTTACCACGTTTACAGAGTGACATAATTGTTTCTCCTCATGTCCCACTTGCAACGCTTGCCGAGTGCAAGCATATAACGAGCGAATGTGATCAGCAAGATCACCTTCAATAAATGCCCACCGCTTACCTAATTTTGCACCCGGAATAATTCCCGCTTTAGCGCGACGGCGAACTTCTTCAGGGTGCAACTTCAAGAATTGGGCAACTTCACTTAGATTTACTGTTCTCATGGACTATCCAATTTATTTTTTCGAAAACCTTGCTATAACAAAATTAAGGTTGACGCCAACAAATTGATAATAGCCACCTGCCTGGAAATTCTGGTCCGTTCATAAATTTCCTGATCTACCTCGCTTTTTAACTTTTCATCAATTAACTGAATACAGCTTTCCAGGAATTAGTCTCGTGTTAATTGCGCGTTATTCGCTGATGCACTGATTATGGCATTGGATTTCTTGGTCGAAAATTCTCACCATCGATTAAAGTTTTCTTCCAATATCGCCTGGTAATTGCTTAACAGCTCAGCATGAGCTTTGTCATTTTGTTCGAGCAATATTTCGTTTAACGTGTGCATCATCAATACTGGATCATCCTGTGACAGAACAATGCCGTGTTCCGAGGCTATTCTTTCAATGAGCGCATCTAATTTGTTGCTGTTCATGCTAAAACCGCAGCCATATTTTCAATGTTGGTGAAGAGCTGCCTGCGGATAATCGTTAATCTTTGGCGTACCATCACTGGCAAAGTGTTATCTTTAAGCGCTTCATCGAAGGTAAATTTTGATTGCAAGATTTCACTTAAATCTTTGCCAAATGTCTCAGGCTTGTAGTGTGGAATTCGGATGATGGCGGATACTCGGGCTTTGTTATCCACGTACGCTTTCATTTCCTCAAACTACTTGCCATTCATGGTGATTTAGCGTTTATAGGTGGTAGATTTACACTACAAAAGTGCAGATTAAGGTCTTTCGCAGGTCAGTTGTATCTTTTACAACAAGTCTGTTTTTTCATCAAAAAGTATTTTTATATTGTATTAATATCAACGCATTGAAGCGGATTATTCGAGAAAATCAATTGAAGTGTGAAACAACTGTTGAATGTCTCTTCATATTACGCGTTAATGATCAACAGATAGTGATAGAGTTACATTACAAAAGTGCAGATTAAGGTCTTTCGCAGATCAGTTGTATCTTTTACAGCAAGTCT
The DNA here is from genome assembly GCA_044228295.1 of Nitrosomonas sp. GTDB lineage: Bacteria > Pseudomonadota > Gammaproteobacteria > Burkholderiales > Nitrosomonadaceae > Nitrosomonas. The sequence continues at coordinate 2,597 of JBGAVE010000048.1, forward strand.
GATTTTTCATCAAAAGGTGTTTTTATATTGTATTAATATCAACGCATTGAAGCGGATTATTCGAGAAAATTAATTGAAGTGTGAAACAACTGTTGAATGTCTCTTCATATTACGCGTTAATGATTAACAGATAACGGAGAAATTGGGATGTGCGGAATAGCGGGAACACTAGGTGGTAGTTTATCGCCTAATGATTTTGGCAAAATTTTAGAGCAAGCAGGCAACATCATCGCACCTCGCGGACCTGACGATATGGGTATTTGGTTTGATAAAGAAACGGCTATCGGTTTTGTGCATAGACGTTTGTCAATCATAGATCTTTCTCCGGCAGGACATCAGCCGATGTTTTCAGTAACTGGGCGTTTTGTGATTATATTTAATGGAGAAATCTATAATCATCTAGATTTACGCAATGAACTCGAAAAATCCGGTAACGCACCAAGGTGGCGTGGACACTCAGATACAGAATCTTTATTGGCGGCATTCGAATGCTGGGATATAGAAGTTACCTTGAAAAAAACTGTTGGTATGTTTGCGATTGCTCTTTGGGATAAAAAGGAAAGAAAGTTATTTCTAATGCGCGATCGCATGGGCGAGAAACCGATGTACTACGGTTATTTCGACGATAGGTTGTTGTTTGGATCCGAGCTTAAGGCGTTACGACAACTTCCTGGTTTTAAGGGTGAAATTAATCGTGATGTTTTGAGTTTGCTGTTCAGAGACAATTACATTCCGGCTCCATATTCTATTTATACGAATGTTTTTAAATTAATGCCGGGATCTTTTATCGAATTTTCACCTGAAACACTACGTTTAAGACAAAGGCCTGAACCACAAATCTACTGGTCTGCCACGGAAATCGCTCTCGCTGGCGTAAAGAACCCTATTGAATTTTCATCCGATAGTGAGGCCATTAATGCCCTCGAATCTAAATTAATGCAGTCGATTTCTGGTCAAATGATGTCTGATGTCCCTCTTGGTGCTTTTCTTTCCGGAGGCATTGATTCATCAACTGTCGTTGCTCTCATGCAACGACAATCGAGTAGTGCCATTAAAACTTTTTCAATCGGTTTTAAAGAAGAGGATTACGATGAAGCCGTTTTTGCCCGCGAAGTAGCTAAGCATTTAGGTACATCTCATACCGAGCTATATGTATCGCCTGATGATGCAATGAACGTAATACCAAAACTTCCCACGATATTTGACGAACCATTTTCAGATTCTTCACAAATACCGACTTTTTTACTCTCAGAGCTTGTTAAAAAACACGTTACCGTATCATTGTCTGGGGATGGCGGTGATGAGCTTTTTTGTGGCTACTCCCGGTATTTACAGTACGCGAAATTCTGGGAAAGAATTTCTGTAGTGCCATTGTTTTTACGAAAAATTATTGGAAATATAATCTATTCAGTTTCCTCAGAAAGTTGGAATCGTCTGTACGACTCTATTTCAAGTCTATTACCTGATAAATATCAATTATTATCTTTAGGCAATAAATTACACAAAGGGGCTTCTTATTTAAGTTGTAAAGATCCCGCGTATTTCTACCAAGCTAGGATGATGCATTGGGAGTCCAAGAGTCTCGTTTTGAATGCTTCTGAGCCGAGTAGTGTGTTGAGTAATCGTTTTTCGCCTGAACTACTTTCTATAAAAGAATGGATGATGCTTCTAGATACCATTGGTTACTTGCCTGGAGATGTTTTAACAAAAGTAGATCGTTCGGCGATGGCAGTTAGCTTAGAGACGCGAGTTCCACTCATTGATCATCGAATTTATGAGTTTGCATGGCAATTGCCGATGCATTATAAGGTTCGAAATGGAAGTTCAAAATGGCTTTTACGCCAGGTATTATATAAGCATGTACCTCAAAAACTTATTGATCGGCCTAAAATGGGATTTGGCGTACCTATTGATTCATGGTTAAGAGGTCCATTAAGAGATTGGAGTGAAAGTCTATTAGACGAAGCAAGATTAAAAAGAGAGGGATTTCTCAATCCAGTTCCCATACGTCAAAAATGGCTGGAGCATTCTAGAGGCAAGGGAAATTGGCAATATCATTTATGGGGTATTCTAATGTTTCAGGCTTGGCTGGAAACCGTGTCGTAATCAATTAAGTTACTTTAATGTTTCTCGGAAATCCAACGGGTTGCGTAACGGATCAAATCAGCACCATCTTTCAAATTTAATTTTGTCCGAATATTGAATCGATGCGTTTCGATGGTTTTAATGCTTCGACAAAGCAAATCAGCGATTTCTTGGCTACTCCGTCCTTGTCCAATCAAATGCAGAACTTCAAATTCGCTTGGAGTCAGTGTGTTGATTAAATCCTCCGGTGTTGAACTACCTCCTGATACGATACGTTGCAACACTCTTTCATTCATTGGTTTGCTAAGATAAACATTACCTTTTAATACATCACGAATAGCTGTCAACATGACATCACCGGCTTCTTGTTTCATCACATAACCTTTTGCGCCAGCCCGTAATGCACGTTCCGCATATACCGATTCGTCATGCATGGAAATAAAAAGCACAGGAATTGTTGGAATCAAGGCATGAATACTTTTTATGACCTCCAAACCTGAAACGGTTTTGAGGGTAATATCCAAACAAATGAGATCCGGAGCAGGATTTTTTTTAAGATAAGCAATCGCTTCATTGCCATCACCTGCTTCGGCAATAACCTCCATATCTGGTTCCATGTTTATTAACATGGCCATACCGTGACGTAACATCGCGTGGTCATCAACCAACATGATTTTTGCTTTGGTCTTCATTTTATTACACTAACTCATTCGCATTTCTAACCGTACTTCCGTTCCGTTTTCATTCGAAAGTAGAATGTCCAGTTTGGCACCAAGCTGTTTAGCGCGGTATTGCATAATCTTGATTCCCATTCCGGAAGATGTTTTATGAGCGCCATCTGCGCCACCTGAAAAACCTATCCCGTCATCACAAATCGATAGACGTAATATTTCATTGTCTATCACCAGGGAAATATCCAAATGTTGCGCTTTGCCATGACGGATTGCATTATTGATAGCCTCCTGGGTAATGCGATATAAATTAAGCGAGGTGGTATTATCGTTGATAACGATATTATCTTGACAGTTAAAATGACAAGCAATCTTGTAGGTGCTTGTTATTCTTTCGGCCAGTGTTTTGAGTGCGGGAATTAATCCATTCGACTCAAGCTCAAAAGGCAACAATCCCTGTGCCAGTTGCTTAATTTGTATGACCGCCGTTTGTGCTTGTGTAGCAATAGAAGCCGCAGTGCCAGCCATTTTCTCATCCCTGCTTGCTGCGGCAATTTTTTTCTCGAGTGCCAGCGCTTGATAGCCGATAGCGGCGACTTGTTGACCTAGATTATCGTGTAATTCCTGACCAATGGTATGTGCTTGTTCTTCGGCTATAAATACCAGTGCTTGTTCAAGTCTTTTGCGCTCAAGCCAGCTTTCTAAATCCGTTGCGATTGCATTGACTAATTTCTGTTCTTCTTGCAATAAAAAAGGGCTGTTATCGGGATAAAACACGCGCAATTCACCGCAAACCTTACCATTGACGCTGATGGATGCCCAGCAAGTGCATGCAGGATCTCGGTCTGCACGTCGTTGTCCAGGTAGTCTTTCCATGATTTTGGTTTTTGAAAGAAAGTGTTGATCAGAGTGCTGGTCATATTTACCGGAAGTAAAACGCCAACTGTTAAGCTCGATGATACCAGTCGCAATGTGAGGAAATTGTAAAGCGAGGATTAACTGGTCAAAAATACTCTGACAAACATTATCGATCAACGATTCCACGCTAATACTGCGGCGAATTTCGTATAGGCAAGTGATTTCTTTTAAACGTTCATGCAATAATTCATCAACTTTTTTGCGTTCTAGCCACTTCGATAAATCACTGGCTACGGCATCGATCAGATTCTGTTCTTCTAACACCAAAAAGGGTTGATCTTCCGGATAAAAAACGCTTAGATGGCCACAAAATCTGTTATCTACGATAATTTTGGATTGCAAGAATGATCCAATCCCATCGCTTTTTTTATAACATTCAAAACATACTTTATTGTAGTGATTGAGTATGGTAGGAGATTGATTGGCAAAATTCCGTTGATAATCTCTAGAGGTAAATCTTTTCCCATAAATCTCGATAACAATGGTAGTTATTTCAGGAAATTGAATTGCCGGTATTAAGTATTCAAAAATATTCTGACAAACATTTTCGATCGATAAATCATGTCCCATTCCCCGCCTTATTTCATATAAGCAGGTAATTTCTTTCAATCGAATATGCAGCAGTTCATCAACTTGCTTACGTTCTAGCCACCTTGCCAGATCTGCAGTAATAGCATCAATCAGCTTTTGCTCTTCTAACAGGAAGGATTTATCACTGGGATAAAAAACCCTTAATTGACCACATGATTTCCCATTGACGATAATCGCAGAAAATAACTCATGCGTTTGATTTTTTGCACCATGACTAACGGATGAAATTCGTTTGCCATCCAATTCGATCATTGCGGAAACATCGTCAGGATACTGCAGAGCAGGAATTAAATGTCTGAAGATTTCCTGACAAATATCGTTTATTGGTAACTCGATATCAATATTGCTGCGAATTTCGTAAAGACATGTGATTTCCTTGAGTCGTTCCTGTAATTGAATCTCTTTCTGGCTGAGTTCTAAAGAAAATTTTTCTGCAATTTCTTTGGCGCCACGAGCTTTTTGTTCAGATGTAACGAGCTTCCCGATGAACCAATTGAGTAGCAGTATTTCGGCACCGATCAAGCCAGCGAGATAAAAAATAATGATCTTTAGTTCTTCATTAATTGGTTGAAATAACTCCTCTTCATCCAGTTTTAATACCATTCCCAATCCAATCGCACGTAAAGGATGATAGGCCTCGACAACCGGAATATTGCGATAATCTTTGACAGCGATGAGACCACTTTTACCATCAAGAGCATAACTAATTGGGAAGGACTCCGCTTCAGTAGCTTGTTTCAATTGCTTAAATTTCACTCCATCATTTTGACTGATCAAACAAGGCATGTCGCCTTTACCTTGTTCGGATGGCGCGCACACAATAAATTCTCCTGTTTCACCCACTAATCGAATTTCACTGAAGCTTCTGGTCAATTGTGGTAAGGCAATTTCAACAGAAACCCTGCCGATGTGGCGCATTTCTTGATCTAATATGTCTTCGCTGGTTTTAAAGATGAATTGTTCATCCCAAATCAAAGAAGTCTTAGCGCCTCGATTTAGGGTCAGAGCTTGGTGTTTGTTAGTAGAAGGACGTCCCGATTGCGTTAATGGTTTGTCATTGGCATCATAAAGCGCGACGCTCAGAAAACCTGATTGAAGCAACGATTCTGTACTTCGATGTAGATCTTGCAAAGAATTTACATCTTTCGGATTCGCATTGAGCCTTTGTAATGCTTGAATCCAAAAAGGACGTGCCGTAAGTGAATGGGTGTCAGCTAACGCTTTTTCGACTTGAGTTTCCAGCAGCAATGCCTTACCTTGTAAAGCAACATCAAGACCACGTCCAAGCACCGATTCGATTTGCTCTCGCATGGAGTGGTAAACCGCGAGCCCCGTGGTGAGGGTCAATCCTAATAATAAAAAAGCACTAATGATGCTAATCCTGCGTTCGTCATGTAATACTGGCAATTCAACACTCCGTGGAAAGATTATTGGTTATTTTTGATGATGCTAAATTGTAAAAACATACGATATCTCGATGTTATAACTTATAGAGTAGATTAGAAAAAATAAATATGAAACTAACTTTTTCATTAATTGAATTACGTGAACCCTAATCGCCTGAGGGCTATATCCATTTTTTCCGCCTGAAAAAAACAAACATACCAATACCCACGATAATAAAAACGATCCAAATAGCCGGATAGCCCCAACGCCATTTCAATTCAGGCATGTGCTCAAAGTTCATACCATATACGCCAGCAATAAATGTCATCGGGATGAAAATTGAAGTAAAAATGGTCAGAATTTTAATCGTTTCATTCATCTTGTTACTAAGACTCGATAAATAGATGTCATGCATATCCGATATTCTGTCACGAAAAGAATCAACGGAATCCATCACACGGAGTACGTGATCGTAAACGTCTCCAAAATAACGCATAGTTTTTTCTTGAATTAAATCTGAATCGGAGCGTTGTAACGCTGCGAGTAATTCTCGTACCGGCCCGATATTACGACGCATAGAAATCAAACTACGCTTCATTCGTTGTATGGTTTGCAGCAAATTGGCATCGGAATCAAAAAAAATATTATTTTCTAAAGGACCTAAAACGTCGTCCATGTGATCTTCAATGACAAAGTATTTGTCGACAATCGTATCGATAATGACATACGCTAAGTAATCGCTATCGAATTGCCGGATACGGCTGTTGCGACTATTCAAATGGCCATGGATTGAAGTAAAAGTATCATCAGTCTTTTCTTTAAAAGTGATAACGCAGTGATCCAACAAAAGAATGCTTATCTGCTCATACTGTAAACTCAATTCATTGTCGGGCTGGATTTCTATGTCTTTGATAACGACATATAAAAAATTATCATATTCTTCGATCTTGGGGCGTTGATGTGTACTCAAGATATCTTCGAGCACCAACGGATGAATATTAAGTAATTCTCCAATCCTTTCTATGGTAATGATATCGCTTAATCCATCGACATTAATCCAAGTGATTAAATGATCGTTTTTCAAATGCTCTAACTCTTTCACTGAGCAAAGCTCACGTTGTATTAATGTTTCCTTAGAATATTGCGTGACAGAAATTTTGCATTCCGATTTATGCTTCTTGCCAACATGTACTAATGTTCCAGGTGGGAGTCCCGATTTTTTGGCAGCATTGCTAAATTTCTTTTTACCGTTTGATGACGCTATATCTTCTAATTGAGTTGTTTTCATAACGATATTTGCTTAAAGATGTAAGGATTCCTAGGGTCTGTTGACATTTCACATAGGTAGCCACAGATAACCACAAGCCATGGCAACCATACTTTCGTAATTTCTCT